>CAWIHJ010000109.1:0-28474 GCA_963835795.1 uncultured Gammaproteobacteria bacterium
GGGTTCGAGTGACCAGGTAGCGATGTCCCAGGCGTCACGGTCGGCATCGATATCGGGAACCGGCTCGAGCGGGTTCCCGGGTAGATCGTCGTTGAAATCGCTGCCGTCCTCGAAGACGCGCGGGTAGAACAACTTACCCCAGCGATGCGAGCCCCTGACGAACTGTACGGCGACCTCGGCGTCGGCCTGGTCCAGCGACACGTAGACGCTGGCGGTTTGCCGGCCGTCCACGCAGTAGTAGGGCAGGTCCTGGTGCCAGGGAGTGGCGCGTTGTGTGCCGGGGGTTTTCACGAATGCGTGCTCGTGAAAGAAGCGCGCGCTATCACTCTGCATGAACTGGCCGGCGAGCGAAGCGGCGCGAGGAATGCGCGACGAAATCGAAATACTCGGGAATCAGTTGCCAGTTGCAGTAGCTGTCGAAAAATCGGCCGGGTTCGCCCTCGGGATTACTCTCGCAGGGAAAGGCGAAGCGCTGCGGATCTTCCAGGTTGCGCTGCAGGCCGGCGCGCAGGCGCTCAACCCAGTCGGCGAACACGCCGCGCAGCAACACCACGCCATCGCGCTGGAAAATCTCGATATCCCTGGCGCCGGCCGCGTAACCGGGTATCTGGCCGGGGTCGATATGGACTCCGGGTTTGTGCCAGTCGACGGTCCTGGCATTGAATGATTTGCTCGCTTGCATGGGCCCTCCGCTGCCGGCAGTTTAAACTCGTCAATTGCGACTGTAAAACTGCCGGGTAACAATTGCTTTGCAATCGGACTGCCTTGGATTACTCTCGGCCGCTTAGCGACGAATACGGATTCGAAGTATATGTCTGAAACCCTGGCTACCAGGCTTGAGACCACCAACCTCAGTTACCTGGCCGGGGTCACGCTGGTATTGATGTCCGGTGTGTTCTGGTCGTCGATGGGGCTGGGAGTGCGCCTGATCGAAGAGGCCAATGTCTGGCAGATTCTATTTTACCGTTCGCTGGCGCTCGCCACCTTCCTGTTTTGCATCATCAGTTTGCGCTCAGGGTATCGGCCGCTGCGCGCGATTCGCAGCGCCGGTATCGCCGGGGCGATCGGTGGCGTTGGCCTGGTGTTTGCCTTCGCCGGCGGTATCTACGCGATTCAGACGACCACCGTGGCCAATGCCATGCTGCTGTTTGCCGCTGCGCCATTCATCGCCGCCGTGGCCGGCTGGGTGGTCCTGCGCGAGCCGGTGCGGCGCGCGACCTGGGTGGCGATGGTGTTTGCCATCGTCGGCATCGCCATCATGGTGGTCAACGGCTTTGCCAGCGGCAGGCTGGTGGGCAACCTGAGTGCGTTACTGTCGGCCTGCGGCTTCGCCGTGTTTACCATCGCGCTGCGCTGGGGCAAGCTCGAAGACATGTTGCCCGCGGTGTTTCTTGCCGGTATCTTTGCCATCATTACCGCCGGACTGATGTGCCAGTTCAATGGCTACGGGTTCGACCTGCCGCGCAACGACATTCTCATATCCCTTGCCATGGGCGTGTTCCAGGTCGGCATGGGACTGGTGATTTACACCATCGGTTCGCGCGTGGTGCCGGCCGCGGAACTGGCCCTGTTGTCGATGACGGAAGTCTTGCTGGGGCCGCTCTGGGTGTGGATTTTCATCGGTGAAACGGCGAGCATGTACACTTTGCTGGGCGGCGCTATCCTGATGCTCGCCATCGCCGGCAACGCGATCAGCGGTCTGCGGCGCAAGCCGGTACCGATTATTTGACAGGAGGAATCGATGGCGTCCAATCATCTTTACGACGGTTTGCTGAACGGGCGTGAAACGCATACTCGCGTGCTGCTCGATGTGCCTGGCAGTCGTACCTGGTCGTACGCAGAACTGGTCGCGCTGAGCGGACGCTTCGCCAACCTGCTGCGTGCGAATAAGGTATTGCCGGGTGATCGCATTGCGGTGCAGGTGCAAAAGTCGGCCGAGGCAATCGCGCTGTATCTCGCCACGATACGCGTCGGTGCGGTGTTCCTGCCGTTGAATACGGCCTACACCCATGTCGAGGTCGCTTACTTTCTCGACGACGCGCAACCGGCGATTTTTGTCTGCGAAAGCAGACGCGAGCCGGAATTCCAGAATGTCGCCGCGACACTGTTTAGCCTGGGCGGCGATGGCAGTGGAAGTTTGATGCGCGCCGCCGAATCGCTCGCCACGGATTTCGACAACGCCGCGCGCGGTGCGCAGGACCTGGCCGCGATTCTTTATACCTCGGGCACCACCGGACTCTCCAAGGGCGCGATGCTGAGCCACGACAACCTGTTGTCGAACGCGCTGACGCTGGTCGATTACTGGCAGTTCAGCGGCGACGACGTGCTGCTGCACGCGTTGCCGATCTTCCATACCCACGGCCTGTTCGTGGCCACCAACATCATTCTGCGCGGTCGGCGGCTCGATGATCTTCCTGGCGCGTTTCGACGTGGAGCAGATGCTTGACGCAACTGCCGCGCGTCGACCAGCATGATGGGCGTGCCGACCTTTTACACGCGCCTGCTGGCCGACGACGCGCTTCGATCGCGCGCTGGTGGCGCACATGCGCCTGTTCGTTTCCGGCAGCGCACCGATGTTGCCGAAACGCATGTCCAGTTCGAGGAACGCACCGGGCAGCGCATCCTCGAACGCTACGGTATGACCGAAACCAACATGAATACCTCGAATCCCTACGACGGCGAGCGTCGCGTCGGCAGCGTCGGCTTTGCGTTGCCCGGGGTCGATGTCAAGATTACCGATCCGCAAAGCGGGGCCGAAGTGGCGCCCGGCGAAACCGGCATGATCGAGGTGCGCGGCCCCAACGTGTTTCTCGGTTACTGGCGCAAGCCGGAAAAGACCGCGCTGGAACTGCGCGACAACGGTTTTTTCATCACTGGCGATCTGGGCAAGATCGATGCGGATGGCTATGTACACATCGTCGGGCGTGAAAAGGACCTGATCATCTCGGGCGGTTACAACATTTATCCGAAACAGATCGAAACCGAGATCGACGCGCTGGACGGCGTGCTCGAATCGGCGGTCTTCGGCGTTGCCGATGCGGACTTCGGCGAGGCTGTCGCCGCCGCCGTGGTGCCGCTCGCCGGCGCCGAGATCGATCCCGAGGCATTGCTTCGCGGGCTGGAACCGTCGCTCGCGCGTTTCAAGTTGCCGCGCAAAGTATTCGTGCTCGACGAGTTACCGCGCAACACGATGGGTAAAGTTCAGAAGAACGTATTGCGAGAACGCTATGGATGAACTGATTCGCAAAAGCGCCTGCGAGATCCAGGCGCTGCTGCAGGCCGGCGAGATCAGTATCGATGATACCCTCGACGCGCTCGCGGCGCGCATCGACGCGGTGGATGGCGACATCAATGCCCTGCCGACGCTGTGTTTCGAACGCGCGCACGAACGCGCGCGGCAACAGGATTTCAGCGGTTCGGTGCTCGCCGGTGTGCCGGTCGCCATCAAGGACCTGAGCGATGTCGCCGGGGTCAGAACCACCCGTGGTTCGAAACGCTTTGAACATCATGTGCCGGAAAAATCGGGCCTCATGGTCGAGCGCCTGGAAGCCAATGGCGGGGTGATTTACGCGAAGTCGAATACCCCGGAATTCGGTACCGGTGGCAATACCTTCAACGATGTGTTCGGCGCCACGCGTAACCCTTATGACAGGTCGCGCAGCGCCGGCGGCTCGTCCGGTGGCGCCGCCGCCGCACTCGCCAGTGGCACCGCCTGGCTCGCCCAGGGCTCGGATCTCGGCGGATCGCTGCGCACCCCGGCAAGTTTCTGCGGGGTGACCAGCCTGCGGCCCTCGCCCGGCGTGGTGACTTCCGATCCGGGGCTCAGTCCCTTCGACGTGTATTCGCAGTCCGGGCCGATGGCGCGTACTGTCGCCGACCTCGCGCTGTTTGCCGATGCGCTGGCCGGGCCGAGTGACCTTGCGGGCCTGTCGAAGCCACACCCTCTGGACGAGTTTCGCAAGGCTGCGGCGCAACCGCGTAAACCGCTACGGGTTGCCTTCAGCGAGGATCTCGGGGTCACGCAGACCTCGCGCGAGGTAGTGGAACTCTGCGAGTCGGTGCTCGCCATGCTTGACGGCGACCACATTGGCATCGACCACGCGCACCCCGACCTCAGCATGATGAATGCCGCTTTCGATGTGCCCAGAGCCCTTGATTACGCGCAATCTTACGGCGCTGACCTGGAACGCAATCGTGAGGTGTATAAACCCGAAGTGGTGTGGAACATCGAGCGCGGTCTGGACATGGATGCGGACGAGATTCGTCATTCGCTAGATGCCCGCGGGCAGGTGTTCGTCAACGCGTCGAGCTTCATGCAGGACTACGATCTGCTGATCTGTCCGGCGTCGATCATTCCCGCCTACCCGGTGGAAGAACGCTATCCCGGTTTCTCCGACGGACTCGAATACTCTGAGTATTACCGCTGGCTGGCGATCTGTTGTGCGATCACTACCACCACCTTGCCGGTGATTACCTTGCCCTGCGGCAAGACCACATCGGGCTTGCCCATCGGCCTGCAACTGATCGGCAAGCCGCACGGCGATCAGGCGCTATTTGCCTTTGCCAGTTATCTCGAAGCGATCTTCGCCTGGGATCCGCTGCAGTGCATTTGACGTCTTTTGCCGTCCCGTACTGAACCCCTCCCGCGGGTCTGCTATCCCTGATGGTCGCGGTTTTGAGCAGCCGTTGTAACATTGTTTAACTACCTTTCCGGCTGAAAAGGGGTAAAGTTAGCGGCCTGGAGCCCGTGATCTGTTTGCACGCATTGGACGTATAAAGATCAGGTATCGTTAGCGTCAATGCTGGCTTCAGTTCGAAATTAATGCGGATATTGCAATGTCGGATTCCACAACCGGTGATATAAAAACCAGTTTTCAAAACAGCGCCTGTTCGGCGTTCGCGCTGCGGGTACTGACCCTCATGCTGCTGCTTGTTTTGTCGCTGGCATCTGCCCATGCCAGTAACAATGGGAAGATTACTTTCAAGGGCGTGCGCACCCAGTTCATCGCTGCGCTGGGTGATCCCCAGGCGAGTTCCGGGTATGGCGCGCAGACCTGGGGGCTGTGGGTCGACGATCCGGGCCCACGCGGCGTGTGGTTGAGAAATTTCGAACCGCACCTGGTGGAGCGAGGCGGCATCGCGCCGGCCAACTGGACGTTTGACACCAACGACTGGTGGCTCGATGAAAACGGCATAATCATGGAAAAGCCGGTGTTTTCGCTGCCACCTGGCCGCTATATGGTCACCGGTGATCGTGAGGTAGTGGCGTTGTTGACCATTCACGAAATGGACGATAAGGGGCAGCACCGCTGGGAGCTCGATAGCGGTGCAACGCTGTACGATGTGACGCATCTGCCATGCCGTTCGGCGCGCTACACCCCGGGCAGTGGTGGTGCCTGTACCCCGGCCAGCGTGAAACGCGGCGAATTCCCGGTGACCCCCGGCGGCCCCATGCCCGCAGTAGTGGGATGCCAAAAGCAGGACTACGCGGTGCTGTTCATCGTCGCCGTCGAAGTTACCGACTGATTCACTGTAAGCCAGCTATGCAATCACACAGAATATCGGGCGCCCGCAGAATATCGGGCGCCCGCGTCCTGGTTCCAGCTAACGCCGCTGCCGAGCGCGCTACCAACCGTTAAGCTCATCGATAATCATCAGGTCTCGGCTTTCGTGGGTTCTGCATCGGCCTGGTGCAGGGTGATCTGGGTGAACGGAATGACCCAGCCCTCGCGGTTGCAGGTATCGACGCAGGTCTGCTGGATCAGGCGGCCGATGGAAAAATAGGACGCGGCGCTGTTGCCATCCATGCTGGCGTAGACCAGATAGTCGAGCGAGTTTAGTCCGGCCGCCTTGAATTCGACCAGCAGGTCTTTCAGGTCGGCACCGAAATCGGCGTCGGCGAAAGCACTGTTCAACGCGTCGCGCATACGATGCGGTACCTCCTGCAGCGCGATTGCCTGGTGCTGGTAGTCGATGCCGAAAGTCACCGCGACACCAAAGCCTTCACTGGAAATATTGCGCACCGGTTGCTGCAGGAAATCGGCGCTGCCGATGTGCACGATACTGCCCATCACCTTGAGCCGCACCCAGTCGATGCTTTGCTGCAAAACGTGGGCAAAACTGCCATCGGCCAACAACAGGTAATCGCCGACACGACTCGGAAACCAGGATTCATTGCCGCGCGGCCGCGAGATCAACTGCGCCATTGCTGCCAGTGGCAGACGGATGACACCTTCCAGTTCCGGGTTGCGCAATTCCGAATACAGGTTCAGCGAGGTGATGCGAAACGGCAGGCCGCCGTAGATCACGCGTTCGCCCTCGCGCGCCGCGCCCACGTTGAGCAGCAGGCGACCTTCCTGGACGTAGCGCGGCAGGAAGCGCCAGGTACCGAGCATGAGCATGACCAGCGCGATGATCGACAGCGACAGCAGCAATAAATCGCCGCGCACGTAGAACACCGACAGCACACCCATTGATACCATCAGGATGGTCAGCAGGTGATAGCCATACAGCAGCAGGCGCACGCGCGACGCGCGCTCGGAATCTTCCCGGACCTTGCGTCTTGCTCTGACCAGCCGGTGCAGGGTGCGCATCGTGAGCCACAGGCCGATGCCGGTAAAAATGGCGATGAGCAAGGTAAGCCCGCGCCCGAGAAAGAATTCTTCACCGATGCCCAGCATCGTCGCCAGGATATCGATCTCCTCTGATTCGAGTGCGCGTAGCTCGTCAAGTGTGAGGTTGAGCGTGCGTTCGATATCGCGGCTGCGTTCCTGCCAGCTGGCGGTAAGGCCGGCCAACCCTTGCGCCACCTGGGGCGGTACTTCCTGTTGATCAAATTGGGCGAGCGCTTCGACCGCCTGACGAGTGACTTCGAATTGCTGCTGGTAGAGCGCGATTTCGCGGCGCAATTCCTCGATACGCCGCGGTTTCTCGGTGGCTTCCTTGAGGCTGTTCAGCAACGGCTGGGCGATTTGCATCAGTTCATCGTTCCAGCTCAGTTTTTCCTTCGGCTGGGGATCCAGGCTGCTCAGGCTGGCGCCATTCACCGCAACGTTTTCAAAAGACTGCATCAATGTTGCGATGGTTTCCCGCAGTTCAGTGATTTGCGCGCGAATTCTTTCCTGGTCTACTTCGTCGGCTGTTTGCAGTTGCTCGATCAATTCGCGGATGCGCCCGCGTTTTTCATCGAGCGCCAGCTTGATGGCCAGCAATCTGCGGATGGCCTGGGCCTGCGGGGATTCAGCTACTGGCTCGGTGGTCGCGTTTTCGGTTTGCTCGGTGGACTGCGCCAGGGCCGACGACAGTGACAGGGGGATGGCGACGATGCACGCCAGTGCCCAGGTGATGATCCATCGCTTCAAGAATTGGTCGCGCCGGTAACAAGCCACAGTGTGAAGATCTCGCAGGTCGATTTCCCGCGCCGCGGATGGGCGCAAGTTGCGGTAATTTTAACCGTTAAGGCGGCCGCTTACATCTCTGATTCGCCGGCAATTGATAATTATGCATGGATCTGGGTGCTGGTAAGTGCAATGCCAGGACCCGGAATGACGGCAGTTCGTGCAAGTGCAATCAGCTTTTCTTCAGGTTCGGCAGTCACTATGAGCCCCGGAATTCACTGGTCAGCTTTTTGCAACCCATCCGAGGAGATCGTTATGTTAAAGATAATTCTGAGTCTAATCCTGTCGTTATGGTTACTGCCCGCCGCCGCCGAGACACCCGAGCTCGCCGGCAAAAGCGAACTGAGTTTGCATGGCGGGCTCGATTACCAGGGTCCCAATGGCGACAACATCGACCTGCGGATCGGCTACGGCTGGTTTCTGAGCGATGACCTGTTGGTTGGTGGCGAATACATGTGGACCCTGATGGAAGATATTGCACCCGGTGATTATCGCTCCCAACAGGGTAGCGCGTTTATTGAAAAACTGTTCCTCGGGGAAGGTTCGCTGGCGCCTTACGTCGGTGGTGAAATCGGCTTTCGCAATTCCGATTTTGGCAATTACAATGAATCCGGGCTGGTGTTAGGCGTGCGTGGCGGCGCCCGTTATTTTCTCAATGAAGCGGTTTCGATCGACTTATCTCTGGTCTACCTGACTTCCGATAAAGATGTCTACATCGTCGATTTCGAGGCGGAAAAGCAATATATCTATCCGAGCTTTGGACTCAAGGCGGTGTTTTGATCCCTGTGGTCTAACGCCTGTCGCCTAGCCCGCACTCGCGGGTTTGGCGGCTCGCTCCAGGCGCCGGCCGAGGCGAAAGGCATCGGCACTGGAGATAATCCAGCAGGCGACCAGCAGCCAGGTGGCGATACTGGTCAGGGTCGAGCCCGCGGCGGCGGATTGATTGGATATTGCCTCGCTGAGGCGGGTGGCATCCAGCGGAATTTCACCGCTCAGAAGCTTGTCGCTGATCGTTTGCGCTATATCAAACGCGCGCGCCACCAGCGCGATGAGGCAGGCGCTGGCCGTGCCGGCGAAGAGGATTCCCATCGGGTAGTGCTTCAGCAGCAAGTGGCCGCTGCCAGGATAAATCAGTGCCGAAAATAATGCCGCCTTGTATGAATGTTTCACTCGTGTTTATCCGCTTTGCCTGAATATTGCATCAGTATAGCCTGCGATGGGCAGGACAGGCCCGGTTGGCGCTAGATGGCCGGCCCGAGTTCCAGCTTGCTGCCGTCGCTGAAGCGCGACAGGCGGAAGCGAGAGAGGTCGTAGTCGACCTTGTTACCCTGCATCAGTGCGGCGACGATCTTGCCGGCGGCTGGCCCGATGCCGAAGCCATGCCCGCTGAAGCCAGTCGATATCCACAAACCGGAGATCGACTCGGTCCGATCCAGCACGGGTACCACGTCTGGCAAGGCATCGATCATGCCCGACCAGGCCTCGACCAGTTCGACACCGGCAAAGGTCGGCCAGCGATCGACCAGCCGAGACTTGATTCGTGCCACGGTTTTGCTGGATGGCTCGGGATTCAAAATGCGATGACGTTTGAAATTGGCGTCCACCGTCAATTCGGGGACGCGAAAACGAAACTTGCGCCAGGAAGTTTGCATCAATGGCAGGAAATCCCTGAAAAAAGCGAGGTGTGCGGCCGACGGGAATATTTCCAGGTAATCGGAGGACGCAACGCTGTAGCCGCCATCGAGGCGGCGCCGAATCGCAACCTTGCTGCCCGAGGCGTTGCCGTTAAAAATCATCGGCACCGGGGCGGTGCGCGCAACACTGGCCTTGACGGTGAGTTGCGGCAGGCGAATCCCGCAGCCCTTGAGCAGGAAGGTAGACCAGGCGCCACCGGCGCAGAGCACGGTACCCGTTTTGATTTCACCGTGCTCGCTGCGTACGCCGCTGACCTGACCGTTGTGCGTCAGGATTTGTTCGACCGCGCAGTCTTCGATGATGCGTACGCCCCGTTGCGCCAGGGTTTTGGCCATGGCCGGCACCGCCAGCGACGGTTCCGCACGGCCGTCGTCGGGCGTGTGCAACGCGCTTTGCCAGCGCGCCGGGCATTCAGGCATCAAGGCCTCGAGCTGCTTGCGATTGAGGCGTTGCGTGGCAAGCCCGAAATCCGGTGCAAACGCCATGAAACGATCGTGGTTGGCCATTTCGGCCTCGTTCTCGCACAGGTAGAGGCTGCCTTCGCGGCGATAGCCGATGTCTTCGTCTAGCGCGTCAGCGATTTGCTGCCACAGACGCATGCTTTCCATGACGATGGGTAGCTCCGCGCGGTCGCGACCCTGCTGGCGGATCCAGCCCCAGTTACGCCCCGATTGCTCGCCCGCGATGCGGCCCTTTTCACAGACGGTTACTTCGATTCCCGCCTGCTGCAAAAACCACGCTGCGCTGATGCCGGCAATACCACCGCCGACAATCACCACGTCGCTGCGCTCGGGGATTTCGTTTGCTTTCGCCATCGCTTGAATCCTGTTCGTCGAGTGTTACTGAACTTGCCGCATGGACCACTAGTCGGCGGAATGATACGATGATTTGTCCCGATTTGCGTGTGTAATTCGCTCTACAGGTATTGTTCCAGCATGGAAATCATTCCCCAGTCCAGTGTCATTGGCGCCGAAGTTCGCGGGCTCGATCTGTCGCAGCGACTCGACACCGCTACCCAGACGCAACTCAACCAGGCCTTTCTCGATCACCAGGTGCTGTTTTTCCGCGCGCAGCATTTGACCCCGCAGCAGTACAATGATTTCGCCGAGCGTTTCGGCCCGCTGAAGGATTACATGTTCGCCGACGGCATGGACGGATTTCCATTCATCACCGAAATCATCAAAACCGAAACCGAAACCGAGAGTTTCGGTAGCTTCTGGCACTCCGATTCGACGTACCTTGCGCGGCCACCCAAGATAACCATGCTGTATGCGCGCCAGGTTCCGCCGCGTGGTGGCGATACACTGTTCGTCGATACCTATGGTGTATACGACGATTTGTCGGCCGGCATGAAGGCCACTCTGGCCCCGCTAAAGGCGATTAATTCCGCCAGCGTTGTGCCGCGCGATGAAGACATCTACGCAGCGGTGAAGAGCAAGAACAGCGCAAACGCCGACCAGTCGGCGACTCATCCGGTGATTCGCCGTCATGACGAAACCGGGCGCAAGGCGGTCTATGTCAACAGTATCCACACGCTCGGTTTCGAGGGTATGTCGCGCGCGGAAAGCCTGCCGTTGCTAGCGTATCTGTATCGCCAGGTCGAGCGCCCCGAGTACAGTTTTCGCCTGCGCTGGGAAGCCGACACGCTGGCCATGTGGGACAATCGTTGCACCCAGCATTACGCGTTGAATGACTACCACGGCTATCGCCGCGTCATGCACCGCATCATCGTCGAAGGCGAGGTGCCACAATAAGCGACGATCGCTTCGATCACTATTTATATTTAATGGAGATAAGGTTATGGCAGGTTACTGGATCGTCAGGGGTGCAGAAGTCAGGGACCCGGAGGCCATGCAGGCCTACGGTAAATTGTGGCCGGATATCGCCGCGCGCTTTGGCGCCGCAGTCATCGCCGGCAAAGGACAGGTGGAAACCTGCGAAGGTCCAAAATTCGCGCGCCAGTTGATCGTGCGCTTCGACAGTTATGAACAGGCGCTCGCCTGTTATCAAAGCCCCGAGTACCAGCCGGCCAAAGCGCTTGCGCAGCGCGCTTCCGAGCGTGAACTGGTGATTGTTGAAGGTTAGTGGTTTCCTTCCGGCCTTAATATCACGGCGCCTTTTGAAGATTCCAGCCTTCGCAGGAATGACGGCAAAAATCTCGTCATCCCCGCGCAGGCGGGGATCTTTCAACAGTGGCGTCTTTTGAAGATTACTGCCTTCGCAGGAATGACACTGGCGAGGGCGACGCGCATCAAGGCCGCAGGCGGTGGGCGTGCAGGTGCTGGTAATGCGGCAGAAAATCCTGGTACAGGTCCTGCAGTCTTGACGGCAGTTCGGCGATAACGACGGGTCTGTGCGGCTGAGTCTTGAGGCCGTCCGAGTTTTTCAGGCTTTCGTGCCAGATGCTGTCGTCGCTGTCGTACCACAATACTTCGCTGCGGCTGCCCGGTTCCCAACTGAGCGCCTCGGCGATAAACGGTATCCCGATCGCGGCGCAGTACTTCGCCACCATGCCTGGCGGGTCGGCCAGCAAATCGTCGCTGTCGATGACTACTGGGGGTCTCCGCGTATTTGTCGGCGAGACGGTCGAACAGCGCGCGCTGGACGTCAAAACCGATTTCGTTGCGGGTAAATCCTTCCACGTTGTTCGACTTCTGCCAACTGCGTTGCAGCGAGGCGAGTACCCTGGCGGGATCGCGAATGAGGAAGCTGTGCTGGAAACAATCGAGAAAGTCGTCCGTCCATAAATGGTCGGTAAATTGCGGCATGTCCTTGGAGAATACCGGGCACCTGGCAGCAGTTTCCAGCAAGCGCGCCAGCACGCTGGCGAAACTGAGCCCGGGCTTGCGCGGGCTGCTTGCGCTTAGCCGCGGTGCGCGCGCGTCGTCACCCTGGTACCAGGCTTCACCAAAAGGCTCGTGAAAACAGGCCAGGTCACCACGCATGCGCATCATCCACTCGAACGCAGTCGACGTCGAACGCGGCGTTGCCCAGAGTACATGGACAGGATGCGTTGCGTTCATAATTCGGGTTGATCTGCAGTACTTTGCGCCGCCTGTTGTTTTGAAAACTGGCGCCAGGTGACACCCCCGGCAAGCAACAGGTAAACCACGGCGAGCCCGAACGGCAGTCCAAAGGATGAAGACGCCAGCATCGACAGGCCACCGCTGACCGATCCGAGCAGGGCGCCAAAGCCCCAGATGATGCCGAAGGCCGCAGAGCCATTGATTAGTTCCCTGCCGCTGAAGCGGTTGCCGAGCGATACCAGCGACACCGTGTAGACCCCGTAACCGCTGGTACCCATCAACACCAGGACCGGCCATTTCATATCCGTAGTTATCACCGCCGGTAGCACCATCAGGGTCAGCGCCGTCACCGCGGCGCAACTCGCCATGACAAGGCGGGGCGCGAAGCGGTCGCACAGCCAGCCGATGGGAAACTGCAACAGCACGTTACCGAGGATCAACGCGGTGAGAATATTGGCGGCGGTTGTGATATCGAGTCCGTTCTGCACCCCGTACACCGGAAACAGCGACAGCGTGGCGGCGTCAAACACGGCGAAGGAGCCGACCGCGAAGAGTAACATCGGCGCTTTTTGCGCAAAGTTTAAAATGCCCGAGGGCCGGGTCTCCTCGGGGGCGCTGTCGATGTCTTCGCGAATAAAAATGAAGGGCACAGTCCCAAGCGCTACCACGACAGCGCCGAGCACGAAAGGCGTCCAGCCCTCGATACCGATGAAGCTGATCAGCAACGGGCCGGCACCAAAACTGGCCGACAGCACGCTGGCGTAGATGGCGACGATCTTGCCGCGATTGTGATCGCCGGCCGAACCGACGATCCAGGCTTCGCTCAATACGAACAGTGTCGCGATGGTCATGCCCTGCACCAGGCGGATCAGGAACCAGGCGCCCAGCGTGTCGAAGGTCTTGTAGGAGAGAATGGCCAGCGCCGTCGCCAGCGCCGCGACTATGGCCACGTTACGCGCGCCAAAGCGCGTCGCCAGCACCGGAATAATGGGTGAAATCAACAGGATGCCGATTGGCAGCATGGCGGAATTGATGCCGATCATATCGCTGGCAAGGCCGCGCGATTCGAGAATCAGCGACAGCAGCGGATAGGTCATGCCGAAGGCAAAACCGAATACGGTGATGGCGGCGCAGGCGGCGATCAGGTTGCGTTTGTTGGCGGGTACAGGTGAATTCATGCGTGAATAGTACTTCAGCACAGGCATAAACCCCCAGTAAAAAGCCATTCCATTGGTCCAGTTTTCGGCCTAAGATTGGCGAATTTCAGCGGATGGAAACCATGAGCGAACCGGCAGTAGTTGATCTGCGCAGCGATACCGTAACCCGGCCGTCTGCGGGCATGTACCAGGCGATCGCCGATGCGCCGCTTGGCGATGACGTATACGGTGAAGATGAAACCGTCAATCGCCTCGAAACCACGGCTGCCGATTTGCTCGGCAAGCAGGCGGGTCTGTTCCTCTCCAGTGCAACCCAGGCCAACCTGGTGGCGATGCTCGCGCACAATGCGCGCGGTGAGGAGATACTGATCGGTGATCACTATCACATTTACTGTTCTGAAGCCGGGGGCACCTCGGCGCTGGGCGGTATCGTGTTGCACCCGCTGGCCACCGATGCGCACGGTGGACTGACGCTTGAGCAGGTGCTGGCGGCGATCAAGGAAGACGATCCGCATTTACCGATCACCCGTACCCTGGCGCTGGAGAATACCGTTTCCGGCCAGGTGCAGGACCCGCTTCAGCATCGCAAGCTGGCCGAGGCGGTTTCCGCGCTGGGACTCAAGGTACATCTGGACGGTGCGCGCCTGATGAATGCCGCGGTCGAACTGCAGCAAACCGCGGCGGATATTGTCGCGCCGTTCGACAGCGTGATGCTGTGCCTGTCCAAGGGTCTGGGTGCCCCGGTGGGCGCCATGCTGTGTGGTGACATCGAATTTATTGCGCGCGCGCGGCGCCTGCGCAAGCAGCTGGGTGGCGGCATGCGCCAGGCCGGGGTGATCGCTGCCTGCGGTCAGTATGCGCTGGAAAACAACATCGAACGGTTCGCCGACGATCATCGGCGCGCGCAACACTTTGCCGAGGGAATAGCCGACATCGAGAAATTACAGGTGCAACAGTACACCAACATGGTGTTCATCGAACCGCCGGTCGTTGAACTGGAACCGTTACAACGGCACCTGGAATCCTGCCAGATCGTTATCGGCCGGCAGAACCCGCGGATTCGCATGGTGACTCACCTCGACATCGACGACGATGGTATCGAACGCGCCATTGCTGCGATTCGCGGTTTTTACGGCTGATCACCGATGGACTCGGCAACCATCGACCGATTGGTGCTCGAGGACGACTGGAGCGATCTCACGCGGCTGCAGCCAATGCCGCAGATCAATGTCGAGCGCCTGTTCGACTATCGCCGTGAACGCCTGCGCGAGCAATTGCGCCTGCACGATGCCGACTTCTGTATCCTGGTCAATCCGATCAGCTTGCGCTACGCGGTCGATTACCGCAGCTACCAGCTGTTTCAGGCACACATTCCGACGGTGTACCTGTTTTTACCCCAGCAAGGCCCGACCGTGGCTTATGGCTGCTACTACGATGTGCCGCAGATCGATGATTTCCGACCCGGGCGGCCACACGCCTTTTTTGACGGTGGCACCAATATCGACCTTGCGGCCCGCGATCTGGCCGATGACGTGGTTGCCTATCTCGACGAGATCGGCAGTAGCAAGCGCCGCGTCGCCGTTGAATACGTAAACCCTTCGGTGACCCAGGCGCTCGAGGCCCGTGGCGTCGAAGTGATCGACGGTGTGCGGGTTGCCGAACTGGCGCGCCTGATCAAATCGGACGATGAGATCGACTGCATGCGCTGGGCAATTGCGGTGGGCGAGCATGGCGCCAGCATGATGCAGCGTGCGCTGCGCCCCGGCGTTACCGAGCTGCAGTTGTGGGGTTTGCTCAATTACACCAATATTGCCAATAATGGTGACTGGCACGAGGGGCGTATGCTGGCATCCGGGCCGCGCATCAACCCCTGGTTGCAGGAGGCCAGCCAGCGCAAGGTCGAGGCGGGTGACCTGGTCGGATTCGATACCGACATGGTCGGGCCGTTTGGCTACTTCGTCGATTTGTCGCGCACCTTCCATTGCGGGCCGGTGAAACCGACACGCCGACAGAAACAGATCTATCGCCTCGCGGTGGACGAGATCGAACACAATCTGCAGCTGGTGCGCCCGGGCATGACCTTGCTGGAAATGCAGCGCCAGGCCTACCCGGTGCCGGAAGAATGCCGCGACAACGCTTACCCCTGTATCATGCACGCGGTCGGCATGTGCGATGAGTATCCGATGGTCAGACCGTTGTTTCGTGGAACCAATCCCTACGATTGCGAGCTGCAGGCGGGAATGGTGGTGTGCATCGAAAGTTACATGGGACCGAAAGGCGAGCGCGATGGCGTCAAGCTTGAGCAACAGGTATTGATCACCGCCGACGGTTACGAGTTGTTGACCCGCTTTCCCTACGACGAAACATTGCTGGACTAAAACCGGGGACAGTATACTTTTTACTAAAAATTTCAAATAAAAGGGGACAGTTTACTTTTTTCGTCGGATAGCAGTTATTGAGTTTGCTTTTTCAATGAATACCCGGAGGCTATTAGGTAACGGAAATAAAAGTAAACTGTCCCCTTTTATTTGAAATTTTTAGTAAAAAGTATACTGTCCCCTGGAGGAACGAGATGGCTGATTTTGATCTGGATGATTTTGTGCAGCAGTTGCGCGCTGCGGCGCTCACCGACGACGCGGTGAAACGCGTGCGCGAGTTAATGACCGAGGCGTTTCACGATCCGCAAGCGATCAAGGCGGCGATGCCGGAATTCGACAACGACGACGAAGTGCTGTTCGAGGACGACTCCGTGTCGATCTGGTTTGTGCGCTTCGTGCCCGGACTGCACGTGCCGCCACACGACCATCAGACCACCGCAACCATCGGGGTTTTCGAGGGCGCCGAAGACAATCACTTTTACCTGCGCGAGGATAATCGGCTGGTGCACAAGAGCACCAGGCGCGTCGGGCCGGGCGAGGTGATCGCGTTGAAGCCGGATGGTATTCACTCGGTGGAAGCAGCCAATAACCGCCAGAGTTGTGGGCTGCACGTATACCTGGCCAAACTGACCACGATCGAGCGTTCCCTGTTTGATTGGGATAGCGGGGTTGCCCACCCGTTTAATGACGAAAATTACGAACGAATGAAGCGGGCAACTGTTTAATTCGACCTTTAGTGGGCAACTGCCCATAAAAATTGATAGAAAATTTATTGGGCTTGAAATCTTGCAAGGCTGCTGATCTAGAGGTAGGGTATCCACTCTAACCCGAATCCCGGCTGTCGATGAGTAACCCCAATCAGCAACTTTTGCAGCAGGTGGAAGACTATTGCCGCAGTGCCGGAATAGCCGAATCCACTTTCGGCCGCCAGGCGGTAAACGATGGCAAACTTTGCAATCGGCTGCGCGCGGGTAAAAGCATTACGCTGGATACCGCCGAACGCGTTCATTCATTTATCGCCCAGCAGCAATCACCTTCCGTTGGGCAGCCCGAACCGATAACCCACCTGAACAAACAGGTTGCGCACGCGGAGAACCCTGCAATGAAACACGTCACCGACGATCGCCCCTTCCGTTTCTACGACAATCGCCAGAAGTACCTGGCCTTCGTCAATACCTGCAACGAAAAGTGGAAGGTAGCCCAACGCGCCACCCAGGAACTGTCCCACTTGCGACCGTCGCCGCCGGCACTGCGCCTGTTCGATGCCGGCGTCGGTGACAGCACGGTGCTGAGCCACGTGATGCGCGCCATGCATCGCCGCTTTCCGACGATTCCGTTTTACATCGTCGGCAAGGAAGTCAGTCTCGAGGACGTGCGGCTGACGCTGGAGAAGCTCCCGGATCGCTTTATCGAACATCCGGCGAGCGTGATTATCGTCACCAACCTGTATTACGCCGAGGCGCCCTGGCTGATGCCCAACGACGTCGACAAGGCGGCGGCATTGAACTGGCTCGAAGTGCCGCTGCAGGGTGATTCCGCCCACGAGTTTGGTGATCAGTTGCGCGGGCTCGACGAGGAACTGGTCGATGGCTGGCAGGTCAAGGCCAGCGAAAAGACGGGTAACCCGATGTACGTGCGGCCGTCGGTGCTGGTGATGTTTCGCGAAGACCATCGGTTTCTGCTCGACGACGTTATTCCACGGCGTGGTAAGGCGGCCGGTGGTGACTATGACCTGGTGCTCGCATCGCAGCCCTGGCGCGCGCGCATGAGCGCTGAATTCAAGGTGAAACACGTACTCGCACCGCTGGTGCGCAGCCTGCGTCCAGGCGGACGTTTGTTGACGGCACAATCCTGCGGCGATGATCCCGGGCTTGAGCTGGTGCGCAAGATCTGGCCCGACGAAGACCCGTTCCAGGTCGATCGCCACCTGTTGATCAAGACGCTCAAGGAGTATCTCGGCCACAGCGCGCAGAACTACAATTTCAATGCCGGGTCCGACGCCAAGTCGATAATCCGCTATTACATGCATACCTTGCCAACCGAAATCAGCGAAGCCATCGGCACCTCGACCCTGTTCGCCGCGTGGAATGCGGCTATCTACGTGGGCCAGATCGAGGACGAACGACTCGACCCGGTGATTTCCTCGGGCGCGTACCTGGACGCCACCGCCGAGGTACTGCACGAGCACAATGGCATCTGGTTCAACGACGAAACTTTCGTGGTGTCGCGCAAACGCGATATCTGAGGTTCATGATTCGGCTCGGAATGCTCGTATCAATGCCAGAGGATAGACTGTTGAAATTAGTTGTATTACCGATGTTTTTGCTGTGCTGCGCCACGGCCAATGCCGACCACAAACCCGATAGCGAATGGTCCTGGCACGTGCATTCGGCCGGCGCTGACGAAAGTCGGCTGACGGTTTTTCAGCGTGACGGGCGTTTCGGCATCTACAACCTGGAATGCGATCTTGGTGAGGTAACCGAGGGCGAGGTTGACGATGATAATGCCAGCATCCAGTTACTCAGCCTGCCATCCGGCCCCGGGGAATTACTGGTCATCCGTTGCAACGTCGGCGCACATTCGCAGCAGATAACGATTTTTGACCTGGCGCGCAAGTCGAGACAGCCGGTTTTTTCCGCGACCGGTAGTTACAGCGCGAGTTGGGAGATACAGGACGGTGAGCTATGGATCGGTTACGACGAACCCTGTGATACTGGCCCCAGTGTCGACTGTCCCGATGGCTTTGTCACGATCTTCGTGCAATACCCACAACCGTGAGATAGTGAGGCCAACTGGTCTTAGCGGGCGCGGTCTTCGTTCTAGTTGGGTGGAAAGCGCTCGCCGAAGCCGTCGAGGAAAATGACGAAGTCATCGGCGGCGAGAAACTCGATATCGGTCATCTCGGGCTGTTCGCGCTCGCGGTACCAGCGCGCATAATTGTCGACATGTGACGAGTAGTGTCGATAGTAGCTGGAATAGGTGCGCACCGTTAGGCGCGCGCGACGGCCCGAAAAATCGAAGGTCATCAGTCGCAACCAGCCGTCGCCGATACCGCGGTAGGCTTTGCGGCCATGATCGACTGCGGCCTGGCCACGGACCTGGTAATCGGCGAGTATCTGGTACACCGGGTTGCCTGCCGTGTTGTTGTCGAGGCGATAACTCTGGCCGGGGTGGTGACCGCTCAATACCAGGAATATCTGGTCATTTTTTCTGATTAGCTTTTGCCACAGTTGTTCCGCGCTGTTGTGATGCTGTGGGTCGGCCCGCACCAGGTCCACCAGCGGCTGTGGATTGCGTTCGCCATGCTGGTCGAGGTAATCGTGCGTGGTCAGTATGGTCGGCAATCCCGGGTGTTTGGCCAGCACCGATTCAATCCAGGCGAACACGGCGTCGTCGGCCTGCATCTCGATGGCAATGTGCAGGAAATCGAAACCTGCGGCGTGGAAGCGCTGGGCACTGTTGGCGCCGCCGCGAAAACTGGACACGTACCACGGGCGATCGCGGAAAAAGTCGGTATCGGCGCCAAACGCCCTGCGAAAATTGTCCAGCCCGCCAACGTGCAGGAGGCCAAGATCCTCGACGGTACGGGTCATTTCAGACCATTCTTTTTTGCGATTAGGCGGAAAGCCGGCGACGCTCCAGGCGGCATCGTAATCGTGGTTGCCCGGCGCCACACCGAACGGCAGGCCCGCTTCGCTGATCAGGCGGTAGCCCTCGATGGCCTTGGGGATCTCGATTTCGAGCACTTCCTCGGTGCGCACCGCGCGTTTCGCCAGGATCGGATCGGGCTCGATTTCCATACCGCGTGCACGGTGCTCGGGGTCGATGGCGATGGTCTGGTGCTGCCAGACGTCGCCAACCGACGCGACGAAGGCAATTTTCCCGCCATTGGCCACCGCGTTCCTGGCGATGTAGCGCATTTGCTCGATAAACAGGTCGGCGGCATCAAACTCGAAATCACTGGCGACCTGGTGACGGAAATCGACGTAGTTCTGCGTGTCTGGAATGACGGCGAGAATGAAGCTGTCGCGCGCCTGCGCGGTGGTCGCCAGCAGGCCGGTCGACAGCCAAAATAGTAGCGGTAACAAATACCGAATAAATGTAGGATTAGCAGGTCGCATGGCGCTCAATGTGCGCCTTAATATAAACGCTAATCCGGCCGAGGTACAGTTTGCTTGATCGTCCACCGACAGAATCCGCCAGGCGCTCGTGGGCCTGGGTAATACTCTGCATTGGTCTGATTTATGCCACCATTCCGCTCGCCAGGTGGTTGGTGGAGACGGTGAATGAGCGGATTGGTCGTGAAATCTTTCTCTACAGTTGCCTGTTACTGTTCGGCCTCGGTGGTTTCTACGCCTGGCGAAACCTGCGGCATCGGCAATTGCCGCGTAGCGCTTACCTGTGGTTGATTGCCGTGCTGGTGGTTATTGCCGCCACCATCTTTCGACTACGCGCAATACCCGAGGAAGCCCTTCACCTGGTGCAGTATGCGTTGCTCGGGGTGCTGGTGTATCGCGCACTTTCGCATCGGATCCGCAATTACACGATCTACCCGTTGAGCCTGCTGTTGACCGCCATGGTCGGGATGGTCGACGAGTACATCCAGTGGGTAGTGCCATCGCGCCATTTCGATCTCAGGGATATTGCCATCAACGCCTTCGCTGGATTATTGGCGCAGGTCGGACTGGTGGCGGGCCTGCGCCCAAAGTTGATTGCGCAGCCACCCTCCGAACGCGACTGGCGCAGGCTTGGTAACTGGACAGTGGCAACCCTGTTGCTGCTATTGATCAGTTTTGTCAATACGCCGCAACGTGTCGCCTGGTATGCCAAGCAGATTCCGGGCCTGGCTTTCCTGCAGGACGGCAACAGCATGATGGCGCAGTATGGATACCTGCATCGTAGCCCGGTCGGTGGCGAATTCCGTTCGCGTTTCTCTGTCGAGGCACTGGCTGCCCTCGATCGGCAGCGCGGTGCCGAGATGGTGCGGACTTTCAATCAGGACCCGATCGAGAGTTATGCTGAATTCCTCAAGCGCTACAGCATTATCCGCGATCCCTATGTCCACGAGGCCGGGGTGCACCTGTTTAGCCGCAACTACCACCTGAAACGAGTGCGCGATTCGCCGGACACGCGGCAGCGGCATTACCTGGTGGCTTACCATGAAAACGAGATACTACGGAATTATTTCCCGACGGCGTTGAGCGCGTCGCGGTTTGCCTGGGACGCTTCCACCAGCGCCGAAGTCTCGGCTGCCGTGGGTGATTCCAGCGAGCCATACCGGAGTAAAGTCAGTCGCGCGTTGATTACGCGCGTTAGCGAGGCGCAGGTCTGGCTGTTGTTTGGCGCCACCATCGTGCTGGTCCTGGTCGCGAGTCGTGTCGCCGGTAGACGTTGGGCGCGGGAGGTGAAGTGACAAAAACAACGGTGAAACCTTCGGGCGCCCTGGGACTTTACCTGCAGCCGCGGCTGTTGATCGTATTTGTCATGGGTTTCGCCAGCGGGTTGCCGCTGGCCCTGTCGAGTGCAACGCTGTTTTTCTGGCTCGCCGAGGCTGGCGTCGCGCTGACGGCGATCGGTTTGTTTGCATTGGTCGGAACGCCTTACAACGTCAAGTTTCTGTGGGCGCCGGTCATCGATCGCATCGCCTTGCCCTGGCTAACGCGTCGCCTCGGACGACGGCGTTCGTGGATGCTGCTTATCCAGGTCGGTTTGATGATCTCGATTGTGCTGCTGGGATTCAGCCGTCCCGACGCGACCCCGTTGCTGGCCGCGGTCTGTGCACTTTTGGTGGCCTTCTTTTCCGCAAGCCAGGACATCGTGATCGATGCCTATCGCATCGAGATACTGGATCCGGACGAGCAAGGAGCCGGAGCGGCAATGACCCAGGCCGGATATCGGCTGGGCGCGATCGTCGCCGGCGCCGGCGCGCTGTTTCTTGCCGATCAATTCGACTGGTCGCTGGTCTACGTGGTGATGGCAGTGCTGGTCAGCGTCGGTATGCTCGCCGCGCTGCTCGCGCCCGATCCCGAGCAACGTAAACAACCTGGTGATGCGAGCGTCGCCGCGGTTAACCTGCGCGGCATGCTGGTCGATCCCTTCGTGGAATTTTTCCAGCGTAACGGCGCCTCGACGGCAATCGTGATTCTCGCCTTCATCCTGTTGTACAAGCTCGGCGATGCCTACGCCGGGGTGATGGCTTATCCGTTTTACTACGAGATGGGCTTCAGCAAATCCGAAGTGGCGACCGTCAGCAAGCTGTTCGGTGTGGCCGCCACCGTCGTCGGCGTATTTGTTGGTGGACTGATTGTCAAACGTTATGGCGTCATGCCGAGCCTGCTCGGCTGTGGTGTTCTGCAGATGTTGTCCAACCTGATGTACGCGGCGCAGACACTGGCCGGGCACGATGTGCAGTTCCTGTATTTCACCATCGGTATCGAAAACCTGTCGGGCGGCATGGGTTCATCGGCCTTTGTCGCTTACCTGTCGCTGCTGTGCAATATCCGCTATACCGGCACGCAGTTTGCGTTGTTTACATCGTTTATGGCGTTTGGCCGTACCTTGCTCTCGGCGTCAAGCGGGTGGGTGGTGGAGCTGACCGGCTGGTTCCAGTTTTTCCTGATTTCCACGGTGGTTGCATTGCCCGGGCTGATATTACTGGTCTGGATGATTCGCAAGTTGCCGATGACCCGCCAGGCAAGTCACGGCGAAGCCGCGAATAAATAATGGAATGTAGCCGCAAAACAGCCGTCACCCTGGTAAGACCGCCGATGGCCGGAACGGCGGTTTTCAGCGTTAATCCGGGCGCTGCAATATCAACAGGCGGCCATCAATGCCTTCGCCGGTCAGGTAATCGATGGTCTCGATTTCGAGCAGTCTGACCCCAGTATAGCGTTGTTCGAAGCCATCCAGTTTTGCCGGCCAGTCAACCTCGTGCCAGGCCTTGCCGTTGACCGTGACCAGCGCAATTCCACCCGGTTTGAGGCAGCCGGTGATGTGACCGAGGTGTTCGGCCGAGGGCAGGCTGAAGGCAAATACACCGACCGCGATTGCCGCATCGTACAAGTTGTCGGTGACGATCGGCTGCGTCAAATCGTGTTGCGCGAGCGATCGGTAAGCGCCGGTGGCAGCCGCCTCTTCGAGCATTTTCTGCGCGTAGTCGCTGCCGTGAATATCCCGGTACCCCGCCCGTTGCAGGCGTCGGCCTACCAGCCCGGTACCGCAACCCGCGTCGAGAATGCGGGCCTGGCGGTCGGGCACCAGGGATTCGAAGCGGCGGCAGGCTTCGGCGTCAGCCACGTAACCCAGGTCGTTGACCAGGTCGTTGTCGTAAGTGGTGGCCCAGTCGTCAAACAGGGCCTGCTTGTCGTCGGGATTGTCGTAGACGCGGCTCAGTCTTGCGTCGAGTTTGTCGGATTTCGCCACCAAGGGTTCCTCGCGATCGGGTCAAGGCTGCAATATAACAGAAGCCGTTGTCCTGTATCGCTTGAGCTCGTCCAGGAATTGCATTACAAAGCACTTGTGAATGGTATACTCGCGCGGCCGCGCCCTGTTACTGGCGACGCGCTAAACAATTTCCATGGCTTTGCGGGAATCCGGAATGACATCAGACAAGATCAATCAATTTTTGGAACAGGCCAGTGCCAGTATCAGCACTGCGCTGACACAGCCGGAAACCTATAGTCAACTGGGCATTGTCATTACCGTCTACGTCGTTGCCTTCTTTCTGGCGCAACGCATCCGTCACCACCTGCCTTTTCTCGATCCACTCGACCAGCGCTGACGCGGTGCATCCGCTGCGCCAGCTCAGTGGCAAGCTGGGAAGCCTGCTGTTTCCGATTTTGGCCATCCTGCTGTTGCGCGTATCGGTCGAAATCAGCGCGAGCCTGCTCGACCACAACTGGGTAAACCAGGTGGCCATGAGCCTTTCTATCCTGCTGTTGTTTCATTCGATCGTGCGTGATTTTATTGCCAGTCATTTCGTTGCCGGATTGTTTCGCTGGATCGGAATGCCGCTGATTTTACTGTTTTTGCTGGGCCTGCTGGATGACCTGGTGGCGATACTGGAATCGGTTTCGATGAACATCGGCAACATCGACGTTTCGCTCTACGGCATCGCGCGGGTCGCCATCTTTGGCTCGTTGCTGTTCTGGCTCGGACGGGTTTCCAACAAGACCGGCCGCGACATCATCAACCGCCAGGAAAAACTGGAGTTACGTACCCGCGAAGTGGCCGCCAAGTTGCTCGAGATCGGTATATTTTTTGTTATTGTGCTGCTGTTACTGCAGGTCATGGGCATCAACCTGACGGCACTGGCGGTATTTGGCGGCGCGCTTGGTGTGGGCATCGGTATCGGCCTGCAGGCGATCGCGTCCAATTTTATCTCCGGCATCATCATCTTGCTCGACCGCTCGGTTTCGATTGGTGACTACATTGAACTCGAAGATGGCCGAACCGGTGTGGTGCGCCAACTCAACATGCGTTCTACCACCATGGAAACCTTCGACGGCAAGGATATCGTGGTGCCGAATGAAAAGTTCATCGTCGAGACCTTCACCAACTGGACCCACAAGGATCAACGGCAGCGTTACCGGGTCGATTTTTCGGTGGCCTACCATTCGGACATTCGCAAACTGGTCGACATCATCAAAGAGGTGGTGGCCAGCCATCCGCAGGTGTTCAGTGGCGAGGACGTGCCTCTCGAGGAACGCCCCGATTGTGAAATCGACAGCTTCGGTGATTCCGGCATCAACATGTTCGTCGAGTTCTGGATGGAAGGCATCGACGACGGCAAGAACCGGGTCGGTGGCGACCTGTTGCTGATGATCTTCGAAGCGATGCGCGAGCACGGTTTCGAAATTCCGTTCCCGCAACGCGAAGTGCGCGTGTTGAACGAAAATATCAGCATCAGCAAGCCGACTAAATCCTGATTTCAGTAATCGGGTCAGCCCTCGATAGCGTGTATCCCTGTTCGAGTTCGAATGGCATCATAGCGGCTCATCAATTCCGATTTGGCAGACAGATATGCCAATTCACGTGCTGAGGGCCTGTTGAAAGACCGTCCGATTTTACTGCTGGCGATTGCGCAGACCTTGATCTGGGCCTGTATCTACTACAGCTTCCCGGCCCTGTTGCTCTACTGGGAGGCGTCGCTGGGCTGGAGCCGCGCCGATCTGACTGGCGCAGTGACCCTGGCCATTTTCATGTCGGCGTTTTGCTCGCCGCTTTACGGTCGCCTGATCGATATCGGCAAGGGGGCGCAGATGATGACTGGCGCTGCGCTGCTGGGCGGCCTGTGCATGATGGCGCTGTCACTGGTGACCGAACTGTGGCAATTTTACCTGCTGTGGGCGGTGCTCGGCGTGTGCATGGCGGGCAGCCTGTACGAACCTTGCTTCGCGCTGATAACGCGTGCACGCGGTGCCGATGCCAAACGCTCGATCATCTTCGTCACCCTGGTGGCCGGTTTTGCCGGTACCGTGAGTTTCCCGGTGGCGCACGGCCTGGTACAGGCCTTTGGCTGGCGCAGCGCGGTGATCTGCTTTGGGCTGACCGCGATCCTGATCGTCGCGCCGCTGATGTGGTATGGCGCGAATGCCGTCGAGAAGGCTGGCGCGCAACGTCATCTTGCCAATCCGTTGCCGGCCACCGCGGAACGCTCGTTTCTGTCCTCGCCGGTGTTCTGGTTCCTGGCGGTTGGCTTTGCGTTGATCGCGGTGGTGCAGGGCGTAACGCTGCATCACCTGTTGCCGATTCTGAGCGAGCGCGATATACATCCCGACGTCGCGGTCATGGCGATTTCGTTTATCGGGCCGATGCAGGTCGCCGGGCGGCTGACGATGATCGCGGCCGAGCGGCGCGTGTCGATTCACGGCATCGCCATCACCTGTTTCGTGCTCATCGGCCTGTCGATCATCCTGCTGATTGTCGCCGGCGTAACGCCGGCATTGCTGATCGGCTTTGTCATTCTGTTCGGTGGAGCCTATGGGGTGGTCAGCATCATCCGCCCGGTCATCGCGCGTAACCTGTTGGGCGAGCGCCAGTTTGGCGCCAAATCGGGGGCACTCGCGCTGATTTACCTCGCGGGTTCCGCCTCGGCGCCGTTTCTGGGCGCGCTGGTATGGGGTCGGGGTGGTTATCGAGCTGGTGCTGTCCGGATTGATCGGGTTGTCGGGCCTTGGGCTCGTGCTCTACGTACTGGCCTATCGACAGGT
Organism: uncultured Gammaproteobacteria bacterium; assembly: GCA_963835795.1. GTDB lineage: Bacteria > Pseudomonadota > Gammaproteobacteria. The sequence goes on from CAWIHJ010000109.1 coordinate 25,865, forward strand.
CGGAAAAAATCAACCGGAATAGTCATCATCGCAGGGCAATTTCGGATATATTGGCGCCTTAACAGCGAGGAGTTTATCGATGTCCAGCAAAATGATTAGCTTCGTCGAATCGGTGCTCGACGATATCCGTGACCAGGGTTTGTACAAGCAGGAGCGCCCGTTGGTATCGCCACAGGGAGCCAGCATCCGCGCCGAGGGCTGGGACGCTGACCTGATCAACCTGTGCGCCAATAATTACCTGGGCCTCGCCAACCACCCACGGCTCAACGAGGCGGCGCATCGCGGACTCGACGAACACGGCTTCGGCATGGCGTCGGTGCGTTTTATCTGCGGCACCCAGGACATACACAAAACGCTTGAAGGCAAGCTGGCCGAATTTCTGCGCATGGACGATGCGATCCTGTTTTCGTCCTGTTTCGACGCCAATGGCGGTATTTTTGAAGTCTTGCTCGGCGCCGAAGATGCGGTCATCTCCGACAGCCTCAACCATGCGTCGATCATCGACGGCGTGCGGCTGTGTAAAGCGCAGCGCTTTCGCTACGCCAACAACGACATGAATGACCTCGAAACACAGTTAAAGGCCGCGGCCGATGCGCGTTTTCGTCTGATCGTCACCGATGGTGTGTTTTCGATGGATGGCACCTACGCCAATTTACCGGGGATCTGCGACCTGGCCGAACGCTACGATGCGCTGGTCATGGTCGATGACAGCCACGCGGTGGGGTTTGTCGGTGAGCGCGGCGCTGGTACGCCCGAGTTACAGGGTGTCGAAGGGCGCGTGCACATCACTACCGGCACCTTTGGCAAGGCGCTGGGTGGCGCCAGCGGCGGCTATATCACCGGCCCGCAGGCGTTTATCGATTTACTCCGCCAACGCGCACGGCCATACCTGTTTTCCAACAGCCTGGCGCCGAGCATCGTCACCGCGACCCTGGCGGCGCTGGAACTGCTCGAAAAAAGTGCCGACCTGCGCCGCAAGCTGGCGGATAATACGGTTTATTTTCGTGAGCGCATGAGCGCCGCCGGTTTTGACGTGATTCCCGGTGAGCACGCGATTGCGCCGGTGATGACGGGAGATGCCAGGCTCGCGCAACAGCTTGCCAGCGGGTTGATGGAAGAGGGTATATTCGTTACCGCGTTTTCTTTCCCGGTGGTGCCTAAAGGGCAGGCGCGGGTGCGCACGCAAATGAGCGCGGCGCTCAGCCGGGAGCAGATCGATGTTGCCATTGAGGCATTTATTAAGGTAGGACAGCAGGTCGGTTTGTTGCCGGCGGGAGAAAACCAATGAGAGCACTGGTCAAGGCAGAAGCCAAACCCGGGTTGTGGTTGCAGGACGTGCCAAAGCCCGAAATCGGTCCTGAAGACGTACTGATCAAGGTTCACGAGGTTGCCATCTGCGGCACCGATTTACACATCTACAACTGGGATAAATGGGCGCAGGAGCACGTGCCGGTACCGATGACGGTGGGGCACGAGTACATCGGCGTGATCGAGGAAGTCGGCTCACTGGTGCATTCGGTCGCGATCGGCGACCGCGTGTCCGGCGAAGGTCACATCATGTGTGGCGAATGCCGCAATTGCCGGGCCGGGCGCGGGCACCTGTGCCGCGATACCCGTGGTGTCGGTGTTAACCGCCCGGGCGCCTTTGCCGAATACGTCAGTATCCCGGCGGACAATGCCTACAAGATCCCGGAGGGAATCAGCGACGATATTGCCTCGATTCTCGATCCGCTGGGTAACGCGGTGCACACGGCCCTGTCCTTCGACCTGGTCGGTGAAGACGTGTTGATCACCGGCGCCGGTCCGATCGGGCTGATGGCGACCGCGGTGGCGAAGCACGTGGGTGCGCGCCACGTGGTGATTACCGACATCAATGAAAAACGCCTTGCGATGGCCGATCAGTTCGGCGCAACGCGCACCGTCAGGGCCGGGCAGGAAGACTTGCACGACGTGATGGAAGAACTCGGCATGCTGGAAGGTTTCGACGTCGGCCTGGAAATGTCGGGCAACGAGCAGGCGCTCGCGGACCTGATCGACATCATCAATCACGGCGGCAAGATCGCTTTGCTCGGGATCTACAAGGATTCACCGCGCGTCAACCTGAACCAGGCGATATTCAAAGGGATCAGCCTGAAAGGCATTTACGGGCGCGAAATGTTTGAAACCTGGCACAAGATGGTAGCCATGCTCGGCAGCGGACTCGACGTCAGCCCGGTGATTACCGATCACATCGATTTCGAGGATTTCGAAACCGGCTTCAAACGGCTCAACGCCGGCGAGGCCTGCAAGGTCGTGATGCGTTTGTAGCCCCGCGACGCATCGGATGGTCCGACGCCTCCGGGAATGACAGCGAGTGGGGGCAGGAATGACGATTGACAGTTGGGGAGGAGAGGATACCGGGAGCGGTATGCGGGTACTTACTGCAGGGCGTGAGATATGAAGTCGGAGAAGATCGGGCGGGCATCGTCGCTGGTTGGCATCGACAGTAGCGAGTCGCAGACTTCGTTGGCGGTGTCTTCGTCGAGGCCACCGTAGCGCAGTAGTCCGAGCGCCTTGGCGCGCATTTCGTCGCTATCGAGTGCCAGTTCGGGATCGCCCTTGCAATTGGTG
>CAWIHJ010000110.1:0-3400 GCA_963835795.1 uncultured Gammaproteobacteria bacterium
GCTTGCTGCTCACTACCGAGGGGTTGTGAGCGATTCAGGCGGTGCCCAACCGATTGCTAGTCGACGATAAATACCTGGCCGCTCAGGCAACCTTCGACGGCCTTGCTGTAGGCAAGCCCAACGGCTTCGTTGGAGACGTGCACATGACCGCGAAAAAAACCGTCGTATTTTTGTCGCGACACTTCGAGGACTTCCGGGCTGACCGCATTGATGCGAATCCCGCGCGGCATGTCGACCGCCGCGCCAATCACGAAACCATCGAGCGCGCCGTTGGCTGCCGCGGCGCAGGAACCGCCGGGGATCGGGTCGCGATTCAACACGCCGCTGGTCAGCGTAAAAGAACCACCGTCGTTCATGTAGTCGAAACCCTCGAGCACCAGGTTCACCTGCGGCAGCAGCTTGTGATTGATGCCTTTCATGAATTGTTCGCTGGTCATTTCGTGTACTACACCGAAATGCCCGTGCCCGACCGCGCTGACCACCGCGTCGACCTTGCCGGTCTCACGATACATCGCGCGAATACTCTCGACATCCTCGATGTCGGCCTTGATATCACCACTGCTACGACCGACGCTGATCACTTCGTGGCGCGTCGACAGCGCATCGACTGCACATTTTCCGACGGCGCCAGCGGCGCCGATGACTATAACTCTCATAGGATTATCCCCAAAAATAAGCCGCTATCTTAACGCCTTAAACAGTATTGTGCGATGCTCTGCTGAAACCCGCGCATGATCGTCGGCAACAGTGGCGTGGCGCTCACGGCCAGGGGTTGCGAGCCAATCTCGCGCACCGGGATCAGTTCGGCACCGGTACCGGTGAGGAAACATTCGTCCGCCTGCTGCAAGTCACTCACGCGCAGGCTGACCTGTTCGCAGGGAATGCCGGCGTCAGCGGCGACATCGATGACCACTGCACGGGTTATGCCCTCGAGCATGCCATCCTCCAGGCGCGGGGTCTTGAGCACGCCGTCGACAACAATGAATAGGTTGTCGACACTGCCCTCGCTGACGAAACCTTCAAGATTCAGCATCAGCGCCTCGTCACAACCTGCGCGATTGGCTTCGATACGCGCAAGGATATTGTTCAGGTAGTTCAGGCTTTTCACTTTCGGGTCGAGGCATTGCGCAGGGGTACGCCGGGTCTCGGCCACGTGCAGGCGTGCACCCTTTGATGAATCCGTGATATCCACCACCGCGAGTTCGTCGGCAATGATGAACAGGTTAGGACGCGCGCACTTGCGTGGATCGATGCCCAGCGATCCGACACCACGGGTGACCACCAGGCGCAGGTAACCGCTGTCACCGGGGTAAGCCGCGATCAATGCGACGAGCGCATCGCCAATCTGTTCGAGGCTGTAGGGCAACTCGAGATCGATGCCGTTCGCGGAAGTCTGTAGACGTTGCAAGTGCGCTTCCAGCATGAAGGTAACTCCGTGGTAAAAACGCAGTCCTTCGAACACACCATCGCCGTATAGCAGACCATGGTCAAAGACCGAAACAGAGGCTTCGGCCGCCGGTTTGATGGTGCCGTTGATCCAGCACAGGGCAGTTTTATTCATCGCGATAATTAGGTCAATAATAATGACATATTGTATTTATAGGCATTTCACTATAATGTCAACTTTATTGACTTAAATTCCACCCATGGACCGACAGGACGAACTCAATCTCGCGCTGGAATCGATGCATTTCGGTTTTCGCGCGATGACCTACCAACCCGATCAACGGCTGGCGCAGCTGGGGCTGTCGCGCATTCATCATCGCCTGCTGTATTTCGTCGCGCGCCACCCCGGCTGCAGCATCAACGAGTTGCTGCAAACCATGCGTATCACCAAGCAGTACCTGAACCGACCACTGCGACAAATGCTCGACAAGGGCTATATCAAACAGAAAACCGATAGCGGTGATCGGCGCGTGCGACGTCTCGATCTCAGCGCCAGGGGTCGCAAACTGGAACACGAACTCTCCGAGGTACAGCGCCAGCGCTTCGCCGAAATTTTCAAGCAGGTCGGCCCGACGGCGGAACAACACTGGCGCGAAGTGATGGTGCTACTCAGCGCGCAGATCGAATTCTAGCGCCGAGCCGGTTTAATCAAGTGATGTCTCGGGGGGATCGTCGCAATAGTGTAGCGCGGCAGGGAGGCCGCCGGTCCGACGCATCGGCTTCAAGCGAACACAAGGATATGCCGGTATAAAAGGGGTATAAAAGGGGACAGTATAAAAGGGGCAGTTACTTTTCCTCGAAATTTCGGGGGAAAAGTAAACTGTCCCCTTTCATTTGGAATTTAGAGGGAAAAGTAAACTGTCCCCTTTTATTCAGCAGTTCAGGCGCGGTTGCCGCCGTCGAGGACCAGCGGGTAGCCGGTGATGAAGCGGGCCGAATCGGTACAGGCATAGAGCACCATGTCGGCGACTTCCTGGGCGCTGCAGACGCGTTTCAGCGGCACGCCCTCGGCGGACTCGTGCAAGCCGTCTTTGGCAGCCAGTCCACGATCATTAAATTCACCGCGCAGCATCGGCGTATCGACATCCCCCGGGCACACCGGCACGATGCGAATTCCCTCGGGACCGTGATCCAGCGCCATCGCCCGCGTCATCTGCAACACGGCACCCTTGCTGGCGCAATAGGCGACCAGATGCGGGCTACCGCTGAGCGCCGCATCCGAAGCGATGTTGATGATCGTGCCCTTGCTCGAGCGCAAATGCGGCATGGCCGCACGACAAATGTAAAACATACCGTTGACGTTGACGTTCATGGTTTGCAACCATTGCTCATCGGTGGTTTCTTCAGCCGTGGCATGGTAGATGATGCCGGCACTGTTGACGACGATATCCAGCCCGCCGAGAATCCCCACGGCTTCGATGATGATGAGGTCGCATTTTTTGCGCGAGCCAATATCTCCTTCCACGAAAGCAATGCTGCCGGGTCCACGTTTGCTGGCGGTAATGATGGCGCGCGCACGATCGTGGTTACGCCCGTTGATGACTACATGCGCACCGGCCGCGGCAAAACTGCGCGCACAGGCCTCGCCCATGCCCGAAGTACCACCGGTGATCAGCACGCGTTTAGCGGTGAAATCGAACTGCAGTGATGCGGTCACCGCATCACCTGCCCTTGAAGCCGGTTATGGCCTTCAGTTCGAGGAACTCGGCGAGACCCCATTTACCTTTTTCGCGACCATTACCCGACTGCTTGTAACCACCAAACGGCGTATCACTGGTGCCGCCGACATAGTTGATGGCGACCTGCCCGGCGCGCAAACGCCGCGCCACGATCTTGGGCGCGTTCCATTTCGGTTGAGCTGACATAGGCCGCAAGAACGAAGTCGGTATCATGGCGATCGCCACCGCCTCGTCTTCACCGTCATAGCCGATGATCACCAGCACGGGCCCGAAAA
>CAWIHJ010000111.1:0-38648 GCA_963835795.1 uncultured Gammaproteobacteria bacterium
AGTCGGACAAATGGGAAAATCTGTATATTCTACCCCGATATAACCAATTTGAATCGAGTGCCTCTTGCTGGTTGAAAGGTGCAGCTCGATCAAAATGTCGAGGGTTCGCTATTGCCACCTAAAAGCTATACTCGAACAACGTTCGCTTGCCACATAACAAGGCGCTGCAGACGGACAAAGTGCCCGCTACGCGGCCACTTTGCCACTGAGCGCAGCGTTAGCAATTTCACATGAGGCTTCCCACATGAATATATTCAAACAATTTTGTTTCCTGCTAATTCTGGTTCTGCCTTTCAGCCAATCCTGGGCAGATGGGAAATTAGAGCGACAGAAAGTTGCCGAAGACGTATATGCAATAGTTGGTGAGCTTGGTAACCGGACACCAGATAATCTGGGAAATAATGCAACCTTTGGATTTGTTGTTACTTCAGAGGGTGTTGTAGTTATTGATTCGGGTGGAACCTTTCAAGGGGCTCAAAACATCGACTTGCTTATTAAAGAGGTGACCGACAAACCTGTTATCACGGTGATAAATACCGGTGGGCAAGATCATCGCTGGTTAGGTAACGGGTATTTCAAAAAGCAAGATGCGCTAATTATCGCCAGTGAAAAAGCTGTGATAGACCAAAAGAACCGCACTCAGGACCAGTTCATTTTACTGGCCAATTTGGTTGGGAAAGAAATTGTAAGAAACACAGATGCGGTTTATGCAGATAAAACGTTCGTAGAGAATTTCGAGTTTAAATCGGGTGGCGTCATTTTCGAGATTCATCACTCAGGGCAAGCGCATACCCTGGGTGATAGTTTTGTCTGGCTTCCTCAGAAGAAAGTAATGTTCACCGGCGATATAGTTTATGTTGAGCGCATGCTGGGTGTCGGAACACAGTCCAATAGCAAAAGTTGGATCAACGTCTTCCAAACAATGGCTGCTTACAAACCCCTGCACTTGATACCGGGACACGGTAAACCAACTGATTTAGTTCAGGCTACAAAAGACACCTATGACTATTTGCTTTTTTTACGTAAATCGGTTTCTGATTTTATTAAAAATGGTAGCGACATTACGGATATAGGTAGTGTAGATCAGTCAAAGTTTGAATATCTCGTGAACTACGAGACTATTGCGGGAAGAAATGCGCAACAGGTATTTACCGAATTGGAGTGGGAATAAATTGCTAACAATCGCATGCAGTCGGACTTCGGCAAGCTGCGCTCGCCTCAGGCGCTGATGCGAGGCGTTAGGCGCTTAATGAGTCCTTCGTCATAACAGTAATCATCCATATAGGACAATGGAGACATTAAATGAAAGCAATAGCCTGTTTCACATTTCTCTCCCTAACTATGTCGTTAATATCATGCAGTATTGGTGGTGTTAGCAGCAGTGATGACGAGGCAGCAGCAGTTTCGGCACCAAGTACATTAGCTGGTAAAATGTATCGAGTAACAGCCGAATCTGGTTCAGGTGAGTTCTCAAAAACAGGCACATTTACCGTTGTTTTTTTAAGTTCTCAGCCCTGGTACACGACGCAAGGTGATGGTGTTAATTTTGGCGATACATGGGGGATGTACAGCTATAGCTCTAGTGACGCCAGTGGCACTGTTAAAGTAACAGATTCTGTGGGTGGGAGTATTGCTTATTCGTTTACATTTAATACTGCTATCTCTGGAACATATGTCGCAACTGCAACGGCACGCGTAAATTCTGCGCAGTCAGGCACATTCACTGAATTATAAAGCTCATAAGATGCAGCTACTAAGCATGAACCAACAAAGCCGCCTAACAAGCGCATGCAGCCGGACTTGCCAACCGCTGCGCACTTTGCAAGCCGCTGATGCGAAGCGTTATGTGCAAGAGACCATCGCATGAAGACACATTCTCGGAAGCTAAACGAAGCTGATTTTCAAGCAATGCAAGAACTCCTTCTAAAAGAAGGTCCGAATGAGTGGAATTACATTACAGATGCAAGCATTGGACATCAATTTCAACTTATTAATCAAGGGAAAGCTATACCCGTTTTAGCAGAAGACACTTGCATTGTTGGCTTCGCGGTTCTCATTATAAAAGAGGCATGCCCGGCTAAATTGAGTAAGTATGCTGCTCTATCAGATATCGCGTATATAAATGACGTAGTTGTTGCCTCAAGCCAAAGTGGAAAAGGCCTAGGCAACCGACTCCTAAAAGAATCCATTAAACTTGCTGGCAATGAAAAATGCAGTCATGTCTATATCGAGCGTCACGAAGAAAATTTGGCCTCTGCAGGCATGATGCGGAAGGCAGGGTTTGAGCTGGTAGAGACATTCTATGACCCAAATAAACGAACTACAGGTTCAAGAAAAACTTCGGTGCTAAGTATATGCACATAACAAACGCATGCAGTCGGTCGCAGCGGAGCTGCGCCGCTGATGCGGGCGCTATGTGCTTTATGGTGTTTCGGTGAATAAAATTAACCCCAAGAAATTACTCAACAGCAAGTGGACAGCTGTTGCGCCAACTAAGAAAGAAAAGCACTTCATGGTGACTGAAATCGAATTTGATGAAGAAGGGATAGTCGCCTTGTGCTCAATTGAAGCTCTCATATCAAAACGATCTATTCCAATAAACTGGCATGATTTAAAAGATGAGAGAAATTGGGTACATGGCTGGCAATAACATAATATGCCTACAAAATACACCTAATGAATATAGCTGCTCATAACAAACGCATGCAATCGGACGCGGCAGAGCCGCGCCGCTGATGCGGGCGTTATGCATGTTGGGTAAACGATGAATTCCATTTTTTTCTACGGCTTATTCATGGATGGCGATTTACTCAGGGAGAAGGGGTTGCATCCCGCGAATCATAAGTTAGCCCATGTAGCGGGGTACGGTTTAAGAATTGGCCAAAGGGCAACACTCGAATTATCCCAATACGAACGTGCCTTTGGTTCGGTAATGGATCTTGGTAGCGAGGAGCTGGGTGTACTGTACGGCGAAAAAAGTGTTGCGGACTATGTTCCTGAGCAATTGGTGGCGATTGATATGCGAGGAAAGTCTCTCGAGGTAACTTCGTATATCCTGCCGATGAAACTGGTATCTGGAAGTAATAGCGAGTACGCAAGATTGTTGGCACTTAGCGCAAGGAAAATTGGACTGCCCGACGACTACATCACTGAAATCGAGACGTGGATTCAAGCACGTGCATAACAATGAAATGCAGTCGGACAAATGGCTGCGCAGCGTAATTTGCCGCTGGTGCGAGGCGTTAACCCAATGCTGTCAGAAACCCTGCCTGGCTGATTAATGATGATTTCGACAATTCCAGAACTATCATCACCAAGACTGCTTTTACGCGGCCCTAAGGAGGAGGATTTCCCAACCTACCGGGACTTTTATGCGGACGCTGACGCATCTCACTTTTATGGTGGACCGATGATTTCAAGTAATGCCTGGAAGCAGCTAGCGATGGAAGTAGGGCATTGGGCTTTAAAGGGTTATGGAATGTGGTCAATAGAGACACTTTCTTCCAAAGAGGTGGTTGGGGGGTGTGGGTTTTGGTGGCCGAGCGGATGGCCTCGACCGGAACTAACCTGGTGGTTAGTTAAATCCGCACAGGGAAAAGGACTGGCCACAGAGGCATCAATTTCCGCCATTAATTTCGCCTATCACAATCTTGAATGGGATTCAGTGGAGACACACCTGGATGACAATAATGAGCCGGCGCGTAAGTTAGTGTTAAGGCTGGGTGGTTCTTTACTGACTCGTGAAACGTTTCCAGACGGAATTGACAGAAACGTCTATTCAATACCACCCACAAGCGGCGAATAGTATTTGCAATGACTCTGCCAACAAGCGCACGCAATCGGACAACAATTACTGCACTGCGCTTGCAATTTCCCCTGATGCCAGGCGGCATAAAGCATTTCCATGTTGATGCAATGTGCATCAAATTATGAAACTGGAATGAGAAAATACTGAATGTCCTGGTGGCTCTTTGAGCGAATTAAACAGAAAACGGATAAGCGAAGGAATCACGTTGAATGCAATCGATGCGGTCAATATTTTCACAAGGATCATGGCCAGTGTAATATTTGCGCGCACTTAGGTGATGTTGAATTAAGCAGGGCCATTAAAAAAAGGCGAGCATTCCGAATGACGTTAGGGAAATACATGATTGTTGGCGCCGCACTTATCTTGCTAGTAATGTTTGTATTTGGAAACGAATGAATGCCAGGAATAATGCTGGTAACGAGTGTGCTAGCCTTCTGGGAGCTATCGATCGCCTCAGCCGCTGATTTGCGGCGTTACCTAAACTTGTCAAATAGCCTAAAAATTCACATTCGAAAATGGAACTGCTCTTAGCATCAGTGGCAATCAATGTAGCTTGCATTGTTATTTGCCATCAAATAGCCAAACGCCGGGGTGCCAGGCCCGTATTTTGGGGTGTCATGGGCGCATTATTTGGCCCGCTTGCTATTCCGTTTGTATTCTTTGCAAAACCAGGCGCTGAGTAGTTATTGATGGCCTGGTTTTGTGCAGACTTCGCATAATAATGGCATGCAGGAAATAGGTAATGAGTCGGAAAGATGAAATAAAAGAGTTGCTGGTTGAAATCAGGGATAACCAGAGGTTGTCCCTGAAACGCCAGGAAGAACATCTGGAAATTGCCCGCCAACAGGTAGAACGGGCAAACAAGCAAGTAACCGAGTCCATTGAACTGCAAAAATTGGCAATTGGTAAGGTAAAGCAAGTGGCACGTATTGCTATCCCGGGAATCATTATTTGTATAGTTCTGATCATCTATTTAGTTGTAGAGTATCTATGATCAATAATATTTGATTGCAGCGCGTGCCCCCTGACAAGCGCATGCGATCAAAAACAAGCGCATACACTCGGATGCGACAGAGCCGCGCCGCTGATTCAGGCGTGAGCCGCCTTCAAAAAATTTGGGATACTAACTAATGTCTGAATATTTTGCGAAAATCACCTGGCGTAGAACCGACAAAGATGACTTTATCCAGGCCAAATATAGCCGGGGTCATGAGTGGTCTTTCGACGGTGGGGTGGTTGTCCCGGCATCCGCATCTCCACATGTGGTGCCGCTGCCTTATTCTGTAGAGGCCAATGTTGACCCGGAGGAGGCATTTGTCGCATCGCTATCAAGCTGCCACATGCTTTTTTTCCTGTCGATCGCTGCAAAAAGAAGGCTCATTGTCGACGAGTACATTGATAATGCAGTCGGCCTCATGGAGGAAGATGCGGATGGCGTTGTTTCAATCACTAAAGTTACATTAAGGCCAGAAATTACCTTTGCCGGGGATAAACAACCCACTCGTGAACAAATCGATAAAATGCATCATCAGGCGCACCAACAATGCTTTATCGCTAACTCGGTAAAAACCGAAGTAGTAACGGAGATACCTGGATGACCTTTTCGTTTTCCTCCAGCTTGTTTTTTACCTGTGATATTGAGGTTAAATTGTGAAAGATCTGGCAATCGAATTAGACAACCGCCCGGGAGCCATTTCGGCAATGGGCGAAGCGCTGGGAAACGCGGGAGTAAGCGTCGAAGGTGGCGGTGTCTGGGTGGTCAATGACACTGGCGTCGCCCATTTTCTGTTTGTAGACGGCGCCGCCGCTCGCCGGGCATTAGAAGCGGTACGGAATTAAAGTAGTAAAAGAGAATGACGTACTGGTGCAGCGCCTCAGGCAGGATGTTCCAGGGCAGCTCGGTCTGCTGACTCGCCGAATGGCCGATGCCGGAGTCAATATCGAAGTCCTGTATAGCGATCATGATCATCAAATGATTCTGGTGGTGGACGATTTTGCGAAAGGCAAAGTGGTGTCAGATGCCTGGTCCAAAGAATTTGGTCTTTAACATTTTGGAGCTTTACCAGGCGGTGTCAATCGGGCGGTTGCAATCGGACAAGTGACTACGTGCTCTGCGCTCCGTAATTTGCCACTGAACCGCGCGCTAGCGGTAAGCGGAATAGCAAGAGCTGGTACATAAATACAGGGAGTCGGATCTGGGTGACGTGCTTTCCTCATGGGGAAGTGCCTCCCGAGTGGCCCCCCCGTTTCTTGATGAAGCCTTCCTGGTTCAGGAAAAGAAGAATACTCCCGAAAAATATTTGCCAAATACCAAAACATGGGTGATAGAAATGGATAACGAAGTTATCGGCTTTGTTGCATTAACAGGCGCTGAAGCCGGAGCCATATTTGTTAAACCCGAATACCGCGGCAGAGGCGCGGGATAGGCGCTTATGGATAAGGCCCGGGAAATTCAAGGAGATCTGGAGGTTGAGGTGTTCGCGGAAAACTCGATTGGGCGCCAGTTCTATGCACAGTATGACTTTTTATTGATGGCAGAGAAAATACACGAGGAAACGGGCCGGCAACTGCTGCGCCTGAAATTTACTGCTAGTAAACACACGCAGTCGGACGTAGTAATGACGCACCGCTGATGCGATACGCCATCTGGCTTTATTCAAGGCAGAGATTGTGCAACCCGGGCATTACCATAAATTCATAACTAACGAGGCAAAAACATGATCAAGTACATCTATCCAGACGGCCGCCACTGTTACCGTGCCCTGCATACTTCACATGCGGTATTTAGAAATGATGACGGCCAGTTAATCGCGCGCGCGGCTAAGCCAGACGGGACGCTTTACGAGTTCGAAATCAAGGGATTTGAATTGCTGGAAACCGGCAAGACATACGACTGAAAGGGCGAATTTTCTTTACACCTGAAGATGACGCATAAACAGGCTTACATCATCTGTGCGACTCCGCGCAGTGGGACCACGCTGCTATGTGATCTGCTGACTGACACCGGGGTGGCGGGTTGCCCCGATTCATTCTTCCGACTCGAAACGCTGCGCTGGTGGGCGGATTACCTGGCCGTGCCGGTCGCCGGCTGGACTGGCGAGCACGATTTTGATCAAGCGTTTTTGCGGGCCGTACTCCGCGAAGGGTCCGCTGCGGGCGAGGTATTCGGCATGCGCCTGATGTGGGAACTGGTTGGCTTTCTGTCAACGCGGCTTGACCGCCTTTACCCGGGGTTATCCAGTGATAGCGCTCGTTTGCGCACCGCATTCGGACCGATAAGCTATGTGTATCTATCTCGCGAAGACAAGCTGGCCCAGGCGATTTCCCGCATCAAGGCGGAACAGTCGGGCCTGTGGCACATCGACGCCGACAGCAGCGAGCGCGAACGGCTCAAACCCGCACAGGCGCCGGTTTACGATGCGCACAGGCTGGCGCAACAGGTGGCCGAATACGAACGCGATGCCGTCGCCTGGGAGAGCTGGTTTGCGCAACAGCAAATCGAGCCACGGCGAATTACCTACGAGGAACTCTCCAGCCAGCCCCGAGCGACGCTGGCGGCAGTGTTGTCTGCCATTGGCCTCGATCCGCTTATCGCCGGCACGGTAAAACCGAGAACCGCGAAATTAGCGGATCGCGAAAGCGAGGAGTGGGCGGCCCGTTTTCGAACACAGACTGCGCATCATCCCTCATCCACGTCATGAGCGTCGGTGCTCGGCCACGACCTCGATGTCGGGTGCGAAATGAAGCCGTAGTTATTTTTACCTTTTTGTTTTATCGAATACATCGCCGCATCAGCCTGCCGAATCAATGCCTCTGCGGTCAGGCCATCATCCGGGTACTTTGCTATGCCAATACTGGCCCCTATCTTGAGGCAATTCTGCTCGATAAGAATTTCATCTGAAATATGCGTAATTAAATTTCCCGCGATCTTTTCCACGATTGCCAGCTCGGACAGACCGGGCAATATTACCAGGAACTCATCGCCACCAATTCTTGCTGCGGTGTCCGTCTCGCGCACTTCAGCCTTGATGCGCTTCGCGGTAGTCTTGAGCACGGTATCGCCATGATCGTGACCATAGCTATCGTTTACCCGTTTAAAGCCATCCAGGTCAATGAACATCACGAACAAGGTCAAGTTGTTACGCCTGGCCTCCGCGAGTGATACTTCGAGGCGATCCATGCATAGCCGCAGACTCGGCAGGCCTGTTAATGCGTCATGATTTGCCAGAAACTTGAGCTCCACCTCGATTCTTTCTTTTTCGGAAATTTGTTCCTTTAGCTGGGATACCGTTTCCGCCAGCTCCTGCGTTCTTTCCTGTACCGTCGATTCCAGCGTATCCCGGGTACGCTCCAGCTTTTCAATGGTTGCCGCCAGTTCCCTGGTGCGCTCTTCCACCATCGCTTCCAGCATGGACTGGGATTCCAGCAATTTGTTCTCGGATTGCTTGTGCAGGGTGATGTCCTGCAGCACTCCCAGCGACTCGATGATTTCGCCATTCTCCATCAGGTGAGTTATGCAGCGCTCGCGAACCCAGCGTACGTCGCCGTCAGCTCGATGTATCCGGTACTCGACCGAGTAAGCTTTACCATCTTCATCGAACTTGTCGTATACCTTCTGCAGATTTGGGATATCGTCTTGATGAACATCGGTAAAGTCGTCGCTCGGGGTAAGCATTTTGGCCTGGTATTCATCTGCGGTAACCCCGAAAATTCGTGCGAAACCCGAGCTGACATATCGGTAGGTCCCCTGGTTCTCGTTATAGATAAAATGGCCTATATCGGTGATCGATTCGGCTTGCTGGGCTAGTGCCTCCCGGTACTCCAGTGACTCTCGCTGTTCTCTTAACCCGGTAATATCCTGCAGGATGCCGAACATTTTATCGCGTCCGGTTTTAGGGTCTGCTTCCACGACGCAGGTTTCTCTTACGTGATGAATTGCGCCATCTTTTTGGACGATTCGATATTCATGCTCCATTGAATGGGTGGCTATCAGGGCATCGGAGGCGCGCCGATATTCTTCGCGATCCTCGGGGTGAATCTGCAACAGAGATTTCTCGAGACTGCTCTCCGCTTCCAGCATCTGCTCGGAGGTCATCTTGAAGATGTTGGCATACTCCTCGGAGCAGTTGAGCAGCTTGTCCGTATCAGGGCACCATTCGTAGTAGCCAACACGAGCTATGCGGTCGATTGCGTGCAGCAGGAGCTTTTGATATCGATAGTGCTCAAGCTCCTGAACAAGCTGATCCTGAGTCATACGATTCAGGGTGATATCATCCATTATCTGGTCTGCTTGTGTGCATAGAGTAAAAGCGAGCTTTAGTTGTCGGCAACCGGTGATCTGAGCGGTTCGATCACAATCACTGAGTATAGTTAAAATAATCGACTTGGCAGCCGCCAGCACGGTTTGCAGCCTGAAAACAGGATATCCAGCCAAATTTTTTTGAATGCAGATCCAGGCCTTGCCAGGTACAGCCCTGCCTGTAACTGCATCGAGCGCGAAGTCGAGGTCGCCGGTCGCGGTGGTTGTGACTAGTTGGATGCACTAAAATTCGAACTCAATGAGCAGCCATGTGCTTTGAATCACGCCCTGCAACGGCCCATTTTAAGACAGTGCGGTTAAAAGCGTGTTTGTGCCGTTGCGCTTACAATACGGGCATCATTTACCGGGAATTTTTTAAGGAGTCGATCAGTGAAAACAATAATGGCCGGAATTGCCATGGCGATCGTGGTTGCGAGCTGCGATACGGTCGAAGGCATGCGCGACATGAAAGACACCCAGGACCAGCTAACGGGAATGATCAGGGAGGAAATCGGCGTCGACGCACTGATTGGCTTCAATATGAATAATGGCGTGTTGATTGACGTTTCAATTGGTTTCAGCGCGAGCGATGTCAATGACCGAAGTGTATCCGAATTGGTCAGGGCGGCGCGTACTGCGGTAAATGCCTCGTTCGAAGAACTGCCCCGGGTGATATACATTCAAATTGCCACGACCGCCGACCAATGAAGTTAACCCATGCGCTGGTGCGCGAGTGAAACGTCGAAGAGTGCCCTGCTTGCAAGAGTCCACCCCTCTTGCTTTGGCTTGCATCGCGTGGAGCAGGGCTGAAGCGTAAATGTGGACCCCGCGTAAAATTCAGTTACCCAGCGGGCGCGCCCTCAAGGTTTCCATCGATAGCGGCGCGTCGCCGCTTGGCTGGGCAGAGGTGATTCACCTCTGGCAGGGCGATAGCGGATTTCGCGCTTTTTTTATCTCGCTGTTGCAGGAGGCGCCTTTTCTCGCGCTGCGATGGGAAACGCCCGCGGTCACGCAGATGACGCTAAACCAGCCTTTTGAGTTCGTGCTGCTGGATAGTCCTGATCTCGCGGTCGCCCCCGATCCCTCTGCATTCGCCGAGCACTTTGACAAGGCGGGTGATGGCGATGTCGTTGAATTTCCCAATCTGGGTGGCGATGCTGTGCTGGTTGCACCTTGCCCGCTGAAGGCGTCGCTCGATTATAGTCATCTGGCCGCGTTTTTGCGCAATGCGCCTGCTGCACAGCAACACTCGCTGTGGCAGGCGGTGGCTGCGGCCATGCGGCGCCGGCTCGGTTCGCGGCCGCTGTGGTTGAGTAGCGCGGGCGGGGGCGTTCCGTGGTTGCACCTGCGTCTCGATGACCGTCCCAAGTACTACGGTCATGCGCCCTACCGTATAGCAAATTAAGCCGCTCTCACCACTGGCCTATTTAAGGCGATATCGATCGATAGCAACACTCCATGCCGCTCCTGTTGCCATCCTGGCATTGTGAAGGAACCGTCAGTTGGCCCGCTTTGTTGGAAGCCGGGTGAATATGCGCTTTAATAGCCTTTCCAATTTGACTTCCGAGCAGCGCGATTAAAGCCAACCCGACGAAAACCGTACGCATTAGCGCCAGGCGTTTCGAGCATTCACCGTACTTCGACAATTACGCGAATGCGCAAACCGTGCTGGGTGTCGCGGCGGACCGCTACTATGCCGCTTTCAACGGTGAAGATACGCAGGAAACTTACTGGAAGTTACGGCGCGAGGCCGTGCTTTTCGATGTGCCGGAGAAGCCCTGGCAGATCGAGGGCGCGGATGTTGTGCCCTTTCTGGAAAAGATTTTTGCGCGGCGTATCGCGAGCCTTCAGCCAGGACGCGGCCGCTACTCGATTGCCTGCACGGCCGACGGCGGCACCTTCATGGATGGAATTCTGTTCCGCATGGCGCAAGACTGTTTCTGGTATGTGCAGCCGGACGGTGCGCTGGAGGCCTGGCTGCTGGCCCAGCGCGACGGGTTCGAGGTGCAGCTTTCCGATCCGGGTTCGCGCGTGTTGCAGATCCAGGGGCCGAACTCGATGAAGATCATGGCGGACGCCACCCATGGTGCCATCGACGCGACGATGCGCTATTTCCATGCGGGCTATTTCGATATCGGCGGGCAGTCTGTGTATGTCTCGCGCACAGGCTGGACCGGTGAGTTGGGCTATGAAATCTACTCGCAGCGCGCATCCACTGATCACCAGGCATTGTGGGATCATCTGTTCGAGGTGGGCAGCCCGCACGGCATGGTTTTCGGCAGCCTCAGCGCCATGGGAACGCGACGTATCGAAGCGGGAATCCTGGATAATATTTCAGATTTTGATACCTCGATGACGCCGTTCGAGGCGGGCCTCGGAAAATTCATCGAGCTCGATAAAGAAGGCTTCATTGGTCGCTCAGCCCTGCTCGAAGCCGACAGAAATACGCTGTTGTATGGTCTGAAATGTCCGTCACTTGAACCGCAGGGCGGCGACGAAGTTTTCGATGACAGCGGCATTGTCGGACACCTGACCACCGGCGCCTGGTCGCCTTTCCTCGAATGCGGAATCGGTTATGTGCGCTTCGATAAGCCGGGCGACTGGAGTGGGAAATCATTACTCCTGAAAACAGTTTCGGGCGAGAATGCTGGCGCAGAAATTGTCGACTTGCCTTTTTACGATGCCGAGAAAAAAATCCCGCGCGGGATTGCTGAGCCGCTCGCCTGAGCCAATGTTAATGTGCGGCATCCACCAACGGGAAAAAAAAGAAAATCGCTATTCTGACGTTTGAAGGATTCAATGAGCTGGACTCATTCATCGCGCTTGGCATATTGAATCGCATGAAAAACGAGGGCTGGAACGTACAGATCACCTGTCCCTCCGACGCCGTCACTTCGATGAATGGGGTCACCGTCGAGGCCCAGCAACCGCTGGAGTTTGCCAACCGTGCCGATGTCGTAGTGTTTGGCAGCGGGATTTACACGCGTGATATTGCGAAAAACCTGGCGATCCTCGGGCGGTTCGATTTGAACCCTGCGAAACAGGTAATTTGCGCACAGTGTTCGGGCACCTTGTTGCTCGCGACCCTGGGGCTATTGAACGGTTTGCCCGCCTGCACCGATCTGACCACCAGGCCCTGGGTGCTTGACGCCGGCGTGGAAGTTTTGAATCAGCCGTTTGTCGCCAGGGATAACCTCGCCACCGCTGGAGGCTGCATGTCGTCCCAGTACCTGGCGGCCTGGATCATTGCCCGGCAGGCAGGGCGCAGCGCAGCTGAATCCGCCATTTACTACGTAGCGCCCGTTGGTGAAAAAGAAGAGACCGTGGAGCACAGCATGTCGATCGTCATGCCCTTTATCGAACAACGGGAAATCGCCTGACCCGCGTGCAGGCCGATTTCGTTGGACTGGGTCGGCTGATGTGGGGTGCAGCAGTGATTCCTCGGGGCCGAAGTGCGCGGTAAAGCCGGAAAATTGTAGAATCGAACGTCCGCGCATACTCGAGGTGCAAAATGACAGAGTGGAATCTACCTGACAGCTTTGATTTTAACGGTCGCGTGGTTCGCTACGGCATAGTCGGAGATGGGCCGCCTCTGGTGATCGTGCACGGCACGCCCTGGTCTTCGTTTAATATGCGCCACCTGATCAACGCGCTGTCCGGGCATTTCAGGGTGCACTTCCACGACCTGCTCGGTTACGGCCAGTCGGACAAGCAAGCCGGCGATGTCTCGCTCGGCATCCAGAATCAATTACTCGATCGGCTTATCGATCATTGGGGACTCGAGAATCCGCCCATCATCGGCCATGACTTCGGCGGCGCGACCGTTTTGCGAAACCATCTGCTGAATGCGCGCGCCTTCGACAAGATCGTGCTCATCGATCCGGTCGCTCTGTCGCCCTGGGGTTCGCCATTCTTTCAGCATGTGCGCCAACACGAGGCGGCGTTTTCGGGAGTGCCCGATTACATACACGAAGCCATTGTGCGCGCTTACATCGATACCGCTGTGTTCAAACCCATCGATGAAGAAACGATGAATCGTACCTTGCATCCCTGGACCGGTGCGGATGGTAAGGCAGCGTTTTACCGACAGATCGCGCAGGCGGATTCGGCTTTTACCGAGGAAGTGCAAGCGTCCTATTCCACGATAATCAGGCCCGTGCTGATCCTATGGGGCGTGGAAGATACCTGGATTCCGCTCGAGCGTGGCCAGCAGCTGAACGCGATGATTCCTCAATCCGAGTTTGATACCATCCCGGATTCTGGCCACCTGGTGATCGAGGAACGGCCCGCAGTGCTGGTCGAAAAAATCGAAACGTTTTTACTCGGAGCGTAAACCGTATGCCACTCGCAGCAGCAGCGATGCCTTCGCTTGCAAACGGGGTCAGACTCGAATGAATGCTTTGGTGGTAATTTCGATGACTGAAATCGGCACTATCAAATTGGTTAAAAATAGTGGCGGTCGCCGCGCGTGACTACACCTCGCGGGCAGTTGCTGATCTATTATGTCGATCCGGTTGAGGCGGCTGAAACCAGCAGCCGGTTGTGTGCAGCGGGGATTGCCGTCGAAGTGGCCAGCGTCGACCCGCACAATATCCAGCCATCCAGGTCGGGTACCCAGCGGATCGGAGTGTGGGTCGAATTTGACGATCAGTTCGAGGATGCCGTGCAACTGCTGCAGAATCCGCATCATGTGCCACAGCGGATAATCGGCCCTGACGTGAGTGATTCACCGGTTCACGGCGCGCAGCCGAGAGCAGTGGGAAAATATTTAGTCATCGCGACTATCGTTATTCTTGGACTGGGCGCCCTGGTGTATCTGGTCTAAAGCGCAGGCAAGCCATGAGCAGAACCCTGATCGAATTGCCTGATTTTGCTCAGCTCTCTGCGAGCGGCACGCAGTGGTTCCAGCCATGGCTGTCTTCGATGCGGCCGTACTGGATACCGGTCAATTCATCGTAAAGCCGCAGGGTCAGTTCACCCGGTGGCGTAGCCGCCACGTGAAACACTTCGCCCTGGTAACCGATGCTCGCCACCGGGCAGATAACCGCGGCAGTGCCGGCACCGAACACTTCTTCGAGCGTATTCGCGCGAAACGCAGCGACGACCTCGTCGATGGCAATGGGTCGCTCTTCCAGCGGAATCCCCCAGTCGCGCAGCAGCGTGATGGTGCTGTCGCGCACCACGCCCGGAAGAATCGAGCCACCGAGTGGCGGCGTGATTACAGTGCCGTCGATCTTGAAGAAGATATTCATCGCGCCGACTTCCTCGACGTAGCGATGCTCGTTACCGTCGAGCCACAGCACCTGGTCGAATCCCTGCGCGCGACTTTGTGATCCCGGCAGCAGGCTCGCCGCATAGTTGGCGGCCGTCTTCGCGGCGCCCAGCCCGCCGACGCTCGCGGCGCGGGTGAAGCGGTCTTCGACGCGCAACGACACGCCTTTTTGCAGATTGGTGAAATAGCTGCCGACCGGCGAAGTCATGATCAAGAAGTGATAACGATTGGCCGCGCGTACCTCGAGCGTGGCTTCGGTGGCGATAATCAGGGGGCGAAGATACAGCGAATGACCCCATTGCGATGGCATCCAGGCATGATCCAGTTCGATGAGCTGGCGGCTTGCCTGCAGCATGATGTCGGTCAGTTCGTCGACCGGCATGATGGGAATGCACAGGCGCTGGCAGGAATCGTACAAACGCTGCGCGTTGCGTTCGGGGCGGAAAATTCGCGCCTGGCCGTCTTCACCGCGAAAGGCCTTGTAGCCGTCGAACACGGTCTGGCCATAGTGCAGCATGGCGACGCCGGGTTCGAGGGACAAGGCCTGGTAGGGGATGATTTCCGGGTTTTGCCAGTGACCGTCGGCGTAGACCATGCTGAACATGTGGTCGGAAAAGATGCTACCGAAGCCGAGGTTGTCGAAATCGACTTGCGGCAGACGGCTTTGCGCGACGCGCGTGACGGGAAATTCGGTTTGTTGCATGTATATAGCCTGAACCTGGATTTAATCGGGGGACAGTATACTTATTCGGCCGCGATAGTTCCGCTAAATCCTGTTGAATTTGCGTCGTCCCGCCCCGGGTCCGGGATGACGTGGTATCTGGAAAACGATCGGGTTGTTACGAGAGGCGATTACCAGCGACCGATGACGATGCCTTGATCCTCGTCGTACTCGGGGCCCCTGGCGGCGAGGTTGTCGTAAGGTACACCAACGCGCGGCTTTAAACGTCGGCGCCAATCGATCAGCAATTGCTGCATGGCCTGGCGGGTCGACTCATGAGCCGGATCGTCGCCGAGGTCGTTCAGTTCCTGCGGATCATTGTCGAGGTCGAACAATTGCGCCCGAAAACAGGGGTGATGAATGTATTTCCAGCGCGCGGCACGAATCATGGTGGCGCGACAATCGTAGGGTGACAGCTTGAGTGCGCTGCGCGCGCCGCGTTCGGCGTAGTCGATTTCACTGACCGCGTAAGGGCGCCAGTCCGCCGGGGCCTCGCGCGCGTGCAACAGCGGCATCAGGGAGTGCCCCTCGACGCGTTCCTGGCAGATGTGGGCGCCTGCAAATTCGACGAAGGTGGGCAGTAGATCGATGGCCTCGACCATCGCGCTGGAAACGCTGCCACGCGTCTCGTCGGCGCTGGCATCTGGATTGACGACGATCAGCGGAATGCGCACCGATGGTTCGTGGAACAGGTCTTTCTCGCCGAGCCAGTGGTCGCCCAGGTAATCGCCGTGATCGCTGGTGAAGACGATCAGGGTGTTATCGAACTGGCCGATTTGTCTGAGGTAATCAAACAGGCGCCCAAGCTGGTCGTCGATCTGCCGCACCAGCCCCATGTACACCGGTATCACACGCTCGCGCACCTCGCTGCGCGCGTAGCTTTCGCTGTACTCCTGTTCCATGAAGGCGGCGTAAACCGGGTGTGGCCGGTGCAATTCACGATCATCGCGCACGGCTGCCTGTACGTCTTTGGGTTTGTACAAATCGTGATAGGGTGCCGGTGCGATCAACGGCCAGTGCGGTTTGATGTAGGACAGGTGCAGACACCACGGGCGATCGCCATCCTGCTGCTGAAGAAACTCGATCGCACGGTTGGTGGTGTAGGTGGTTTCCGAATGCTGCTCGGCAACCCGCGCCGGGAACACGGCATTGCGCAACCGCCAGCCGGAGCGAACATTGCCGTCCTTGTCTTCGCCACTGTTGGCGTAATCCAGCCAGGGGTTGTCGCTGGCGTATCCCTGCTCGCGCAGATAGTCGTTGTAGCGGTTGTTGCGCGTGCCGGGCAGCAGGCCATCGTGCAGTTCGAAGGGCTCGAAGCCGCCGCTGCCCGCGTTTTTGACCAGTTCGGATTCGGCATCCAGGCCGAGCGCCAGCAGGGTATCGTAATGCTTGCGGTGATGCGCCTTGCCGACCAGTGCGCTGCGATAACCCGACGGGCGCAGGTAGTCAGCGATGGTCAGTTCATCGATGCGGCTGGGGTCGCTGTTCGCCATGACGCCGTGGCTCGACATGTAACGCCCGCTGTAAAAGCTAGCGCGCGACGGCCCGCATAACGGCGCCTGACAATAAGCGTTGTCGAAGCGCACGCCGCTCGCGGCCAGCGAATCGATGTTCGGGGTGTACAGGGTCGGGTGTCCGTAGCACGACAGGTAATCCCAGCGCAGCTGGTCACACATGATGAACAGGATGTTTCTCGGCATTGCTGCAAATCCACCTTAACCGGGGACAGTATACTTTTATCCCGAAATTCAGGGGAAAAGTAAACTGTCCCCTTTTTCTACGATTTTGAGGGGGAAAGTATACTGTCCCCGGTGGTTTGTTACTCGTCGGCTGTTCCCTGCCACAGCATGTTGTAGCCGAGCTCGTAGGTTTCCGCGCAGTACTCGGCCAGGCCGTCGAATTTTTCCTTGAAGATGTGATCGGCGTGCGATTTCTCGTGCTGCTCGAACGATTTCCAGAAGGTGATGATAAGGATGTGGTCTTCGGTTTTATGCTCGGGGTCGAAGGAACCCTCGGCGGAAACGAATCCAGCGTATTCAAACACCTGTCCGCCGATAAAACCGCCGTCGTCGTCGCCGTAGGTATTCTTGACCACGTTGCACATTTCGCCGATGGCCATTTCCACGTCTTCAGTGCTGACACCGGGTTTCAGTTTTACCACGTTGTTCAGCATGACGGCGCCGAAAGGGATGGTGATTGGATTAAACATAGCGGATTCTCCAGGCTTTAAATTGAGGGCCGCATTATTCACCTGCGCCCCGGGTAATCCTATATATCATTGTGGCTAGGGGAATTACCCCCGCAACCGGGGACAGTATACTTTCCCCCTCAAAATCGTAGAAAAAGGGGACAGTTTACTTTTCCCCCGGATTTCGGGGTAAAAGTATACTGTCCCCGGTAGGGATATCTGAGATGACGGAGAAGCGCGTGCCGATGAAATTGCCGTTCTCGGCTTCATCGATCAGCGCTACCGCGTAGTCTTCCATCGAGATTTCACTTTTGCCCTTGTCGTCCTGGAGCATCGTATCGCCGCCGATGCGGTAATTGCCAGTGCGCTCCCCCGGATCGAAATTTTTCGGCGGGCTGAGATAGGTCCAGCGCACGTCGTCGACACGGCGCAGATATTCCAGCACCAGGATGTGCCCTTCGATTTCCTGGAGCACGAAGTCGGGAATGAACGCGCGGCTAAACGAACCGAGGCTTTCCCAGTAGGTGACCCCGGGTTTGACCTCGAGCGATCCGGCTCCGCCGACGAAAATCAGGCGCGGTGCAGTGTCTCCCAAATCACGCAATACGTTCACGATCACTTCTACCGCCACGCGATGCACGGTCTTTGCTGGATCTTCAGAATCGTCCAGGCTGCCCCGAACCGCCACCACGACGATATCCTGCCCGGCCACCAGGGACGTGACGCTGTCCGCGTCCAGCACGTTGCCCTTAACCGCGGAGAGTCGTTCGTGCACGCGTGTTATGCGCGATGGATCGCGCGATACGGCCGTTACCCGGTGCCCGCGATTCAAGGCTTCGTCGATGACGCGGCTACCGACGCGGCCAGTGGCGCCGTAGACAATGATCTTCAGACTGGCGGACGATTCGGTCGCTTTTGCTTGCACCATAAAAAGGCAGGGCGCCAGAAAAGCGGCGATCAGCAGCACTATCCGCACGCGCGATGCCATTGAATAAATTGTCATGAAAGCCCCTTATTTAATGTCAGCTCATTTTAAGGGTTTGAGCGTCTTAATTGGAACGCCTGACGCGCTCAAGGTTCAATTGCTGGTCACCTAACAAGTAACGGCGGTTGAGGGCGAGGTGGTAAAGGCCTGGATTTTCGCTCTAGTACTTTCAAAATTCCGCATTTCCCGATATGGTTTGGCCTGAATAATAATCATAGGAGGCCACAATGCATTTACCCAAGATCACCGGGCGCAGACACCTGTTAAAAGCGGCGTTATGCACAACACTGGGATTATCCCTTTCCATTTCGACAGCCGGCATTAGCGCGGCGGACATGGAATCCATCCACTTTTTGATTCCCGGCGGCGCGGGCGGCGGCTGGGACGGCACCGCACGCGGAACGGGTGAAGCGCTGACCAAGTCGGGGCTGGTTGAAAAAGCCTCCTATCAAAACCTGTCTGGTGGTGGTGGCGGTAAAGCCATTGCACACCTCATCGAAACCGCAGACCAGCAAAAGGGTACCCTGATGGTGAATTCGACGCCGATCGTCGTGCGTTCGCTGACCAAGGTGTTTCCGCAATCGTTTCGCGATCTGACGCCGGTCGCCGGTACCATCGCCGATTACGGCGCCTTCGTGGTGCAGGCCGACAGCCCGATCAAGAGCTGGAAAGACGTGGTCGCAGGCTACCGGGAAAATCCGCGCAAGATGAAATTTGCCGGTGGCTCGGCCAAGGGCAGTCTCGACCACCTGGTTCCCGCAGCGGCGATCAAGGCGGAGGGGCTCGATCCCAGAAAATTGCGTTACATACCCTATGACGCCGGCGGCAAGGCGATGGCCGGACTGCTGTCGGGCGAAGCGCAACTGTTGTCGACCGGGCTCGGCGAAGCGCTGGAAATGAGCAAGGCAGGGCAGGTGCGCATCCTCGCCATCACCGCGCCGGAGCGGCTCAAGGATGCACCCGATGTGCCGACGCTGGTTGAAATGGGGAACTCGACGGTATTTGCCAACTGGCGCGGTTTCTTCGGTCCTCCCGGATTGACGAAGGCGGAAGTCAAGGTTTACGCCGATGTGCTCGGCAAGATGTATGACACGCCCGAGTGGGAAACCGTGCGTTCACGCAATGGCTGGGTGAATGTCTACAAGCCCGGCGACGAGTTCTACAAGTTCCTCGAAGAGCAGGAACAGCAGGTCGGCGACCTGATGCGCGAACTCGGCTTTTTAAAATAGATTTCCTGGCCCGGGGCGTCATTGCCGTCCCGGGTCCCCGGTTCTGAATATCAAAGCCGGGGACCTGTGCCAGCTGGCGACGTCCTGATCAGCACAAGGAGGCAACAATGACCCTCACCAAAGAACGCATCGGCGCCCTGTTTTTCCTGGTGCTGTCCGTCGTCTACGGTTTTCTCGCCTACGAGATCGAGCTGTATCCGGGCGATGAACTCGAAGCGATGACTGCGCGCACTCTGCCCGTGATCCTGTCGGGATTGGGCGTCGTGTTTTCGCTGGTGCTGATTGCCGGCGCCAGGCAAAAAGACCAGGGCGCCAGCATCGGCGGCCTCGACTGGAAACCGGTGATACTGCTGATGCTGCTGTCGCTGGCTTACGGATTTACACTCGACTGGCTCGGTTTCCTGGTGTCGACGACGCTGTTCCTGATCGGTGGATTCCGCATTCTGGGTGAGAAGCGACTCAAAATGTTGCTGATGGTCGCGGTGCCTTTTGTCTTCATCTTCTGGTTCGGCCTCACGCAATTGCTCGATATCTACCTTGCGCCCGGGCGCATCTTCGGAGGGGCGTGACATGCTGGAAGGTATCCTCACTGGTTTACAGACCGCGACCACACCCACCAACCTGATGATGGTGGTGCTGGGTTGTTTCGTCGGCACCTTCATCGGCATGCTGCCGGGCCTCGGCCCGGTCTCGGCGATCGCGCTGATGATCCCGATTACCTACGGCATCGATCCGTCATCCGGCATTATCCTGATGGCCGGCGTGTATTACGGCGCGATCTTCGGTGGCTCGACATCATCCATACTGATCAACGCACCGGGATGCTCCGGAACCGTCGTCACCGCGTTCGACGGTTACCCGATGGCGGCCAAGGGATTTGCCGGCAAAGCGCTGGCGCTGGCGGCGTATTCATCGTTCGCCGGCGGTACCATTTCCGCCATATTCCTGTTGTTGGCGGCGCCGATGCTGGCGAACGGTGTCGCTCAGTTTTCAGTCGGCCGATTACTTTGCGCTGATGGTGCTGGGACTCTCGGCCGTGGCCGCGTTCAGCGGCAAGGGCCAGATTCTGAAGGCCATGATGATGACCGTGTTCGGCTTGATGTTGTCGACCGTGGGCACCGACCGCGCCACCGGTGTCGAGCGATTCACCTTCGGTTCGATCGATTTACTCGATGGCATCAGCTTCCTGTTGCTCGCCATGGCCACCTTCGCGCTCGCCGAGGCGTTGATGTCGGTGCTGGAGCGCGCTGACGAAGGCGCCGAGGCGCAGGATATGACCAAGCTCGGCAGCATGAAATTGAGCAAGGAAGAAATCAAGGAGGTCGCACCGACCGTTGCGCGCTCGTCGGTGCTGGGCTTCCTGGTCGGCGTGCTGCCGGGCGCCGGCGCGACCATCGCGGCGTTTCTCGCCTACGGCGTCGATCGCAATCTCGCCAAGGGCGCAAAGAAAGAAGAGTTCGGCACGGGTTCGCTGCGCGGCCTGGCCGCGCCCGAAGCCGCCAACAATGCCGCGTCTTCGGGTTCTTTCGTGCCGCTGCTGACGCTCGGTATTCCCGGGCTCCGGCACCACCGCGATCATGCTGGGAGCGCTGATTTCCTATGGCATCCAGCCGGGCCCGCGGTTATTTGTCGATCACCCCGACATTTTCTGGTCGGTGATCATCTCGATGTACTTCGGCAACGTGGTGTTGCTGATCCTGAACCTGCCGCTGATACCCTACATCTCGCGCCTGCTGATCATTCCGAAGCCGATCCTGATTCCGATGATCCTGTTGTTTTCGATCACCGGCGTCTACCTGGTGTCGTTCAATTCGATGGATATCCTGATCATGGTGGGCATTTGTGCGCTGGCGATATTCCTGCGCCTGATGACCTTCCCGATGGCGCCCTTGCTGCTCGGTTTCATCCTCGGCGGCATGCTCGAAGACAACCTGCGCCGCGCGCTGCTGATCAACGACGATAGCTTAAGCTTCCTGTGGGAGCGCCCGATCACGCTGTGCATCATGCTGGTGACGATAGCGGTGCTGATCGCACCGCTATTCCAGCGAGCCATCAAACGCTTTTTCCACATCGATTCGGGCGACGCTGCCCTGAGCGTGGACTAGTCATGATAAGGGGTCGGTGACAAATGATTTTCATTCTCATTTGTCACCGACCCCTTATTTTATTGGTTGAGAGCTGATAGTGAATAATCGAGCAAGTTGTCTGTGCGGTAGCGTTCGATGGGAAATCACCGCGGAACCGTTTAACGCGTTCAACTGCCACTGCAAGCTGTGCCGTAAAGCGCATGGTTCGGCGTTTGCCACCTACTGGTTCGTCAAGCCAGAGCAGTTTCACTGGCTCAGCGATACCGATAGCATCCTGCGCTATCGCTCGTCGCATCTGCTGGTGCGCAGTTTCTGTGGCCACTGTGGATCGGTGGTGCCCTACCCCAGCGAACAGGGCGCGCATTTCGTCGTCCCTGGCGGGTGCCACGATGACGGCAAGCAGTCCGACTGCCATATTTTTGTCGCCCACAAGGCGCCCTGGTTCGAGATTACCGGCGATCTGCCCCGGCACGATGATTATCCCGCGGACACCGGTTTCCAGCGCGTGGAAGAAGCACCGCCCGACCCCGCGACTGAAGGCATCGTGCGCGGCAGCTGTATGTGCGGGACGGTGAAATATCACGTCAAGGAGCCATTCAAAGTGGTGCACAACTGCCATTGCCGGCGCTGTCGAAAGGCGCGTGCGGCGGCGCACGCGACCAATGGTTTTACCTCGATGGACGGAGTGGAATTCGTCGAGGGCGAAGACAACCTGGTGAGTTACAAAGTGCCCGAGGCCGAGCATTTCACCCAGGTGTTTTGCAAAACCTGCGGCTCGAAGATGCCGCGTATTGACCCCGGCCGGCAGATTGCGGTGATACCGTTCGGCGGTCTGGATGACGATCCCGGCGCCACGGCCGTCGATCACATCTTCGTGGACTTCAAAGCGCATTGGTATGAAATATCCGACGACTTGCCGGTGTTCTCTGACATGCCATCCCGCTGATCGGTCGGTAATGGTGTCTTTATAACCTGGTACCCGGCATTCCGGCCCTCGAGCCGCGATCCGGTATAGATGGCGCCGTTAAAGTACCAGTAACGATTCGTTCCAGGCAGGGGAAAACCGAATGCATGTGTTAGCGGTATTTTGCCATCCGCATCGCGACTCGTTCAGCGGTGCGGTACTGGATCGTTTTGTCGGCGGCGTCGAGGAAGTTGGCCATACTTGCGAAGTTGCCGACCTTTACCGCGAAGGCTTTGATCCCGTCATGAGTATGCGCGACCTGCAGCAGTTCGACGGCGTGCCGATGCCGGTCGACGTGCTCGCCGAACAGGCGCGCGTGGAACAGTGCGATGCCCTGTGCCTGGTATTTCCGATCTGGTGGTACGGCATGCCGGCGATGATGAAGGGCTGGCTGGACCGGGTCTGGTCGGCGGAATGGGCCTACCACTGGAAGCACGACCCGGAAGGCAGCCTGCTTAAACCCCGCCCCTGCACGCTGCTGGTGCCAACCGGCGCTTCACCCAAACAAATCGGCAAAGGGGGCTACGATGAGGACATCGATAACCTTTGGCGCCATGGAGTTTTGGGTTACTGTGGCGTCGAGCCGATCGCTATTCACCTGCTGCTGGACTCCGCTTTTGATAGCGGCGCCCACGAAGAACATCTCGAAACCGCCTACCAGGCGGGCTTGAACTGCATGCAGCAGAAGGATTAAATCGAGTTTAGCGGCGCTAACGGGGGCGGAGGCGCGATTTCATTGATCCCGCACAGATTCAGAATTTCGCAGCCAGCCCCTTGCCATTTGGGTATACTGGATCGCCAGAACAAGCAGTTGACCGGGAAATCTTTCGCAACGGGTAGGCACTGGCATTGTCGGCACCCGACTACTGGCGACTGCAATGACGAGGAGGTGTAGCACCATGAAACTGACTGTCAATGTACTAACCGCTTGTATTGTGCTGGTCCTGTCGTTTTCTGGCAGCGCCACTGAATTCAAGACCGTGAATTACGGCGCGGCTTCGGTTGTCTACGACTACCAGCAGGCGAGCGACGAAGTAGCGACCCTCTCGCTGAACGCGCTGGTAACTGAGACCAACGATTCACTGCGCGGTTTGAAGAATTCGGATCGCCGTCGCCTCGGCAAGATGGGACAGTTGATTTACCAGTGCAAGTTGTTGCTGCGCACCTCGGCAAAATCCGCATCTGACACCAGTCCGAATACGCCCATGTTGGTCTCCCGCAACTACAGCCTGTTTACCGACGTCGATTTACCGCTGGCAGCCGGCAAGCGGCTGGGGATCAAGGTGCGCTCGCTGCAACCCGTGGACGGCAACAGCCTGTTTTCCCCGACTCTCGGGCAGCAGAACGTGCAGAGCGAGGTCTGGGCAAATCTCGGTGAGGGTTCATCGATCAATTTGAAACATTTAGATGTCAATGTTCTGCAGGAAACCGATGTCATCAACACCGCTGAAAACATTGACATCATCGTCCGCTTTCCGATTTTCCAGATGCAGGAAGCCGTTAACCAATGGAGCTACAACTTCAACGTCAAGGATTTTCGGCAGGCAGTTCGGCATGCTGACGAAAACTGCACGCTGGAGAAGCTCGCCGAGCTGATCGACCGGAAGGGGTGATATCAACCGGTAAAGTTTGGACGTCAGCCCTTGTACAGCCGCGGGTTGAACACGTCGCGCAGGAAGTCGCCCATCAGGTTGATGGCGATGACGATGACGATCAGGAAGAAGCCGGGGATCAGGGTGATCCACCAGGAGCCCGAGTAGAGGTATTCCTTGCCGATGCTGATCAGCGAGCCGAGGCTCGGTTCGGTGACCGGCATGCCGAGGCCGAGGAAGGACAGCGCCGCCTCGGTGATGATGGCGTTGGCGATCTGTACCGTGCCGATGACGAAGATCGGCGACAGGCAGTTCGGCAGAATGTGCTTGAACATGATGCGGATCGGGCCGAAGCCCATCACGTGCGCGGCGTCGACGTATTCCTTTTCCTTTTCACCGAGCACCGAGGAGCGCACCGTGCGCGCAATCTGTGGCCATTCGGAGAGGCCGATCACCAGGATCAGGATCACCATCGCGTAGTCGCTGTAGGTTGCACCGCCGAAGGCATTCTTGACGATGGCGAGCACGATGATCGCCACCATCAGGGTGGAGAACGACAGTTGCACGTCGGCGATGCGCATCAGCACGCTGTCGACACGGCCGCCGACGTAGCCGGACACCAGGCCGATGACGATGCCGATGGCGGATTGCAATAACACCGCGAACACGCCGATCAGCAGCGACACGCGCATGCCGTAGAGAATGGTGCTCCACAGGTCGCGACCCTGATCGTCGGTGCCGAATAGAAAACGCTCGTCGGCGTTGGGCAGCCAGGCAGGCGGCATCTCCGAATCCATCAGGTCGATCTGCGTCAGGTCGTAGGGATCGAACGGTGCGATCAATGGCGAAAATATCGCCATCAACGCGAGGATAATGAAGACCGTGCTGCTGACGATGGCGACCTTGTCGCGCTTGTAATGGAACAGCAGGTCTGATTGCAGTAGCTGCTCCCAGGCGTTTCTGACCATGCGCATCATTGGCGGCGCCCCACCAGGTCGACCATCGGATTAATGACGCCGTAAAGCAGGTCGACCAGCGTGTTGACGACCACGAAGATGAAGCCGACGAACATGATGTAGGCGGTGATCAGCGGGATGTCGGAGCGGTTGACCGCTTCGAGGAACATGAAACCCATACCCGGCCACTGAAACACCGATTCGGTGAGAATGGTGTAAGCCACCATGATGCCGATCTGTACGCCGCCGACGGTGATCACCGGCAGCATCGTGTTCTTCAGCGCGTGCTTGAGGTAAACCGGGCCGTCACTCAGGCCCTTGGCGCGCGCGAACTTGACGTATTCGGAGCTCAGCACTTCGAGCATTTCGGCGCGCACCAGGCGAATGAACAACGGCAGCATGATCGACGACAATGCGATCGCCGGCATGACGATGTGAATAAAGCCGTCCCAGCTCAGAAAATTGGTGCTCCACGAGCCCCATACCTGCACGGTTTCGCCGCGGCCGAAGGACGGCATCCAGCCGAGCGTAACCGAAAACAGGAAGATCATTCCCAGCGCGGTCAGAAACACCGGAATCGAGATGCCGATGACGCTGATCGCCATGGTGAGCTTGCTGAACCAGTGACGCGGCTTGATCGCGCAGAAGACGCCGAGCGGAATCGAAATAGTAATGATCAGGATCGACGCGGCGAACGCCAGTTCCAGGGTCGCCGGCAGTTTCTTCAGGATGACGTCGATGGTCGGCTCCTTGAAGAAATACGATGTGCCCAGATCGCCTTTGAGCGCGCGGCCCGACGAAACGCCCATATTGCACCAGTAGCGGATCGTTCAAACCCATTGTGTCGCGCAGGTTTTCGCGTTCCGCGTCGGACATCGACATCGCCGCCATTTCGCGCGTCGGGTCGCCGAGTGTGCCCTGGATCGAGAAACAGAACATGCTGATGATGAACATCACCAGTGCGGCCTGGAACACGCGTTTGAGTAAAAACTGGATCATCGGGTTATCGCTTACGCGTTAAAAAAAACTCCGGGCGGCGAACGCCCGGAGTGCCTTACGGCCAGTAGACAATACCGACGAGTAAACCGCGTCATCTACTTGATAACGAGGTCACCCAGGTAAGGGAAGTTGAGTGCATTGACGATGGGGTCGAGATTGACGCCCTTGCGCGCCGCCCAGGCCAGGTTCTGCCAGTGCAGCGGAACAAATGCCGCGTCCTGGAAGATCTTGGATTCGATCGCCTGCAGCATTTCGGCACGCTTGGCGGAATCGGTTTCCTGGTTGGCTTTGATGGTCTGCGAATCGACGTAGTCGCTGCTGTAGTTACCCGAGTTGTAGGCACCGAAACCGGTCGCCTTGTCCGGGGTCATCGCCAGGAACTCGTAGAAGTTGGCGCTGTCCTCGGTGTCCGAGTGCCAGCCAATCATCATCATGTCCGCAGCGCGGTCGTCGAACATCGGCCAGTACTGGGCCTTGGGCATGGTTTGCAGATCGACCTTGATGTTGATCTTCGACAGCATCGCGGCCACTGCCTGGGCGATCTTGTCGTCGTTCACGTAGCGATTGTTGGGCGCCATCATGGTGATGCTGAAACCGTTTTCGTGGCCCGCATCCTTCATCAGCTTTTTCGCCAGATCGAGATCATAGCGTGGCTTCAGGTTCGGGTTGTGACCGAGGTAGCCCGGAGGGCTCATCTGTGCCGCGGGGGTAGCGAAGCCCTTCATGATTTTCTGCACGATGGCTTCGTTGTTGATCGCGTGCACGATCGCCATGCGGACGCGCTGATCGCGAAACTCGGGACGACGTTCCTGATTCATCTGGAAAGTGATGATGCGGGTGCCGGGCATGGTGATCAGCTCGGCGTTTTTGGAAGCACGGATCTGCTCGAAATCGTTCGGCGAAACCGGAGCGATGAAATCGACGTCACCGGAGAGCAGTGCCGCTACGCGGGTCTGCTCGTCCTTGATCGGCGTGAACACGATGCGCGAAACATTGCCCGGGGAACTCTTGTCCCAGTAGTCGGCGAAACGCTCGAAGACGATCTTCACGCCTTGCTCACGCGAGGTCACTTTGAACGGGCCGGTGCCAGACAAATTGGTGGACGCGAAAGATGCGCCGTTCTTGACGATTGCGCCTTTGTCGTTACCGTTCTTGTCGGTGCCTGTGTAGAACTTGCTATCCAACGGGAAAATGTAAGTGGCGGTGTGCAGCACCAGCGGGTAAGGTCCGCTGGTGACCAGGTCAATGGTGTGATCATTGATGACGTTGAGGGCAACGAAGTTGGCGAAAATGCCTTTGAAGTCCGGGCTTTCCTTCAGACGGTTGAAGGTCCACTGGAAGTCTTTGGCGGTCATCGCGTTGCCGCTGTGGAACTTGACGCCCTTGCGCAGGTTAAAGCGC
Source organism: uncultured Gammaproteobacteria bacterium (assembly GCA_963835795.1). Lineage (GTDB taxonomy): Bacteria > Pseudomonadota > Gammaproteobacteria. The sequence continues at coordinate 27,502 of CAWIHJ010000111.1, forward strand.
ACGGTAGTTGGATTCAGACGCTCGTAGCTGGTCGCCAGGCGTGGTTCGAAAGCCAGTTCCTTGGTCCAGCGAATCAGCGGATCGAAGGACATGTGTGACAGTTGCAGAACACCGCCGGACAGCTGCTCGTGAATATCGAGGGTGACCGGGTCGGCGTCATAGGCCATGCGCAAATCTTTCGCGCTTGCCGTGGTGGCAGATAGCATGCCAGCCATCACCAGACAGGTGGTCAGTAGAAAACGGTTTTTCATTTTTTCATTCTCCAGTTAGTTGTGTGTGTTTACACCGGTTTTAATCAAAAACCGTAAGATCGTTATTATTACTGCTGCGTTGCAACTTCGTCTTCGAAGATGCGGTCGAATCGTGGCATCAGGGAAAGCAGTTCGATGCTGTATTCGTTTTGCGGATGTTCGAAGAAGCTCTCCGCATCCGCGGTCTCAAGTATGCTCCCATGGCGCATGATTGCAACCCGGTCGCACATCTGCCGAATCACCGGCAGGTCGTGGCTGATGAACAACATCGTCAGCCCCAATTCGTCCTGTAAATCCTTCAGTAAATTGAGAATTTGCGCCTGTACGGAAACGTCCAGTGCCGAAGTCGGCTCGTCGCATATTAGCAGGCGTGGGCGACAGGCAAGCGCGCGTGCAATGGAAATGCGCTGGCGTTGCCCGCCGGAAAATTCGTGTGGGTAACGACGCCCCATCTGACGGCCGAGACCGACGTGATCGAGCAAATCGCCGACGATCTCGCGGACCTGGTCGGGCGGGGTCAGGCGATGGAAAATGATCGGTTCGGCGATGATGTCGTTCACCTTCATGCGCCCATTGAGCGACGAGTAGGGATTCTGAAACACCATCTGCATCTGCAAGCGCATACGCTGCACGGCTTCGCGATCGGGATTGTTGACCAGTTCGATACCGTCGAAACGGATCGACCCGCTCTCCGGTTGCTGCAGTCCGGCAACCATGCGCGCGATGGTCGATTTGCCCGAACCGCTCTCGCCCACCAGGCCGAAGGTTTCTCCCTGCTTGACTTGCAAGGTGACGTCGCGGGTCGCCTGCAGGTACTTTCGATTGCGCGCGAAGATCGCATCCTGGGTGATGAAGCGCAGGTTGAGGTTTTCAATTTCCAGCAGGTTTTCACCGCCGCTGTGCTTGGTGCTCTGGCCGAGCCAGTGCGTCGACACATCGATTTTCTTGAGCCCTTTCGCCGTGGTTTCGATGTACTCCACCAGCGGGAAGCGTTCGACCCTGATGCTGGAGCGGGGTACTGCGCTGATCAGGCTCTTGGTGTAATCGTGTTTGGGCGCGGTCAGGACCTGGTTGGTAGCGCCGATCTCCACCAGCTTGCCGCGATACATCACCGCAACCCGGTCGGTGACGTTGGCGATAACGCCCATGTCGTGGGTGACCAGCAGGCAGCCGACCTTACGTTCGCGGCACAGCTTCCGAATCAATGAAAGAATCTGGTCCTGCACCGAGACGTCGAGTGCGGTCGTCGGTTCGTCGGCGATCAGCAATTCGGGTTCACCGGCCAGCGCAATGGCGATCACCACGCGTTGGCGCATGCCGCCGGAAAACTGGTGCGGAAATTGTTTGATACGGACCTCGGGATCCGGGATACCCACCTGGCGCAGCAGGTCGACGGCGAGCTTTTGCGCTTCATCCTTACTGTCGATGTCGAGGTTGGTCAGGATGGTTTCCACCATCTGGTTCTCGACGGTGAACAGCGGGTTCAGCGAGGTCATCGGGTCCTGGAAGATGAAGCCGACGCGCGAGCCGCGCACCTTGAGAATTTGCTGTTCGTTGAAATCGGAAATCTTGCTGTCGTTGAGGTAAATCTCGCCTTTTGAGACGCGTCCCGGCGGGCTCAACAGTTGTACGATACCGTTGCCGATAGTGGATTTTCCAGCCCCGGACTCACCGACCAGGCCGAGTATCTCGCCAGGTTCCAGATCGAAGCTGACATCCTCGACCGCGTAATCGGTTTCGTAGCGTCCGGGAAACTCGATGCTGAGATTCTTGATGCTTAACAGCGGCATTCGTTTTCGTGGTTTTTTGCAACTCTCTCGAAAGAATCGGGATGCTAACGCGACTGCTAGTAAATTGCTACCTCTCCAAGCAACCAATCGACGCTGTCGTCGTCTTCCAGCACCAGGCGCTTGCGCGTTTGATAGTTGAGTTGCGGGGTTGACTTGAGCATTTCCTGGTAAGCGTTGGCAGCAATCACAATCATGCCACAGTCCGTGGTGGCCACCAGTTCCACGGCATGCCCGACAGCGTAGGGGCGCCAGCCGAATTCCTCGCCGACAATGACTTTTTCCTGGCTGCCGTCGTCCTGCACGATGGCGCCGAATCCTTCGACGAAAATATACAAATGCGAGTCATCCAGCCAGCGAGTCTTGCCGCCTTCGACCACCTGCCACTCGCAAATGCGCGAAATCTTGTCGGTGACGGTGGATGACAGTTCGGCAAATTGTGGCAACAGCTTGATCACCGGGCGCAGCAGCCAGCGGTCTTCAAGCACGGTTTGCAGGCCACTGTAGCGGATAAAGTTGCGGAAGGTTTCTTCGGCAAATACGCAGACCGTAACCGGGGTCTTGGCGACCACGCTGGCATTGCGCACGCCCGAACCAGTGAGTATCGCCATTTCACCGATGACGTCTCCGGCCTGCAGTATGGCCACCGCCTCGCGCCCATTCTCATCGACGCGTACCACTTCGCAGTAGCCGGTCAGGATCAGGTAAACGGCACCGTGCGTGGAGGCATCCTGCACGATGATGACGTCGTCGGTGTTGTAGCGATAGATTTCCTGCTCGGCCAGCAGGTTGCGCATCCAGCGATTGGGAAACGGTTGCCCCAGCCACAGCGTCAGGTAGTGGTTGATCTGCGACGTGTAAATCATGCTATCGCCTTCGAGCAGGGTGTAGCGCTTGCCCGAACTGGCCAGCGAAAAGGTGGTTTGCAAATCTTCCGGCATCTTGTCGACGTGCACGAAGACAACGCGCTCCGCCTGTGATTCCAGCGAATCGGCGGGGTCGCCGTGGATGTCGCCGGCGCCACCATCGGCAATCAGCAGATGGAAGTTCTGGCTGATACAGGCGTTCCAGGTTGTCTACCGTCTGCGGGCGAACGATACCGGCTTCACCCATGGCGCGTACCGACGTCATGTTTTGATTGTCGCCGACCACGCAGACGTCGCGGTACAGTCCCTTGTGCAAGGTGGAAAACGTGGCGCCAATGGTCGGGATGCTGTGCACGGTATTGTGTACTTCGATGTTGAGGCCGTAGTAGTTCAATGAGTCACCGGGCTTTACGCGCAGCAACTCAAAGTGTTCGCGCACCGCGTCCAGCGTCCAGCCGAGGCTGCAGGAGAGTTTTTCCATCGCCATGTGAAAGATTTCTTCGGTGGTGATCACTTCGACCCGGTGCGGCATTTCCATCAACGGAAACATCGAGCAATGGTCGTCGTGCAGGTGGGTCAAAAACACCGCGGATACCTGGTTGCGCGAAATACCGCGCGCGAACAGGTGATGGTCGAGAAACGGGATCGAATCGATCAACAGGTAGTCGCCGTTGTAGCACAGCGCGAGACCGGTGCAGGGTTCGTCGGTGGAAAATCCGGAAGCGCCACCGAGCACCTCGATCCCCATCTTCGACAGGCCCGCCCGGCACGTAATCGATGTGCACCGGGTAGGGTGGTACGACCGCCGCCTCGTCGTTCAGGTCGACGTAAACATCGCCGCCGGAACTCGAGACCAGGTAGCGATCAACGCCCTGGTGTTCGATCGCGAAATCACCGGCCACGGCCAGGTTGTTGTCAAACGGAATCAGGTTGAAAAAATTCTCGACCGCGATCACTTTGCCCTGGTCATCCTTGATCGCAAGCGCTGTCGGACACTTCCAGCCATTCATTTTTAAGCGCCTCGTCGGTATGCCACTTGTCGAGCTCGGCACGCGTCGGCCCGAGCAGTGTGAAACGCAGCAAGCGCATCGCCTGGCTGATGGTCTCGGCGTCGCCCACCAGGTTCAGCTTGCGCTTCTCGGCGAGGCCCTTGGCGATGAACAGAAAGAAATAGAGTGGAAACTCGAGGTTGTTGAGCAACGCGCCGTTCTTTTCGCGAATATCGGTCAGCACCAGGGTGTCGAAGTGGGTGATTTTTTCGCGCAGCAAACCTTTCAGCACCTCGGGCGGCTGTGCAAAAAGCACGATCTCGCTCTTATCGGTGACGATTCGGCTTCCGGGTGCTGGGGTCAGGATTTGTGGTTCAGCCATTGTCCTAATGATTTTTGCTGAACGATAAAGTGTACCCTGATGGGCAGGGGCGCGAAAGCCGCAAAAGTGTTAGCCATGTCTCATAAGCTGGCGGCATAAAATGTTAGCCCTGCAGACGATATTGATACAGGTTTTCGTAATAGGGTCATGCCTGTCGCGCAATTTCCCGATCTTTGCTACCGAGCTCATAGGACTTCTCTCGATAGGGGGCGAAGCCGGTGGATTTCCACACCGAGTCGTACCAGTAACGCGCCCAGACGCCATCGCTGTCGCGCGGGCCGGCGGGCCAGTGCAGCATGTCGTCGATGAAGTCGATTTGCAGGCGTTCGCAGAGCGCCTCCAGCATGGCGCGCGGATTCAGCAGAAATTCACGGCTGTCGATAACCAGTGGCGTTTTACCGGTAAGGCGCTTTACTTCATCGAACAACTCGGCCTGTTGCACGAATCCGATGTCGGCCAGCGTCGCTTCGGCGCGCAGCGCGGCGTAGGAGGCGATCACCGCTTCCGGTTCGCGAATCAGGAAACAGTTTTCCAGTTCCGTTAACCAGCCGCGCTCGAGTTGCGGCAGCAGGTGCAGGGTCATGTGCTTCTGGTAGAACACGGATTTGCCATCGGGAATCGGCGCCGATGCAGCGCGCGATGATGGCGTCGCTGTCGGTGCCCTGCGCGGCAATCACCGCGTCCGCCCCGGGGTGGTCGATGCCGGTGGCGTCCAGGTAATAGCCGTACAGCGGCTCGTCCCAGACCACGCAGTCGCTGCGGTTTTCAAAGGCGCGCATCAACGCGGTCGAGATGTTGCGCGGACCCGACCACATCGCGATGCGCGTGCCGATCGGCTCATGGATTGGTGCCCGTTATCCTTCGACGCACTCGGCTTCGAGCATGGCCAGGTAAAGTTGCTGCAGTCGTTCCACCATCGGGCCGCGTTGCCCGTCGCCGATGATGCGTCCATCGATTTCGGTGACCGGCGCGAGCCCGGCAAAGGTGCCGGTGACGAAGGCTTCGTCGGCGCCGTAGACGTCGGTCAGGCTGAAGTTCTTCTGGCGCACCGGGATATCGTTCTGTTCGCACAGGCGGATGACGTTGCCGCGGGTGATGCCGCCGAGGCAGTAGTCGCCGGTCGAGGTCCACACCTCGCCCTTGCGCACGATAAAGAAGTGGGTCGAGTTGCAGGTGGCGACGAAACCGTGCGGGTCCAGCATCAGCGCCTCGTCGGCGCCGGCCTTGGTCGCCTGGATGCAGGCGGTGATGCAGTTCAGCTTGGAGTGGCTGTTGAGCTTCGGGTCCTGCACATCGGGGTAGCCGCGGCGCACGTGCACCGTGAACAGGCGAATGCCCTTGTGCACGGTCTCGGGCAAGGCTTCCTTGTACTCGGGAATGATGACGATGGTCGGCGGTGTGATGGTGATGCGCGGATCCTGGTAGGGCGTTGCCTTGACCCCACGCGTGACCATCAGGCGGATGTGCACCCCGTCGTGCATCTGGTTGGCTTCGAGCAGTTGGTCGATGCGCGCGGCGAGCTGGTGCGGGCGAGACCTCCATCTCCATGTCGAGCGCCTTCGCCCCTTCGTAGAGGCGGTCGAGATGCTGGTCGAGGAAGGCGATCTTGCCGTGATGCACGCGCAGGCCCTCCCAGACACCGTCGCCGAGGACGAAGCCGCTGTCGAATACCGACACGCGGGCCTCGTCGCGCGCAAAATGTTCGCCATTGATATCGATCAGTATCGTCGCGTTGCGCGGATCGTCGCGATACTCGTGTGTACCTTTGCTCTGACTATTCATCGATGCTTCCCAGTTCAAATTCCTGTCCGCGGCTGGTCACCGCAAGAAAGGCGCCGCCATCGCGATGCTTTTCGTGAGCGAAATTCAGCAGGTCATAAAACGCGCTGCGGTTTATCAGTGCCTCCAGGCCGTCGCGCAAGTGCAGGTAGGGTCGCGGTTGGCGAGTGTCGGTGTCGAATTGCACGCGCAACCCGTGCGCCTGATCGAGGATAACGCGTTCGCCGATGTTGGTGGTAAACACCAGCGCCGGCCCGGCGTCGTCGTCTATCTGTTCGACCAGGCTGGCGACGAAGGGCGCGTCCTCCACCAAAATACGCAGCTTTTCCACCGGCGTAACCAGAAAGTGGGCGTCGCCTTCGCGGCGCAATATTCCGGCGAACAGCTTTACCATGGATGCCCGTTTAATGCAGCGGCCTTCGTGGAACCAGCTACCGTCGGCAGCGATGCGGATGTCGATTTCGCCTTGCCGCTGCGGGTTCCATTGACGCCGCACGGCCTGGGTGGCTTCACCGGCTTGTATATCGGTGAGAATTTGTTCGAGTTCGGACATGTCTGTGTTTGTGATGATCTGCCGAGATAGTATGCCGGGCACGGGCGGATGTCATCCCGCAATTTCGCCCGGGCTTTGGCCCGCTACCTTAACCTGGAGGAATAAATTATACTGCCACTTTCAGGGTCAGGCAGGGGAGTCGGGCGATCGTATGAAGCGCAGAGGATTCGTCAAATTGTGTGCCGGCGCGGTTGCGGGCATTGCTGCAAGTCCCGAGCTTCTGGCCGGGGAAAATCAACAGTATCACCGTTACGGGCGTGTTGCCCTGGTCGACGCGCATTCGAGCGGCGCGGTCAACGTCAGCGCGCTTGAAGTCGGCGAGACCTATCTATTTCATTATCCCTACGTGTCGACGCCCTGTTTTCTGATCAACCTGGGTCGCCCGGTAGCCGCCAATGGCCCGCTCAAAACGCGAGACGGCAAACCCTACCACTGGCAGGGCGGTGCGGGGCCGGAACGCTCGATTGTTGCGTTTTCTGCCATTTGCGCGCACAAGATGAGCCATCCGGCGCCGGAGGTGAGTTTTATTAATTATCGCCATAGCGAGGTCAAGTTTCGTAATAGTGACGATGACGTCGAAGCGCGCAGTGGCGTGATTTACTGTTGCTCGGAACGCAGTGTTTACGATCCCGCGAATGGCGGTCGCGTGCTCGGAGGGCCGGCGCCCCAGCCGCTGGCTGCGATCGAACTGGAGTACGACGCCAACGGCGATCGCATCTTTGCCACCGGCACCATCGGCGGTGAAATGTTCGATCGCTATTTCGACAGTTTCCACGATCGCCTGGTGCTGCAGCTTGGGCGCACCGACATCGATCATGCGCTCACCGATAGCTCCGAGCTGATGAAGCTCAGCGAATACACGCGCAACCAGATCAGCTGCCAGGCCTGAGCAACACTGTCCTGCCTTCTCTGGTTCTCCGCGCACGCTGGAATCTCCGCACCACTCTTGTTATCTCCTTACCCCACCCCCGTTATTCCCGCCCCCACTAACGTCATTCCCGCGCAGGCGGGAATCTTATGACAACGGCGCAGTGTAGAGCTCTGGCTACACTCACCAACATGACACCCTTAAAAGATTCCCGCCTGCGCGGGAATGACGATGGGGTGGCGGGAGTGACGGGAACGGCCGCGGGAATGACGGCGGTGGGGTCGCAGGGGATGACTGGAAAGACTGCCGGAATATCGCCATTGACATACCTGCCAGGCCGCTCCAGCAGCCATCGCACTCAAGCTCGCTGTGATACCATGAGCGATTGATTGCAGGGCAGCGTCACAATTGGCGAATCCACATTTAATAGGCAAGCTTGCGGTGATTCTGCATGCAGATATTGTCGGCTCCACGGCATTGGTGCAGCGCGATGAACAACTTGCCCACCAGCGCATCCAGGACGCTTTCCAGCGCTTCGCGCGCTTCATTGCCGACTACCATGGCCAGGTCCGCGAACTGCGTGGAGATGCGTTACTCGCCGAATTCGCGCGCGCTTCCGATGCGGTATCGGCATCGCTGGCTTTTCAGGCAAGCCAAAACGCAATCAATGCCGAACTAACGGATGATATACGCCCGCTGGCGCGCATCGGGATCGCGCTGGGCGAGGTCGTTATTGCCGACGCCACCATTACCGGCGCCGGGGTTGTGTTGGCACAGCGCCTGGAACAGTTAGCGCCACCCGGTGGACTGTGCATCACGCCAGCAATCCGCGAAGCATTGCCGAAACGCTTGCCCTTCACGCTGGAGAATCTCGGCGAGCGGGAGTTGAAAGGATTTGACGAGGCGGTTGGCATATACCGTGTCAGCTTGATCGATGGCGCCGAAGTACCGGCGCCCGAACAGGGGCCAACGCGAAAATCCACGCACGGGTTATCGCCCGCAGCAATCGTGAGCGCCACGCTGCTGGCGGTAGTTTGTGCATTGTTGGTCATCCTGTTTTTGGGTCGCGAACAGGAAGCGGAAATTACAGGAGATCCACTCGAGCTGGCAATTTCGCAAAAGCCATCAATTGCCGTTTTACCCTTCGATAACATGAGTGGAGATCCCGAGCAGGAGTATTTCGCCGATGGCATTACCGAGGATCTGACTACCGATTTGTCACGAATATCGGGATTGTTCGTGGTCGCTCGAAACTCGAGCTTTTCCTACAAGGGCCGCTCTGTCGACCTGCGTACCGTGGCCAGTGAACTCGGGGTACGCTTTGTGCTGGAGGGCAGCGTGCGGCGTAGCGGAGATCAGCTGCGTATCAATGTCCAGCTGGTCGACGGTATCTCTGGCGGTCACCTGTGGGCCGATCGCTTCGATGGCGCCATGGCCAACGTGTTCAGCTTGCAGGATCACGTCAACCGCGAAATCGTCGCGGCGCTCAAGGTCGAGTTGACCGCCGCCGATGAGCAGCGCATCGAGCAAGTCGAGACTTCGAGCCATGAGGCTTACGACATCCTGTTGCGCGGCAACGAGCTTTACAACACCTTTACCCACGAATCCGTCGTCGCGGCGCGTGAACTTTACCGGCAGGCCGTGGAAATCGATCCGCTTTACGCGCGCGCCCATGCCAACATCGCCCTGACCTACGCGACCACCGTCAATTTCTTATGGGCTGAAGATCGCGATGAAGCGATTCGGCTCGGGCTCGAATACGCGCGCAAAGCGCTCGAACTCGACGACAGCATCCCGCAGATCTACCTCACCCGCAGCATCCTTTACCTTTCGCAGCGCGAGCACGAGGCCGCGCTCGAAGCGGCCAAGCGCACCATCGAGGTTCATCCGAGTTACGTCGATGGCTATGCGACGCTGGCGTTTATCGCCAGTTACTCGGGAGAGTTCGAGGTCGGCCTGAAAGCCCTGCAGCAATCGACCCGTCTCAATCCGCAGGGCACGGGCGTATACCTGAGCGTCAAGGGCCGAATCCTGTTTCTGATGAAGCGCTACGATGAAGCCCTGCCACCGCTGGAGGAGGCCGTACTGCGCAACCCGGCCTTCGATCGCATCCAGCTGCTGCTGGCGGCCACTTATGCCGAGCTCGATCGCCTTGATGATGCCCAGTGGGCGGTAGAGGAAATGCTGCTCATCAATCCGGATATCACGCTGGCGTCGGAGCGTGGTGTGAATCTTTACCGGTACGAGAGCGATCTTGAGCATGTTCTTGGCGCTTTGCGCAAGGCCGGGGTTCCGGAGTAGCCTGGGCTGATATCTCGACGGACTGGCCGTCACTTCGGCACTATGCTCCTCTCCATCCCGTATTCGTATCCCGCCATCCCACCTTACTCCGTCATTCCCGCGGCGTCCCCGTCACCCCGCCACCCTACGTCATTCCCGCGCAGGCGGGAATCTTTTAAGGCTGTCATGTTGGTTGGTGTAGGCAGAGACTTTACATTGCGCCGTTGTCAAAAGATTCCCGCCTGCGCGGGAATGACGTTCGTTGGAGCGGGAATGACGGGAGCGGTGGCAGGGACGACGCGTGGGACTATCAGCCGCCGGTAACGGGTGGGAAAAATGCGATCTCGTCCTGGTTGGCGATCGTCGCGTCGGCTGCACTCATTTGCTGGTTGATGGCGACCAGGATGCGGGTGCTGCCGCCAAAGCTGGCTTCAAAGGCTTCGCCGCGTTCACGCAACAGCGCGACCAGGTCGGTCACGGTCTGACAATCGCCGGGCAACTCCAGTTGCTCTGACTTGACGCCGAGCGTTTCGGCGAGACTCGCAAAATAGAGAATTTTCGCCATGTTTCAGAGCGACCAGTCGAGGAACTGGATGCTGACTTCATCGCCGGGTTCGACGCCGGCACTGTCGTCGGGCAGCACGATGAAGCAGTTGGCTCGGCTCATCGAGGTGAGTATCCCGGATCCCTGCTTGCCGGTTCTGCCGACCTGCCATTGCTTGTTGTCGTCGAGCGTGGCGACGCCGCGCTGAAACTCGGTACGCCCCGGTTTTTTGCGCAGGCGCTCCAGTGAGCGGGCGGACAGCAACCGCGGGCTGCGCATCTGCGTGCCGCAGAGCAGGTCGATCGCCGGTACCACGAACTGGATGAAGGTCACCATCACCGCGACCGGGTTGCCTGGCAGGCCCATAAACACGCTCGCCCCGATCTGCCCAAAGGTCAGCGGCCGTCCGGGTTTGATCGCGATCTTCCAGAACTCGGTGCTGCCGAGATCTGCCAATGCCGGCTTGATGTAGTCCGCTTCACCTACCGAAACACCGCCGGTGCTGATGATCAAGTCGGCCTTCTCCGCCGCCTCGGCAAGCGCTGCGCGCATGCTGTCCGGGTCATCGCGCACCACGCCCAGATCGATAATGTCGACTGGCAGAGGCGCCAGCATGCCGTACAGGCTGTAGCGATTGCTGTCGTAGATCATGCCGGGTTCGAGCGGCGTGCCGACCGACACCAGTTCGTCGCCGGTGGAAAAGAAGGCGACGACGGGTTTGCGTTTGACCTGTAACCTGGCAATCCCCAGCGATGCCAGCACGCCGAGGTCGGCCGGGTTCAGCCGCAGGCCCGCCTCGATAACCACGTCACCCTGGCGCACGTCTTCGCCGGCCTGACGAATGTTTT
>CAWIHJ010000112.1:0-35279 GCA_963835795.1 uncultured Gammaproteobacteria bacterium
ATGAGCACGATTCAATGCATAACCCCGGTGGACGGCAGCGTTTACGTGGAACGCGAGACCGCCAGCGCCGACGCCATTCAGCAAGCGCTTTGCGCCGCTGCCGCGGCCGAGCAGCTATGGAAAAACAGGCCAATCGCCGAGCGCCAGCGCTGTGCGGCGGCGGTCGACGCCTTCGTCGCGCGCAGGCGGAGATCGCCGAGGAGATCACCTGGCAGATGGGGCGGCCGATTTCGCAGGCGCCCGGCGAGGTCGGCGGCTTCGAGGAGCGCGCGCGCCACATGATCGCCATCGCCGCGGAGGCGCTGGCCGACTCTGACCCGGACCCAAAGACGGCTTCACGCGCTTCATCCGCCGCGAGCCGCTCGGCGTGGTGTTCGTGATCGCGCCGTGGAACTACCCGTACCTGACCGCGGTGAACGCCGTCGTGCCGGCGCTGATGGCCGGCAACGCGTGCTGCTGAAGCACTCGGCGCAGACGCCGCTGTGCGCCGAGCGCTTCGCCGAGGCCTTCGACGCGGCCGGGCTGCCCGCGGGCGTGTTCCAGTCCCTGCACCTGAACCACGCCGACACCGACGACCGTGATCGCAGCGACCGCGCGTCGACTTCGTCGCCTTCACCGGCTCGGTGCCGGCGGCCGACGCGGTGCAGCGCGCCGCCGCCGGACGCTTCATCGGCGCCGGCCTGGAACTCGGCGGCAAGGATCCCGGCCTACGTGCGCCCCGACGCCGACCTCGAGCACGCGGTCGAGAACCTCGTCGACGGCGCCTTCTTCAACTCCGGCCAGTCCTGCTGCGGCATCGAGCGCATCTACGTCCACGCGGCGGTCTACGACGACTTCGTCGACGGCGTTCGTCGAGCTGATCGCGGCCGTACCGGCTCGGCAATCCGCTGCGACCCGGACACCACCCTCGGCCCGATGGTGCGCGACCGGCGCCGCCGACTTCGTGCGCGCGCAGATCGACGAGGCGCGTCGCGGCGGGCGCCCGCGCGCTGATCGATCGCAGCCGGTTTCCCCGCCAGCGCCGGCGGCACGCCCTACCTCGCGCCGCAGGTGCTGGTCGACGTCGACCACTCGCATGCGCGTCATGACCGAGGAGAGCTTCGGCCCGGTGGTCGGCATCATGCAGGTGGCGGTCGACGACGAAGCCGTTCAGCTGATGAACGACAGCGACTACGGCCTGACCGCCGCGATCTGGACCGCTGACGAGGACGCGGCCATCGCCATCGGCGACCGGGTCGAGACCGGCACCTGGTTCATGAACCGCTGCGACTACCTCGACCCGGCGCTGGCCTGGACCGGCGTCAAGGACTCCGGCCGCGGCTGCACGCTGTCGCCAGTCGGCTACGAACACTGACCCGGCCCAAGTCGTTCCACCTGAAGAGGGTCTGATTTTCATTCGCGGCATTCGTGTGAATTCGGGGGACTGAATTCGGGGGACATGAATTCGGGGGACAGTATACCTATTTGCCGATAGCCTCCATGGCAAATAATTAAATACCAATTAGGTATACTGTCCCCCGATTTCATGTCCCCCGATTTTTTTCACCAATAGGGTATACTGTCCCCCATCAGGCCGACGGTCTGCGCCCGCACCCAGTCCTGGAAGCCCCTGACGTAACGCTCCTCCGGCATCAGCACGCCCTGCTCGAACCTGCGCGCGTGCAGGCCCTGCTGGTTGAGCTCGGATGCCTCGGCATCCTGCTGCATCACCAGAATCGCGAATTCGGTGACATCGGCCAGGTCGAAATCGTCGCGTGCCAGGGTTTCCGGCTGAAACAGCCACTCGACCTCGATCTCGGTTTGTTCCGGCCCCAGCGGCAGGATGCGCACCGTGCGCATGTAGTCAACGTGCGCGGCGATGAACACCGACGGCAGGCTGACGAAGTAATGTTGCCCGCGCGCGATTTCGGCTGGCGTTAACTCGGTAAAGTCGGGCCGCATGCCTGGCCACTGGTCGACCAGCTGCGCGCGCCATCGCGCAGGCCGCCGACGTATTTCGGATCATCGCTGTCACGGTATTCCTGCCAGTCGGGCGCGTCGCGATAACCGGATATGCGCCGCCCGTAGATCGGCACCAGCTCACACAGCTCGGGGTGGATGTTGGGGCAATGCAGGCACTCGTTGAAGTTTTCCCAGAAAACTTTCCAGTTACACTGCATTACCTTGCTCCAGCGATGGCAGTGGTCGATGCGGTCGCCGCCGCGTTCGAAGCCCGATTCGCAGCGACGGCGGATCGTCGGCCAGCGAAACGAAAATGGCGCCACGCCACTCCCGTACCGCGACCGCGCGCCGCAGCGGGTAATCCGACTTGTCGAAATCGGGCGCCTCGCGCATCGAACTGGTCGCCTTGAAGTCGCTGTCGAGCGCGTAAGACCACTGGTGGTAAGGGCAGACGATGAGCTTACTACGCATCTTTCTGCCCGCTCCTGGCACAGGATGGAACCCCGATGCCGGCAACTGTCTGGTAGGAGCCATGCAATTCACCCTGATCGTCGCGCAGTACGACGATTTCCTTGGGCAACGATGCGGAAACGGCGAATGTGCGCTCCTCGACGAGCGTGCTGGCATGGCAGAGATACTCAGTTGCGGTAAAAGATTCGGTCGAGTTCGAGCTGGATGCCAAAGTCTTCGTCCAGAGACACCTTCGCCGGCAACGAAGCAACCGCCCGCGTTAGGTCCGTCGAAGTCCTCGTCACGGCGCAGCTTGCGTGCAGCCGGTTTATTTCCTGATTCTCACGTCATTGTGTCCTCGATCAAGCGCTTGAAATTTACTCCGGAACCCGGGCCGACTGGTAGAGCCGCCGACTACTTTAACCCCGTATCCTGAAGCTGACATCCAAGGACCGCTTCCTCATGTTTTTTAAATGGGTTCCGCCGCTAGTGCTGCGCGCCTTTGCGATCTCGCTCAGTTTCCAGGAAAGGAACCTTCACATGTGGTTTAAAAATTTACAGATTTACCGACTCACCGAGCCGTTCGAGCTGGATGCCGACTACGCTCGGCCAGCAGCTCGAACAACAGACCTTTACCCCCTGTGGAGCGGGCTAATGACGCGCTCGGGATGGGTGCCGCCGCGACGGCAACGAACTGGTGCACGCCACCAACGGTTACCTGATGATTTTGCGCGAGGTGCTAAAAACTGTTACCGGCTAGCGTCATCAATGAGGCACTGGAAGAGAAGGCAATAGAAATGAGAGGACGCCGAGGCTCGCCAGTTACCGCGCAAGGAACGTCGCTCGCTGCGTGATGAAGTTTGACTTCAGCCAAGGCCAGTGGTGGTGCGTCATTGTTGCAATTCGCCTACATCGCCCGCGCGAACAGTTGTTGATCGTCGACACCGCGTCGGCTAGGTGTTTACTGCAGGAGTTACGCGATACCCGGGTTCGCTGTCTCTTGGCGATTCCACTCACGTCGAAACACCAGCCCATTCGATGTCATGACGCGCTGGGGTAACAGCGGCCAGGCCGATACGGGATTCGAGATTGGCGAACAACTGCGAGCTGCGTGACAACAACGACGTCAACAGCGTCATTCGTTGCAAGAAACAGGATCTGCGCGCAAGCGAAATCTCGTTACCTCAAAACCGGCATGCACGTCAGCCAGCTGGCGCTCAACTGCAACATCTGGAGTTCGTGCTCGATGAAAAGTTGATTGTAAAACGACTGCAGGAACAGGCCAGCGATATCGAGGCTGCGCACGCGCGCGGTGTATTTTGACGTGGACTTTTCCATCATGGCGCTGGAACTGGCGCGCTTTATCGAAGCCCTGAACCGGTGCTTTCGGTGGTGCCGAGACAAGCTAAAGCTTCGTCTCATATCGTGTAATTTTTGATCCCGGGCAATCAAAGGCATTCGCGTTGTTGTATATTAGCGTCTTGAAATCGCTACCGATGAGTGCCACATGACCGTCCGTGTATATGCTGCCAGGGATTTAATTGAATCGGCCTACGCCGCGCGCATGCTGAAACCGCCTCACTCAGCGATGCGGCAAGCGCTACCTGCCGAGCGGCCCGTTGTGCACGTTTCGCGTTACACCAAACCCTTACGGGCTTTACGCCAGCCACGCCAACGGTCCGCGCAAGTGGGACATCGATGGCAACGAGTACATCGACTACTTCGGCGGCCATGGGGCGCTGATCTGGGCCATAATCACCCGCAGGTGATTGCCGCGGCCAGCGCGCAGCTGACGCGCGGTACGGACTTCGCCGCGGGCAACGAACTCGATATCCTCTGGGCGGAAAAAATCTGTAAATGGTGCCCAGCGCCGAACGCGTGCGCTTCCATTCCTCGGGCACCGAAGCGACGCAAATGGCCGTGCGCCTGGCGCGGGCTTTCAGACCGGAAGAACAAGTTAATGCGTTTCCACGGCCATCTCACGGTTGGCTGGACGAGGACCAGCGGCTACATTTCGCATTTCGATGGCAGCGCCCCGATTGGCGTTCCGCCAACGTTGCCAACAATTCCATCGCCCTTGACCCCTATGAGACACAGGTAGAACGCCTGCTCAACGAGGAGCAGGACATCGCAGGCCGCGCGATCGTTGAGCCCCTGGGCGCGGCAACCGGCAAGGTGCCGTCAGTGCCTGGTTTTCTGCGCCAGTTGCGTGACCGGCAACTGCGCCAATGACGTGGTGTTGATTTTTGACGAGGGTGGTGACCGGATTTCGTGTCGCCCCCGGTGGCGCGTACAATTGATTGGTGTCACCCCGGATTTAACCGCGCTGGCCAAGATCGTCGCCGGTGGATTGCCAGGGCGGTGCGCCGTCACCGGCCGCGCCGATATTCTCGCCGGCCTCGATTACGACCCGGGCAAACAAGGTCGCCGTGAAAAGATTTTTCACCCGGGGGTATATTCTTCAACGCCTGCCCGGCCGCTGCGGGTCGAAAGGCTGACGCTGATCCAGCAAGGTGATGTCTGCGAGCGCGCCACGCGATCGGCTCAAGCGTTACGCCATGTTCCGCCGCAACGCTCGAGCATTGCGGGCTCGACTGGATTGTTTACCGGCGAAGCCTCGTGTTCCACCTCTATATGGGCGGCGAAGTGGCCAGCGCAGAGAGTTTTGCTCCCGAAGTGCTCGGGCGCGAACGGCCGCCCGGCCAGCCGCTGAAGTCGACGCCGTTGATGTTCAACGCCAGGCGCAACAGGCGCGCAATATCCGGCGGTTGGCGATACAGTTGTTCGCGGCCGAGCTGCTCCGGATCGAAACTCTCTGCCGCTGGACTTCGCCACCCATGTAGATGTGAAATGCCGAGGCTTCGCCGTACACGATCCAGTCCAGGCCGAATGCGTCTAGCTTGTCGGCGAGACCCTGGCGCAATCGCCTGCAGCGCCGGTTGGCGCGCTCGCAGGCGTCTTCCTGCTGAATGATGCGCAGGGTCTCGAGCCCGGCCGCCGCCGAAACCGGGCAGGCGTTGAATGTGCCCGGGTGGAAAATTTTCTCGGCTTGCCGCGTTTGCCCGGATCGTAATCGAGCCCGGCGAGAATGTCGGCGCGACCGGTAACCGCGCCACCCGGCAGGCCGCCGGCGACGATCTTGGCGAGCGCGGTCAGGTCCGGTGTTACGCCGATCTGCTGTTGCAGGCCGCCCGGCGAGACGCGGAAACCGGTGATGACTTCGTCGAAAATCAGCACCACGTCGTTACGCGCGGTCCAGTCACGCAACTGGCGCAGAAAACCGGCGCTGATGGGCACCTTGCCGGTTGCGGCGCCGAGCGGTTCGACGATGACCGCGGCGATGTTGTCGTCCTCGTTGAGCAGGCGCTCTACCTGTGTCTTGTCGTAGGGGTCGATGGCGATCGAGTTGGCGGCGACGTTGGCGGGTACGCCGATCGGGGCGCTGCCATCGAAATGCGAGATGTAACCGCTGGTCATGTCGTCCAGCCAACCGTGGTAGTGGCCGTGAAAACGCATCAGCTTGTTCTTGCCGGTGAAAGCGCGCGCCAGGCGCACGGCCATTTGCGTCGCTTCGGTGCCCGAGGAATGGAAGCGCACGCGCTCGGCGCCGGGCACCATCTCGACAGATTTTTTGCGCCCAGAGGATATCGAGTTCGTGGCCGGCGGCAAAATGCGTGCCGCGCATCAGTTGCTCGCTGGCCGCGGCAATCACCTGCGGGTGATTGTGGCCGAGTAGCAGGGCGCCGTGGCCGCCGAAGTAGTCGATGTACTCGTTGCCATCGATGTCCCACTTGCGCGGGCCGCTGGCGTGGCTGGCGTAGAGCCCGTGGGGCTTGGTGTAGCGCGAAACGTGCACCACGCCGCTCGGCAGGTAGCGCCCTGCGGCGTCGCTGAGTTCGGCGGATTTCGGCGTGCGCTGCGGCGTAGGCCGATTCGATTAAATCCCTGGCAGCATCTGCGGAAGCGGTCATGTGGCACTCATCGGTAGCGATTTCAAGACGCTAATATACAACAACGCGAATGCGTTTGACTGCCCGGGATCAAAAATTACACGATATAGAATTTCAAGCTTTAGCTTGTCTCGGCACCACCGAAAGCACCGGTCAGGGCTTCGATAAAGCGCGCCAGTTCCAGCGCCATGATGGAAAAGTCCACGTCGAATTGCGCGGCGGCGTCGGCGGCCTCGATATCGCTGGCCTGTTCCTGCACCATGTCGGCAAAGCGCAGTCGTTTTACAATCAACTTTTCGTCGAGCACGAACTCCAGATGTTGCTGCCAGTTGAGCGCGAGCTGGCTGACGTGCATGCCGGTTTTCAGGTGATTGACGATTTCGCTTGCGCGCGAGATCCTGTTTCTTGCAGCGAATGACGCTGTTGACGTCGTTGTTGTCGCGCAGCTCGCATTCTTCGCCGATCTCGAATCCCGTATCGGCCTGGCCGCTGTTTACCCAGCGCGTCATGACATCGATGGGCTGGTGTTTCGACGTGAGTGGAATCGCCGACAGCGAACCCAGCGTATCGCGCAACTCCTGCAGTAAATCCTCGGCGCGTTTAGCCGACGCGGTGTCGACGATCAGCAACTGATCGCGCGGGGCGATGTAGGCGAATTGCAGCGATGAGCGCGCCAGGGCCCTTGGCAGCAGGCTGAAGTAGACTTCGTCGCGCAGCGCGCGACGTTCCTTGCGCGGTAACTGGCGTGCTTCGCGTGTCTCGATTTCTATTGCCTTCTCTTCCAGCGCCTCGTTGATGACCGCTAGCCGGTAGCAGCTTTTCCTGGCGCTTGGCGCAGATCATCAGGTAACCGTTGGTGGCATGCACCAGTTCGCTGCCGTGGCGGCCGAGCGGCGGCACCCAGCCCGAGCGCGTCATGTCCTGGCTGCCGCAGGGGACGAAGGCCTGTTGTTCGAGTTGCTGACCGAGCGTGGTCGCGTCCAGCTCGAACGGCTGGGTGAAGCGGTAAATCTGTAAATTTTTAAACCACATGTGAAGCGTTGTTTCCTGGAAACTGAGCGAGATCGCAAAGGCGCGCAGTCTAGCAGCATCCGGTGTCGAAATAACATGAGGAACCGGGTGCCGGATGCACACTTCAGGATATCGGGGTTAAAGTAGTCGCGGGCTTGCCGGTCGCCGGGTTCCGGAGTAAATTTGAGCGCTTGATCGAGGGGATCAGCGATGACGGTAAAATCAGGAAATAAACCCGCTGCGCGCAAGCTGCGCGGTGACGAGGACTTCGACGGACTGACGCGGGCGGTTGCTTCGTTGCCGGCGAAGTACTATCTCGACGAAGACTGGCATCAGCTCGAACTCGACCGAATCTTTTACCGCAACTGGCTGTATCTCTGCCATGCCAGCACGCTCGTCGAGGAGCGCGCATTTCGCCGTTTCCGCATCGGTACCCAGGAAATCGTCGTACTGCGCGACGATCAGGGTGAATTGCGCGGCTACTACAACAGTTGCCGGCATCGGGGTTCCATCCTGTGCCAGGAGCAGGCAGGGAGACTGCGTGGCAAGCTCATCGTCTGCCCTTACCACCAGTGGTCTTACGCGCTCGACGGCGAACTCAAGGCGACCAGTTCGATGCGCGAGGCGCCCGATTTCGACAAGGCGGATTTCCCGCTGCACGCGGTCGCGGTACGGGAGTGGCGTGGCGCCATTTTCGTTTCGCTGGCCGACGATCCGCCGTCGCTGGAATCGGGCTTCGAACGCGGCGGCGACCGCATCGACCACTGGCCGATGGAATCGCTGGTGGTCGGTCATCGCTGGAGCAAGGTGATGCAGTGTAACTGGAAAGTTTTCTGGGAAAACTTCAACGAGTGCCTGCATTGCCCCAACATCCACCCGCGAGCTGTGCGAGCTGGTGCCGATCTACGGGCGGCGCATATCCGGTTATCGCGACGCGCCCGACTGGCAGGATTACCGCGACAGCGATGATCCGAAATACGCCGGGGGCCTGCGCAGCGGCGCCAGCAGCTGGTCGAACAGTGGCCAGGCTTGCGAGCCAGCCTTTGCCGACTTAACGCCGGCCGAAATCGCGCGCGGGCAACATTACTTCGTCAGCCTGCCGTCGGTATTTATCGCCGCGCACGTTGATTACATGCGCACGGTACGCATCCTGCCGCTGGCTGCGGAACAGACCGAGATCGAGGTGGAATGGCTGTTTCAACCGCAGACGCTGGCGCGCGCGGACTTCGACCTGGCCGACATTACCGAGTTTGCGATACTGGTGATGCAGCAGGATGCCGAGGCTTCCGAGCTCAACCAGCAGGGCATGCACGCGCGCCGTTTCGAGCAGGGCGTGCTGATGCCGGAAGAGCACTACGTCAAGGGATTCCAGGACTGGGTGCGGGCACAAACTGACCTTTGATGCGGCGCAGCGGTTAAAATTTTCGATTCAGCGAATGCAAATCGCTTCAGCGAATGCGGACATTAAACCCGCTTCAGGTGAAATGACTTGGGGCGCGTCAAGGATTCGAAGCCGACTGTCGACAGCGTGCAGCCGCGACCGGAGTTTTTCACCCCGGTCCAGGCCAGCGCCGGGTCGAGGTAATCACAGCGATTCATGAACCAGGTGCCGGTTTGCACGCGCTCGCCGATGGCGATGGCGGCGGTTTCATCCTGGGTGAAAATGGCCGCGGTCAGGCCGAATTCGCTGTCGTTCATCAACTGAATGGCCTCTTCGTCACCGCTCACCGCCATGATGCCCATCACCGGGCCGAAGGTTTCTTCGCTCATCACGCGCATCGAGTGGTCGACATCGACCAGCACCTGCGGCGCGAGGTAAGGCGTGCCGGCAGCATTGGCGGCGTAGCCTGCCGGATCGATCAGTGCACGCGCGCCGGCGGCCACGGCATCGTCGATCTGGCCGCGTACGAAGTCGGCGGCGGAAGTTTTGACCATCGGCCCCAGGTTGGTATCGCTGTCATCGGGTCGGCCGAGTCGATACCCGGCGACCAGGGCTGTGACGCCGGCAACGAAATCGTCATAGACTGCGGCGTCGACGTAAACGCGCTCGATACCGCAGCAGGACTGGCCGGAATTGAACATGGCGCCATCGGTCACCGTGTCGATCGCGTGTTGCAGGTTGGCATCCTTGCGCACGTATGCCGGGTCTTTACCGCCGAGTTCGAGGCCAACGCCGATAAAGCGTCCGGCCGCGGCGCGCTCGACCATTTCACCACCCGGCACCGAGCCGGTGAAGGCGACAAAGTTGACCAGCGGCGACTGGATGACGGCCTCGGTGTCGGCATGGGTCAGATGCAGGTGCTGGAAAACGCCTGCGGGCAGACCGGCGGCGTCGAAAGCTTGCTGCAGGCGTTCCGCGCACAACGGGGTTTGTGCGGAATGCTTGAGGATGACGCTATTGCCCGCGAGCAGTGCCGGCATGATGGCGTTTACCGAAGTCAGGTAGGGAAAGTTCCACGGGGCGATGACGAACACCACGCCGAGTGCTTCGCGCTTGATGTAGCGGTTGAAGCCATCTTTGGCCTCGGGTTTCAGGTCGGCCAGCGCATCGGCCGCGATAGCGATCATGTGGCGCGCACGTTCTTCGAAACCGGCGACTTCGCCGGGCGCCTGCGAAATCGGCCGGCCCATCTGCCAGGTCAATTCTGCGGCGATTTCAGCCGTGCGCCCAACAAACGCGTCGACCGCCTTACCGCACAGCGCCTGGCGCTCGGCGATTGGTGTATTTTTCCACTGTTGTTGCGCGGCTGCAGCGGCTGACAATGCCTGCTGGATGGCGTCAGCGCTCGCGCTCTCACGCTCGACGTAGACGCTGCCGTCTACCGGGGAAATGCATTCAATGGTGCTCATCGGGTCTGCTCGCTGGACTTGGGGTTGAAGGACTCAGGGGCTGATATTCTATCCATTCCTGTTGCGAAGTCGACTGGCGCAGACAACCTTTTTTATTGCTGACTACGGTCTTCGCGAGCAGTGGGTTACAACGGATCGTCCAGCGATCGGCTGGGCTCGGTGAACCAGCGTGGGCCGTCGTCGGTGATGTAGGCGTGGTCTTCGAGGCGCACGCCGAATTCGCCATAGCTGCAAATCATCGGCTCGATGGAAAAGCACATGCCGGGGGCGAGCGGCAAGTCGTTGCCCCTGACGATATACGGGTGCTCGTGCACGTCGAGGCCAACCCCGTGACCGGTACGGTGTGGTAGCCCGGGAACCTGGTAGCCCGGACCGAATCCGGCTGCCTCGATCACCGCGCGCGCGGCGCTATCGGGTGCCGAGCACGGCGCGCCGACCTGCGCCGCGCCGAATGCGGCCTGCTGCGCCGCCTGTTCCAGTTCCCAGATTTCACGCTGCCGAGCATCGGCTTCGCCGAACACGTAGCTGCGGGTGATATCGGAGTTGTATCCGTGCAGCGTGGCGCCGGTGTCGATCAGCACCATGTCGTTTTCGGCGAGTTGTTGCGGGTAGGGCACGCCGTGCGGATAGGCGGTGGGTTCGCCGAACAGCACGATTTTGAAGGTCGAGCGGCCATCCATGCCGCAGGCGATATGCGCCTCGTCGAGAAAGGCCTGTACCTCGCGCGTATCGATACCCGTGCGCAGAATACGTGCCGTGGCCTGGTGCACGCGCAGGGTGATTGCCTTGGCCTGCGACAGTAGCGCGAGTTCGGCCGCTGACTTGATGCGTCGACAGGCGGCAATCAGTTCTTCGCCATTACTGATCAACAGGCTGGAGTCATAGCGTTGCAGTCGATTGGCGGTAAAGAACGGCGTTTGCGGATCGATGGCAAGCCCGCAGTGGGTTTGTGGCGCAGTCTTGAGTGCCGCTTCGGCGACCGCCGCGGTGGGATCTTCGTGCTCTTCCCAGAGGACGAAGTCGCCTTCGACCACCATTCCTGCGCGCGTTTTTTGCTCCTCGAATGCCGGGCAGACGTAAAGCAGTTCGCCGCCCGCCGAGACGATCGCGCCGTGCAGGCGTTCGCTTGCATAGCACTGCATGCCGGTGAAATAGCGCAGGCTGGTGGTGGCGTCGAGGTAGACTGCGTCGATGCTGGTCGCGCGCATGCCTGCGCGCAACTTGTCGAGGCGTTGGCGGTATTCATCGAGGCCGATCGCGACGGCTGCATCGCGTACCGAACTCATGTTTTCTAGTTCAATTGTGGCGGTCGAACCGCCAACGCCCCTGGTCATGATGTTTTATCCGCAGATTCCGAATGCGCAGATTAACGGAAGCCCGGTCAGTTTTACAGTTGAATCGCTAGCCCGCCTTTCTCGCCGCCGTTCGTAGCGAGACGGCGAAAAATTCGGGCTAGCAGTCTGTCGGACTTGTGGAATCGTAGCGAGGCGAGTGGGAAATCGAGTCCATTTTTTCGACCTTTTGAGGCGCATAGTGGCAACTACGCAACGAAAAAGATCGGAAAAATGGGCCGATTTCCCATCGCCGCAGTAGATTATCCCTAAGTCCGACAGACTGCTAGCGTTCGATGCGAAAGTGATAGCAGTTTTCGCTGGGAGAGCGAACGTGGATAAAGGCCAGATCGTTGCGCTCGAACAGCGCCTGCGCCTCTTCCTCGATGGTCTGCATGTCGATGACTTTGCCGGTGCCATAGATGATGCGTTCGGCGAAATCGTAGCCGCGAATCAATACCTTGCGATCGCGGTACAGCGGGGGTATGCCGGCCGTTTCCGCATGGCGCTCGCAGCTTTCGGCGCAGAGGAAGATCGGACCCATTTCGGCGTAGGGCTGCAGCGTGCTGAATGGTCGGTGGGCGAGGATCAGCATCGGCTGGTCGTGCCCGATCTCGGCGAGGCAATGGCGGCAGGGATTACCATCACCGTCGCAAACCGCTCGCTCCGCCGGCTGATTATTGGCATCGGGCGCGCCCGCACGAAGTTGCTGAACCCGGTCGCTATCAAGCGCAATAAATTTTAAAGGCATGGCTGGTTCTCCGAATTGACGAGTTTCCAGATTACCCCTCGGGCGATTTAAAACACTCCCAATCTTGCCATGGTCCTTTGTAAACAAGCGGTAAATTTTTCGATACAAATTTTACCGGGGTCTGTCTAACCCGGGGTCAATCCTGTCGCTAAGCTTTGGGTCGTAGATCATTCCAATCAACCTTTAGTCAGGAGACGACCATGAACCGCAAACCTGTATTCGATCCGAAAAATCAAAACGCCCTGTGGCGGCGTAGCTGTATTGCCGGGGCGCTCGCTTTATTGCTTGCACCCGTCGGCCCAACGGCGCTGGCCACCGAGATAGTTGCCACCAATCCGCCAGCGCAGCAATTGATGCCGCAGCCTCCCACTCAGGCCGCCACCAACCGGATGGTCAAGCGCCCGCGCATCCAGCTTGCCATCCTGCTCGATACCAGTAACAGCATGGACGGTTTGATCGAACAGACGCGTAACCAGTTGTGGCAGGTGGTCAACGAGTTTGCCTCGGCAAAGCAGGGCGGCGTTACGCCGATCCTCGAAATCGCGCTGTTCGAATACGGCAATAACAGTAATTCGCGGGCTGCAGGCTACGTACGCCAGCTCAATGGATTCACGCGCGAACTCGACGCGGTATCCCAGGGCCTGTTTTCGCTGACCACCAACGGCGGTGACGAATACTGTGGTTACGCCATCGATAACGCCATTCGCTCGCTGCAATGGAGCCAGTCGGCGAACGACATCAAGACGATCTTCATCGCCGGCAACGAATCTTTTGCCCAGGGCCCCGTGCCCTACCAGCAGGCGGTACAATTCGCCCGGCAGCAGGGCATTTCGATCAATACCATTTATGCGGGTGCGCACCAGGCGGGCGTGAGCGAAGGCTGGCAGGACGGTGCCGTACTGGCCGGTGGCGAGTACCTGAGTATCGATGCCAACCAGCAGGTGGTGCATGTCGAAGCGCCCCAGGATGCGCGCATCGCCGAACTCAACGCACAGCTCAACAGGACTTACCTGCCCTATGGCAGTGAAGGCGCCGACAAGGCCCAGCGTCAACTCGAACAGGATCGCTTAAGTAGCGATATCTCGACGGGACTGCTGGCCAAGCGCGCGCACTCCAAGGCTTCCAGCTTTTACGGCAATTCGGACTGGGACCTCGTCGATGCGTTCAAGGACGGCGCAGTGGCCGAGGAAGAACTGATGCAGATGGAGGATGCGGAATTGCCCGAGCCGATGCAGGGCATGTCGGCGCCACAAAGGCTGGACTACCTGAAACACAAGCAGGACGAACGCCAGACTATACAGAAAGAAATTCTGCAACTCGGCGAATCGCGCGCGAGCTACGTGGCCGAACAGAAACGCGAACAGGCTGCAGCGGCGCCCAGCGTCAGCGATGCATTAACCGGGGCGATCCGCAAACAGGCGCTGCAGAAAAACTACAGCTTCGACTAGCCGCCCGACAGACTGCCAGCCCAACAGACTGCCAGTAATCAGTCATAAGCCCACTGACGGAAATGACGACTGATCTTGTTGACGCGGCGCAGGTAGGTTTGGGTACGCGCCGCGGGATTGGTGCTGACCGGCGAGGGCAGCGACGCGGCGAGTTCGATCGCCTGGCGTTGCGTAAGCCGGGCAGCAGGTATTCCCCAGTAGTGTCGGGCAGCGGCATCCACACCGAATAGACCGGGACCAAATTGTGCGACGTTGAGGTAATATTCCATGATGCGGTGCTTGCTCAAATGGTGTTCCATCGCCATCGTCAATATCAGTTCGTGCCACTTGCGCAAGGGATTGCGCGAGGCGCTGAGGAACAGGTTCTTGGCGGTTTGCTGGGAAATGGTGCTGCCGCCGTAAACCAGTTGACCGCGCGCCAGGTTGTACTCCATGGCATCTCTGAGCGCTTCCCAGTCGACGCCGCCGTGGCTGTAGAAACGTGAATCCTCGGCGATGACAGCGGCCCGAATCATGTGTTGCGGAATACGATTCAAGGTCACCGGGTTCCAGCGCAACTCCGGCCAGTTGGGGTGCTTACGTTGCTCGGCCTCGTAATCGAGAATGAACGTGGAGGGCTGGATTTGACCTCGCTGGTAGCTTTGCCAGTCTGGCCAGATCCAGGCGAGGTAGGCGCCATCCAGCAGCGCCACCAACAGCAAAAACAACAGGCAGTAGCGCAGTGTTCGCGACAGCGCCCGGCGGAGCCAGGATTTTTTGCGGCGGGCATTTTTCATCGGGGCACATCTTAGTGCATTCACTTGCACTAACGCCAACGGATTGCGCAAAACGGCTGTTCAAACGAATTCAGTCAAATTTGCCAGGGCGATTTCCCGGTACTCAACTTGACTCTATTATGCGGGCGACTCCGTTCTTTGGGCCGGGGCTTACCTGCGTCACAGACTGTATGCACTCGCCGACTGAAGATCAGCCGCTGGGGCGCGAGTGGATTCTGCGGTATGAGCAGCCCCGGCCCTGCGGCCGGGGTTTCGGATAGTTCCGGGTTATACCGCTTTCAGTTTCACCGCGCAGGTGGAGTCGATGGTGATTCCAGCGCGCGCAACGGCATTCAGCACCGCGCGCAGCGACGCGCCGACGATGTCTTCGCTGCAACCGGCGCCACAGACGCGTTGACCATTGAGGTTGAGCTGGATATAGGCCATGGCCTCCGATTGCTCGTTGTCGCCGAGGGTATGCTCGCTGTAATCGACGATGACGATGCGCGTATCGAGTTTCGCGTTGAGCGCGCCGACGAAGGCATCGAGAATGCCCTTGCCAGTGCTTGAAATCTCGATCTTGCTGGCGCCGCTGACCAGCACTGCGCTCAACTTGTCGGTTCCCTGGGCGCGCGCGGCCTGGTAACTGTCTACCGTCATCGCAGTCTCGACATTGAGATAGGTGTCTTCGAAGATTTGTCGAATCGCCTCGTTAGACACTTCCGCTGCGCTTGCCTCGGCGTGTCGCTGCACATCAGGACTGAAATCGACCTGCAACCAGCGCGGCAGAATCAAACCGTACTCCTGCTCGAGCACATAGGCCACGCCGCCCTTGCCGGACTGGCTGTTGATGCGAATCACTTCCTGGTAGCTGCGGCCGACATCGCGTGGATCGATCGGCAGATAGGCAACCTTCCAGTGGTGATCGGGGCCATTGATCTCGCGTTCCTGGGCGTCGATGGCCAGGCACTTGTTGATCGCGTCCTGGTGGCTGCCGGAGAAGGCGGCGAACACCAGCTCGCCGGCATAGGGATGGCGCGGATGCACCGGCAGTTGCGTGCAGCGTTCGACCACGTTGATGATGCGGTCCATGTCGGAAAGATCCAGTTCGGGGTCGATGCCCTGGCTGTAGATATTCATCGCCATGGTGACGATGTCCATGTTGCCGGTGCGTTCGCCGTTGCCGAGCAGGGTGCCTTCGATGCGGTCGGCACCGGCCATGACGCCGAGTTCGGCGGCGGCGACGCCACAGCCGCGATCGTTGTGCGTATGCAGGCTGATGGTCACCTGGTCACGATGGCTGATGCGATCGCAAATGGTTTCGATCTGGTCGGCGTAGACGTTGGGTGTGGCCACCTCGACGGTCGCCGGTAGATTGATGATGATCTTGTTCCGCGTGACCGGCTGCCATACGTCGATCACCGCGTCGCAGACTTCGATCGCGTAGTCGAGCTCGGTGTTGGTGAAGCTTTCCGGTGAATACTGAAACTGCCATTCGGTATCGGTCTGGCGCGCCGCATAGTCGCGTACCCAGGCGCGCCCTGCACCGCGATTGCCCTTGATTTCATCGCGTGACATCTTGAATACCTGTTCGCGCTGTACCGTCGAAGTCGAGTTGTACAGGTGCATGATGGCCTGCTTTGCGCCTTTCAGCGCTTCGAAGCTGCGCTCGATCAATGGTTCGCGCGCCTGCGTCAACACCTGGATGGTGACGTCATCCGGCACCAGGTCCTCTTCGATCAACTGGCGTACGAAATCAAAATCCGGCTGTGACGCGGCCGGAAAGCCGACCTCGATCTGTTTGAAGCCGACGTCGACCAGCAATTGAAACATCGCCATCTTCTGGCTTGGGTTCATCGGCTCGATCAGCGCCTGGTTACCGTCGCGCAGATCGACGCTGCACCAGTCGGGCGCGTGTTCGATGACCCGATCCGGCCAGCGCCGGGCGCGTTTGGCGATCGGCGGGAAGGGGCGATACTTCTTGAAGTTGTAAAATGACACGACGAATTCCTGTTGTTCAAACGAGTTTATGCAATGGTGAAGAAATATAGCCGAAGCCGGCTAGTTAATGTTTGCTTTCTTACTCCTTATTTGCCGATTATTCGCTATAAATATCTATAAATTATGATAATAATAGCTAAAATAGCTAAAACATGGAAATTTCGGAGAGAGAATAGTGAGTTGTTGAGCTGGACCGTATCGATAAACACATCCTGCAATTGATGCAGGTCAACGGGCGCATCAGCAATCTTGAGCTGGCCGAGCAGGTCGGATTGTCGCCGACGCCGTGCTCGCGACGGGTCAAGCGGCTGGAAGAGTCCGGATTGATTATCGGGCACGTGACCCTGCTCGATCCGCAGGCGCTGGGATTGAACCTGACCGCCATCGTCGGCATCGCCATGGATCGACATACCCCGGATCGTTTCGAATCCTTTGAAAAGGCGATCACCACCATGCCGGAAGTCATCGAGTGCAGCATCGTCACCGGGCAGACGGCGGATTTCCTGCTCAAGGTGGTGGTGCGCGACATGCAGCACTACGAGAAATTCCTGCTCGGCAACCTGACGCGGCTGGACGGCGTCACCGGGGTGCATTCGAGTTTCGTGCTGCGCCACCTGGTGAAGAAGACCGCGCTACCGCTGGACTAGCAGCGTATCAGGCGGCGCCAGTCGATGACGCGTCCCGGTCAGGACTGACATCAGGGCATCAGGGCAGGTAGAGCGCGATCGACGGGTAGATGGTAATCAGCACGATGGCGATGGCGATCATGAAGAAAAACGGCAGCGCGGCGCGCGCAATGTAGATGATGTTCTTGCCGGTTAGCGACTGGATCACGAACAGGTTGAAGCCGACCGGTGGCGTAATCTGTGACATCTCCACCACCAGCACCAGGAAGATGCCGAACCAGATGGTATCGATGCCGGCCTGGGTCACCATCGGCAGCACCACCGAGGTGGTCAGCACGATGACCGAGATGCCGTCGAGAAAACAGCCCATGGCGATGAAGAAGAAAGTCAGGCAGATGATCAACTGCACCGGTGACAGACCCAGCGACGCGATCCACTCGGCGAGCGCATTGGGGATGCCGATGAAGCCCATTGCCAGCGTCAGGAAGTGCGCGCCCACCAGGATCAGCCCGAGCATGCAGGAGTTTTTGACCGCGCCGGCGACGCTGTCGATAAAACTGGCCAGGGTGAAACCGCCCAGTACCTTGGACAACAGCAGTGCGCCGAAAACGCCGAAGGCGGCGGCCTCGGTCGGCGTGGCGACGCCCTGGTAGATGGAACCCAGCACGCCGCCGATCAAGAATGACGATCGGCAGCAGTTTTTTCAACGCCAGCAACTTGTCGCGCAGCGAGTAGCGAATGTCGTCAACCACGCCGTGGTTTTGCCGCGGATGATGGACCAGCCGACGGTGTAGGCCATGAACAACAGGATCAACACCAGCCCCGGCAGCGCACCGGCGAGGAACAGGCGAGCGATCGAGACTTCCGCCGCGACGCCGTAAATAATCAGGATGATGGAAGGCGGAATCAGCAGGCCGAGGGTTCCCGAGCCGGCCAGGGTGCCGATGGCCATGGAGTCGTCGTAACCGCGCTTGGACAGTTCCGGCAGCGTCATGCGGCCGATGGTGGCGGCGGTGGCGGCGGACGAGCCGGACACCGCGGCGAAGATGCCACAGCTTAGAATATTGACGTGCAACAGCTTGCCCGGCAAGCCGCGATAGCACGGGCGCCAGGCCTTCGAACAGGTCGCGCGACAGGCGCGTACGAAACAGGATTTCGCCCATCCAGATGAACAGCGGCAGTGCGGTCAGCGACCAGCCGGTAGTCGCGCTCCACGATGAAGTGCCGAGCAGCAGGCCAATACTGCCATTGTCGATCAGCGACAAACCGATGATGGCGAGACCGGTCAGGGTCAGCGCCACCCAGATACCGCTGGTGAGCATCAACAGCATGCACACCACGAGGATGCTTCCGACCAGCGTCATTTCCATGGTTTACTCCACACCACTGTTGCTGAGTTCGTCTTCGTTCAGCACGTATTGCGGCGTGTGGCCGGTCAGCATCAGGCGAAAGCTGTCGAGCATGGCGATGAACAGAAACAGGGATCCCAGCGCCATCGGCGTCTGCACCATCCACAGCGGAACGACCAGGTAGGTATCGGTGACCTCTTCGAAATCCCAGGAATCGTAAACCGTGAACAGGGTGTAAAAGGCCAGGTAGCCACTGATCAACAGGCCCACCACCAGGTTGAAGAATTCCAGGTAGCGCCTTTTGTTATCCGACAGCCGGGTTACCAGCATGGTGACGCGGATATGGCCGCCTTCCTGGAAGGTGTAGGCCAGGCCGAAAAATATGGTTGCCGATAGCAGCCAGCCGGCAAAATCCTCGGAGGACGGGATGACCGCGCCAACGAAGCGCGCCAGGATCTGCGCCAGGATCAGCAGTGTCATGATCACCAGCGAGGCGCCGGACAATACCGCGGAGGTGAGGTAAAAGTACCTGCGCAGCGGATTCATCGACCGTTGTCGGCGCGGCGAAATCCGCGGTGTTGCTGAGTCATTCCGGGTTTACCGGAACGCTACATGGCATGGTAGGCATCGATTACTTTCTTGCCGCTGGCGCCCGCCTCGTCGAGCCATTCCTTGACCATGACCTTGCCGATTTCGCGCAATTCGCTATCGAGTTTGGCGCTCGGCGCCGTCACCGTCATGCCGTTTTCGCGCAGCGTGTCGGTGTGCTCGACTGCGAGCTTGCGGCCCAGTGCCCAGCCTTTTTTCTCGGCGTTGGCCGCGGCCGTCAGGATGACTTGCTGGGTGTCCTTGTCGAGGCGGTCGAATATCTTCTGGTTGACGAACATCATGTTCTTCGGGATCCACGCGTTAATGGTGGTGAAGTGGCTGATGTAATCCCAGCTCTGGCTGTTCACCCCGGTGCTCGGCGACGTCACCATGGCGTCGATGGCATTGGTGGTGAAGGCCTGGGCGACGTCGCTGAACGGAATGTTGACCGGCGTGGTGCCCATCAGGTCGGCGAGGCGCGAGGTGGTCGGGCTGTAGGCGCGCATTTTCAGCCCCTTGAGATCGGCGAGGTCATTGATGGGCTTGTTGGAATACAGGTCCTGCGGTGGCCAGGGCGAAGTGTACAACAGCATCAACTTGTCCTTGGCGAGTTGCGCTTCGAGTTCGGGTTTCGAAGCCTGGTACAGTTTTTCGGCGCTGTCGAAATCGGTGGCGAGGAACGGAATATTATCGAGTTTGAAGATCGGATCGTTATTGCCCAGCCGTCCGATGAACACTTCGCCGATCTGCACCTGGCGCGATTTAACCGCGCGGTGAATCTCGGGGTGCTTGATCAGCGCGCCGCCGGAATGGACCTTGATGGTCAGTTTGCCGCCGGAATTGGCGTTTACTTCGTCGGCGAAGCTCCTGGCCACCTGGGTCTGGTGGGTGCCGTCCCCATAAGGCGTGGGCATGTCCCACTTGTCGGCGGCCACGGCCAGCGTGGCAAACATTGCGAAAAGGATAGCGGTAATGATGCGGGTAAATTTCATCGAGGGCTACTTCCTGTTTTAGTTGGTATAGAGGTGCGGCACCTGGGTTGCAGGTCGGCGGCGCCCGGGAAGACATTGATATTCGAGGGAGGCAATTTAGCACCGCTGAACGCAAAGATCAAAATTGCATTAACGGGTGCAGGCGGTGATTGTGCCGATATTTCCTGTCGGTTCGTGGGCTGGCTGAGAGGCGCTCGGCCGCACTAAAACCAGGACAATAAAAACCCCGCTCGGTGGCGGGGTTTTTATTGTCTTGAATATCCGGGTTCAGGATTTGATCGAGGTCCTGCGTGACATGCCGACGAAGCCCAGCAACGCGGTGCCGAACAGCCAGACGGCGGCGGGTACCGGAATCGGGCTGACAGCAATCGGGCTGACATCAATATTCAACTGTACATTGTCACCACCACCCGTCCAGGAGTCCAATAGCCAATTGTTCTGGAATACGTCGTCAGCTTCGTACTCTGCAACTCCAACGTAGAACATGGTGCCGGCCACACCTGAGGAACTCAGGCAGCTTAGTAATGATGGAAGCAAGCAATCGTCGTTTTGGCCCAGCAGGACGCCATCGTTATCGTAAAGGCCCAACACCGTGTCTTCGAGATCGCCAATTTCATCGGTGCCAGTGGTATCAAGCGTAAATTGTGCGTCGATATCAAGCGTGAATTTGAACCATGCGGCATTCGGATCGTTATCCTGCAAACCCAAAATCGAGCTGGTTATGCCAGAACCGATGCCACCCAGATCCGTGAATGCGAAATAGTCAGGATCTGCGGCTGGAAAGGGATCTGCGTGAACCATCTGCGCGGTACCCATACCGAACAGAAAGGTCAGGCCGATGGCGGATAATTTGATTGACTGGGTTATTTTATTTCGCATTTTTTGCTTCCTTTTAATACGTTCATTCTTCTGACCAGACCAGTATATAGGGTTTCGGCTAACCGGCGTATCCCCTAAATGGGTTAAATTTGGCCATTTCTGACATTTTGTTATGCGCTCGACAGCCCGTCAGGGCTGGTTGGAACGGCAGAAAATTTGCGCCATTCTGACGTTTTCCGGGGAAAATGCTACGTATCATTTCACAGCCTCGGTGTTTATTGGGCCTGTCTGGCAGGACAGGGCGATTGCTGCGAAAAAGTATTTGACCGGCGCTGTGCCGATAGATTAGGTTTAACTGATTTGATCGTGTGCCGAATTGACGCGAATGTCGGCAAAAAGCGGGGTAAGTGTGCATTTACTGGTGACGGGTGGTAACGGTTTCGTGATGAGCCACGTGTTACGGCAATGGCTGGAACGCGGTCGCGACTACCGGGTGACCAGTGTCGACGTGTTTCCCGCCGATGATCTGCTAAAGCGTTTCCTCGCGCCCTATGCCGGGCAAGTCAGCCTGATTGAAGGTTCGGTCACCCGGCAATCCTTCTGGGACAATGAACTGGCTGACCAGAAGCCCGACTTTTTCATCCACGGCGCGGCGATGACACCGAATCGCAACCAGTCCGAGAAAAGCCAGGCGCGCACGGTGGTCGAGGTCAATATCCAGGGCGTACTGAATGCGCTCGAATGGGCGCGCAACTGTGCCTCGCTGCGGCGCATGGTGCACGTCAGCACCGGGTCGATCTATGGCGATGAAGGTCCCGATGGACCCTTGCCGGAAGCAGGCTTCGAGATGCGTAACCCCGATTCGCTCTACCCGATCACCAAGCGTGCCGGAGAATTACTCGCGCTGCGCTACCGCGAGCTGTTTGACCTGCCGCTCGCAGTTTGCCGGCTTTCCAGCATCTACGGACCGATGGATCGCTGGACGCCAGGCCGTGACTTCCAGTGCGTGCCGAAGATCATCGTGCAGCGCGCGTTGCGCGGCGAGGCGATCCGGGTTTGTGGCGCCGATGCGATCGGCGACTGGTTACACGCCGCCGATGTGGCCAGCGGCCTGCTGGCGATGATCGATTCCAGCGCGGCGCGAGCCCACCGTATTCAACATTGCCTACGGCGAGCCCGTCAGTATTCGCCAACTGATCGAGATCGTGGCCGGGCTGGTCGCGGGCACCCGCTGGCAGGAAACCACGGCACAAGAGGCCGAGATCATCGGTTTCCCGGAGCGCCAACGGGGCGCCTGGGGCGCTTACGATAACGCCCGTTTGCGCGCGCTCGGCTGGGCGCCGATGCCGATGGCCGCAGCGCTGGCAAACTACGTCGACTGGGCGCGCGAAAATGACGCCGACATTGCCGACAGGGTTAGCTGAGCTCAACGGCTGCCAGCGTCCTGTCAGCGCTCGTGAAATCCAGTAAACTGGCGAACATTGAGACCAGGGAGTAACGAACTTGATTGAAAACCCGGCTGTGCCGTGCCGCCCGCCGGCACACGAACTGGGACCCGGATTCGCGGAGCGAAGCCAGTGACCCGGACCGACGATGCCGATCGGCGCTCGAGCGTGCAGCAATCGGACGAACCGCAAAACTACCGCTTGAACGTCGGCATCATGATCGTTAACCGCGAAGGCAAGATCCTCGCCGGTGACGCGTTTCACTATCCCGGAGAATGGATGATGCCGCAGGGTGGTATCGATACGGCGGAAACGGCTGAACAGGCAATGCAGCGTGAACTGTTCGAAGAGACGGGTTTGTCGGTCGAACAGGTTCGCCTGATCCGCGCGCACGATGACTGGTTGCAATACCTGTTCCGCAAGCCGCAATACAAAGACGGAATATTTTACATCGGCCAGCGGCAGAAGTGGTTTCTGCTGGAATACAATGGCCCGTTGCCGGATGCCGACACGGTGCAGGAACAGGAATTCAATTGCTTTGGCTGGGTCGAGCCGGACTGGCTGGTGGCGCAAATTCCAGCCTTCAAGAAAGAGGTGTATCGCACCGTGGTGGGCAGTTTCCGGGCGTTTTTTCCGTAAAGCCCGAGTGCGGCATGCATTCCATTGATAATCCAGGATTGAGTTGCGCGATTTTATTTTACCGGTGGGCGGCACCCTGCCAGGGTCGCGCCGGGGAATGGGGTTATACTGCGGCCGAGATATTTTCGCTGCTGGAAACCGGGAGAAATAAATGCGTGCTTATGAAATCGTAGCGGAGACGGGCGTCGATGCGCTGGCGCTGAATCAACGGCCCTCGCCGCAGCCCGCGGCGGGGCAAATCCTGGTACGAGTGCGCGCCGCGTCGATCAATTATCGTGATCTTTCAATCGTCGAAAACCCCGCGGCGCGCGCTATCGCCTATCCGCGCATCCCGAATTCCGATGGCGCGGGTGAGGTGATCGCGGTGGGGGACGGAGTGACTCGCTTTGCCCCGGGTGATCGGGTCGCGGGCTGCTTTTTCCAGGACTGGAGTGATGGTCGCATCAGCGCCGCGGCGATGGCGAGCGCCATGGGTGGCGCTATCGATGGCATGCTCGCCGAGGAAGTCGTACTGAATGAGCGCGGTGCCGTAGCGGTACCCGAGCACCTGTCCTTTGCAGAGGCCGCGACCTTGCCCTGTGCCGGCTTGACCGCGTGGAACTGCCTGGTTGAACAGGGTGGGCTGACGGCCGGCAAAACGGCGTTGTTTCTGGGTACCGGTGGGGTCTCGATCTTCGGCCTGCAGATCGCAAAAATGCTCGGCGCGCGCGCGATCATCACGTCCTCCAGCGATGAAAAGCTGCAACGCGCGGCACGTCTCGGCGCGGACGAGTTGATCAACTATCGCGAAACCCCGGACTGGCAGGCGCGCGTGCTGGAGTTGACCGATGGCGTCGGTGTCGATGTCACCATCGAAACCGGGGGTGGCGGCACGCTTTCGAAGACCATCGAGTGCACGCGAATCGGCGGCACCATCAGTTTGATCGGCGTGTTGACCGGGGGCAATATCAATCCCACCAGCGTGATGGCAAAATCGATTCGCCTGCAGGGTGTTTATGTCGGTAGCCGACGTATGTTCGAAGACATGAACAGGGCTTTCAGCATGAATCGAATCCATCCCGTCATCGACCAGCAATTCGAGTTCGACGATGCGCGTGCGGCCTTTCACGCCATGCGCGCGGCCGGGCATTTTGGAAAACTGGTCGTCAGTTACTGAATGGCGCTGAGAAATACGGGCTAGCGCACAGAGACTTCAATTTCTGGCGTTAATGGGGAATTTAATAGCAAATCCCGGGTCACAGGGAGCATGAGTTTAACGGAGACTGAGTTGTGGAAAGACGATTATTTATTGCCGGAGCGCTGTTATCGGCTGCCGGCCTCGCCGGCGCCAGGGGCGTTTTTGCCAGTTCGGGTATCGATAATGCGGATACCGATGTCGTGAGCGGCGATTTTCCGAGCATCAAAAAATCGCGTGACGAGTGGCGCAAATTACTCGGCAAGCAGCAATACGAAGTGTTGTTCGAGGAAGCGACCGAGCGCCCCTGGAGCAGCCCGTTGAACGCCGAGAAGCGTGACGGTACCTATATCTGTGCTGCCTGCTACCTGCCGTTGTTTGTGTCGCAAACCAAGTTTGAAAGTGGCACCGGCTGGCCCAGTTTCTACGCGGCTATCGAATCCAATGTCGGCACCAAGCGCGACTGGAAACTGATCTTGCCGCGCACCGAATACCACTGTGCGCGTTGTGGCGGTCACCAGGGACACCTATTTGACGATGGCCCCAAACCCACCGGCAAACGCTGGTGCAACAACGGTGTGGCACTGCAGTTTGTGGTCGACGGCGAAGCCCTGCCGGAATTGCGCAGCTAAATCATTACGGACGTAGCGGCGACTGCAATCAGCGCAGCTGGGTAATTTGATATCCGCGCGCGGCAAGCTGCGCCAGCAAACCGTCCATTCCCGACAGGTGCAGCGCTCCGACCAGCACAAACTCGACCGGCGGCGTCTTTGCCATGGCTTCAATCTGGGGCATCCAGGCGTCGTTGCGGCTGACCAGAAGCGTTTCATACGCCGCGGGATAATCACGGCGCATCGGTACGGCAATCTGTTCATCGAGCCAGGTTAAATCGCCACTGCGCCAGGCCTGGGTCATCTTCCGCCAAAGCGTCGGCAACTGCTCGATCTCGGCCAGGTTGTAACGCAACATCGCATCCTCCTCGCCTGCGCCCATGTTGGCGATGAAGGCAACCTGCTCCTCGACGGTTTCCAGTTGCCCCCGGGCTTTCTGGTCGCTTGCCACGCGCTGATCAAAATGGGCGTCGACTCCTTGCCCATCAATGCCGAGCCGCTGTAATTCGATAACCGTCGCCAGCGTGGCGACCATTCCGGGTTTGAAATGATCGACACTGGTCATCGGTACGCCGCGCGCAGCAAAGAATTTGACCAGCGCGCCATAAGTGTCAGCATTGACCACGTCCTGTAAGCTGCGCCCGTCGCTGTAGCTGACTTCTCTTAACATGTATTGCTGAAACACCGGGTCGTTCATCCTGGCGATGTCGGTTTCGAAGACTATTTGCGTGGATTGCTGGTAGGCGCGGTCAAATGCCTGCGGCAGGGGATAGTCTTCTGCCTTCAGAATATGCATGGTGCCGCCGATAAACATGTGCCGCCCGTCTTTTTCAACCTTCCACACCGGAGACTGCGCGTGCGCGGGTAGCGCCAGCAGCAGCAGGCAGGCAAGTGGGTAGATCAGGCGGGGAAATACAGTGAAACGGTTCATGGGTGGTTTAACGCCTCCGTGGCAGGACTGCAATGCAAGTTGTGACTGCAGCCTAGCTTGCTACCGATAAATTGCAAGGTTGCCGAAGTGGCCTGCTGGACGCTGCGCGCAATGGGCGAGAAAGCCACCTCGCTGTATCAGCACGGTATTCATCGAC
The DNA here is from genome assembly GCA_963835795.1 of uncultured Gammaproteobacteria bacterium. Lineage (GTDB taxonomy): Bacteria > Pseudomonadota > Gammaproteobacteria. The sequence goes on from CAWIHJ010000112.1 coordinate 25,820, forward strand.
GCGTCGGCCATGCGGCTTTAACCGAAGGTCCGAACAAGTATTTTGAGCATCGCTTTAACCAGTTAATCAGGCACTTCAATCCCACCGGGACAGCACGGCGTTGCGATCACTTTTCCTGCAATTGTTGCCGGATTGATCTAATCTTACAGATTACCTGCTAAGCATTCAGGTCATCTCACAGCCAGTCGATCTGCTTGTTGTGGATAGTAGAACCGGGTTGATACGACTATAAAATAAAATGAAATCCAAAAAGCGCGCCAATCTCGACCACCTGGAAGGCCGCACCTTCATCCTCGGGCGTGAAGGTCATATCTATATCGATTCGGTGACCGCCAGTAAACATCATGCCGAGATCAAGATCATTGGCGGGCGCGTTCATCTGCGTGATCTGAAATCAACCAATGGCACTTTTCTGCTGAAAAATCGAACCCTTATCCAGTTTCACGAAGGCTTCGTCAATCCGCGCCAACCGATCGTCATCGGCAGGCATGCCTATATCATCGAGGACTTGCTGGCTGTCATCGAGGATTTCGTATCCGGGGATGAAGAAAAATCACAGGTGGGCCTGGCAAGGAGCTGGAAAAAGCGGATAGCCCACGACCTGCCCGAGCTGCCTCCGAAGCCGGAAGACTGATATTTGACTACTCGCGGAGAGGTTCAGGAGAATTCTCGGACCTCGGCTATTGCTTCATATCCTGCACGGTAATGGCGCCCTCACCACCCAGTCGCGTGGCAAAGTAACCGATTACCAGGCCCAGCACGGCGCCTTCCGCGACGAACCAGTAGGGTGACTGGAACGGGCTTTGCGTACCGACCAGGTCGACCATCATTATCGCCAGCCGATCGTGGATAAACAGCGTCAGCAAGAAATTCATCCACGCGCCTATCATGGCTGAGGATAACCACCATGGCATCGCTATGCGCAACACCGGATGCCAGGTGAATACCCCGGCCAGGCCGATGAATGCACCGACCGTCGGGTACCAGAGGAGGAAGGCGAATCGCTCCATCCAGCTGCTGTCCGGCCACAGAAACGGGATTGTCACCAGGCCGATCAGGCCAAAGCCGAAACCGATCAACTTGCCGGTGGCAACGCGTGTTACCAGGGAAGGTTTTTCGAACATGATTCGATCCTCGTATCATTTGACCGCGCCCGGTTGCAGACACCGCCGTGTAACATTCAGGCTAGCAGCCACGCATGCCGATGGTATTGACCGTAATCAACGATGCTGTCTGGGCCGCTACGCTTCTGCGGGTTCCTGGGCTATCATCCCGCGGTGAACGGTACTCACACTCATACTTTTGTTGCCTCGCAGACGCGGGGAATCGTCCTGTTGGTCATCGGTCTGTCTTTGGCCGCGTTTTCCGGCGCGCTGATGAAACTGCTGGGCGACCAGATTGCGGTTTTCCAGGTGGTCTGGTTCCGTTTTTCCGGAATGTGCGTGATCCTGCTGCCCTACCTGATCTGGCGCTACGGCTTAGCCGGGTTAAGACCTGCGCGCCCAGTCATCCAGCTGATCCGCGGTCTGACCATGGCGGGAGCTACGACATTGTTTGTCCTCGGTGCGCGCACGGTCGACTTTGCCGACGCGATCGCGATCCTCTATGCCTATCCTTTTTTACTGGTAATCATCGCCGTGCTGTTTCTCGGCGAACGCGCCAATCGCGTGGTGTGGATTGGCGTTGGCGGGGGTTTTATCGGTGTGCTGCTGGTGATGCGTCCCGAGTTCGAACAGATCAATGTGGGTAACCTGTACATCTTTGCCTGCGCCGTAATCGTCAGTATCCAGTTGGCGCTCAATCGCAAGCTGGGCAATGTATCGCCACCCCTGGTGACGTCGTTCGCGGGCGCATTTTGCGCCGCACTGGTGTTGTCACCAATGCTGGTCGGGGCGTGGGCACCGATACCCGATGGCGCCTGGTTCTATATCGCCCTGTTGATCGTTTCGGGTGCGATCAACCAGACGCTCCTGGTGTATGCCTTCGCCCACGCCGATGCGTCGACGCTTGCCCCGTTCACCTATATTGAGATTGTTTCCGCGGTCATTTTCGGATTCCTGTTTTTCGGTACTTTGCCGACACCGTTGTCGTGGATCGGGATTTTACTGATTGTTGTCGGTGGGCTCTACGTGTCGAGGGCGATGCGGGTGCGGAGTATTCCGCGGCGCACGGCTAACCTGTAGTGATGGGTGAGGGTGGACCTTGATGATCCAGGTGAACCAGGTTCGCGCCAGGCGAGAGCCGATGGACGGGAATACTTTGCGATGTGGCGCAGGCGCAGGCGGATTGGGTGCGCGGGTATAACGAGGGTCATGTCAGCATATTCGCAAACGAAGGTCTCAGAAAATTGTTAAATCAACTGCTTGCCCGCGAGGAGGCGCAGAAGTAATCGTGTTATATCGATACATTGATTCCCCGATCGGACAGCTATTACTGGCCGGCGATGACGTCGGACTGCGCGTCATCGGTTTTCCCGAGGGCAAGGGCCGGGTGGAACCCGAAGCGCACTGGCGCGCGCGGCGCGACTGTTTTACCAAAGCCGGGATACAGCTGCAGGAATACTTCGCGGGCAAGCGCCGCGTGTTCGATCTCGGGCTTGCGCCTTCGGGTACGGATTTTCAGCTGGCGGTATTAGCAGCCTTGCAAACCATCCCGCATGGTGAAACGCGCAGTTACCTCGATATTGCCAGGCAAATTGGTCGCCCGAACGCGGTGCGAGCGGTGGGCGCGGCGAATGGCCGCAATCCATTGCCCATCGTGATTCCCTGCCACCGAGTGATTGGTAACGACGGTAGTCTGACCGGATTCGGTGGCGGTCTTGAAGCCAAACGGTTTTTGCTGGAACTGGAAGGCGCCGCGTTGCCAGGCGGGGCCCAGGGCAGCCTGTTCGAGGCCGAAGTTACCGGTTGAGTAGCGGCGACAGATGATTTATCGGGGACACACACTTTCCCTGCGATGTTTGTTGAACGCATAAACCTGAGGTAGTTTGATATTTTTGCAGCATTCGTGATGACGGCATGAAATCGCGTGGGTAGAATCGTCAAGTGATCGATTCGATTGCTAATGGCGTAAGGGCACGCGCGATAAACTTATGAGGAGATGTCAACGATGACTCGAAAATCAGCCAGCCAGACCCAGGGCAACCCGGCGGTTCAGGTACCGGCCAGCGATAGTCACCTGGTGCATTCATTTGCTGATCTCTGGTCGGTCAAGCAGTCCGGACCAACGGTGATCTCGAAAGCGAGCGGTGCAATGGTCTACGATGCCGAGGGCAACCGCTTTCTCGACGGGATCGGAGGTCTGTGGTGTGTCAATGTCGGCCATGGCCGCGACGAAATCATCGAAGCGATTGCCGCGCAAATGCGCGAACTCGATTACTATTCCACCTTTTATAACCTGAGCCACCCGTTGGCAGCCAAACTGTCGACGAAACTCGCCGAGCTTGCGCCCGGCCAGTTGAATCACGTCTACTTTGCCAATTCAGGCTCGGTGGCCAATGACACGGCGGTGCGCATTCTGCACGCCTACTACAATCGCCTCGGCCAACCAAAGAAAAAGAAAATCCTGTCACGCATCGGCGCCTACCATGGATCGACTTACCTGGCGATGGCAATGACCACGCCGGCCTATAGCAAGGGCTGGGATTCGGCTGCAGAACTGGTCCATCACCTGGCCTGCCCATACGCCTATCGTGAAGCCGATGGCAGGAGTGAATCCGAGTTCCTCGATTTTCTGCTGGACGATATGCAAGCCGCCATCGAGAAACTGGGCGCCGAAAATATCGCCTGCTTCATCGCCGAGCCGATCATGGGTGCGGGTGGCGTCATCGTGCCGCCGCAAGGATACCACCAGCGCACTGCCGACCTCTGCCGTGAATACGAGATCAAGTACATATCCGACGAAGTGGTGACCGCCTTCGGCAGGCTGGGGCAAATGTTTGCATCGAAAGATGTGTTCGGCATCCAACCGGATATCATCACCACCGCCAAGGGGTTGACCTCGGGTTATCAACCGATGTCAGCGACCATCATCTCTGAAGAGATTTTTGAAGTGATGTCGGCCAAAGGCGCGATGTTCCTGCACGGCATGACTTACTCCGGGCACCCGGCCTGCGCGGCCGCGGCGCTGGCCAACATCGAGATCATGGAGCGTGAGTCGATTCCGACCCGGGTGCAAACCACCGGCAAGCTTTTTGAAAACAGTTTGCGCAAGCTCGAAGAACTGGAAGTGGTCGGCCAGGTGCGCGGCAGCCATTTCATGATGGGCATCGAGTTTGTACAAGACAAGGACAGCCGGGACATGTTCGCCGAGGAAGTGAAGATCGGCGATCGCGTGGCGCAGGCCGCGCAGGCGCGTGGGCTGATCGTCAGGCCGCTGGGCAACATGGCAATTTTGTCACCGCCGCTGATTTTGAGCGAGGCCGAGATTGGTGAAATCGTCGGCATCATGCACGACAGCATTGCCGCGGTTACCGCTGATCTGCGACAGGAAGGACTCTTTTAACCTGGCAGGCGCGCAGGCCAGAACGGCCGAGTAGAATTGCAGTCGGGCATCATTGACAGGCCAATAGTTTTCGGCTGACGAAGGGGTCAGCGATGAAGATCGCGATCATGTCCAGTGCGCAGTCGGAACTGGTCAGGATGCTGTGACCGAGATCGAAGGTCAGCACATGCGCGTTTTTAAAATAACGCTGGATGCTGCGCACACTCGATAACGGCGTGATGCTGTCGAGCTTGCCGTGCAGGAACAGGGTGGGAATCACAAGTTTCTGCGATGGAATCAATCTCGGTGCCGCCTCACGGATGTTCATCTGCTCGCAATGATCGGGCCAGTCCAGAAAAAATTCAGCGTTGTCACGCAGGTAGCCCGCGGGCAGCTCGGCGAACTGTGAGCGAATCAGGTCAAAATCGGTAAAGGGTCTTGTCTCGTAGCAATAGTGGGCCATTTCGCTGACATCGCCCCAGGTAGGATGCAGCATGTAGTCGACGTGTAACCACAGGTAAGGGTGAAGACTGCGGTGGTCGCCATTTTCAAGATCGGTGATGATGCGCGGCAGGTCGCGGAAGATTTCGACTCCGTAAATCCCTTGCATTATCGCGTCGAGAAAGCGTTCGCCATCGAGCACCAGCGCAATCTTGTCCTGGTCGACGGCATATTCGAACTCCATCGAAATCGGGGTCTTGTTGAGTTTTTCATACAGCGCCCAGAAACGCTCTTTCACCCGTGGAATAGGTTGCTGGCAATCCGGGTCGTGCTTGCAGTAGTTGAACAGTAATCGGTAGGGGCGCGTCATCCATTCGATGTAGCGTTCGTGATATGCGACCCGCGACACGAATGCGCTGTCGAGCACCATCGATTCGACCCTGTCGGGAAACTCGTCGGCAATGGTCAGCGCGTAATTGGCGCCGTAGGAAATTCCGAGCAACACCCAGCGCTCGACGCCGGTCACCCGGCGCAGAGCTTCGATGTCCTGCGCTATCGCAAAACTGTTGTAGCCGGATGGATCGACGCCTTCATCGAGGAAACGGTCGATGCACTTGCGGTAATCGGCAACGACCGAATCCCGGGTTTCCTCGAGTGTCAGATTCTGCCGGAGGCGCAGGCGTTCGCCTTCGATGAACTCGGCACACACCAGCGCGGGGCGCGCCAGCCCGGTGCCGCGCGGATCGATCACGATCAGGTCGCGCCCCTGCTTGAGCGAGGCATAGGTCAGCGTTTGCAGCAGTTCCCGGGCCACGTAGGGATCGTCGAGATTCATCGGTGCGCCGGGCCCGCCGGCGCCTAGATGCAGCAGCGGGGAGCGCTTTGCTATGGGGGTCGTAGTGCGCATGACCATCACCGGAAAAGTGATGAAACGCGAATCGGGTTTGCCATGCCGCTCGGGCACCTGCATGTCGTAGCACTCAATCGGGGGCAGTTCGACGTCCGTGCCAAACCAGCAGTCGACCGGCCGCAGGCCGATTTCGTTGTCGCTCGCGACGATCGGCCACTGGTATTGTGGCGGGGCTGTCTGTAACGCCAGGTAACTCGCCCAGATGGCGAGCAGGATGATCAGCGGCAGTGCCAGAAACTTCAAGCGCTCCTCCTGTTGGAACAATAAAAAAAGGTAAAAAAGGGACAGTAAAAAAGGGGACAGTTTACTTTATACGACAGATCTGCAAGTTATGGGGACAGTTTACTTTATACGACAGATCTGCAAGTTATGGGGACAGTTTACTTTTTCCGACAAAAGTAAACTGTCCCCAAAAACGCAAAAATATGGGGCTAAAGTAAACTGTCCCCGGTAGTTAGCCAGGTTGTGGCGCCAACCTGCTAGTAGCAGATCGACTCACAGGGTACGCCATCCTGGTTGCGATCCAGTGACGATAGGCCACATTGCCGCAGGTAAAATGTCGCCTCGTCGCATGAAGTCATTTCTCCACAGTAACGCTTTGCGCCGCATTGAAAATTGGCTGCGGTCGCAGGCGCCGCGGTCGTTCGCTGGCCCCTGCGCCAGGCCCAGGGTGGAATAGCGCCGGCTTCGCTCCACAGGCCGAGCTTTTTTGCCCTGGCTTCGGCCACCGCAGATTTGTAGCGCTCGCGGTCTTCTTGCGGCTGTTCGTGGGCATAGTACTGGTACCACCAGGCCATACCGGAAAGGATTTGGGCGTGGTTGACATTCAGTGTCCTGGCGCAGTCCGGGCAATCGCGCGGTTGCACCCAGACCTTGCCGAGCAGGCGCCCGTATCGATCCGTTTTCGAAGATTCCACGCGAACCACTTTGCCGGCCACCATGGACGCCAGGTGATCGCGCGACGCCATGCCGAATGGTTGTGCCTTTTCCGGTGCATCGATACCCGTCAGGCGGATTTTGTACAAAACGTTGTTGGCATCCAGTACCTTGATGGTATCGCCATCGCTCACGCCCACGACCTTGCCATCGATGTCAGCCTGGGCCACTGCCGTGAACAGCGCGATGGCGATGGTGAGCAGCAGGCAAGGGTGGGAATTCATGGATTTTCAGGCAAGCCGGTGGCGCCGATCAAATCGAGCGTTTTCGGGTCGCGCTGTCCGCTGAAATACTTGTCCAGTAGCTGATCGAAGCTTGCGCCCTCGGCAGGTATTTGCGCAAACAGGGTCGCGCAGGATTTGAGTTTCAGGTCATCCGGTGAGCGAAGATTTGCTGGGCGGATAGATCGCCAAGCGCGAGCAGGGCATCGACACATTCGTGCAGCCGCGGGCCGAGCAGCGGGTGTTGCAGGTAAGCCGAGGCCTCCTGCAGGCTTTTGATCGCAAAGTGCCGCGAGGTCGAACTGAATCCAAGCCCGTGGAATTGCGGAAAAACATACCACATCCAGTGTGAGCGCTTGCGGCCTGCGCTGATCTCGGCCAGGGCCGCGGTATAGTTTACTTCCTGCGCATCGACGAAACGCTGCAAGTTGTGGGGATCACTCATGCTGCTGGCTGCCCTGGACGAGGAGATTTCTGGCGGTTCTATCATAGTCGCAATGTCCAATTTATTCACTTGCGCGTTATCGATTAATCTATAATCTGAGCGTTACCCGGGCCTGCACTCGATTGCCCCACTAGATTGATCCAATCATGCCGAAACCATACCTGTTAAAACCCCTGTCGATTTACCTGGCAATCGCATTCTTTTGCCTGGGCTCAGCAGTGCCTGCCAGTGCGCGGGCGGCGATAAATTTCACCGAGATTCGCGAACTGGCCATCTATGCTGACGCGGCCTATAAAGCGGAAGCCGTGATCCGTGCGCTGGCCGAATCAAACGATTATTCGCTAGATCTTTACCGGACGATTCCTGGTATCGAGGTTGCATTTTTGCTGGCCACTAACGAGTCGTCAAAAACACAGCTTATCGCGATTCGTGGCACCTCGAGCGTTGAAAATGCAATGGTCAATATTTCGCTAAAGCTCAGGGCGGATCCGGCCACCGGGGTTTACCTGCACGAAGGATTTGCCCACTCCGCCGCCCAGGTTTATGCCGAACTGAAGCCCCTGCTAAAACCCGGTTATAAAATCAATTTGACCGGTCATAGCCTGGGTGGCGCCGTCGCCCTGATCCTGGCGATGTTCATCGATGCCGATCAGTTAAACGTCAACCAGGTCGTCACCTTTGGTCAGCCAAAGGTGACCAACATTCCGGGCGCTGACAAGATCGGGCACCTCAATGTGCTGCGCATCGTGGATCCCGATGACCTGGTGCCTTTGGTGCCTCTATTTGATCCGCTAGACCTCAAGAATGTCGACGTTTACTGGCATGTTGGTAAAGAAGTCGTGCTGCTCGAGGACACCCGCTACGCGATTCTCGAAGGTGTAAGCAGCATGTTGAGGGCCACGAAATTTACGCAAAAGCCCTTGACCGAAGGGAACGTAAGAAATCATCAAATGTCGGCCTACCTCATTTTGATCGAAGCCCGAATAGCGTCCTCTGAAGAGGTCCCCTACAAAACCGATATGAACCTGTTCAACCTGTTTGGCGGCTAGCCAGCAAGGCAGCCTCGTAGTGCTTCATTCAAGTTCGTTTGAACTGATTGCAATGCCGTTGCGGATTGGAACCGTCATCCATCCCGGTCAGGAAACTGGGGCGCTTCATCGAGCCCGAGCGGTCCCATCAAGGGGTTTTCCGGGTAACGCTGCAGAATTTCCCGGCGACGCAGAACATCAGCCTCGGCACAATCGCCAGTCGGAACAGGCTCCGGCGCGATGTGTCCCCAGCTATCAACACCCCGCAACAGTTGCCCGGAACCGCTGCCCACGGACTGGCGGGAATGCGCTGCGGTGTAGTCAGTCAGTATGGAAACGCGGCGGGCGGACGAAGTATTCGGGCCTGAACCATGCACAAGTCGGCCGCTGAAAATGGTGGCTTCGCCCGCTGACAAGGTTAACGGTACGGTCTGATCTTCACCAACCCCGCGTGTACGGGCCACCTTGCGTTTGGCCTGGCCGTCGGGATTTTCGCATAGATCGTAGGGCAACACGGACCGGTGCGAGCCGGGCAGTACTGACAAGCCGCCATTGCGCGGAGACGATTCCGTCAAGGCCACGTAGACAATCAGGAAACAGGGATCGACATCGATGCGGGCGGCGTCCTGGTGCCAGCCATAGGCCGTCGATGCGCCGGGTTCCTTGATGCGGAAAACCGTGTTGGTGTTGTAAATATTGGCTCCCAGCAAATCCTCGACGGCGTCGAGCGTGCGCGGGTGAGCGCCGAGTTGATAAACCCAGTCGAACAATAAATTGCACTTGATATCGAAAGCCCAGGCGACGTCTTGCGCGCGGCGCGACTCAAAGGATGAAATCCGCTGCAGCAGTGACTCGCAATAAGTTGGGTCCAACAGTGGAACCGGCGAGACAAATCCCTGCTGCGCAAAGTCATCGATTTGTTGAGCAGAAAGAAATTTACCCATCGGTGCAAAAGTGTTCGCGCAGGAGTTTCACGAGTCAGGCGACCGGCTTCAGG
>CAWIHJ010000113.1:0-4529 GCA_963835795.1 uncultured Gammaproteobacteria bacterium
AGTCGACTATGGTTTCTCGCCAGACTCGGTCATTACAGAATCCTCGGGACCCACACTATAAACGTCATAGCGTTGAAACTGCCGGTTTCACGGGGCCGGGCAGGGGATTCTCGGCTTTAATGACAATTCGAGTGCGCCCCAGGCGTGCCGGCAGGTAGCGCAGAACTACAATAGTCGCGAGCATCACCGTCCCCTGGATCATGAAAACGGTTCGCATGCTGGAGAAAGAAAGTACCAGCGCGAACAGCGCCGGTGGTACCAGTTGCGCGACGTCGAGGTAAGTTCGAAACACGGTAGTCATTTCTTCGCGTTCGCGAGCGCGAACGGAAGCAAGAAATGGGACATTGCCGACGGCATCGAGCATCACCATGCCGATGGTTGCCAACAGCATCAGGGCAATAACGGCACCAGCCGAGTCAAAGAATATTCCGGCGGTAAAGGTGAATAACCCGCAGATTGCAAATCCGGCGCGCAACACCTGACGCACGCCGAAGCGTTGCGCATAACGTCCTGCAATGGGTGCCAGAAACAACAGGCCATTGCCGGCGGAAATCACCATCGCAGCAGCGACCTGGCTCTGACCCTGTTGTACGACGTACATGGGCATGTAGATAAAAAAGAATACCCACCACCAGGAGCGAACGAACACGATTATCCAGGCCAGGCGCAGCCTGGGTTGAGCAAAGTAACGGCCGATGTTTCGTGCTGGCCCGCGCCGCGGGCGTTCGCTGGGTGGCACAATTCCCGGCCTGTCGCCCAGGCGCAGAATCCAGAAAACCGTGATCAAGGCCAACGACATGGTGGCACTCAGTGCAAAAGGCGCGTAGACACTGAAATTCTCGTACAGAAAAACGCCCAAAGCAGGGCCAATCACCCAGGCGAAAGCGCCGTATTGAAGTCGACGGGGTTCGGACACCGTCAATTCGGCGCGCCTTATATACTGCAATATGTAGAGGCTTAGCGTGATGTTCAGGCAGGCGGTACCGTAAACCCGAAGTAGCATTCCGAGCGCTTGTCCCTGTTGGGTGGCGGTGGCCAACGCTAGCGTTGCGATCAGCACCAGCAATGCACCCAGGGTGTAAACCCATCGCCTGCTCAGGTGCCGGATCATGGTTGGAATGGTGAAGCTGGCGGCCAGGCCGATGATGCCCACGGTTGAGAACAGCAAGCTGACATCGCGTGCATTTTCGAACAAATGCAGTGCCTGCAGGGTAATTACCGTGGCCAGGATCGCCCGGGCGTAACATTCGACACCGTACAAAATCGCGAACACCCCGGCGCCGGGGCGTTGTTGTGCCGTTTGCAACCAAATAGGGTAACGCGTATGTATCGGTCAATCTCCGCTCGCAGGTTACGAGCAAGATTGCTTTATATCAGAAAAGGAACTCCGGTGAGAACTCCGTGGGACAGACACTTCGGTATGAGTGTGGCGCGAGATTGGCGCTCTCCCGCATCAATCACGGCGCCCAAACATCTAAAACACGCAAAACGCTACCGTAGCCGCAGGCGCGGACAGCAATCTGTGGCTGATTGGGCGCGGATGGATCAATGCTGGAGCCCCATTCACCAGTAACGGGTCGAGCCGGCATGAAAATAGTGCGACCCTCGTTTTCGGTTTTTGGCTGGAGGGATCAGGGTAGGCTCAGGGTAGCGTGGCGGCAGATTAAACGCCCCCTGACGTTGAATTCGTGCTAGAAATATGTGATGACTACGGACGACCCGGCATCGACAGCACCCATCATCGTATATGACGGTGTCTGCCGAATGTGTAATCACTCGTTGCAGTTCATTTTGGCGCGGGCCAGGCAAAAGCAATTCATTTACATTCCATTCCAATCCGCACAGGGTGAAGCCATCTGCGCGCATTTTGATATTGTATTTGATGAATCGACCTCCGTGCTTTTGATCAGCGACAGCCAGTTGTTCAGCAAAACGCGTGCCTGGCAAAAGATATTGCAGCAGCTGTCGTTTCGATACCGCTTGCTGGCCTTTTTTATGCGCATTATTCCGAGTTTTATCAGCGACAGGATTTACGATTTTATCGGCAGGAACCGATATCGCTGGTTTGGCAAGACACCGAGCTGTTGCCTGGTGGAGACAACAGACCTGCCGCCGATCGAATCCATTCAAAAGCGATTAGAGCCTATCGCCAACAAGCAGGTTTTATAAATATGCCCAACGATCACGCGCAGCAACCGCGCTTTAACAACGCTTCGTTTTTTATCTGGTTGATTTCGATCGCTGCGATCTGGGCGCATACCTCGCAGCCAAAAGAGGTCTATCAATACTGGTTGCATTTTGATCCGGTGCAGACGCCTGCGATCATTCTGGCAACGCTGACAGCCTTTGCCAGTGCGCTGTTTCCGACGCGCACCTATGTCTTCCTGGTGTTCTGCGTCGTGCAGCTTGTCACTATCCTGATTCGTTTCCCCAATGTTCCGACGCATATCGTCATGGAACTGATTTTATCCGCCAGCGTTATCGGCGCATTTCTATTGCTTTGCTACCGGCAAAAATCCCCCGCGGTTCATTATCGTGATTTGTTTCACGCCTACGCACCGGTGGCACGCTGGTTGCTGATCATCATGTATTTTTTTGGCACTTTTCATAAGATTAATCCGGGCTTTCTATCGCTAGAGTCGAGTTGCGCCATTCCCTTCATTTACGGATTCCCAATTCCCGATAGCCTGCTGTCGGCGCCGTGGGTCGGCTACAGCGCTATTTATGGCACGCTGATCCTGGAATTTATTGCGATGCTGCTGTTGCTCAATCGGCGCACCAAGTATTACGGAATGCTGCTGGGGATGCCGTTCCACATCATGATCGGCCTGTCATCGTTTGGCGTGCTCGCGCATTTCTCGGTTTTGGCGATTGCCTTGCATGCAACCTTTCTGCCATCCGATTTTGGCAAACGTGTGTTAGCTGACAAGTGGCTGCCCCGATTCATGCTGCGCGCCGACAGCTACATGGTCATTACCTTTGTCGTCGTCCTGCTGCAGTTTCTACTGGCCCGGTTCTCGCTGTGGTCCTTGATGAATATCGAGTTCCTGATAGTTGCGGTGGTGGTATTCACATTGATTTTGCGACACGGGAAATTCATTCAGGAAGACCAGGATTATCGACTGATCTCAACGCTGAAACCGATCAATCTGTTTGCGGTGCTGTTTTTACTGCAAAGCGCGGGGCCGTATCTTGGCCTGAGTACCACGGGCGCGGTGCAAATGTTCAGCGGCTTGCGCACCGAGGGCGGAATTTCCAATCACTATATCGTGACCCAGCCGCTGTACCTGTTCCCCTATCAAAAAGATGTGGTTTACTTCGACGATATGAACGATGAGTTTCTCGATTCGCTCGCGGCCGAGGGCCTGGCCATGAACATGTTCAACTTCAAGGAGTACGTGAGTCGGCCGACCACCAAGGTGCGCCTGCCAATCAAGCTTCGCGTCAATGAAGAGTCGTTTACGATAGCAACGGTTGACGATTTCAAGGCTTTTGCGAATCGATATTTTGTTCCCTACCACTATCTCGAAAGAAAATTTTTACACTTCAAATTAATCGATAGCCCGCATCCCCGGCAGTGTCGCCATTGACCTTCAGCCTTACACGGCCCGAACTTTCCATTCAACAGGCTAGCTTGAACGCGGCGCCCGCCTGGGCACCGCGACAATCTACCACCCTGACCCGGAGCTTCCGGGCAGGGGGCCCTCGGACCAGAAGCGCGGCGTGATCAGCGACATGTCGACGATCTGCCGCAACACCTTGTCCTCGCTCTCGAGCGATACCGCCTCCAGGCACAATACCAGCCGTCCGGCCAGCGTCTCTTCCCAGAACCACTTGCCCAGCATCTCGATGTCGTCGATGGCGTCGCGGTGGGTGCGCGCCTCCGTGTAATAGGCCGCGAGGTCTTCGACAACCAGCTTGAGCAGCGGGATGGGCGTTACGCCTTTTCTCGGGCTTTTGGGTTTGCCAGCCTTCACGAAGGCCGCAATATAAGGCGCAAGATCCACGACCGCGAGCCCGCTTGCCCCCACCGTGGTGCGCCCGCGCGCCGCCACCGCCGTCGTGTAGGCCGGGCGCAGTGCGTCGATTTCGGTCTGCACCTCGGCTACCAGCGCATCCACGTCACCGATATCATCCATTGTCAGCACCAGGTCGACCGGCAGCGCATAGCCCATACGCCCGTCGTTCACCGGGATGGTCTCGGGAAAATCCTCGAGCACCGGGCCCGACGGCGCAGCGAACAGTTCGAAGGCCGCGCGGATCACAGCAGTCTGGTACGCGGGATCGTTGGGTTTACCCAGGGGGCGTCCCATCGGGAAGTCGAGCCACAATGCCCGTGGCGGTTTGATCACCTCGATATGTTCGCGCACGAAGCCGACCAGCACGGTCGCGAAACCCGCGGATTCAAAGAAATGGGCAAGCACGCACACGGCGCGCGTACAAAAAGGTCAAACGGGTATGAGAAAAACCGTGTTGACGCCTTCCTGCTTCATTCGCTCGGCCACCTCGCGGGCCGATTTTTCCATGTC
>CAWIHJ010000114.1:0-14020 GCA_963835795.1 uncultured Gammaproteobacteria bacterium
TTATTGTTAAACCTTGTATGCCTTTTTCTGCAATTATTTCTACTGTTGTTGATAATATTTCTTTTTGTCTTTCTGAAAACATAGATGCGTTAGTTAGTATTTACTTACAAAGATATGGTGACATTTTTGATTTTTCAAATTTTTTATAGTTTTTTTTAAGTGGATTGTTGCAGTATACAGATATTCAGACGTATAAATTTGAAATGTGTTTTAGTTTGTTATTGCCAGATCCATTTTGATATCCCTTTCCGTAGTACGAATTTTATCAAAAAGTTGAAAACCAAAGCAAACACCAACCTTAAATGTAGTTATTTTAGTCAATAACTTGTCGTAATAGCCTCATCAGGCGCAACGCCTTGCGATAGCCCTCGGGTCGCGGCATGCCAAAATTGCGTTTGATTTTCTCGCGCGTATCGCGCCCTTTCTGTTGTCCGATCACCATCACCGCCCTGCCGTCGAGACGGCCGATACCACCGACAATGGGATGATCGTCCGCGTAAGCGCGATCGCCGTGTAAGAATTCGAAGTCGGTGAACATGCGTTCGATGTAATCCAGCGAGTAGGGTCGATTCGGATGCCGTGACAGCTGTGAAATTTGCCAGGCGCTCAACTTGCCGAAAATCGAATTGGTCAGCGAATCCGCCTTGCGCTCCAGTGTCTTGATTTCACGACTGATGTTGATGTCTGAATCATCGGTAACAAAACGCAATTCCGATATCTTGGCCTGCAATTCAGCTATGGGCTGTTCAAATTCGAGAAAATTAGGATCCATCTGCAAAGGCCATGGTGGTAAGGAGGGGCTAGTTTAACGATTCGCCATATGGCTGTCATCCACGCATAACCACCTTGAATGCTGCGCCTGTATCGCGAGCGCTGTGATGTGGCATTCCAGGGCGGGACAGGCGGGGCTTGATCCGGTTTCGGCAGGAGAACAGGAAACCCGCATATCCTTGTTATTTATCCATGCGTTGTGATCAGGCACAGACCCGACCCGTGCAACCTACCGGCTAACGCTGGCCAATTGACTCGTTGATGAGCTGCAGCGCAGCCGCCGGATCCTGGTGGCGGGTTATGGGCCTGCCGATCACCAGGTAGCTCGCTCCGTCGGCAAGCGCCTGCACTGGCGTGACGATGCGTTGCTGGTCATCGTGATTCGCCCATTCCGGGCGAATGCCGGGTGTCACCAGCAACGCGGCGACACCCAGGCTGGTGCGCAAGGCACGCGCCTCCCGTGCCGAACACACGACGCCATCCATGCCATTCAGCATGGCCTGATGGGCCAGCTCATTCACCAGCAGATCCACCGGCTTATCGATGCCAAGTGCCTGCAAATCCCGGGTCGTCAGGCTGGTGAGCACGGTCACCGCGATCAGGAAAGGCCGCCGCGCTACGATTTCAACACCCTCGCGGGCCGCCTGCATCATCGCGCCGCCACCCAGTGCGTGAACATTCAGCATCCACACACCTAGCTTTGCCGCGGCACTGGCGGCCTGTTTGACGGTATTCGGGATGTCGTGATATTTCAAATCGAGAAATACATCGTAGCCCTCATTAACCAGTTGTTCGACCAGCGCCGGCCCGCAACTGGTGAATAATTCCTTGCCGACCTTGAGCCGGCATTGCTGTGGTGTCGTTTTGCGCGCAAATTCGAGCGCGGACTTGCTGTCAGCAAAATCGAGGGCAACGATAACTTTGGGATCGTTCATGGTCTGATCGGTTTCATTGAGGCCCAGTTACGACAACTCGGGCACAGCCACTGTATGGCATGGCTGTCGTAACCGCAGCGGTTACAAACGTATTCGACTTTCTTGTCCTGCAGGGTTTTCAGAAATACCGACAGGGATTCCCAGGTATCTTCGAGTTGTTCGGGATTCGATTTGAGAAAGCGCAGGGCAAACTCGAAGGCTTCGAACGACGGAGACTGACGCAGAATATCGGACAGGAATTCACGCGCTTTACCGATTTCATCGTTGCGCGCGTAATGTTCAAGCAACGCCATCGCGATACTCGTGGACGGAAATTGCCGATACTGCTCCTGCAGGAATTCCTGGTACGCCGAGTCTTCGTTAAGCTGGTAAATCTGCCGCGCGGGTTCGATGTACAAGGCCATGTATTCAGGGCATTGTCGCAGCACCCGGCTGAACAGGCGTTTGGCCGCAGTCAGGTTGGCCGTCTTTAAATGCAGTTTGATCAGCAACAAGGATGCTCGTACCGAGCCGACGTCCACTTCCAGCGCCCGATCCAGGCATTTGCGAGCATGCCGGTAGTTGCTGTTCGCTATTGCATTTTCGGCAATTTCACACAGGCACTGGCCGTAGACGACGGCCACTTCGGGTTCGCCCATCTTGTAAAGTTGCTGTGCGCACTCGACGGCCTCTTCCCATGATTTCTCGATGATGTATAAATCCAGCAGGTGCCGATAGGCCTTTTGCGGGCTGGCCTTGAGTTCGATCATTTCGCGATACAATTTTTCCGCTCGATCCAGCCATCCCGCCTTGAGATAGTCACTGGCGAGCTCGGCGATGGCCATATGGCGTTGATTGCGCGTCAGGTTTGGTCGTGCCAGCAGGTTTTGATGCACCTTGATCGCTCGATCGACCTCACCCTTGGAACGAAACAGGTTGCCGAGTGCGATGTGTATTTCGATGGTATCGCGATCGACTTCGATGAGGTCGGTGAAAATGCGGATAGCATTGTCGGAATCGTCGGCCAGCAGGTAATTCAGGCCGCGCGCATAGTGTTCGGAAAAGTGGTCTGCCTCGAGCGCTTTCTTGCGCTTTTTGAAGGGCCGCCAGCGTCCCAGTAGCCAGCCACAGAACATCGCGGCGATAACAAGACCTAGTAACCAGATGTCCATGACAGGGGGACCAGCGACTATCGGCAGCAGTTGTGTAATATTACTTCTGGTTGTTGGCGCGATCGCGCAACTCCTTACCCGGTTTGAAATGCGGTACATACTTGCCCGGCAAATCAACCTTGTCCCCGGATTTGGGATTGCGTCCAGTACGCGGTGGGCGGTAGTGCAGGCTGAAGCTGCCAAAACCACGAATTTCAATGCGCTCACCGTTGGACAACGCGCCGCTCATCATTTCTATCAGACTTTTGACCGCCAGTTCGACATCCTTGTAGGCCAGATGTCCCTGATTCTTCGACAGGTTGTCGATCAGGTCTGATTTGGTCATCGATGGAACAAATTCTGCATCTTTCATATAAGGTCCGGTAATCAAGCAGGGTGACGGGGAAATCCCGCCACCCTATTGTGGATCAGGAATCCATTTTTTCCTTGAGCAAGTCACCAAAACTGGTGGTTGCGGCCTTAGCGTCACTGGTGGCGGTGTAGTCCTTCAACGCCTCCTGTTCTTCATCACTGTCCTTGGCCTTGATCGACAGGTAGATACTGCGACCCTTACGATCCATACCGGTGATCTTGGCTTCGATCTCGTCACCTTCATTCATGAACGAACGGGCGTCTTCGACGCGATCGGTCGCCATTTCCGAGGCGCGCAACAAACCTTCGATGCCATCGCCGAGATCGACTACCGCTGCCTTGGCATCGACCGAGACCACGATACCGTTAACGATACTGCCTTTCGGCTTGCTGGCGATGAAGCTGGCAAACGGATCCTTTTCGATCTGCTTGATGCCGAGCGAAATACGCTCCCGCTCCGGATCGATCGACAATACCATGGCTTCGACTTCCTGTCCTTTCTGATAATCGCGCACCGCATCTTCGCCCGCCTTGTTCCAGGACAGGTCGGTGAGATGAATGAGTCCATCGATATTGCCTTCGAGGCCGATGAAGATACCGAAATCGGTAATCGACTTGATCTTGCCGGAAATGACATCGCCCTTGTTGGCGGTGGTGCCAAACTCTTCCCAGGGATTCGGCTTGCATTGCTTCATGCCCAGTGAAATACGACGACGTTCTTCATCGATTTCGAGGATGACGACTTCGACTTCATCACCCAGGGTAACCATCTTGTTGGGGTTGACGTTCTTGTTGGTCCAGTCCATTTCCGAAACGTGAACCAGGCCTTCGACACCGTCTTCGATCTCAACAAAACAACCGTAATCGGTGATGTTGCTGACATGACCGAACAGGCGAGTGCCTTCCGGATAACGACGCATGAGATTTTCCCAGGGATCGTCGCCCATTTGCTTGAGGCCGAGTGAAACGCGATTCTTTTCACGGTCGAACTTGAGCACGACAACGTCGATTTCCTGGCCGATTTCAACCACTTCGGAAGGATGCTTGACGCGCTTCCAGGCCATATCGGTGATGTGCAGCAGGCCATCGATGCCGCCGAGGTCGAGGAAAGCACCGTAGTCGGTGAGGTTCTTGACGATACCGCGCACGCGCTCGCCTTCCTTCAGGGTTTCCAGCAGCTTCTCGCGTTCTTCGCTGAATTCCTTTTCCACGACCGCACGGCGTGAAACCACGACGTTGTTGCGTTTTTGGTCAAGCTTGATGATCTTGAATTCGAGTTCCTTTTCTTCAAGGTATGCCGTGTCGCGCACGGGTCGGACATCGACCAGCGAGCCGGGCAGGAAGGCGCGAATTTCGCCGATATCGACGGTGAAGCCACCTTTGACCTTGCCGGTGAAACGGCCAGTGACGATTTCATCGGCTTGCTGGGCTTCTTCGAGACGGGTCCAGGCGCGTGCGCGCTTGGCTTTTTCACGTGACAGGCGAGATTCGCCATAACCGTCTTCGAAAGAATCCAGCGCCACCTCGACGGTGTCACCGATACTGACGTCAAGCTCGCCGTTTTCATCGTAAAATTGTTCGACGGGGATAACGCCTTCGGACTTGAGTCCGGCGTTGACAATAACAACATCGCGGTTGATATCGACAACTTCGCCAGTGATGATTTCACCGACGCGCATATTCATTTGGCTAATGCTTTGCTCAAACATTTCCGCAAAGTTTTCAGACATGGAAGAATCCTAAAAGAGTGTATTGACAGTCAATTATTAAGTTAACCGTCTGGTTAGTTAAAAAACCCTGCGGACAGTGTATCTGCAGGGGCTAGTCAGACCGATCAGCCCGGTTTAATCAGTCCAGAGAAATCAAAATTTCCAAGTGACTGATTATAGCCGGGAATTTCCAATCAGCTATTTTCTTTGATGTGGCTCAACACGAGCTCGACGACCTGATCCAGGTCTAACAGGCTCGAATCCACAACCAAAGCATCTTCGGCAGGCACCAGCGGCGAGGCTTGTCGATTGCTATCGCGCTCGTCTCTTTCGCTGATGTCGCTCTGGAGCTGCGCGATATTAGCGGATAACCCCATATTTATCAACTGCTTATATCGTCTATGCGCGCGAATTTCGACACTGGCGTATAAAAAGAACTTGTGGCGGGCCTCGGGGAACACCACGGTGCCCATGTCGCGGCCATCGGCAACCAGCCCTGGCGCCTTGAAAAAGCCCCTCTGTACTGCCAGTAATCCCTCGCGCAAACGCGCATGGCGGGCCACTTTAGACGCCGCATCGCCGGTTGTTTCACTGCGTAATTCGGTGGATACGTCTTCGTCGTCGAGGAAAGGTACCGATAATTGATCGCCACTTTCAAAACGAATATCGAAATCATCCAGCAACCCGAGCAATGCGTCCTCGTCGTCGAGATCGACTGACTCGCGCAAAGCCTTGAGTGCCACCAGGCGATAGATGGCGCCGCTGTCGAGCAGGTTAAGACCGAGTTCGCGCGCGACCGTGTGCGCCAGCGAGCCCTTGCCCGAGCCACTCGGCCCATCGATGGTCACCACGTAACTGTCGTCCGCTGGCGATGCGGTTTCTAAGCTGTCATTCATCGCATTCAATCCTGATTCCCGCGCGTTGCGCCAACTCGGCAAATCCGGGAAATGAAGTGTTGACGTTGGCACAATCGCTGATGGAAATCTTTCGATTGGCACACAGTGATGCCACGCTAAAGGCCATCGCAATGCGGTGATCGCCATGTGAATCGACGTGGCCACCACCGATCTGCCCGGCGTCGATCTCGATACCGTCAGGCTGCACACGCGCGTTGATGCCAAGCTCAAGCAATCCGTCGGCCATCACCTGGATGCGATCGCTCTCCTTGACGCGCAGTTCTTCGGCGCCCGTCAGACGGGTAGTACCCTCGGCGCAGGCCGCGGCGATAAACAGCACCGGAAATTCATCGATGGCCAGTGGCACCAGTTCACGCGGGATGTCGATGCCGCGCAGCGGCGCAGCTTGCACGCGGATATCGGCCACGGGTTCGCCGCCGACTTGTCGCGCGTTTTGCAGTTCGATGTTGGCACCCATCAATTGCAATATTTCGATGACGCCGGTGCGCGTGGGATTGACACCGACCTGTTGCAGGATGATATCACTGCCGGGCGCTATCGAAGCGGCGACCATAAAAAATGCCGCCGAGGAAATATCGGATGGCACTTCGATATCACAGGCGACCAGCGACTGCCCACCCACGCATACGCACTTCGGGCCCATTGACATCGAGCTGGCAACCAAAGGCGCGCAACATGCGCTCACTGTGATCGCGCGTGGGTGCCGGCTCATGCACTACGGTCGTTCCGTTGGCGTATAAGCCGGCCAACAACAGGCAGGATTTAACCTGCGCTGAGGCCACTGGCATTGCGTATTCAATCGCCTTCAGACCCTGACTGGCATCGGATTTGCAGCGGCGCCCGCCCGCCGGGCTCGCTGTCGATGCTTGCGCCCATGGATTGCAGCGGTTCAATGACCCGTAACATCGGGCGTGACGACAACGAACTATCGCCGACCAGGCGCGAATCAAACCCCTGCCCTGCCAACAAACCCAGCAGCAGGCGCATCGCGGTGCCGGAATTGCCCATCTCGAGATCAGTTGACGGCGCACGCAAGCCGTGTAAACCAACGCCCTCGACGCGCACGCGGTCCTGGTCGCGAACGATCGTAACCCCCATTTGCTGAAATGCAGCAATGGTATTCAGGCTGTCTTCGCCCTGCAAAAAGCCGGTGATCTGGCTGACGCCGTCGGCGATCGAGGAAAATATGATCGATCGGTGCGAAATGGACTTATCGCCGGGAACCCGGATCGTGCCGCTGATACGCTCACCGGGACTGCAAATGAAAGTTGTCATCTCAACAGTTACCGATCAGCGAATCGCGTTCCGACTTGGCGCGACTGAACAGGCGCAATAACTCGTCCGCGTTTCCATCCTGGATGGCCGTTGTCACCCGCTTCAATTCATCCTGGTATTGTTCGATCAATTCAATCAATGCATCACCATTGGCAATACAGACATCGCGCCACATGACGGGATCGCTGGAGGCGATGCGGGTGAAATCGCGAAAGCCGCCGGCTGCGTAACGAAAGATTTCTTCGTGGTCATTCAGATTGGAAAGGTGGTGCACCAGCGCAAAGGCCAGCATGTGCGGCAGGTGCGAAGTTGCCGCAAGCACCTTGTCGTGATGTTGAATCTCGAGATATTCAATCTCGGCGCCACATTCCCGCCACATCGCGTCGATGCGCGCGGTCGCCCGTGCATCGGTTTCAGCAAGCGGCGTCAAAATGACGCGGCGCCCCTGATACAGCGATGCAAATCCTGCTTCGACACCGCTTTTTTCGGTACCGGCGATCGGGTGGCCGGGGACAAAGCGCGCGAAATCAGCACCCAGCGACGCGCGCGCAGCTTTTACCACCGCGCCCTTGGAACTGCCGACATCGGTGACGATGGCATCGCTGCGCAGCTTGCCGGCGAGCTCCGCGAAAACGCTCGACATGGCGCCCATCGGCACTGCCACGACGACGATATCGGCGTCTTTTACCGCGTCCTCGATAGTGGATTCGTAGCGATCCAGAACACCGAGCTCGATGCCCCTGGCGAGGTTGTCACGGTTGCGCCCATAGCCGATGACCTCACCGACCGCGCCCACCTGCTTTAACGCCAGCGACAGCGAGCTACCGATCAACCCGACCCCGATTATGGCGAGTTTATCGATCATGCGAGCGCATCCAGCGCCGCAAACAATTGCTCGATCTGCACCGGGGTGCCGACACTGATGCGCAGATATTCAGGCAGACCATAGTTGCCGACCGGCCTGACAATCACACCGCGTTGCAACAATCCCTGGTAAATCTGCTGGCTGTTTTCGCCAAAACGCACGGTGAGAAAATTGCCCACCGATGGAATCCACTCGAATCCGCGCTGATCGAATCCCGCTTTCAGCTGGGCCAGCCCGGCGAGGTTGTTTTGCCGGCTTTGCTCGACAAAATCGTCATCATCGAGCGCCACCTGTGCTGCGCAGAGCGCCAGCGAGTTGCCATTGAATGGTTGGCGTACGCGATTGAACAGATCGCAGAGTTCCGGGCTCGACACCGCGTAACCGATGCGCAATCCGGCGAGACCATAAATCTTGGAAAAAGTCCGGGTAACGACCAGGTTGGGATAACGATCGAGCCAAAGCAACGAATCCGGGTAGCCTTCAACATCGACGTATTCGAAATATGCTTCGTCGATGACCACCACGACCTGCGCAGGTACGGCGTCGAGAAAAGCCTGTAAATCATCACGCAGTAGCCAGTTACCCGTCGGGTTATTGGGATTGGCGATGAACACCACGCGGGTCTTATCGCCAATCAATGCCTGCATCGCGTCCAGGTCGTGGCCGAAGGCCTGGCTCGAATCGGCGCCGAGAGCGGGTGCCACCCGTGCGCGAGCACCACAGGCCTGGGTGACCATCGCGTAGACCATGAAGGCATATTGTGAATAAACCGCTTCGACGCTGGCGTCGAGAAAACTGCGTGCCACCAGGTCGAGCACGTCATTGGAGCCGTTACCGATGGTGATCTGGTTTTCGACCGACCTTG
Organism: uncultured Gammaproteobacteria bacterium; assembly: GCA_963835795.1. GTDB lineage: Bacteria > Pseudomonadota > Gammaproteobacteria. The sequence continues at coordinate 8,840 of CAWIHJ010000114.1, forward strand.
AGTTTGCCGGCCAGGCGTTGCTTCAGATAGTAGGCGTTGGCATCGGGATAGAGTTCGATCTGCGCACTGGCGTGGCTCAATAACTCGCGCACGCGCGCCGAGCAGCCCAGCGGATTTTCATTCGACGCGAGCTTGATGGCGCCAGTGATGCCCAGCTCGCGCTCGAGTTCCTCGACCGGTTTACCGGGTGAATACGGCTGTAACTGCCTGATTTGCGACAGCGCGGAATCGATTATGGACATTTCACAACGAAGCTTTTGGATAAGAACCCAGTATCTTAAACAACGCGGACTGATGTTTCAGCTCATTTAACGCATTGATCACGTTGGCGTCGTTCTGGTGACCATCGATATCGATAAAAAATACGTAGGCCCACTTCTGCCCGTGGCCCGGACGCGATTCAATCTTGTTCATGCTGATGCCGTGATCCGCCAGCGGTTGCAGCAAGCCGAGCAGTGCTCCGGGTACATTACGCGTCGATATCAACAGCGACGTCTTGTCGTTACCACTTGGGCCCACGTCCTGTTTGCCGATAATGACGAAACGCGTGGTGTTATCGGGCATGTCCTCGATGTTTTCGTAGCAGATCTTGAGGCCGAAATTTTCCACCGCGAGTAAACCGCAAATGGCAGCGGCGTCTTTTTCGCTGGCCGCGAGACGCGCGGCTTCGGCATTGCTGCTGACCGGTATGCGTTCGCGCCCGGGAAAGTTCTGGTCGAGCCAGCGGCGGCATTGGGCAAAGGACTGCTGATGCGAATAAATGTGCTTTATTTGCGCAATCTCTTGCGACTTCGATGCCAGGTGATGGTGAATCGGAATTTCGACTTCGCCACAGACCTTGAGGTTGGAATCGATAAACATGTCCAGGGTATGACTGATCACGCCTTCGGTGGAATTTTCCACCGGCACCAGGCCGTAGTTGGCGTGACCGGATTCTACCGATGCGAATACATCCGGAATACTGCTCATCGGCACTGTCGACACCGAATGCCCAAAGTGTTTCAGCGCGGCACTCTGGGTAAAGGTGCCCTCGGGGCCGAGGTAGGCGATCTTCAGCGGCTGTTCCAGCGCCAGGCAGGCCGACATGACTTCACGGATCAGGCGGCCGACTTCGTCGTCGCTCAGGGGGCCGCGGTTCAGGGATTTCAGCCGTTTGATTACCTGTGCTTCACGATCGGGGCGGAAGAAGTCGATGATTTCCTCCGAGCTACCTGCGCGTTCGCGCTTGACCGTGGCGACATCGACGGCACATTCGGCGCGCCGATTGAACAGTTCGAGCAATTCCGCGTCGATGGCGTCAATGCGCTTGCGCAACGCTACCAGGGCATCATCGCTCATGCCGCCTACTCGCCACCTTCGCCAGGTTCGTCACCGTCCACGTGATCGTCGTCACTCGCCGCCACGGGCTCGATCTGCACCAGCTGCTCATTCTCACCCAGGCGAATCAAGGTAACTCCCTGGGTATTGCGACCGAGCACAGAAATGTCATTGGCCGGTGTGCGCACCAGCGTACCTCCGTTACTGATCAGCATGATTTCATCATCATCGCTGGTCAGAATGGCACCCACCACGCGTCCATTGCGCGCCGAAGTCTTGATCGAAATCACGCCCTGACCACCCCTGCCCTGAACCGAGAAATCGGCCGACCAGGGTACGCTTACCGTAACCGTTCGCGGTGGCAAAAAGGACCTGGCCCTCGTCGGAATCGACGGCAATCAGCGAAATCACTTCATCACCGGGTTTGATCCTGATGCCGCGCACGCCAGCCGCGGTGCGGCCCATTGCGCGCACGTCGTTTTCATTGATACGGATACCTTTGCCGGCACTGGTGAACAGCATCAGGTTGAAATTACCATCGGTCAACTGCACGCCGATCAGGCTGTCTTCATCGCGCAAATCGAGGGCGATGATTCCGTTGGCGCGCGGCCGCGAAAAGCTGGACAGCGGCGTACGTTTGACCTTGCCGCTTGCGGTCGCGAAGAAAATGAACTGGTCTTCGGGATATTCACGCACCGGCAGGATCGCGGTGATGCGCTCGTTCTCTTCCAGCGGCAACAGGTTGATCATCGGCCGCCCACGCGCGGTGCGGCTGCCGATCGGTAGCTGGAATACCTTTTGCCAGTAAACTTTGCCGCGTGTAGAAAAGCACAGCAGGGTATCGTGCGTCGATGCCGCGAACATCTGTTCGACGAAATCCTCGTCCTTGACCCGGGTGGCGGCCTTGCCGCGCCCGCCACGGCGCTGCGCCGAGTAGGATTCCAGCGGCTGCGCCTTGGCGTAGCCCAGATGTGAGATGGTCACCACCACGTCTTCTTCGCTGATCAGGTCTTCGACGGTCAGGTCGGAGTGATCGATGATGATTTCGGTGCGTCGCGGTTCGGCGAATTCTTCGTGGATCTCTTCGAGTTCACGGCGAATTTCCTGGCGCAGGCGTTCGTCACGATTGAGGATATCGAGCAGGTCCTCGATTTTATCGAGGATGTCGCGATACTCGGAAATGATCTTGTCCTGTTCGAGGCCGGTCAGTTTGTGCAGGCGCAAATCGAGAATGGCCTGCGCCTGTTTCTCGCTAAGGTGATACTTGCCGTCGATCAGCCCGAACTGGCTTTCCAGCCCGTCAGGCCTTGAGGATTCCGCACCGGCGCGCTGCAGCATGTCCATTACCACACCCGGCTGCCATGGGTTTTCCAGCAGCGCGGCCTTGGCGACCGCCGGACTGGACGACTGCTTGATCATGGCGATGATTTCATCGATGTTGGACAGCGCCACCGCAAGCCCTTCGAGCAGGTGCGCGCGATCGCGCGCCTTGCGCAGGTCGAATGCCGTACGTCGCGTGACCACTTCGCGTCGGTGCACGATGAAGGCATCGAGAATTTGCTTGATGTTGAGCAGCCGAGGCTGGCCGTTGACCAGCGCCACCATGTTGATGCCGAACACGTTCTGCAACTGCGTTTGCTTGTACAGGTTGTTCAGCTATGACGTCGGCAATTTCACCGCGACGCAATTCGATGACCATGCGCATGCCGTCCTTGTCGGATTCATCGCGCAGACCGGTGATGCCTTCGAGGCGTTTTTCCTTGACCAGTTCGGCGATCTTTTCCAGCAGGCGCGCCTTGTTCACCTGGTAGGGCAACTCGGTGACGATGATACTCTGGCGACCTGACTTGTCTTCCTCGTAATGGGTTTTCGCGCGCAGGTAAATCTTGCCCTTGCCGGTGCGGTAGGCCTCGCGAATACCGCGTGCACCGTTGATGAAGCCCGCCGTCGGAAAATCCGGGCCCGGAATAAGTTCCATCAGTCGTTCAACGTCGGCTTCGGGTTCATCGATCAGCAGGATGCAGGCATTGACCACTTCGGAGAGGTTGTGCGGCGGAATGTTGGTGGCCATGCCCACCGCGATACCCGAGGAGCCGTTGATCAGCAGGTTCGGCACCCGCGTCGGCAGCACGACGGGTTCGTGTTCCGATTCATCGTAGTTGGGCAGGAAATCGACCGTTTCCTTGTCGAGATCGGCCAGCAATTCGTGCGCGATCTTCGACATGCGCACTTCGGTGTAGCGCATCGCCGCCGGCGAATCGCCATCGACCGAGCCGAAGTTGCCCTGGCCGTCGACCAGCATGTGACGCATCGCGAAGGGTTGCGCCATGCGCACGATGGTGTCGTACACCGCGGTGTCGCCATGCGGGTGATATTTACCGATGACATCACCGACCACGCGCGCCGATTTCTTGTAGGCCTTGTTGTAGTCGTTACCGAGTACGCTCATCGCGTACAATACGCGCCGATGCACCGGTTTCAGACCATCGCGAACATCGGGCAAGGCGCGCCCGACGATGACGCTCATCGCGTATTCGAGATACGACTGGCGCATCTCGTCTTCTAGATTGACTGAAAATATTTCCTTGGCGATATCGGCCATAAAAATCGGTTCTCGATGCTAAGAAATGTCGCAGGAATGCGTGAATTTGAATCTAGGCGATTTTACCACAAACCCAAGGGTCAACACTACCGATAAGAACGCCGCCCAGGGACAATTCAGGCCGATTTGGGCGTTTTCACCGGTAATCACCAGGAAAACATGCTGCGCTTACACCGCGACAGCGCAATATTCGTTTTCAGCGCAGATCAAATCTTGTAAGGTTCGACTATGCCGCACCGTTACCAGATCCTCAAACCCGACTGGATCATCACCGTCAATGCAGACTTCGAAGTTTTGCAGGATTACGCCGTGGTGATCAAAGACAATCGTATTCACAGCCTCGCCAGCGTCGATGAAATACGCCAGCTTGCCTGCTACCCGGAAGCACAAATCATCGACCTGCCCGGACGTGTGCTGATGCCGGGACTGGTCAACAGTCACACGCATGCGTCGATGAGCCTGTTGCGCGGCATCGCCGATGACCTGCCGTTGATGGACTGGCTCGGCAATCATATCTGGCCAGCCGAGGCCAGGTGGGTCGATGCCAGATTTTGTGTCGACGGTTTTCAACTGGCGGCAGCGGAAATGATTCGCTCGGGCACGACCTGCATGAACGACATGTATTTCTTTGCCGACGAGATCGCGCGCTGCGCCGAACAGATCGGCATGCGCCTGGTGGTGGGACTGATCGTGCTCGATTTTCCGAGCGTATGGGCGCAAAACGCCGACGAGTACCTGCACAAGGCGCTCGCGGTGCACGACGAGGTTCGCGGTTTACAGCCTGGTGGACAGCGCCTTCGCCCCGCATGCACCCTACACCGTTGCCGACGAAGCGCTGCGCCAGATCGCGATGTACAGCAACGAACTCGATGTACCGGTGCACATGCACCTGCACGAAACCGCGCAGGAAGTGGCCGAGGCCGAACAGCAGTCCGGGCTGCGGCCGTTGCAGCGTATCGATCAGCTGAACCTGCTGAATTCCAGCCTGATCGCGGTGCACATGACCGAACATCAACGAATTTGAAATCGAACGCATCGCCGAGGCCGGGGTTAACGTCGCGCATTGCCCCGAATCGAATATGAAACTGGCCAGCGGCACCTGCCCGGTGGCGACCCTGCTCGACAAGGGCGTCAATGTTTGCCTCGGCACCGATGGTGCCTCCAGCAACAATGACCTCGACCTGCTCGGAGAAATGCGCAGCGCGGCGTTGCTGGCCAAGAGCACCAGCGGAGCAATCAAGTTGCAACGAAGAGCAGGAACA
>CAWIHJ010000115.1:0-30150 GCA_963835795.1 uncultured Gammaproteobacteria bacterium
TAGCCCACATTTCTCACCGTACTTCCGTAGCGAGGGCGTCGGACGCTGTGGTGCTGCATGGGACCAGAGGTCCGCGCCGGCGTAGTTTACACTACGTTTAGCGGCTGTCGGGAGTACGGCGTGCCAGTGCGCTTTGTGGTGTCGGAATGCCGCACCACCGCAGTAGAAAATCGGTGAGAAATGCGGGCTAACTTCGCTTCAGGTCAGTTCGACTCGGATGCAGCCCGTTGTCGCGAATGATGCGGGCTGAAATCTCTTCAACCGACATGGTTGACGTGTTGATGAAGGGGTTTCTCGTGGCGTAAGTACATGGGCTACTGTGCGTAATTCGAAATGGTACTGTCCTAACCGACGAATAACGGCTATTCGGCGGCGTTCCTCTTCACGTGGCGCTGTAAATCGGTGGTCAGGCCATACAGGCGGTCTTTGAAGGCTGCAACGGTTTCGTACTTTGTCGCTATCCATATCTTCCTCAGTTATGGGGGTAAGTTGCTCGATGCTGAAAACTGCAACGTGGCGCCAGTTTCTGAGACAGCTGGGCGTCTTGCCAAACGCGAAACGCCGACCAGGATGATGTCGGCCTGATCATAGTTGGTGATTTTACCGCCATCGTCGTGCTGCATGGCGTAATCGATGGCGTCGACGCGCGAGTCGCAGCGACGGGTTCGAAGTGCGGTGCGTATTGCCCCGGTTGATGATGCATTGCCGACAGGGTCTGTTCGAGGCGCGGCAAGACATCGCGGAAAGGATCCATCACCAGCGCCTTGCTCTGCTTGATAATCTCGATCAAATCGTCATCGCCCATGGTGCAGATGACATGGGCAACGGCGGCCGCCCTTGATGCAGCGATCGATTTCGTCGACTACCGGCATGGCTTTTTCCAGGCTGTCGACAAACGGGATGGTTTGTGTCTGGAAGGGATGATCCGGAAGTGGGCCTACAGGCCAAGGGTTTCGGCTGTGATGCTTGCTGTGCCATTGGAGAGAAAATATACCTGGCGGGAGTTTGCTTGCATTGAGTCGGTCTGGGGTATCGGTTTTCGCTGGTTACAGTGAGATAATCTCGTTTCTCCACCACCACCGAGAAAAGCATTATGTCCGAAAATATTGTGCCGCTCGAGCAGCTCGGCATGAACGACGTGCACCAGTTGGCGGCAAGAACGCCTCGCTCGGGAAATGATCAAGAATCTCGGCGACCTCGGCGTAGCCGTGCCCGGGTGGTTTCGCCACCACGGCCGCCGCATTGGGTCCCGATGGAGGCGGGCATCCGTGAGCGCATTCATGTCCGTCCTTCGGACCAGCTCGATACCAACGACGGCGCGCTCGCGGCGGCGGGCCAAGAAATTCGCGGCTGGATCATCGATTCACCCCTGCCTGACGATCTGCAGCGCGATATTACCCGGGCTTACGGGGCAGGTGCTCGACAACAAGCCGCTACGGTAGCAGCGGTGCGTTCCTCGGCTACTGCAGAAGATTTGCCCGACGCCTCGTTTGCCGGCCAGCAGGAAACCTACCTCACGACCAGGTGCTGCACGCAATCCGGCTGGTGTTCGCCTCGCTGTTCAATGATCGCGCCATCTCTTACCGGGTTCACCAACGTTAACGATGCTGACGTGTCATTGTCGGCCGGTATACAACGCATGGGCGCGAGTGACCTGACCGCCAGTGGGGTCATGTTCTCGATCGATACCGAGTCCGGTTTCGAAGACGTGGTGTTCAATCGACCGGTAGTTACGAACGGTGAAACCGTGGTGCAGGGAGCGGTCAACTGGATGAATTCTACGTGTACAAGAAACCCTGACAGCATCTTGATGAAAAACCGCGGTAGCAAAATGATCAAGATGGTTTATGCGGATGCGGACGATGCGCCGAAAAATGCGATTCAGACCGTCGAGGTTGACGCGGCCAACGCGCCGGCTTTTCTGTATCGACGACACCGATATCACCGCGCTGGCACGCATGGCCGTTACGGATCCAGGTGCATGATGGTTGCCCGATGGATATCGAGTGGGCCAAGGATGGTGGAAGCGGCGTCTGTACATTGTGCAGGATCTACGCCCTGAAACGGTGCACCTTGTGGTGAGGCCGAGGTGATCGAGCGCTACCTGTTGAAGGAGAAGTCAGCGGTGGCCAGCACCGCTGACTTTTCCTTCAACAGGTAGCGCTCGATCACCTGGCCGGCCCGCGATTGCACCGTTTCAGGGCGTGCCTGCACAATGTACAGACGCCCGCTTTCACCATCCTTGGCCCACTCGATATCCATCGGGCGACCATAGTGCGCCTCGATCGTAACGGCCATGCGTGCCAGCGCGGTGATATCGGTGTCGTCGATACAGAAAAGCCGGCGTTCGGCCGCGTCAACCTCGACGGTCTGAATCGCATTTTTCGGCGCATCGTCGCCGTCGGCGTAAACCATCTTGATCATTTTGCTACCGCGGTTTTTCATCAAGATGCTGCGCGACGCGGTCTCCAGGTTTTTCTTGTACACGTAGAATTCATCCGGGTTGACCGCTCCCTGCACCACGGTTTCACCGAGACCGTAACTACCGGTGATGAACACCACGTCTTCGAAACCGGACTCGGTATCGATCGAGAACATGACCCCACTGGCGGCCAGGTCGCTGCGCACCATGCGTTGTATACCGGCCGACAATGACACGTCGGCGTGCGCGAAACCCTGGTGAACCCGGTAAGAGATGGCGCGATCATTGAACAGCGAGGCGAACACCAGCCGGATTGCGTGCAGCACCTGGTCGATGCCCTGGATGTTGAGGTAGGTTTCCTGCTGGCCGGCAAACGAGGCGTCGGGCAAATCTTCTGCAGTAGCCGAGGAACGCACCGCTACCGTGGCGGGCTTGTTGTCGACGGCCATGTCCCCGTAAGCCCGGGTAATATCGCGCTGCAGATCGTCAGGCAGGGGTGAATCGATGATCCAGCCGCGAATTTCCTGGCCCGCCGCCGCGAGCGCGTGCACATCGTTGGTATCGAGCTGGTCGAGGCGGGCATGAATGCGCTCACGGATGCCCGCCTGGTCGAGAAACTGCTCGAATGCGGCGGCCGTGGTGGCGAAACCACCCGGCACGGCTACGCCGAGGTCGCCGAGGTTCTTGATCATTTCCCCGAGCGAGGCGTTCTTGCCGCCAACTCGGGGCACGTCGTTCATGCCGAGCTGCTCCAGCGGCACAATATTTTCGGACATAAGGCGTTTTCTCGGTAAGACAGTGTGGTGGTGGAGAAACGAGATTATACTAGTATAACCAGCCGAAACCGATACCCCAGACCGACTCAATGCAAGCAAATTCCCGCCAGGTATATTTTCTCTCCAACGGCACCGCGATCACCGCCGAAACCCTTGGGCACAGCCTGCTGGCCCAGTTTCCGGATCACCCCTTCCAGACACACACCATCCCGTTTGTCGACAGCCTGGAAAAAGCCCATGCGGTAGTCGACGAAATCGATCGCTGCATCGAGGGCGGCGGCCAGTTGCCGATTGTCATCTGCACCATGGGCGATGACGATTTGATCGAGATTATCAAGCAGAGCAAGGCGCTGGTGATCGATCCTTTCGGCGATATACTGCCGCGCCTCGAACAGACCCTGTCGGCAATGCATCATCAACCGGGGCAATCGCACCGCACGGTCGAACCCGTCGCTGTACGACTCGCGCATCGACGCCATCGATTACGCCATGCAGCACGACGATGGCGGTAAAATCACCAACTATGACCAGGCCGACATCATCCTGGTCGGCGTTTCGCGTTCCGGCAAGACGCCCAGCTGTCTTTACCTGGCGCTGCAGTTTGGCATCAAGGCGGCAAACTACCCCATAACTGAGGAAGATATGGATAGCGACAACCTGCCGAAACCGTTGCAGCCCTTCAAAGATCGCCTGTATGGCCTGACCACCGATTTACAGCGCCTGGTGAACATTCGCCAGGAACGCCGCCCGAATAGCCGTTATTCGTCGGTTGACCAGTGCCGTTTCGAATTACGCACAGTCGAAGCCATGTACTTACGCCACAAAATTCCCTTCATCAACACGTCAACCATGTCGGTTGAAGAGATTTCAGCCCGCATCATTCGCGACAACGGGCTGCATCGAGTCGAACTGACCTGAAGCGAAGTTAGCCCGCATTTCTCACCGATTTTCTACTGCGGTGGTGCGGCATTCCGACGCCGCAAAGCGCACTGTGGCACGCCGTACTCCCGACGGCCCGCTAAACGTAGTGTAAACTACGCCGGCGCGGACCTCTGGTCCGTGCGGCGCGCCACAGCGTCTTTGCGACGCCCTCGCTACGGAATACGGTGAGAAATGTGGGCTAGCCCATGTAGGAAATCACCGCGGCGCCGAAATCGGAGGAGCTGAGTTCGGTGGCCTCGGGTTCATTACGTGCGAGGTCGTAAGTGACCTGCTTGGCACCGATCGCGCCCTCCATGCCGGTGATGATGCGATCGGCCGCTTCCGCCCAGCCCATGTAACGCAGCATCATTTCCGCGGAGAGGATGATCGATCCCGGGTTGACCTTGTTCATACCCGTGTATTTGGGTGCGGTGCCGTGGGTCGCCTCGAACACCCCGATCGTATCGGCGATGTTGGCACCCGGAGCGATTCCGATTCCACCCACCTGGGCGGCAAGGGCATCGGAGATATAGTCGCCGTTCAGGTTCAGGGTCGCGATCACCTCGTACTCGGTGGGGCGCAACACGATTTGCTGCAGAAAGTTGTCGGCAATCACGTCTTTCACGGTGATCATTTTTCCACTTTTCGGGTTTTTGAATTCGCACCAGGGGCCCGCGCCGATGGGCGTCGCGCCGTAGAGTTCGGCGGCCAGTTCGTAGCCCCAGTTGCGAAATGCGCCCTCGGTAAATTTCATGATGTTGCCCTTGTGCACCAGGGCGACCGAGCTGCGATCGTTGTCGATGGCGTACTGCAACGCCTTGCGCACCAGGCGCCGCGTGCCTTCCGACGACACCGGCTTGACACCGATACCCGAGGTTTGCGGGAAACGAATGCTGGTCACGTTCATTTCGTCGATCAGGAACTTGATGACTTTTTCGGCCTGTGGGCTGCCGGACTCCCATTCGATACCGGCGTATATGTCTTCGGTATTTTCGCGGAAGATCGTCATGTTGGTGTCCTGCGGGCGCTTCAAAGGCGTTTCGATGCCGGTGAAATAGCGCACCGGGCGCACGCAGGCGTACAGGTCAAGGCGCTGGCGAATCGACACGTTGAGCGAGCGAATACCGCCACCAACCGGGGTCGTCAGCGGACCCTTGATCGACACGATGTAATCCTTCATGGCAGCCAACGTTTCGTCAGGCAGCCACTCGTCTTCACCGTAAATCGAGGTGGCCTTCTCACCCGCATAAATTTCCATCCAGGCGATCTTGCGCGCACCCTGGTAGGCCTTGTCGACGGCCGCGTTGACGACATCCATCATCACCGGCGAAATGTCCGCGCCGATACCGTCACCCTCGATATAAGGTATGACCGGGTTGTCCGGCACGTTGAGGCTGAGATCTTCGTTGGACGTTATGGCCTGGCCTTTGGATGGCACTTTAATATGCTGATAACTCATCGTATCCCCTGGATCGAATGTTATTTTTGGAAGGCGCGATTATATAACAGAAAAGCAGCGAGAATAATGTGCCGCGTGCACAAACCCGCGCTGCACAAGGATTGGGCGTCCGCATTGCCGTGCTGGCGGCATTCTAGCTGTCTGTCGTGTCCCGGACAGGCTTTGCCGGGGGATGATGCAACGTCAATTTGTGACATCCAGCCCTTGTATTTATTCACCTTCGACATTATTTTAAGGGTTTCACGAGATATTAAACGACCGACCATGTCAGATCAGCAACCCGGCAACGATGACGACGACACGCTACTGCTTGAGCGCACCCGTCCCAAGCTCAAAAAGCCGCCCTTATTCAAGGTGGTTTTGCTGAATGACGACTATACGCCGATGGAGTTCGTGGTCCACGTACTGGAAGGCATCTTTGGCCACAACCGCGAAAATGCCACCCGCATCATGCTCAACGTGCACAAAACCGGCAAGGGCGTCTGCGGCATATATACCCGCGATATTGCCGAAACCAAGGTGACCGCGGTGAACAGTTACGCGCGCGAAAACAAGCATCCATTGCTGTGCGACCTGGAAGAAAACTGAAATGTACCGGTTTATTCATGCGCACAGGGCGGCGATTGAACATTTAAGCAGCATTCAAGGTCAAATCGTCTATATTTAATTTAACTGGCAGTCATCGAAAAGACGGAATCACATGCTCAACAAAGAACTGGAACAATCACTCAACAAGGCCTTCCACGATGCCAATGAAAAGCGGCACGAATTCATTACGGTGGAACACCTGCTGCTGATGCTGACTGAAAACGACGCCGCGACTGCCGTGATCGAAGCCTGCGGCGGTGACGTTCAGTTGCTGCGCACCGAGCTCGAGATATTCGTCGATCAGAATACGCCATTGCTGATGTCCGACGAGGATCGCGATACCCAGCCTACGCTTGGGTTTCAGCGGGTCCTGCAGCGTGCACTGTTCCACGTGCAATCCTCCGGTAACGGTGAAGTCTCCGGCGCCAATGTACTGGTCGCCATCTTTTCAGAACAGGATTCACACGCCGTCTACCTGCTCAACAAGCACAACATTGAACGCCTCGATATTACCAATTACCTGTCGCACGGCATTACCCGTATCAATGAAGATTCCGATGAAGAAACTTTTACCCATGAGGCAGAGGCCTTGCCCGGCGATCAGGAAAACGACAACCCGTTGGAAAAGTTTGCCAGCAACCTGAACGAACTCGCCATTGCCGGCAAGATCGATCCATTGATCGGCCGCGACCTTGAAGTCGAACGCATCATTCAGACGCTGTGCCGCCGACGCAAGAACAATCCCTTGCTGGTGGGCGAGGCGGGGGTCGGCAAAACCGCCATCGCCGAGGGCCTGGCGCGCAAAATCGTCGAGGAAGACGTGCCGGAAGTACTGCTGGGAAGCACCGTTTACTCGCTCGACCTGGGTGCGCTGGTCGCCGGCACCAAGTATCGTGGTGATTTCGAAAAGCGCCTGAAGGCTGTCATCGGCCAACTCATCCGTGAACCGGGATCGATACTGTTCATCGACGAGATTCACACCATCATCGGCGCGGGATCGGCATCGGGTGGCGTTATGGATGCATCCAACCTGATCAAGCCGGTACTCGCCAATGGCGATATCAAGTGCATCGGTTCGACCACCTACACCGAATTCCGCGGCATCTTCGAGAAAGACCGGGCACTGGCGCGGCGTTTCCAGAAAATCGATGTGCCTGAACCCACCACCGAGGAAACCTACCAGATCCTGAAAGGGCTCAAATCGCGTTTCGAAGAACATCACAACGTCAAGTACACCTTGCAGGCATTGCGCAAGGCAACCGAACTGGCGTCGCGTTACATCAACGACCGACATCTGCCCGACAAGGCCATCGACGTCATCGACGAGGCTGGCGCCCAGCGTCGCCTGCAACCCGAGCGTCAGCGCAAGAAAACCATTGGCATTCACGATATCGAAAACATCGTCGCCAAGATTGCGCGTATTCCGGCGAATACGGTGAGTACCAACGATCTCGACATGCTCAAGAACCTCGGCAAAAACCTGTCGCGCGTGGTGTTCGGCCAGGACGATGCCATCAAGGCGCTCGACGCCGCGATCAAGATGTCACGTTCCGGGCTGGGGCGGGACATGAAACCGGTCGGATCTTTCCTGTTTTCCGGCCCCACCGGCGTCGGCAAGACCGAAGTGTGTCGCCAGATCGCCAAAATCATGGGCATCGAGTTGATTCGCTTCGACATGTCCGAATACATGGAGCGCCACACCGTGTCACGCCTGATCGGCGCACCTCCGGGATACGTCGGTTACGACCAGGGCGGCCTGCTGACCGAAGAAATGAACAAGCATCCGTATTCGGTGGTGTTGCTCGATGAAATTGAAAAGGCGCATCCGGATGTGTTCAACCTGTTGCTGCAGGTCATGGACAACGGCACGCTGACCGACAGTAACGGGCGCAAGGCCGATTTTCGCAACACCATCCTGATCATGACCACCAATGCCGGTGCGGAAATGATGAGCCGCGCATCGATGGGATTTACCCTGCAGGATCACACGCTCGATGGCGGTGAGGCGATCAAGAAAATGTTCACCCCGGAATTTCGCAATCGTCTCGATGCGACCATTCAGTTCAAGGCGCTGGATACCAACGTGATATCTGAACGTGGTCGACAAGTTCCTGATCGAACTGGAAGCCCAGCTCGAAGCCAAGAAGGTCAGCATGACGGTGACCGATGCGGCGCGTCGCTGGCTGGCCGAGAAAGGTTATGATCCGAAAATGGGCGCGCGACCCATGGCCCGGGTTATCCAGGATGAAATCAAGCAGGTACTCGCCGACGAATTACTGTTCGGTGAACTGACCAATGGCGGGCGGGTGAAAATCGATATCCGCGACGGCAAGCTGCACTGCCAGGTCATCAGTACGCGCAAGGCGAAAGAAGAACTTTCAGTCGAATAACCAGGCGCCGCCTGGTTTGCGTAACTCCCAGCCTCTCATTCATGGCGGATTCTTCAGGGCGGATTCCCGCCTGGCATTATGCCGAGTGCCGTGGTGCGTCTGGGCGCTGCGCAGCCGTATGTAACTCGAAAGGGGAGCATACGGGCCCCCGGCGAGTACAGGCGTATCCGGAGAAGTCGGGCACAAGGACCTGGGCCGGTAGGCAACGGAACTTTGATACTCAGGCTTGATGCCTGTTTTTTTCTGGATTTGTCTGAATGATGTGAATGAGCCCGGGTTCGACCGGTGCCCGTTCAGATTAAAGCGCTCGGACTAGCGCTCGCGGAAGGTGATGCGTCCCTTGGTGAGGTCGTAAGGTGTCAATTCTACGGTTACCGTGTCGCCAGTCAGTATGCGGATATAGTGTTTGCGCATTTTGCCCGAAATATGGGCTGTGACGACATGTCCGTTTTCCAGTTCGACGCGAAACATGGTATTCGGCAAAGTATCCTTCACCACGCCACGCATTTCGATATGATCGCCTTTGGACATATTCTCACTCAGTGTTTAAAGCGCGTCATTATCCATTATTTACCCGGTATATCAATAGAGCGAGTAACACCGTGTAAATCCCTGTGATAACATTCTTTTGCTACACCTGAAATACACACCCAATACAACCATGACGCGAATAATAATATGACAAATATTGCTTACGTGTTTCCTGGCCAGGGTTCGCAGTCAGTCGGCATGATGTCCGCCTGGGGTGAACACCAGACCATCGTCGATGATGTATTCGCCGAGGCTTCCGAGCGGCTCGGCTACGATTTGGCGGCAATTGCGCGCGACGGCCCGCTCGAGCGACTCAACCAGACCGAAGTGACCCAACCCGCCATGCTCTGCACCGGCGTTGCCAGTTGGCGCATTGCAAGGCACGCGGGATGCCGACAGGCGACGCTGATGGCTGGACACAGTCTCGGTGAGTACAGCGCACTGGTTTGTGCCGGCCAGTCTGGCACTTGGCGATGCCGCTGCGCTGGTCGCGCGCCGTGGGCAATTGATGCAAACCGCGGTCAAGGAAGGCGCCGGTGCCATGGCGGCGATCATTGGTCTCGATGACGATGCCGTACGCGAAGCCTGTGCCAGTGTCAGCGCAGGCATTGTCGAAGCCGTCAATTTCAACTCCCCCGGACAGGTGGTCATCGGTGGGGAAACGGCTGCCGTGGAAGCGGCCATGGTCAACGCCAAAGCGGCCGGTGCCAGGCGTGCACTGGCATTACCAGTGAGCGTACCCTCGCATTGTTCGCTGATGCGTGGCGCCGCAACTGAACTCGCCAGTGAACTCGAAATCGTGGCGCTGGCAATGCCGCAAACCCCGGTGGTTCACAATCATGGCGCCTGCGTGTCCAGTTCGCTGGACGAAATTCGTGAGCGCCTCAAGATGCAGTTGTGCAGCCCGGTAGAATGGGTTGCCAGCGTGCAGCTGATGAATGCACAAGGGATCGACACCCTGATCGAATGCGGCCCGGGCAAGGTGTTGACCGGGCTCACGCGGCGAATCGAAAAATCGATGCAAGCCTTTCCGCTGTTCGACAGTGCGTCGCTCGAGCAAGTCCGTCAATCACTTGGAGATCTGTAACATGCTAGTCGATCAAATAGCACTGGTTACCGGCGCGAGCCGGGGCATTGGCCAGGCCATCGCCGCCGCGCTGGGTGCCGCGGGCGCGACCGTCATCGGTACCGCGACCAGCCAGGGTGGTGCAGACAACATTAGCGCCGCGCTCGAAAAGGCCGGCATTCAAGGCACCGGCATGGTGCTCGATGTGGCTGATACGCAATCGGTTGCCGATTGTCTCAAGCAAATTACCGAAACCTTCGGTGCGCCAGATATCCTGGTAAACAATGCCGGGATTACGCGCGATAACCTGTTGATGATGATGAAGGACGATCAGTGGGATGACATCATCAACACCAATTTAAGCTCGGTGTTTCGCATGAGCAAAGCCGTGATTCGCGCGATGATGAAAAAGCGCAACGGGACGAATTATCAACATTTCCTCGGTCGTCGGCGCCACCGGTAAATCCGGGTCAAACCAACTACGCTGCGAGCAAGGCCGGGCTGGTGGGATTCAGCAAATCGCTGGCGCGCGAAATCGGCTCGCGCAACATTACCGTGAACACGGTTGCTCCCGGATTTATCGATACCGATATGACGCGCGAATTACCCGACGAGCAACGCAAGGCGCTGGCTTCACAGATTCCCCTGGGGCGTCTGGGCAGCGCCGATGAGGTTGCTGCGGCCGTCGTTTTTCTGGCGTCGCCGGCGGCCGCTTACATCACCGGAGAAACGATTCACGTCAATGGCGGAATGTTTATGGCCTAGTGCGGATTGCCCAGAAAACCAGCATAAGTAATTGATTTTATAGAGATTTATCATGCGAAAAAATTTTTTAGACATTTGTGGCAACTATTCCGGGTTTTCAATACAATATCGCACCTTACAAGTTTTCGATTTATCAAACAGGAGAAACTCTCAAAATGAGCTCTGTAGAAGAACGTGTTAAGAAGATTGTCGCCGAGCAATTAGGCGTCAAGGAAGAGGAAGTAACCAACCAGGCATCCTTCGTCGATGATCTTAGGTGCTGACTCCCTCGATACTGTAGAGCTGGTAATGGCCCTGGAAGAGGAATTCGAAACTGAAATCCCGGACGAAGAAGCCGAGAAAATCACCAGTGTTCAACTTGCTATCGACTACGTCAACTCTAACCTGTAAAGGCACTCGATTCGATGGATGCCGCTTTTCATCTAGCATGTTAAGCGGCATTTTCATTTATTGAGTGAATGCCCACCTGAAGAGGAGTTCGTTTTGTCAAAACGTCGCGTCGTAGTAACAGGTCTCGGATTGTTGACTCCAGTCGGCAACAACGTCGAAGATTCCTGGAAAAACATTATCGCCGGGAAAAGTGGTATCGCGGAAATCACAGCGTTTGACGCCAGTGATTTCAGTACTCGAATTTCCGGTTCGGTAAAAGACTTTGATCCCACCGAGTACATTTCGGTTAAAGACATCAAGAAGATGGATACTTTTATCCACTTCGGTATTGCTGCCGGTGTCCAGGCGCTGGATGATTCGGGTGTCGAAGTCACCGAGGAAAATGCCTGGCGCATCGGGGTTGCGATCGGTTCGGGTATCGGCGGCTTACCGGCAATCGAAAAAAATCGTGATGCTTACGTCAACGGTGGACCACGGAAGATTTCACCGTTTTTCGTTCCCAGTTCGCTGATTAACATGGTATCCGGCAACCTGTCGATTTTACGCGGCCTGAAGGGTCCGAACATTTCTATTGTCAGCGCCTGTACCACAGGCGCGCACAACATCGGTGACGCGGCCCGCATGATTTCTTACGGCGACGCCGACGTAATGGTCGCTGGCGCATCCGAAATGGCCACCTCGGCACTCGGTGTGGGTGGTTTTGCCGCCGCCCGCGCACTGTCAACACGCAACGATGATCCAGAAGCGGCGAGTCGCCCCTGGGACAGGGATCGTGACGGCTTTGTGCTTGGCGACGGCGCCGGAGTTGTCGTGCTCGAGGAATACGAGATGGCGAAAAAGCGCGGCGCGCATATTTATTGTGAACTGGTCGGCTACGGTATGAGTGGCGACGCCTACCACATGACAGCACCGTCACAGGGAGGCGAGGGCGCCGCGCGCTGCATGACCAACGCGATGAACGATGCCGGGTTGAACCCGGAAGACATCAGCTACATCAACGCGCACGGCACTTCAACCCCGGCTGGCGACCTTGCCGAAACCAATGCGGTCAAACTGGCAATGGGTGATCATGCCTACAAGCTGGTAGTGAGCTCAACCAAGTCGATGACCGGCCACCTGCTGGGAGCCGCCGGTGGAATCGAAGCCATATTTTCGATTCTGGCCCTGCGTGATCAAGTCGTGCCGCCGACTATAAATCTCGAAAACCCCGGTGATGGCTGCGATCTCGACTATGTCCCCAACACCGCGCGCGAGATGAAGCTGACTGCGACCATGTCGAATTCATTCGGATTCGGTGGCACCAACGGCACCTGCATCTTCGCTCCAGTCTAGTGCAACATTCCGGTGATGCGGCCGCGCGGCTTACCGCCCCGGCCCATCGCCCGGGATACCGTCACGCGGGAATCCGATGCAATATCCAGACTAACAGCCCATGCTGAGGATCATTCGACGACTGATTGCCTGGGGCCTCATTGCCGCACTGCTGTCTATCGCGCTACTGGTATTTCAGCTACTGCGCTTTCAACACGGCAGCCTCCCGCTGACCGCGCCCGAAACGTTTCTGATCCGCTCCGGTAGTAACATAAAATCCATTGCCCAGGATCTTGCGCGCGCAAAGATCATCAACGATCCCTGGCTATTCATATTGCTGGCGAAAGTCAGGGGCCTGGAAACCCGCGTCCGTGCCGGCGAGTATCAAATCGATAACGAATTGACGGCGGATCAATTGCTGGAAAAATTTACCCAGGGCAATTCGATTCAGTACAAACTGACGATTATCGAGGGCTGGACTTTTCGACAGATGCTGGCCGCCATTGCCGAAGACCCAATCATCGAATCCACCCTGCAGGGTAAAACCGACGCAGAAATCATGACCTTGCTGGGATTACCCGATCAACATCCCGAAGGTTTGTTTTTCCCGGATACTTATCGCTTTCCGAAAGGCACCAGCGATGTCAACTTTCTCAAGCGCGCTTACCAGGTCATGCAAAAGCACCTCGAGCGCGAGTGGGATCAACGTGCGGCCAATTTACCGCTCGAATCCAGCTACGAAGCCCTGATTCTGGCTTCGATCATCGAAAAGGAAACCGGTGCGGGATTCGAACGTCCGCTGATTGCCGGCGTTTTTATCGAGCGCCTGAAACGCAACATGCGCCTGCAAACCGATCCGACTATTATCTACGGCCTGGGCGCCGAGTATGACGGCGACATTCGTTTTCGCGACTTGCGTAAAGACACGCCGTATAATACCTACCTGTACGCCGGCCTGACGCCGACACCGATCGCTCTGCCGGGCCTCGAGGCAATAATCGCGGCCTTGCACCCGGCCGCAACCGATTCCCTGTATTTCGTCTCGCGCGGCGACGGTACGCACAAGTTTTCGGCCACCCTGGAAGAGCACAACGCCGCGGTAAAACGCTACCAATTGAACCAGCAGAAATAAATCAGGATTCCCATGTCGATTAGCCCAACCCGCCAGAATCGAATGATCGTCATCGACGGCATCGATGGCTCCGGCAAAGGCGTGCAATCCCGCCGGCTGTTGCAATCGTTTATCGACGGTGGGTTCGAAACCATTCTGACCCGCGAACCTGGCGGTTCGGTCGCGGCTGAAGATATTCGCCAGTTACTGGTCAAAGGTGAGCCCGAGAAATGGGACGCGATGA
This sequence comes from uncultured Gammaproteobacteria bacterium, assembly GCA_963835795.1. Taxonomy (GTDB): domain Bacteria; phylum Pseudomonadota; class Gammaproteobacteria. Next base: position 13,975 of record CAWIHJ010000115.1, read on the forward strand.
CCGAACTCATGCTGATGTACGCCGCGCGCCGGGCGCATCTACGCGACACCATCTGGCCAGCACTCGACGACGGAAAATGGGTGATCAGTGATCGCTATGCCGACTCCAGCCGCGCGTTTCAGGGCATCGCCGGCGATCTTGGACTGGCGCTGGTGGAACAGGTTCATCGACTGGTGGTCGGTGATTTCGAGCCCGCACTGGTGATTATCCTCGATCTACCCGAAACGATTGCTTTGGCAAGAACCATGAAGCGCGGCGATGACGAAAATCGCTTTGAAAAGAAAGGCGCGGATTACCACGCGCGCGTGCGCGCGGCATTTTTGCAAATCGCCGCGGCCAACCCCGCGCACTACCGGGTCATTGACGCGGATCGCGACATGGCTCAGGTCAGTGCAGATATCATCGACAGCGTGAACCGGTATTTTGCCATGCAACTGCTGGCCAGTTCGGGGGCATAGCACTAATGGAAACTGGAATCCCCCTGATGCTGCCCTGGCAACAGGACGTGTTGCGACAGGCGCTCGCACTGCGACACAAACAACACCTGCCACACGCAGTACTGCTGGAGAGTGCCAGTGATTTTCAAATGGAGGGCCTGGCGCGTTACCTGTCGATGTTACTGCTGTGCGACAACCCACAGGAACTCGTGCTTTGCGGCGCTTGCGAGGCCTGTCGAATGATGGCGGCAGGGACCTATGCAGATTTCAGCCTGGTCACATTAGAGCCTGACGAAAGAACAAAGAAACCTACTAAAAACATAAAGATAGAACAGATACGTAAACTGATACATGAGCTTTCATTAACGCGTAAATACGAACGCTTGAAGATAGCCGTGATCTACCCGGCGGAACTCATGAACAAATCCAGCGCCAATGCGCTGCTGAAAACACTGGAAGAACCGGCACCCGATGTACTGCTGGTGCTGCTCACCCGTCATCCGGGGCGCATCCCGGTGACGCTGCGCAGTCGCTGCCAGTCGTGGAACATCGATCCTGCCGATAGCGAGGCGTCACTCAACTGGCTGCAAGCCCAGGGAGTCGATGCCGACAATGCGGGGTTATACCTGCAATATGCCGCTGGTGACCCGTTACTGGCGCAATATTTGCAGCAACAGGATTATGCGCAGCAGGTAGAGAGTTTCAAGACCAGCCTGGCTGCTTTCCTGCGCAGCGGACTGAGTGCCAGCGAGCTCTGCAAGCGCCTGTTAAGCGGCGAAATCGCCATCGCCCGACGCCTGATCGAGATGACGCTGAACGCTTATTGCTACCAGGCTTGTGGCGTCCAGGGCAATTCGACGGATAATTCCGGGGTCAATCATCCCCGTGCACAGGATTTACTCGATCTGCAACGCCGCGCACAGCATCAATTGCAGGTTGAAGAAAATAATCTTGATTTCCAACTTCAGCTCGAAGACGTGCTAATATCTTTGAAACAAATACTTTCCCGGAGATCGAACTGATGGCAGCGCCAGGTAGTCAGGGCATACTTTCACTTAACATCAAGGACAAGAGTGCGCTGTACGCTGCGTACATGCCTTATGTTAATAATGGCGGTTTGTTCATTCCTACCAACAAGCAATATGCCCTTGGCGACGAGGTATTTATGCTGTTGAGCCTGATGGATGACAAGGAACGCCTGCCGGTCGCCGGCAAGATCATCTGGGTGACACCCCAGGGTGCACAAAACAATAAAACCGCGGGTATCGGCGTACAGTTCAGCGTGCAGGACAACGGCACAACGCGCAACAAGATCGAAGGTTTTCTCGCCGGTGCATTACAGGCTGATCGCCCGACCCACACCATGTAAATCCGTTTTCGCGGGCAGGTCACTCAATGTATTTTGACTCGCACTGCCATCTGGATCGCATCGATCTGGATGATTTCAACCATGATTTCGCGCAATTGCTGCAAACCATCGAAGCCGACGGTGTCACGCGCATGATTTGCATCGGCGTCGACCTCGATTCCTTCGAATCCATGCAGCGTCGTATTCTGCCCTACGATCACATCTTCTGCAGCGCCGGCGTGCATCCCGACTACATCGACGCAGCCGAACCCAGTGTCGACAAGCTCTGTGAACTGGCCGAGCGCGACAAGGTGGTCGCTATCGGTGAAACCGGGCTCGACTATTTTCATCAATCCGGTGATCTCGACTGGCAACGCAAGCGCTTCGTGACGCACATCGAGGCGGCGCGCGCCTGTAAACTGCCGCTAATTATTCATACCCGTGAAGCGAAGCAGGATACCCTGGATATATTGCGCAAGCACAAGGCCAACGAGGTGGGTGGCGTGTTGCACTGCTTTACCGAAGACTGGGAGATGGCACGTGCCGCAATCGAGCTGGGTTTTTACATTTCCATTTCCGGCATTGTTACCTTTCACCAGGCACAAAATGTACGCGATATGGCCGAACAAATTCCACTCGAGCGCCTGCTCATCGAAACCGATTCGCCGTGGCTGTCGCCGGCGCCGTTTCGCGGCAAGACCAATCATCCCGGGCGGGTCAGCCTGGTGGCGCAGAAACTCGCCGAAATTCGTGGTGAGTCGCTGCAGACGCTGGCCAGCGCAACTTACGCCAACGCCAACCGCTTGTTTCAGCTGCCATAGCGGGCAGGCCAGCAGGCACTGAACCATCGGCGTGCACCGGGTGGCGCAGGCATCGACCGCTTAACGAGCTGGAATTTCCCTCACAGGGTGTTTATCCTGCAAGCTGACGCCGCAGCGGTAAACTGCGATGCAGCGGCCAACCACCAATCGCAACCGAGAAGTACGGGATATGCCCGATTCACCACCCCTGGCATTACGCGAACAGCTGCTGGAGCTGGGCGCCTACATGGATGCCCACATTCTTGGCCAGCAGCGGCTGTGCAATCGCATGTTGATCGCCTTGCTGGCAGACGGTCACATCCTCGTCGAGGGACCACCGGGGCTCGCCAAGACGCGCGCCGTCAAGACCCTCGCCAGCGGCGTGCAGGGCGACTTCCAGCGCATCCAGTTCACCCCCGACCTGTTGCCGGCCGATCTCACCGGCACCGATGTCTACCGGCCGCAGGACAGCAGCTTCAGCTTTCAGCCAGGTCCATTGTTCCATCACGTGATCGTCGCCGATGAAATTAACCGTGCGCCTGCCAAGGTGCAATCGGCACTGCTGGAAGCCATGGAAGAACGCCAGATAACGGTCGGCAAGAATACCTATCCCCTGTCTGGCCTGTTTTTTGTCATGGCGACGCAGAACCCGATCGAGCAGGAGGGCACATACCCGCTACCCGAATCACAACTGGATCGATTTCTGTTGAAGATCACCATTGGTTATCCCGAGATCGACAACGAGGTCAGAATCATGCGCCAGGTTCGAATGGAGGCGCAGCAAGCGAATCGAGCACCGACGCTCGGGGCAGGGCTGCCGATGCCGCAAGCACTGATTTTTGCCGCCCGTGAGGAGATACTGGGGCTCTACATCGCCGAACCGGTAGAGCAGTACATTGCCCAACTGGTAGATGCCAGCCGACATCCCGGGGCCTATTCGGAGCAACTCGCGAGCTGGATTCAATACGGCGCCAGTCCACGCGCCAGCCTGGCGTTCGACCGCTGTGCACGGGCGCTCGCCTGGCTCGAAGGTCGCGATTACGTCTCTCCCGAAGACGTCCAGCAGCTAGCGCATGAAGTCCTGCGGCACCGAATATTGCTGACCTACCAGGCTGAGGCGGACGGGGTTTCAATCGACGCCGTGATCGACGAATTACTGGCGCGGGTGCCGGTCGTCTAACCTCGCAGCCGCGCATGTCAGCAAACATCGAAAAGGTTCCGGGAATCACCATCGATGTCGATGAACTGATTGCGATTCGCGGCCGTCTCGAAGGCCTGATCCATGCCCGGATTCGCCGTCACGGCAGTGTTCGCTCCGGCGCCCGAGAGATTCGCCTGCGCGGGCGCGGCATGGAATACGAAGAATCGCGCGCCTACGTCTACGGTGATGACATGCGTACCATGGACTGGCGCGTCATGGCGCGCACCGGCGAAGCACATACCAAGGTATTCGCCGAAGAGAAGGAACGCTCCAGCCTGATCGCAGTCGACCTTTCTCCATCGATGTTTTACGGTACCCGCTTCGCCTTCAAGTCATGGGCAGCCGCCCAGGTCGCGGCCCATGTCGGCTGGTTCGCCAGTTTCAACGGCGAACGCATTGGCGGCCTGGTGGCATCGCGCGCCCACCATGCCGAAATCAGGCCCGGTAAAACGCGTTCCGGACTGCTCGGCATCTTTCATCACCTGGCACGCGCCGACGCCCTGCGTGAGCGCGCCGCGCGAGGCCCGGGTCGGCTGAATTATCTGCTGGGTGAATTGAAACGCGTCGCCCGGCCGGGCACGGATATTACCCTGATTTCGGATTTTCTCGACAGCGACCAGGCAACGCTGCAGGCGCTCGCGCCACTGACGCGCCACAACCAGTTGCATTGCTACTGGATCAACGATGTCAGTGAAATCGATGAATGGCCCAAAGGTGGTTACCCGCTCAAGGGTGAACAGGGCAATGCCTATCTTGACCTCGAATACAGCGGGCATCGCGACAAGCTGATCGCACAACAACAGGCGCATCGTCAGCGGGTCGAATCGCTGTGCTCAGGATTCAATATTCCCTTGCTGTCAATTTCCTGTAACGGCGACATCACGCCACAAATGCTGGGCACGCTGCAAGCCAGGCCATGACTAGCCCGTATTTTTCACCACTATTCTACTGCGACGACGCTATGCCGCACCCTGCCTTGTTTTTGCTCGGTCAGAGCGCTCAACATAGTGTCGACTATGCCTCTGCACTCTTCGGTCGCAAAAACAAGGCAGGGCACGACCTTTCGCCGTCTCGCTACGAACGGCGGTGAGAAATGCGGGCTAGCGAAGAACTGTTACTGAAACTGAGGGACATACAGGCGCCGCCCGAACCGCCCTGGTGGTTGCTTGCACCTGCCTGGTTATGGCTTGTGGCTTTGCTTGTGGCAATGCTCATGGTCACCTGGCTATGGCGCAAACGCCGGCGCAGGGAACACCTCGCCAGGCTCGCACAGCGCGAGCTGGAGTTCATCGAGGCCCGCTATCGCCGCAACCCGGATACGCGACTGCTCGCCTTCCAGGTATCGCGGTGGCTGAAGCAGGTGGCCTTGCTGGCGTTCCCCGAGCGGCAATTGCAACGCGTCAACGGCGCTGCCTGGCTTGAGTTTCTCGACCAGGATCTGCCCGATCAACCGTTCACCCGGGGCTGTGGCCAGGTGTTTGGTGCCAGGCTCTACCAGCGCCAGGTCGATCTCGATGCCAACCAGGTGATCGCGCTGTGTGATCGCTGGCTGCAATCGATAAAGCCACGGTTGCAGCAGCGGGGCAGGGTCGGATGATCGGTTTTGACTGGTGGTGGGGATTTCTGCTGTTACCGCTACCGTGGTTTGTCCGCACCTGGTTACCCGCCGGCGAGGTTCGCCAACTGGCACTCGCGGTGCCGTTGCTCGGCGGACAAAAATTTGCCGCGGTTGCGCTCACCCGTTCCTCGATGCGCCCTCAGGGGCTCTGCCTGTGGGCCTTCTGGGTATGCCTGGTATTGGCGGCGAGCCGGCCTTTCTGGCTTGGTGAACCGATTTCCAGGTCGGTAAGCGGTCGCGATTTGATGCTCGCAGTGGACATTTCCGGCAGCATGAACGAAGCCGACATGACCATCGATGGCAAAGCCGCCAGCCGTATCGACGTGCTCAAACTGGTCGTCGGTAAATTCATCGAAAGGCGCGAGGGCGATCGAATCGGGCTGATCCTGTTTGGCACCAATGCCTATACTTACGTGCCGCTGACCTTTGATCTCGATGCGCTGGGGAAACTACTCGAGGATATCAGTACCGGACTCGCGGGCCGGCATACCGCGATTGGTGACGCGATCGGGCTGGCAATGAAATCGATGCGCCAGCAGGAGAGTCGCCACAAAGTGCTGATCCTGGTCACTGATGGATCGAATACGGCCGGTTTCGAGAATCCGATTATTGCGGCCCAGGCAGCCGCACGCCAGGGCATGACGATCTACACCATCGGCATTGGCACCGATGCCAAAACCCTCGGGCAGATCTACGGTACGGCCAACATTCCGGCCGGGGTTGCGCTCAACGAACGCGTGCTGGCGAGTATCGCCAAAGTGACCAATGGTCGCTACTTTCGCGCGACCAACCTGGCATCGCTGGAGCAGATTTATCTCGAGCTGGATAAACTCGAAGCCGTTGAATATGAATACCAGTCGCACCAGCCGCGCCAGGAACTCTACCTGTTGCCACTTGGCGCGGGCATGTTATTCATGCTGGCATACCTGCTGGCCAGCCTGCGTCATTCTGCAGTGGTTAACCGGCCATGAACTTCACCGGCGACTTTCAGTTCCTGCAACCCCTGTGGCTTTGGCTGCTGCTACCACTGTGGTTACTGATCTGGGTGTATTCAGCCCGCGCCGCGCGTAGCTCCATGTGGCAACGTACCTGCGATCCGCATTTACTCGCCGCGATGACCAGTACACGGAAGGAGGGCACGGGACCCGGGTTATCGGTCTGGATACTGGCCTGTGTTTTGAGTATCGGCGTAATTGCTGCAGCCGCACCCAGCTGGAGCCGCTTGTCCCAGCCGATCATGGAAGTTACCAGCGCCCGCGTCATCGTCTTCGACCTGTCTCGTTCAATGCTGGTACAGGACATTAAACCGAATCGCTATCAGCACGCCCTGGCGGCAGCCAGTGAAATTATCGGCGATGGTTTTGCCGGAGAAACCGGCCTGGTGGTGTTCGCCGAATCTGCCTTTGTGCTGTCGCCGCTGTCACGCGATGCCGACAGTCTGCTGGCCTTTATCGAAGCGGTAAACCCGCAAACCATGCCACAGGACGGCAGCAACCTGAGTCGAGCCATGGCTGCCGGACTGGACCTGCTGGCTGCCTCGCTCAGCGGACAAGGCCAGCTGTTGTTGATCAGCGCAGGTGACAGCAAGGACCAGGGCGCGGTGCAACTGGCCATCGATGCCGCTGCACAAGGTCATCGAATTTCCGTGCTGGCCATCGGCAGTGACGCGGGCGGGCCGCTGCCGGATGCGCGGGGCGGATTGCAGCGCGATGCCAACGGACAGACTCATATCAGCAAAACCAATTTCGCACTGTTACAACGCATTGCCGCGGCCGGCAACGGCCGACTGGTGATCGTCGGCGCCACGGGATATGAAATCGACCTGCTGGGCTCCAGGATAGACGCGGGTGAACTGGTCGAAGCCCAACGTGACGCCGAGCAATCCGCGCGCGAGGCATCCAATGACGGGGTCTGGCTGGTCTGGTTCATGTTGCCACTGACCTTGTTGCTGTTCAGGCGCAACCTGTTGTGGATGTGGTTGCTGGTGGTGTTTCTACCCGTGCCGCAGGATGCCGACGCCAGTGATGTCTCCAGCATGTGGACACATCCGGAAACCATTGCCCTGGAAGCTTATCGACACGGCGACTATGAGCGCGCACGCGAATTGAGCAACAATCCGCTGGTGCTCGGCGCAAGCTATTATCGCAGCGGACAATTTATTCTCGCGCTGGAACAATTCGGCCTGGATGACTCGGCGTCGGCCCGCTACAACCAGGCTAATACGCTGGTGCAGCTGCAACGCTACCCCGAAGCGATGCAGAGCTACCAGCAGGCGATCGACCTCGACCCTGGCCTCAGCAATGCGCGTTATAACCAGCGCCTGCTGCAGATTTACCTGGAGCAGCAGGCGGAAAATCGAGGCGGATTCGGCGGATGCCGGCGATGGCAGCGATCCTGGCGAAGAGCCGAATTCCGACGATTCGTTTGAAACCCGTATTGGCATGGCTACTGAATTACAGGCCAATCCAGCCGACCAACAACAGTTTGGTTCTGGATTTGGCGTGTCCCCGCAGACCGGCCAGGTCGACCCGACGGAACGATTTGACGGCGAAGATTCCGAACAGGAGCGCTTTGTATTGCGTGCCCAGGATGCCCGTCAAACGCCACCGGTGGATGTGATTGAACGTTGGATCAGCAGCCTCCCTGAGACCTCGACCGAGTTATACCGACGCAAGTTCCTGCGCGATTACCGCCGCCAGCAACAGCAGCAACGTTAAGCATGCATCGATCGATTGCGACCCTTGTGCTACTGCTGTTACCCACGCTGCTGCAGGCGCAAAACGCTGAACTGCGCCAGGCACGCATTTACGCGGGCGATGTCGCCGAGCTGACGATTACCTACGATGCCGATATTCCGTCGATGTACGCCGTCGACACATCGGTGCTGGAAACCGATTTCGAGGTACTGAGTTCGAAATCACGGGTTTTTCGCGTACAGCAGGATGGTCAGTCTTTACATCGTATGCAGTGGAACATTCTATCTGCTACCAAGACGCAGCGGCATACTGACCATTCCACAACTGAAATTTGGCGACAGCTACAGCGAAGCTTTAGCGCTCGTCGTGGAGCCCGTTCCTGTCGCTTTGCAAAGCGCACAAAATGTGTTCGTCGAAATCGAGGCCAGCCCGCCAAACCCGTACCCGGGTCAGCAGACGCGAATCGTCACTCGGCTGTTCCACAACCAGGCCATAGACAAGGGCGCCTTGCATGAGCCGGAATCCGTCGCAATCCCAGGCGTTTCGCAGTGGTCGCGACATTCACTACGAAGTCATGCGCGATGGCCATTCATTCAAATGTGCTTGAACGCAGTATCCTTGTTGATACCGCAAAAGGTGACTGAAATGTACGTTCAACCGGCCACTTTCAACGCCAGTTTCCCCAGCGCAAACCCTCTCAACGGGGAAGTTCGCTATATCCACCGCAAGAGCAACGCCTTGCACCTGAAGCAACGCGAAATACCGGCCGGCATCGACACGACCGGCTGGCTACCGGCGCAACAGCTCGAGTTATCGCTGGAGTGGGAAAACCGCAATGCGACACTGCGGCCTGGCGATTCACTCGGCGTCGTCGTGAATCTTCAGGCAACGGGATTACCGGCCGAGGTGTTACCCGCCAACTTGTTACTGCACGACAGCGCCCAGTTCAAGATCTATGCCGACCGGGAAACCCGCAACACCCGGGTGACTGGCGCGCCGGGTAATGAACAGTTGAGGGGACATTTACGCCAGCGCTATGTCATCGTTCTCGAACAGTCAGGCGATGTGATCTTGCCTGCCGTTAAACTGGACTGGTGGAATGTCGGACTGGATCAGGCCAGTGTCGCGCGACTCGATGCCATCAATTTGACGGTAACAGCGCCGGCTTCCAGCGCCGACGGGATTCGTGGTAATGACATAATCGCGACGGATAATTCCACATCAGCGTCGGGTCTACTGCCGCTAAGGCTCCAACCAGCCTGGCCCTGGCTACTGGTCGTGCTGACCTTTTTGTGCCTCATCCTGCTAACCTGGTTTTCGCGCAGGCGTTGGTTGGTCATGACTGAATTTATCAGCGCGCTGCGGCATCGTCGGCGCTGCCGCAAAACCGTCGAGCGCGCCTGTATCAACAACGATGCAATCGCCGCGCGTTACGGCCTGATTGAGTGGAGCAGGGTGCACTGGGATGATCCGCAGATCAGCAGTCTACGCCAGATTGCCGCCAGGGCTTCCGAAGATTGGGCGGACGAACTGGCGCGGCTCGATGCGGCTGTGTTTGCCGCGCATAACCGTGCATGGCAAGGGCATGAACTACTGCGCCTGGTTCGACAGCAACATCGCTATCCCGGCGTAGTGACTGTGCGTCAGTCGGTGAACGAATTACCCGGTCCGTATCCGCGAACGGGGCCTATTCGTCAAGTAACGACCAACCCCTGGCCGGTTTAAAACGCTCGCCATATTGGGCGGCGTAGTCGTTCATCGAAGCCACCAGCGACGCCACGCCCTGGTCCCGGCTGTAATTCATTGGACCGCCGCGAAAAGGTGCAAAACCAGTGCCGAAAATAATGCCGGCATCGAGCAAGTCGAGATCGGCGACTATGCCTTCCTGCAGGCAGGCGGCCGCCTCGTTGATGAAGCGGAAAACCAGTCGATTCTGAATCACTTTCTGATCGCCGAGATCGACATCCTTATCCTTGATCGGCTTGCCATTCTTGTACTGATAAAACCCGCGTCCGGACTTTTTGCCGAGATGCTTTTTGGCAACATAGCGGTCAAGCCCGGCCGGTACCGCGATCCCGTAGGCCTCTGACAGGTTACGCGCCACCGACTGGCAAATATCGAGCCCCACGGTATCGGCGAGCTCAACCGGGCCCATCGGCATACCGAAATCGGTCGCGGCCTTGTCGATCGCCTCGGGCGCGATGCCTTCGTCGTAGAGCGTGAATGCTTCCACCAGGTAGGGCATCAAGATGCGGTTGACCAGGAAGCCGGGCGAACTCTTGACCGGCAAGGGTAATTTTCCAATGTGCTGGGTGAAGGCAGTTGCATTGGCGATGGTCTGCGCAGAAGTCTTTTTCGAAGCGACAATTTCCACCAGCGGCATCATCGCCACCGGGTTGAAAAAGTGCACTCCAACCAGGCGCTCGGGTTGCTTCAATGCCGTACACAGGGTTTCCAGCGGAATGCTCGAGGTGTTGGTGGCGAGCACCGCGTCCGGCTTCATGCGCGCCTCGACGTCCCGGTAAATGGCATGCTTGGCCTCGATATCCTCGAAGATGGCCTCGATAATGACATCGGCTTTGCTGACGCCATCGCCGCTGACATCGGGAATCAGGCGATCGATTGCCGCATTGCGATCCGCGGTAATCTTGAGGCGTTTTGCAAAGAGTTGATGGGCGCGTTTGAAGGCATTGCCAAGATATTTCGCTTCGCGATCCTGCAGGGTGACGGTAAAGCCACGCAACGCGCACCAGGCGGCGATATCGCCACCCATGGTGCCGGCGCCGATGACGTGAACGTGCCGCGGCACAAACGACTTCTTGTCGCCGAGCCCTTTCAGCCGGGTTTGCAAAAAGAATACCCGGATCAGGTTGCGCACCTTGTCGCCCTGGATGAGGCGCGCCACCGAATTGGCTTCCTCTTCCATCATGCGCTTGTGATCGCCGTAGTGAGTGGCCCACAGATCGAGGATGGCATAAGGGGCAGGGTAGTGCTGGCGTGGCGCCTTTTTGGCCACCTGTTTTTTCATGTACTCGGCGAGCAGATGGCGTAATCCGGGCAGCGACAGAATGCGCCCGAGTAACGGCATACGTTGGCGCTGTGGCCGTTTAAGCGCAGTTTCGCGGACCGCGCGCTGCATTTGCCGTTGCGGTTGCGCGACGTCGACCAGGCCGATGGCGCGTGCCGCGCGCGCCGACAAAGCGCGGCCGCTGAGCATTAATTCGAGCGATTGCAACGGGTTGATCATCGACGTCGCGCGCACCACGCCGCCATAGGCCGGGTGGATACCGAGTTTGACCTCGGGCAAGCCGATTTTGGTATCCCTGTCGTCCAGCGCCACGCGGTAATCACAGGCGAGCGCGAGTTCAGTGCCGCCACCCATGCAAAAGCCTTCGATCATCGCTACCGTCGGACAGGGAAGGGCGGCAATGCGGCTGAACAGGGTTTGCCCGCGCTTGATCATGATCAGCGCTTCCTGCGTGTTTGTTACCTCGAGAAACTCGTTAACGTCGGCGCCGGCGATAAATCCCTTGCGCTTTCCCGAGCGAAACACCACCGCTTTCGGCGGTTTACTAACGATGGGTTCGAGCAGGCTGTCGAGTTGCTCGAGCACCGAGATCGACAACACGTTGGTGTCGGTGTTTTGCTTGTCAAGAATCAGCCAGAGAATGCCGTCGTCATCGAGTCTTGTTGCCAGTCAGGCGTTTCCATCGTCATGCCACACTCCTTTCCAGCAACATCGCGCCGCCCTGGCCACCGCCGATACACAGCGAAGCGATGCCGTTCGCCGCGTTTTTCGCCTCCAGCACCCGCGCCAGGTGCAATACGATGCGCGCACCGCTCGCACCAACCGGATGGCCCATGCTGACACCACCCCCGTGAATATTAAGCCGATCCTGCGGTATGGCACCGACCGCAGCGCGCAGCCCCAGGTGATCCCGGCAATATTCCTTGTCATCGAGCGCGGCCAGAACCGCCAGCACTTGCGCGGCGAAGGCTTCGTTGATTTCCCAGTAATCGATATCGGCAATCTTGAGCTTTTGTGACTTCAACAATGGTGCGATGGCATGCGCCGGTCCGAGCCCCATCTCCGCCGGGTCGAGCGCCGCCCACTGGGTACTCACCAGCTTCGCTAATATTGGCAAGTCATGCTTTTTGACCGCGGCTTCACTGGCCAGCATCAGGGCCGCCGCGCCATCGGTAATCTGCGCGCTGTTGCCAGGCGTTACCAGGCCGAAAGGCTTGTCGAAAGCAGGGCGCAGTTTGGCCAGCTTTTCCAGGCTCGAATCGGTCCGCACACCGTCGTCGAAATCGTAGACATTGCCGCTGGAATCGTAAATCGGGACTACTTCGGACATCTCGCCGGCCTGCTGCGCCTGGTGCAGTTTCTGGTGGCTTTCCATGGCGAATTGATCCATCTGCGTGCGCGTAATGCCGAAACGCCAGGCGATTTGCTCGGCCGTTTGCCCCATGTTGAGGCCAACTACCGGATCGGTCAGGCCTTTTAACAAGGCGATTACCGGGTTCAGCAAGCGCGGATGAAAGCTGGACAGCACCTTGAAGCGTTGACCGATGGATTTGGCTCCCCACCAGTCCGCGAGCCACGCGACCGCCTTCGGATGAAACAGCAACGGCGCCTGGCTCATCGCCTCGATACCACCGGCCAGCACCAGGTCTGAACGCCCGCTGCTGATCGACAGCGCGGCATTATCCAGCGCCTGCATGCCCGACGCGCAATTGCGTTGCACCGTGTAGGCCGGCACGCGATCTCCGCAACCGAGGCGTAACGCCACGACACGGGCAATGTTAGCTTCATCGGGGCCGGGCATGGTCGAACCGAAAATCACTTCATCGATTTCGTCCGGCTCGAAAGGCATGCGTAACAGCAGTGAACGCGCGGCATAAATGCCGAGGTCAGCGTGCTTGAAGGGTCCGGGTTTGCCGCGCGCTTTGAGAAACGGCGTGCGGCTACCGTCTACCAGGTAAACGGGCTTGGCGTACTTTTTATTGGTGGCAGCCATTGCTGGTCTCGATGTGGGGTTACGGGAGTCTATAGGGTAAAGCGCAAATCATAAACCATTGGAAAATAGTTTTGAATTGAAACGTTTGGTCATACTTTCAAGGCATCCATCCGACTGGGAAGCGTCCGTTAAGTTTTATTACTGGACTCAGCTTTTATGAATGCCACGAATGGCCTGCGTATTTTCATTCACGGAGGATCTTCTGCGTGGCTGTAGAAACACCGGCAAGGCCAATAAATGAGTTTTTACTCGTGAGGGTTCGTTTAAGCACTTCAAGTAACAAGTGAAGAATACCATGCAACATGTTGTTTATAAGTTAAATGTGGCATATTTTGATTTCCCCGTTTGGCGATATGATCTTTATCCTTATGCGCATAATGTATATTATGTAAAGTTACACATAAACACATTCACCAAACCACCCCAATACTCCTCGAATGCCAGAAAAAAGATGTGTAGAGGTTTTTTTGATTTAAAGTAAGTAAACAGCGCCTGAGCCCTCCTCGTAAATAAAACCGGGTACTAACATTCGGTTTCGATGATTTATACGGGCAGCGACAAGCAACTGTACTCACAGCATCATTGCCAATAACCCGAAACAAAGAGAACGTTCTATTGAAAAGCGAGAAAACATGGATATTCACCATGATGATTGCCGCGTTTGCCGCGGGAATTATCGGGTATGACTATTCCAGCTCTCCCGATGATGCAAACGATTCAGCAGTAGACGCTCCGCTCGAAGCCAATCGACACGGCCCGACTTCGGCGGAATCGGTTTTCAGTTTTTTTAAGACACCCAGAACAATGCCCGAGCTGAAATTTATTAATCGCAAAAATCGCGAAATATCCCTGGATGCCTTCAAGGGCAGCTTTGTGCTGCTCAACATCTGGGCTACCTGGTGCGTTCCCTGTCGCGAAGAAATGCCGGCGCTCGATCGCTTGCAAGCCCGGCTTGCCGGTGCGGATTTTGAAGTACTGGCCCTGTCCATCGACAAGGGATCGCCCTCCGTAATCAGGAAATTCTATGAGCAACTGGAAATTAAATCACTGAAGGTATACCACGACCCGACCGGTGGCGCGTCTTTCAAACTCGAAGTACCTGGCATACCGGCTACCTTTTTGATCGATCGCGAAGGCAAAGGACTCGGCTATGTCGTTGGCCCCATCGAATGGGATAGCCCCGAGATTACCGAGGAAATAAGAGGCTATCTTTCCGCGGAATTCTAGGTCGATGTCATCTGGAATATTCGATTGAATGGCTTCATAGAGAGCCGCAGCGCCAGGAACCCTTCAAAAGAATACGGACAGGATGCCCGATCTTGATTGGATCCACCGAGGTTAAAGTTGCCGCTTTCGCCCTTCCCTATGAGACTATGCGCGGAATGAGCCAGCGTTTGCCAGTGGAACACCCAGTGACGGCATACAAATAGATAACCGAAAGTCATTTACCATGGAGTTATTTGATGAATCGTAGACCTGTACTACCCGCGTTTATTCTTGCCCTGCTTGCGTTTGCTGGCAGCGGATTGCAATCGGTTTACGCGGTCGAAAACAACGCCCTGCAAACGCTTGCCAGCAAGAGCCATTTCCACGGAATTGCCGTTCACCCGGTCGATCCGGCACGATTTTACCTGGCGACCCACCACGGCTTCTTCCTGGTCACGCCCGGCGGCAACGCCAGGCGACTTTCCGCAGACAGGAACGACTACATGGGATTTACGCCGCATCCCACCGATCCGTCGATATTTTACGCCAGCGGCCATCCGTCGACGGGCGGTAACCTCGGGTTTATCCAGTCTAAAGACGGCGGGCGCTCCTGGAATAAACTCGCCTCGGGCGCCGGAGGTCCTGTCGACTTCCACCAGATGGATGTGAGCCATGCCGACCCGAATATCATTTACGGCGTATTCCGCGGCATTCAATTAAGCGAAGACGGTGGAAATACCTGGAAGATCGTGGCCAAAGTCCCGCCCAGGCTAATCGACCTGGCAGCCTCGGCAATCGACACCAAAACACTGTATGCGGCCACCCAGAAAGGCTTGCTAATCTCTCGAGACCGCGGCATGTCCTGGTCGCCAGCGCATTCCAACCAATCATCCGCGAGCATGGTACAGGCCGCTGGTGACGGCAGTGTTTATGCATTCGTTGCCGGGCTTGGGCTGCTGCGTAGCCCCGATGATTCGCTGGAGTGGCAAAGCCTGAACAATAAATTCGGCGACCGCTATCTGCTGCACCTCGCCGTCAACGCCAATTACCCCAGGATACTTTACGCAATCACCAACATCGGCGAAGTACTCGCCAGCCAGGATGGTGGCACTACCTGGAAACCTTACGATTGAGGCCGCCTGCTTCTAGTTGAGGGCTCAACGCCTCGCCAATATTGCCGACACCCGACTGAGTGTCGATTTTAATAGTCGGGATTACTCGTCATTTGAGGCGCTACCAACACCCGTAAATTCAACGAGTACAGCGCCTGAAACACGGCCAAACCGCATCCCGCATAGAGCCAAATCGGGTGCGTGCAGCAACGACCGGTTCGGGTAAAGCCCGGCTTCCCTGCCCTCCGATTCGGTCACAATTCACAATATTTGACATTTTTGATTAATATTTTGCCCTTTATCGGGCAAATTTCTTGTTATTCTTCATTTTTTCGCTAGATTTCCGCCATGCAGAACAAACCGGATTTACAGCCACTGATTCAACACCTGTGTCACAGCAGCAATCTGTCGCCGCATCAGGCACAAAAGCTGGTCGACGAGGTCATCGATTATTTCTCGCAAACGCCCGAAGACTACGTGCGCCGCCGACACCTGGAGATCAAACAGGAAACCGGGCTTGCCAATGCGCAGATCTTCCAGCGCATCGAAACTGAAATGGCGCAACTGGTGTTTGCGGCACCCGCGTTAACCCAGCGACAGATTCGTCGCATTATTTACGGATAGGACAAACCCTATGTGTGGAATTACCGGCTATACCGGCCAACAGAATGCGGTGCCCGTGTTGATGGAAGGCCTCAAGCGCCTCGAGTATCGGGGCTATGACTCTTCCGGAATCG
>CAWIHJ010000116.1:0-8260 GCA_963835795.1 uncultured Gammaproteobacteria bacterium
GAATGCGCGCCCTGCCGCGAGCAGATCGACGCCTACCCGGTGCACGAAATGATGACGGTGATCTCGGGATCGGTCACGCTGTCGCGCGACGGCCGCAGCGAAACCTTCACCGCCGGGGATACCTTCTTCATCGCCAAGGGCACGCCCTGCACCTGGGAAATCACCGAAACCCTGCGCAAGTTTTACATGATCGCAGCCTGACGTTTTGGATCTCGACGTCGTTATCATCGGTGCCGGTGCTGCCGGCCTCTCTGCCGCCAGAATCCCTGCGCGAGCGCGGCAGGCGTGTCGCCGTGGTCGAAGGTTCGCACCGCATCGGCGGCCGCGCCTACAGCGAAGAAATTCGCCCCCGGCACCTGGTTCGACCTGGGTTGCAGTTACCTGCACCAGGCCGAACACAATCCTTTCGTCGGCATCGCCGACGAGTTCAACCAGGAGATCGGCAAGGCGCATGGTAAAATCTTCGAGCTGGATAACATACAGGCGCACGCCCACGGCAGTAAGCTCACAGGCGAAGACCGGGCTCGCCTCGACACCTATCTCGGTGAATGCAATACGGCCATCACCGCGGCCGCCGAAGCCGGGCGCGACGTCGCTATCGCCGAGCTGGTCGACCTCGATAACGAGTTTGCACCGATTTACATGGAGACCATGGCGGAGCTCAATACCCTCGACCTGGACCAGACTTCAGCCGCCGATTTCTACGCCGCCAACGAAGGGCAGGACTACCCGGTCAAAAACGGCTACGGCAATCTTGTCGCCGCCTGGGGTGCCGATGTCGAGGTCGCGCTGAACCACAAGGTGGAGCGCATCGATTGCCGTGGCCCGGGCGTGCGCGCGCACACGTTGCACGGGGTGCTCGAAGCACGCACCGTGTTATGCACCGTTTCGACCGGCGTGCTGGCCGCTCAACAGATTGAGTTCCAGCCCGCGCTGCCCGACAGCAAGCTCGCCGCGATCGCCGGCCTGCCCTGCGGCACCGAAAACAAGGTTTGCCTGTTTTTTGAGCACGACGTCTTCGGAGCGGAAGGGCGCGGGTTCCATTTCGCCTGGAACGACGAGATCGCAGGCGGCTTCGAGGCCAGCGTAATGGGACAAAACACCGCGATCGTTTTCACCGGCGGACGCAAGGCAATCTGGCTGGAGAAACAGGGGCAACAGGCCAGCGAGGATTACGCATTAAACCTGGTGGCGTCGGTCTTCGGCAGCGATATCCAGTCGGCGTTTGCGCGTTCGATCTGCACCGCCTGGACCAGCGAACCCTGGACATACGGATCCTACTCCTGCGCCCTGCCCGGACAGGCACACCAACGCGCGGTGCTGGCGCAACCGATCGACAGCAAGCTTTTCTTCGCCGGCGAAGCAACCACCGCAGGCGATCATGCCTGCTGTCACGGCGCCTTCAACTCCGGCCAGCGAGCAGCCGCCGAGATCGACGCGGCCCTCGGCTAACAGCAGCACCGGCAGTTCTGGCGACAGTTTACCTAAATCCCGGATCACCACTGGAAGGTAAAAAATCTGACAGCTAAACGCGCTGGCCACGAACTACCCTTAACGAATTAAGTAAACTGTCCCCGGAATTCCCGGCGACAGTATTTAATCGAGGTCGATATCTGGCGCTGGTTTCTCGCTGGTGAAGCCGCTATTCTTGGTTGAAATTCAATTTCAGGTTCTGCAACGACTCGAACAATGCAACGATTGCCCCGTCTAGTGATCGCACTAGCCGCCTTATTGACAGCGGCCACAGTGAATGCCGATGACAAAGGCGTTTTAACCGGTGGCCAGGTATTCGATTTACCCGACTGGTTTACGCATGGATTCCTGGAAATCGATTACGACGTCGCGGAAGCCGCCAGGGAAGGAAAACAGGTCATCGCCTTTTTCCACGTGGACGAGTGCCCGTATTGTGTGCGCATGCTCGATGAGAATTTTCGTAGTGGTGAAACCCGTGAATTCATCGAGAAAAACTTCCGTGTCACCGGTATCGATATCAAGGGCGGGATCGATGTCACCTGGGCCGATGGACGCAGCTACACCGAAAATCAACTGGTCCGGCACCTGGGGATTTACGGCACACCCAGCATCGTGTTCCTGGACCCGGCCGGCGGCAAGGTTTTGCAACTAAACGGCTACCGCGATCCCGTGGCTTTTCGACAGGCGTTGAATTTCGTCCAGGGCTACCACTATCAGAAAACAAACTTCTCCGACTATCTCGCCAACCTGGAAAGAAAGCCGGTTTATCGGTTTGCGCAGCATGATCTGCTACAGAAGGCTACCTACTTCAAGGGCTACAAGGATGCACTCGTGATCCTGTTCGAAGACCGGTATTGCACTGAATGTGCCCGCTTCCACGAAAGAACGCTGAACCATCCGGACGTGCTTGTCGGGCTTCAGGATGTTTTGTTCGTCAGGCTCGACGCGGATTCAAAGCAAAAAATTGTGATTCCCGATGGGCGGATGATGACACCCCGACAGTGGATGGATGAGCTGGATTTGACCTTTCGCCCATCGCTGGTCATGTTCAACCAGGGGCGCGAACTGTATCGTGCCGACGGCATTAAATACCACCATCACCTCAGTGAAGGCCTGGCTTACGTAAAATCCGGATATCTCGACTATCCCGCCCTTGGGGATTTCAAGAAAGCGTATCGAGCGCGCATGATGGAAAATGGCTTGAACGTCGATTTTTCGGAATAAGTTAACCGTCACCACACTGCGATACCGGTCCGGGCCCTGACAGCAGAGGAATCGGAGAAATCGGGGACGAGATAAGGTGACCGTTAACTTAATTCGTCCCAGGGCGCGAGTTCAACGAATTGCAAAGGGTCAGGTCTTTGAATTTTGACTCACGAATTCAAAATCAAAGACCTGACCCCGTGACACCGTACAATTATTTTCTCTATTTTCTAAAACCAATTCGGGACTGACTTCGTACACCTGATAAGTCACATCTACGCCAACTGTGCCGATGTGCCGCTTGGCCCTCTGTTTGCTTCACACAAATGCAGTGGGCGATATTTGCAGTGAACAAGGTGGTGAGGTCCGGATCAATGGAAAACAACAGTGAGCCGGTCGCGACGCTTTACTGGTTCGACCAGGACTTGCGCCTCGACGATAATCCTGCGCTCGACCTCGCAATCTGCGGGGCCAGCACCCTGCTGTGCCTGTATTGTCACGACCCGGCTGTTTGCGACGTCGATACCTTTGGAACTGAACGCCAGGGCGACCTGCGTCAACGCTTCATCGAGCGCGGCCTGGATCAACTTTCGGCTAATTTGCAGCGGTATGGCCAGTCTTTGATGCAGGTTTCAGGACCCGCGACGACCATCCTGCCTCAGTTGATCGAGCAATATCAAATTCAACGCATCCTGCGCAGCCGTCATTTTGGTCACTTCGAGGTTCGCGGGTGGGAGCAGTTACAACGCGCACATCCGTCGGTCGAGTTTATCGAAGCCGAGGGTTACACGCTGTTTACCCGGGAGCAGGTCTCAGGCATCGGCACACTGCCGCAGACCTTCAGCAAATTCAGGCGTCTGGTTGAGCGCATGCCCGTTGCTGCACCGCTGGAACAGCGCCCGTTTCCGCCCCCACCATCGCTGCCGGAGACGCTTCCACAGTCGCAGGCTGACCTCAGCGCATTGCGGGATGCGCAATTCCAGGGCGGTGAGGCTGCAGCGATGAATCATGTGAATGACTACTTCGCCAGTCAGTCGCCATCGACTTACAAACAAACCCGCAACGAGCTTGACGGCTGGTCGAGCTCGAGCAAGATGTCACCGTGGCTCGCCAGTGGTTGTCTATCCGTCAGACGGCTGTACCAACGCCTCAAGCACTACGAGGCAGACCACGGCGCCAACGATTCGACCTACTGGCTGTTTTTCGAGTTACTCTGGCGCGAGTACTTTCAGTGGTACTCGCTGCAGCATGCGGAAAAGCTGTTTCTGCCGGGTGGCATTAGCGGTGGTAAACCCGCCTACGCTTTCGACCGCGGGCGCTTCGATGACTGGTGCAAAGGCGAGACGCGCTGGCCCCTGGTAAACGCCTGCATGCAGCAGCTCAACCAGACTGGCTATTTGTCCAACCGTGCCAGACAGATTGTCGCCAGCGTGCTGGTCAACGAACTGGCGCTCGACTGGCGTTGCGGCGCTGGTTACTTCGAGAAACAGCTGATCGACTACGATGTCGCCGCCAACTGGGGTAATTGGCAATACATTGCCGGTGTTGGCGCCGATCCGCGCGGCGGCCGGCACTTCAGCATCGAAAAGCAGGCACGACAATTTGATGCCGATGGCCGTTATGTTGCCAGCTGGCTTACCTCGCACCTGCGGCCCGATAGAACCCGTTCCAGACGTGGCACACAAGAAGCTTAACCTGCCGCAGAAAACCTGCCCGATTTGTCGGCGCGAGTTTTCCTGGCGCAAGCGTTGGCGTAACAACTGGGCGCAGGTTTTATATTGTTCAAAGCGCTGCAAATCGGCCCGGCAAACCGGTGAGCCAGAAGTTTCCGGCGGTCTTTGGCCTCATTGCCGGGATCGCTCGAACGCGTCATGATATTGCCCACCTAACAGGTATTGCGATGACCAGGACAGACACGACTCCTCGATATCACAGGCTGCGCCTTATCCTCGGCGATCAGCTCAACCTCCAGCACCACTGGTTTGAGCAATGCGATAGCGGAACCTTGTATGTAATTGCCGAGCTGCACCAGGAGGCGAGCTACACCCGGCATCACGTGCAA
Organism: uncultured Gammaproteobacteria bacterium; assembly: GCA_963835795.1. Lineage (GTDB taxonomy): Bacteria > Pseudomonadota > Gammaproteobacteria. The sequence goes on from CAWIHJ010000116.1 coordinate 4,739, forward strand.
AAACTGTGCGCCTTCTTCGCCGCGATGGCGCAGTTCGCCACGGCGCTGCGCGCAAACGGTCACGACGTGCTGCACCTGAAGCTCGATGAAACGCGAGATTACGCCGACCTGCCCGACCTGATCCAGGCGCTTTGCAGCCGCCATGGCATCGAGCACTTCGACTTTCAACTCGCCGACGAATATCGCCTGCGCCAGCAGTTACGCGAGATGCAACTGGATGACGCCATCACCGTGACGGAAGTTGATAGCGAGCATTTCCTGCTGCCCGAAGCGGAGTTTTCTAAATTTATCGCTGCCGGCAAACACAACCGCATGGAATCGTTTTACCGCAAGATGCGCAAACGACTCGATCTGCTGATGGATGGCGATAAACCACTCGGCGGCCAGTGGAATTTTGATGCCGACAATCGCGAGCGGCTGCGCGCGCCCGACCTGGCCGAAATTCCCGAACCACTGCGTTTCGACAACAATGTCGAGCAGATATTGCAGCGCCTTGACGACGGCAAAATCGACTACTTCGGCGAACGCGCCGAATCGTTGCTGTGGCCTGTCGACCGGGCGCAATCGCTGCAACTGCTGGAGCACTTCTGTGACCACTGCCTGCACCGCTTCGGCCGCTTCCAGGATGCGATGACCAGCGAGCACGAGCACCGTTGGAGCCTTTACCATTCGCGCCTGTCGTTCGCGCTCAACAGCAAGATGCTGCACCCGCTGGAAGTCGTCGAAGCCGCAATCCAGCGCTTCAACCAGACCGACAGCGGCATTTCAATTGCGCAGGTCGAAGGTTTCGTGCGCCAGATCATCGGCTGGCGTGAATACGTGCGCGCGGTGTACTGGGTCAACATGCCCGGCTATGCCAGCCTCAACCAGCTCCAAGCTGAGCGCGACTTACCGGCGTATTTCTGGGATGGCGACACGCAGATGGAATGCATGAAGCAGGCACTGGGGCAATCGCTTGAGTTTGCCTACGCGCATCATATCCAGCGCCTGATGATCACCGGTAATTTCTGCCTGCTTACGGGTATCGATCCGGCCCAGGTAGACGCCTGGTACCTCGGCGTTTACATCGACGCCATCGAATGGGTGGAAATGCCCAACACCCGCGGTATGAGCCAGTTCGCCGATAACGGCCTGATCGCCACCAAACCCTATTGCGCGGGCGGCAACTACATCAACAAGATGAGTGATCACTGCAAGCACTGCCACTACAACGTCAAGCAAAAGACCGAAACTAGCGCCTGCCCGTTCAACAGCCTGTACTGGGATTTTATGATTCGACACCGCGAGCGCCTGGCACGCAACCCGCGCATCGGCATGATTTACCGGAGCTGGGACCGTCAGGACCCAAAGACGCAGGAGGCAACACTCGCGCGCGCCAACTGGTGCCTGCAGAACCTGGACAAGTTGTAGCCGTGAGTATTCGGGGGACAGTTTACTTAATTACCGAGGCATCGCCTGAAGCCGATCCCTGTTCAAAGGGTTAAGTATACTGTCCCCGAAATCACGGCCTTAGATTTGCCTCGGCGGTTCATCACAGTTGTGAGTTGCTAGCCCTGCCCCGCTACTTGCGCTATATCCCGTGTGCGCGCATTTGGGCGGTAAAATGTGCCTCGGCCATTTCGGCGCGGATTCCCTCGAACTGGCGCGCGGTTTCGATCACCAGTGACTCGGCTATGATCTTTAGCGGCAGGCCGGTTGCCTGCGCCAGGATCTGCTGACGACAGGCTCGCTCCAGGTAATAGAGATCATCAAAGGCAATGCCGACGGTTTCACCGCAGACACTGACGCCATGATTATCCAGAAAAATAATATCGACACTGGAATCCGATCGCTGCGCACCGGCAATGCGCTCACCCTCATCACGGCCCAGCGCAACGCCGCCGAAAGCCAGATGGGTCATTCTGTTGTAATAGCGAACGGCGGTTTGATGCGCCATTTCAAGGCGACCGCCTTCAACCATCGTCAATGCGGTCGCATGCGGCATGTGCACGTGCAGAATCGCCCGATGGCGCGGATTGGCACGGTGCCCGGCAACGTGAATGTGTAGTGCCGTGGCTTCGACTTCGCCGTCACCCTCAACAACCACGCCTGCAGCGTCGATCAGGAGCAGGTGATGCGGCCTGATTTCCGACCATTGCAAGCCAAAAGGGTTGATCAAATAGCGCTCTTCGTCACCGGGCAGGGCAACGGAAAAATGATTACAGATGCCTTCGGAAAACCCGAATCGATCGGCGAGATTCAAGGCTGCGGCAAGTTCCCGGCGCAAGGTGGTTAAGGTTTCGGTCACAGTTGTTCTCCAGATTGAATTATGCCATTGCCGCGAGCACACAGCGTTCGCCGGTAAAGGGCTTGCGGCCATGCATGGCCATCACGTTGTCGATCACCATCACGTCTCCGGCCTGCCACGGAAAGACGACTTCGCAGGCACGCGACACGGCACGCACATGCAGCAGATCGGCGACGGCGATTTCACCACCGTCGGCGAAGGTCACGTGGTTCCCCAGGGTTTCGACCCCGGCGGTGCGAGCGTCGACCCGCGCATCTTCTGCGCCACCGATCTCGACTTTCACACTCGCCATTTGCCGATGCCACTGATCCGCCTGATTGTGCCAGCATTTATCGCCACTGACGCCATGCAGGAGGATAGCCGGGTGAGTCGCGGCCGTGCGCAGGCCGATATCCGTCCATTCAAATGTCATCCCCGCGCCGTCAAGATAGGCTTCGGCCGAGACGCGGTCTGTGGTCTCGAAAGTTTCCTGCCACGACTTGCCGATACCGGGCCTGCCGGTGGCGTCCCAGAGATGTTGCAGGTAGGTAATACCCCGTTGTTCAAACCGATCGCGAACTTCCGGGTCGAGCCCGGCGTAAATTTCGCGGCCATCGGCGACCGGTGTTTCGCCACCCGTTTCAGCCGGCACCAGGCAGCAAAAGAATACCCGATCGGGCGACCATCCGGCGTAGGACAATTCATTGTGTAACAAAACTTCGAGATGGGCCGGGTACTCGGTCGAGGTATAAACCTGATCGGCCACACCGGTACGCGGCGAATCACCCCCGGTGTAATTACGCAGGTCAGGCCGGATAGCGGCGCAGACTGCACGAAATTCGCTGGCCGAAGTAATCTGGAAACCACGGATCAACAAGACCCCAGCCTGGTTGAGGCGGGCTTCAATCGCCTCGCGGTGGCGCCCGGCCCAGGCAATGGCGGCATCGGCATCCGTGCCCGTTGCATCCGCAGTCTGAGCGAGTAATGGCAGCGACCGCTGCGCATAAAGTGGGCTTGCCTGCATGAAATGCCTCAGCTGATCGATGGCCGAACGGGGAATGATGCTCCCATAAAAGTTTCAGCCCAGCAAGCGCTGCCACAGCCTGCGCACCCTCCTCCGTCACTCCCGCGCACTCTCCTCCGTCATTCCCCGATGCGTCGGACCGGCGCAAGCGGGAATCTTGCAATGGTGGCTGGTTATAAGACCGAAACGTCGGACCGTCCCGCCTGCGCGGGAATGACAGAAAATGACGAGC
>CAWIHJ010000117.1:0-27101 GCA_963835795.1 uncultured Gammaproteobacteria bacterium
AGATGTAGGATTATCAACTTCGGGGAGTGGCTTTTTGGGAGGGGCTTTGTCACGAAGCGGTAGATATAAGGCCTATAAATCAGGACAAGTGGTTCAAATCGTCTTGAAAGCCGCTTGGTTGCTGTGTTTCAGGCTTGTAATCCAGATCGTCAAACGGGTGCTTGAACGGTATTTTTGCGAACAATTATACATTTCCGCAACCGATAACAGCCGGTTAAACGGATGTTCACCACGTCACAGTTAGCCGTTAGCGTGGTGGACTTTTAAGAACCGGTCTTTTATTCTCCAGAAATTATGTAGGGTTATTGTCAGTGCGCAACGACAGTTGAAGACCGGAATGGTTTAAAAAAAACCGGTATATCGCAAAGCCAATCGGCAAGCAGACAAAAAGCGGTATGCAGTCTGGCCAAGGGGGGGAGTAGCGATGTTCCTGGGCGACAGCAAACGAGTGGCGATTGTGATTTTGACGGCGCTGAGCTCGCTGGCCGTCATGCAACCCGCTGTGGCCCAGTCAAACGCGGCGCCTACACCCGGTGCCGTGGTTGCACCGGTCGACAAGCCCGTCGTGCAACCCAGGCCGACAGCGCCTCGCCTGTTGCAACAGGAAGATGAGGGTGCTTTCAAGCCTCCCGCCTCGAGCGCGAAGATCACCATTAAACAGTTTCAACTGTCCGGCAATACACTGTTCGACGATGCCGTGCTGTTGGCGGTTATTGGCGACTATATCGATACTCCGATTACCCTCGAACAACTTTACCAGGCAGCCGACGAACTCCAGCGTTTCTACCGGCAGCAGGGCTATTTGCTGGCCTCGGTCTATGTTCCCGCGCAAAAAGTCAGTTCGGGAACCGTGCGGCTGGATATCATCGAGGGGCGAATCGGCGGCATACAGATCGATGGCGATCTCGACAGTTACCGCCCGTCGTTTCTGTTGGGTCATTTTGGTACCGACAACCTGGGTGACGTGGTGTCGCAGGCGATGCTCGAAGAACGGATTCTGATGCTCAATGATTTACCCGGTATCACCGCCAAAGCGGTGATCGTACCGGGCAGCGAATACGGCTCCTCCGATATCGTCATCCAGACCGAAGAAGACCGCTCGTCGGTGGTGTTGCGCGCCAACAACTACGGGCGTGAAGCGCTCGGCGAAGCGCGTGTCGAAGCCGGCTGGTTGTTCGTCAACCTGTTTGCCCAGGGCGATCAGATCAACCTGTCGGCGATCACCTCGGAAGAGTCGCGCATGAACTTTTTCCGCATCGACTACGATGCCCTGTTGAATTCGCTGGGTACCCGCGCCGGCGTCAATGTGTCGACCTTCGAATACGATGTGGATACCGATACGCTCAACCTCGACGGCGGACTCGAAGGCGACGGCACCAACCTGCGCCTGTTCGTGACGCAGCCGTTGATCCGCAAACAGTTCAACCGCCTCGATATCACCGCTGCACTAAGGCACGCTGAAACCAGTGAAGATGGCAGTCTCGCGGTGTCCACCGATACCGAGAGCATCGATCTGCTCGACCTGTCGATCCAGTGGCAACCGATCCACGCAAACGGCGCCCTGTCGAGCCTGGTGGCCACTTTTTCCAGTAATTTCAAGAGCAATTCGGACGGTGATGAAGAGGATGCCGTCGAGGCAAAGCTATTGCTGGCTTACAATTTATTGATGCCCTTCGCGCGCAGCTGGTTCTGGCAGTTGGGCGCCGAATGGGTGTATTCCGACGAACCATTGCCGGATGTCGAGCGCTACCGCCTCGGCGGCCCGGGCAACGTGCGCGCCTATCCGGCAACCGAAATTGCCGGTGATCGCGGCTATCGTGGCAGCCTCGATTTGGGCAAGCGTTTCAGTTTATCGGCAAAAACCAGTATGATCGCAAGGGTATTTGCCGATGCCGGTGAAGTCGAGCGCATCGATCCACTGGCCGGCGAAGATTCGAAGGAAACATTGTCAGGTTATGGTGCTGGCCTGTTATTCGATTTTGACGGCATGCATAGGCTGGATCTCGAAGTGGCCACACCGACATCTGATCTGGATGCCAGCGATGGCGATGATACGCGATTCTGGCTCAACTACACGCTGCAGCTATGAAACGACACGCATACAGTTTAGAGCAAGGCTCACCCGCACTACCCACCGCCAGGCGGATGCCCGAGTGCGCCGCCCCGGTGACTGATTACCTGCAACCGCGCAGCGCCGATGGTCGACTGATCCGGCCGAAGCTGTTGCTTTCCGCGATCGCCTGCCTGTTGCCGGTGACCGCGCTGGCCGGGCCCAAAGGCGGGCAGGTGGTAGCCGGTGATGCCAGCATCAGCAACCCGAGAGCCAATAAAACGGTCATCAAACAGTCGACGGACAAGAGCATCATCGACTGGCAAAGTTTTTCCATTGGCAAAGCGCATCACGTCAAATTCAGGCAACCCGGTAAGACGTCGATTTCATTGAATCGCGTGGTTGGAGGCGATCCTTCGTCGATCCTCGGCAAGTTATCGTCCAACGGCCAGGTCTACCTGGTCAATCCGAACGGCATTTACTTTGGCCAGGGTGCGCAGGTTGACGTTTCCGGCATCGTCGCCAGCGTGTTCGACATCGGAAACAGGGATTTCATGAGCGGTAATTTCGTTTTTGAAAACGATACCGAGGCCGAGCTGGGCAAGGTGATCAACGATGGCATTATCAACGCGCGCAAGCAGGGTTACGTCGTGTTGATGGGGGATTACGTCGACAATAGCGGCGTGATCGAGGCGCGAATGGGCAAGGTGGTGCTGGCCTCCGGCAGTCGCGTCACCATGGACATCAGCGGCAACAACCTGATCAGCGTGGCGGTCGACGCGGGCACCGTCACCGAACTCGCCGGGGTCAAAAATAGCGGTGAAATCTATGCCGATGGTGGCCGCGTGATCATGACCGCCAAAGTCGCCGATGATTTGATCGGCAGCGCGGTCAACAACACCGGGCTGGTTCGCGCCAACTCGATCGTCGAAAAGGACGGTGCGATCTTCCTCACCGGCATCGGTGGCGACGTCACCAATAGTGGCACCCTCGACGCCTCGGCGGCAGCAGGCAGCCAGGCGGATGGCGGCGGTGTGCTGGTTTACTCCGATCGCGATATCTCGCTGTCTTCCGGCGCAGCCATACAGGCACGCGGCGATGCTAAAGGTTCTGGCGGTACCGTTCGGGTCATCGCCGAGAATCAGCTCGATATCCAGCAAGGCGCGGAAATATCCGTCGCCGGAGGGCCGCGCAAGGGCGGGTTTGTCGAAGTCAGCGGCCACGCCGGGCTCAAACTGCGCGGTGAGATAGACGTCGGCTCCGGCGGAACGCTGGTGATCGATCCGTCCACTTTTACCATCAATCTCGGCACGGGTGCGCCGGCGGGAACCGCAACCGGCAACGTCGGCAGTGTTTTCCTCGCCAATCAACTCAACGCGGGCAACGATGTCTTACCTGGTGGCGGATACCTTGATAACCGCCTCGACATCGATGTCGATAATCCGCCACCAGCGCCGGCGCCGGCGATTTGAACCTGGTGATCGGCACGCTGTCGGCCGGTGGCACGCTGGGCGGCCCCAGCAATGCTTCGCAATGTAACTCGGCTGGATTTTGCCTCGGCAATAGCGCTGGTTCCGGAAATTTCACGGTCAATCCGGACCCTACCGGCAGCATTACGCTCGGTAACGTAAATTTTGTCCTCGACGGCGGCCTCAACATTGCCGGGGGTTCTACCGCGGGCAACGTTTCCGTGGGCGGCATCAACGCGGATGGCAATGTCTCGATCCAGGCGGCTGGCGACGTCAGTCTGCAGGGTTACGTTGCCGATGCCGGCAGCGATTTCAGCGTGAATGCCGGTCGCGATATCCTGGTCAATGACGACATGGGGTCGAGCGAAGGTAATTACCGCGCTGCGACTAATTTCAATGCGGGCAGACACATCGTTATTAACAAGGATATTTATTCCGGCAACAACGACATCAACCTGAATGCCGATACCGACGGCGACAACATTGGCGATGTGGCGATCAATGCTTCGACCTCCGGGCGCCATACGATCCTGACTGGCGGCGATCTGAACGTCAGCGGCCAGAATTTCAACGTCAACGGCGCCGATTTCGGTACCGTCGGCACCTTGACTGATCAGCGAGCGCAGGTCAGCGTCAGGGCCGATCGCATCATCGTCAATATCAACGGGGACATGACCCTGCAGGCCGGTCGCATCGATCTGGACGCTAACCTCGGCACTTCCGGAGCAGGTGGCACCAATGCATCGGTGGACACCTCGGTTACTGTCAGCGCCACCCGCCTGGTCGACATCACCGCCAACAACCTGAGCGTGCGCGGTGGCACTGCGGCCGCGTCGGTCTCGGGTACCTCGTATACCTCATCGGTACGCGCGCTGGCCAATGCCGAGCTCGTGGCCACTGGTGGCAACATGAACGTCAATCTGACGGGTAGTCTCGATTTGCAGGCCGGTGTGGCAATCGCCTCGCTGTTCGATCGCGGTTCAAGCGATATTGCCGTGGCCGAGGCCAACGCCTCGATCAAAGCCAGCGGTGCGATCGATATCGTTGCCGCGACTGGTGTAGCGGTAAATGCCGGATCCGTGCTAGCCAATGCTCAGGGGATTGTCAATGGCGGTTCACCGGTAAAAGCCCGGGCCAATGCCACGATCGATGCCGGCGCCAATCTGGACCTCGCGGTCGCCAATGGCAACCTGCAGATTGTCGGTGGCACGGCCACCGCAGGCGCTACTGGTACCGGCGGTGGCAACCAAGCTGCCGATGCCAGCGCCCGGGCGCAGATAAATGCGGGGAACAACACCCGCATTTCGATTACTAACGGCAATCTGTCGGTGCAGGCGGGTACCGCGACCGCGTCGCTGTCCGGCAGTATTGCAGATGGCGACGCAGGCGCCGATGCCGATGCCGTGATCAGTGCGGATAAGAATATTACCGCCGATGTAAGCAACATGATTACCGTTACCGGAGGAACTGCGCTGGTAAGCGGTGACTGGACCTCGGCCACCACCATGAGTGCTGAAGCCGACGCCAATGCCACTATCGACGCCGGCGCCGATCTGACTCTGAACGTGGTGGGTGGGCTCAATGTCAACGGTGGAGGCGCCAGCGCCACGCCGTCGACCAGCAGTGTAACCACCGGTTCTCCACGCGGCTTGCCGGCCGCTCGGCCAACCAATGGTGCCGCCTCGGCTTTCGCCATAGGTGGTTTGAAAGCCGGTGGCAAGGCAGTGGTCAATGTCAGTTCAGGATCGCTCGCGCTTACCGGCGGCAGCGCCAATCCAACCAGTGGCTCAATCAGTACCGGTTCCGGTGCACTAACGGTATTTATGACTTATGCGCATGCCTCGGTGAAGGCAAACACACTGAAGATGATGGCGAATACCGATATCACGGCCAGTAACGCAAAGATCAACGCCAAGGGCGTTTACCTCGGGGCGGGTAACAACATCAACCTGGTCAACACCCTGACCACGGTCGGCAAAGGCGCAGCGCCCGGGGTCAAAGGTGATCCACTATTGTTTAATGTGATGAATGCCGCGGGGATTGGATTACCCAACAATTCCAGCCCGAACCTGTTTATGCATGCGGGTAACTCGATGTTTACCGGCGATGTCCGTTCGACCGCCAGCAATTCCTATCTCTGGTTCAAGGCAAATTTTCTCAGCACCGGCAGCTATACGATGCCGTCCGGACCCTCGCTGGTGCAGTTGTCCCCGCACACGGGGATGTACACTATCGGCCTCGAAGACATCTCGCCATCGGCACAGATGGTCAACTACACTAATTCGCAACACATCAGCGATCATCCGATGACCACTATCGCCATTGGCAGCGCGCAACAAACCGGGAAGATTCGGGTCGGCGCCAACGGGCCGATCGATATCGGCTCGAAGAATATCATCCTGCTGACGACTCCCGATGATGTCCGCGATCTCTCGAGGATCATGACCACTGGTATTGTTGCGACCAGTGGCTTCGTGGCTTCGGTGGATGGCGAACCGGCGGTGTTCGTGACGCCGCGGCTCGATAGTATTCTGGTCGACCTGGTTGACGAGGAGGAAGAAGTGAAGCGACGCAAGCGGCGCAAGGTGGAAAAAACCGACAACGACCACAACATGTGTGTAGCGCTATGATGATGGGATTACGCTACATCCTGCTACCGCTCTCTGTTGTTGCCGCTCGCCGCTATTGCGCAGACAGACGAGAGCGCCGGCACGGTACATGTCCTCAAGGGCCGCGCAACCGCTACCTCGGCCAACGGCGACATCCGTAACATCCGCAAGGGTAGCCAGCTTTACGGCTCCGAGACGATTTCGACCGCGGCCGGCAGTTACACGCGCCTGCAGCTGAAGGATAAGTCGTGGATCATGTTGCGTCCCGGATCGCGCTTTTTTCTCGAGAAGGTCGAGTTCGAAGCAGAAACCCAGGAAGGCCAGGGCTTTTTTTCACTGCTGAAGGGCGGCTTTCGCACGGTTACCGGATTGATCAAGGACAAGCTCAGTTACAAGTACAGCACCACCGTGGCCACGATTGGTATCCGCGGCACCGATTTCATGGCGCGCGTCTGCAATGGCGATTGTCTCGATATTTATCCGGTGCCCGAGGACGGTCTTTACCTCGAAGTGGTGGATGACAGCCTGGTGCTGGATAATGCCACGGGCCAGACTACCTACGAGGCCGGGCAGTATATTTATATCGCCAATCATGCGGCATTGCCGAAATTGCTCGATTTTCGCCCCGACGTATTTGTGCAAAGCCCGATCCCGGTCGCCGATCCGGCCGATTGCGTCCAGTAGATGCCCGCAGCGCCGGTTGACGCAACAAACACCGGCGCAACGCTGGTTGCCCTCGACGCACAGAAGCACGCCGGTCTCGGCCTCGACCGCAACGCTTTACGCCGTTTCATCGCTACCCGCAACGTCTTCGAGATTACCTTGCCTGAATTTTTTTACGCGGCACGGCATTACCCGGTGGTGTTCGTCAAGGGTCAGGATGGGAGCATGGGTGCGAGTGTCATTACCGGTCTGCGGCAAAATCAAAACCTGTATCTCGATGCCGAGGGCGATTGGCAAGCGCAGGCTTATGTGCCGGCCAGTGTACGCCGCTTCCCGTTTCACGCGGTGAATGCGAGTGCCGGCCCCAACACCCGACAAAAAAAGGTGCTGGTTGACGAATCAGGCCTGGGCGTTTCCGACGATGTATTTTTTGATCAAAGTGGCGTAGCCACCGATACCTGGAAGGCCAGCGAAATCCTGATATCCGATTACCTCGCGGCGGCAGAGCGCAGCGCCGAGTTTTGCGCGCGGCTCGCCGAACTCGAGCTACTCGAAGCCTTCGACGCGCAGGTGAATCCCGAACGGCAGGACAGCCTGCGGTTGACCGGCATGCACCGGGTCAACGAAGATCGTTTGAACCGGCTGGCGGCGAAGACCATCCGCGATCTGATGCAAGGTGGTGAAATGTCGCGCATTTACGCGCATTTGATTTCGCTGGAGAATTTTGCGAAATTACTCGACCTTTCGGCCGCTGCCGAATAATGCGATTCCAACAATAATGAACAGGCGAGCAGGCTTATGGGCGTAGAAATCAAGCTGAGTGATAAAGAACTCCCGGTGTCGCCGGTGTTTGTCGATTTTCTCGCCCACATCATCGACAACAAGGATTTTGAAAAGGCGAAGTGGGGCGACCAGTTGAGCGAAGAACTGAGCTCTGACCAGAAACAGGTTGTCGAACAGGCCGCCGCCAACGCGCAACGAGTCATCGCCCACCCCGATGGTCAAAAGTACGTGGCGCGCTCCTATGAATTGCTGGTCGCCCTGTTGACCGGCAATCAGGAGGTGATCCGCGACATTCAACTGCGCTTCCATTTCATCAACATCATAGGCGCGCCGCGCAACGGTGGTTCTTACCTGACCAAGGAAGTCTACCGTTCGCTGGGTTTCGATCCCGGTAATGTCCCCAACGTCATCGCCCACGATGGTTTCCCCGAAGCGGGTCCTTTCCGTTTCGACAAGGGCGTCAACAGCTGGATTACCAGCCTGCACACCATGGCCGAATTTCTCGCCATGGTGGAAATTTACTTCGGCGAGCGCAAGCCGCACACCGGCAAGATCATCGTGCCCAAGAAACTCACCAAGGGTTCCTACGCCGGTGGCTTTTTCCACCAGATTCTCGGCGAATCGGTGGAACACCTGATCACCATCCGCCATCCGGTTGCGGCCTGTATCTCCACCTATGAAAAATCCGGCGGATTGCCCGAAGACGGCAAGCATGCGGTTCGCGGCAACATCGAGCAGTGGGTGGTGCGCGACCTGGTGTATACCGGGCTGAAAGAAGCCGAGGTACTGCAGATGGACTATTTCGACGCCTATTTGCGTTACTGGGAGCAGTACCACAATTACATTGCCAGCACCGGGTTGAGTGCCAACCGCCACATTCGCATCGTGCCCTACCTGCGCGAAACCCTGATGGATACCGCGATGGATTTTTACTACCGCTTTGGCGATCGCAATCCGCAACCGGAAGAGTTCAAGGTGTTTGACAAGCGCGACCGCCATCCCGAATGGTTGGCAAAGGCCGAGCCCGTGGTGCAGCGCATCCACGCCATGTGGGCCAACGTCGGCATGGATTTCCCGCTCGACGATGTCATGCAATGCTGGTGAGCCTGACGCCTTGACGCGACCTGGCATCACCGTGTTACTCGGCGATCCGCGCCTGCCCGATCGCGGCAAGCCGGGCGGTTGCTTTACGGCCGACGATCTCGACCAGGTCGAGCGCCTGAAGTCTGCGCTCGCCGAACTCGACGGGTACCGTTTCGATTACCGCAACGATCATGAAGTCCTGCTTGACGAATTGCGTCGCGACCCTCCCGCATTCGCACTCAATTTTTGCGATACCGGGTTTCGCAACCAGGCCGCGCTGGAACTGCACGTGGCGTCTTACCTCGAAATGCTCGGCGTACCCTACAGCGGTAGCGGGCCGGTTGCGCTCGGTCTGTGCTACGACAAGGCGCTGGTGCGCGCGCTCGCGCTATCGATCGGAATCCCGGTTCCCGGGGAACAATTGTTGCGCGCCGACGAGTCGCTGCCGCGGATTCAGTTCCCGGCATTTATCAAGCCGAATCGAGGTGACGGCAGTGTCGGTATTACCGCCGCGAGCGTGGTAGAGGACGCGGCCGCCGCAAAGGACTATATCGAACAATTGCGCGCCCTGTTGCCGGGAGAGAGCATTATCATCCAGGAATTCCTCGCTGGAGACGAGTATGGCGTCGGCATCATCGGAAACCCGGGCGATGGATTTACCCTGTTGCCGATGCTCGAAGTCGATTACAGCGCGCTTGACCCGGCGCTGCCGCGGTTGCTCGATTACTCGTCCAAGACCGATCCGCAATCACCCTACTGGAACGATGTTCATTTTCGCGCGGCGCGCGTCGACGCGCCAGTTCAGCAGCGCATCAAGGCATACTGCCAGGCACTGTTTGCGCGCCTCGGGTTGCGCGATTACGCACGCTTCGATTTTCGCGCCGACGCCAATGGCGAGATCAAATTGATGGAAGTTAATCCGAACCCCGCCTGGTGCTGGGACGGCAAGCTCGCGCACATGGCGAGTCACATTGACCTGCCGCACAGCGGCCTGTTGCAACTGATTATCGAGGCCGCTCGCAAGCGCTGTAGACTCTGCAGCTGAAGCCATTTTTTGCGTGTGGCTACAGCAGGTCGCGCTCGATGACTTCTTCCCACTCGCGCACGAATACTTCTTTACCGCCTTCGCTTGCGGACAACCAGGCGCGCAGCAGGAAATGCTCCTGCGTCGCCTGCAGTTGGCTGCGCGCGTGGACGCGGATTTTCCAGTCGCCGCGGCACATGGTTATGAGTTCGGTGATCTCGCTGCTGGCGCTCAACGGGTCCTGCTCGTCGATGCGAAAATGCCGCTCCACGTTGTGACCGAGTTCGAGGTCGATTTCCTCGATACGCAGCACCGCGGCGGTACCGAGATCTCCACCCTCGTCGAGCAGGTGGTAGACGACATCGTTGCTGATCAGATCGCGCTCGACCGCGCGCTTGAAGCTGGGCGGCGCGAGGCCGGTGCAGGTCGAACTTGTGCCGGCCGATTCGGGTTCGGCAAAAGCCGGCAGGCGCGCGTCGTTTTCATTCGGCAGGCGCACCGGCAGGCAAAGCTCGCTGTCCGCGGTATCGAGTTCGAGCGAAAACGCTTCGGGTGCCGGCCACAGCATCGGCCAGTAGCTGGTCGACAGCGCGAGACGAATCGAGTGACCGGCGGAAAATCGATGCGCAATTGCGTTCATCTCGACGCTGACACGATACTGCTCGCCTGGCGTCAGCGCTTCGGGATGTTCGTGGCTGTCGCGATGAGTCAGGTTGAGCACACCGAAGCACACGCGTGCCGAGGTGCCGTCGGCGGCGACCTCGTTGAGGCGCACGACGATCATCGCCCGCGGCCGGTCGCTGCGCAGCGACAGCGTCACCACCGGTGTACCGAGGATCTCGAGATCGGCATCGAGCGGGGCTGAATCGAAGGTCAGCGAGCGCCCATCATCGCCGCGTTGGTCCAGCGGGGCCTCGCCGTCGCTGCCGAAACCGCACCACACGGCACCGGCCAGGCCCGTTGTCTGCGGCGAACTAAAACTGTGGACTGTTGACTCCGCGGGGTTGTCCACGAGACCGGCGCTGCCGTTCAGGTGCCAGTGGCGTGGCGTGATATCCGGGCTCGGCCAATCCTGCTCGGCGACCCAACGGCCGGGTCGCTCGGCGTGAAACGGTTCGGGCGTGACGTAATCCTGCATCCACGCGCGTAACATGGGTTCATTCATGATGTCGCTGTCGATATCCTGCAGCCAGTGATCCCACCAGCGCAACGCTTCCTGCAGGTAGCCGATCGCGGGCCCGGGCACGCCGCTGTGCGGGAAATTGTGCGACCAGGGTCCCACCAGTCCCTTGCGCGGCGCTTCGAGGCCTTCGAGCAGGCGCGGAACGGCGTTGGAGTATCCGTCGGCCCAACCGCCGATCGCGTAGACCGCGCATTCGATTCGGCTGAAGTCTTCGCACACCGAACCCTGTTTCCAGTAGGCGTCGCGTCGCTGGTGGCGCAACCAGTGCGCCGCAAACGGTTTATCCGCCTGCAGCCGAGCCATCCACAGGTCGCGCCAGCGATCACCAACCACCAGCGGGTCGGGTGGCAAGGCGTTACCGCCAAACAGTACCGTGCCCCAGATCTGGTTTTCGTTGAGCAGGCAACCGCCCATGTAGTGCGCGTCGTCAGCGTAGCGATCGTCGCTGGCGCACAGCGTGATAATGGCTTTCAGCGCCGCTGGCCGCAGCGCTGCGACCTGCAACGCGTTGAAGCCGCCCCAGGATATGCCGGTCATACCGACCTTGCCACTGCACCAGGGTTGCTCGGCCAGCCAGGCAATGACCTCGACGGCGTCCTGTTGTTCCTGTGGCAGGTACTCGTCATCGAGCACTCCGTCTGAATCGCCGGAACCACGCAGGTCGACGCGGATCGCAGCATAACCATGACCCGCGTAGTAGTAATGCATGGGTTCGTCACGCAGGCGCATGAAATCGCGCTTGCGGTAGGGAATGTACTCCAGGATTGCCGGTACCGGGTCGGTCTCGGCGTCTAGCGGCAACCACAGGCGTGCCGCGAGGCGGGTGCCGTCGGCGAGCGGTATAAACAGGTTTTCGATCTCGCGTACCGGCCGGGGTAGTCGGCTGCGTACTTCCAGGCTCATGGGGTTTGGTCGCGTGTGCCGAGTGCCTGGGTGGACCAGAATGCCAGGGCGAGATCCTCGCGCGCCTTGAGACCAACCTCGAGTTCAATGCAGTTGACGATCGCCAGGCGAAAACCGCCGGGCGGCATCGCGTGCTGATCTGCCGGCAGGTCTTCGTGGAAAGTGATCTGCACGCTGCTAACCCCTGGCCGAGCGCGTATCTCGTCAACCAGCGCAGAAGGTGGGTGTCGGTAGGGTACGCCGTGCGCGCCAAACAGCACGACGCTGTAGCCATCGCGGCGGTCCTGGTCGGCGAAACGCCAGCGCTGCCGTGAATAGAGTTCGACGATTGCCTCAAGCCAGCCGTCGCCGTACAGGTCTGGCCACTGGTCGGCGAAGCGCAGGTGTACCTCGATGATCTTGCCACCGATGGTCTCGATATTGACCGCACCCGTGTACCCCTTGAGATTTTTACGCAGCCACGCGCCGCAGTAGCTCTCGATCGCCGGGCGTTCCTCGGCGAGCATGGTCCAGTAGTCGAAAACGCCTTCACCGAGCGCCTTACCGATGCAATGGCGCCACCATTGCGCTTCGCCGCCGATGACTACCACGTCTGTACTGACATGCTCGCCGTCGGCCAGCGTCATCCACATGTGGCCGGCACTGGTGTTGGCGGCAAGCTCCGCCTCGGAGGCGATGATCCGCCCGCCGACACCCATGCCGTGCATGTTGTAGATCGGCTTGCTGAATACCGGGAATGCGGGCGGCGGTATGCCGTGCGGTGCGCCACCGAAGCCCTGGGTATCGCAGATCAGCAGTTTGTTGTAAATCCAGCGATGCTCGGGGAACAGCTCGTAGGCATGTTCGTCATCGGTGGGAATCATCACCTGCTCCGGGCAGGTGACATGGTCGAAATACTGCATTCGCCAGGGATCGCGTTCGATGATCGGCATGCGCTTGCTCCAGTTGGCCCGGCTATCCGCCAGTGTTTCGCTTCGGCCCCGTGACACGAGCCGTTTGCAACGCGATGAGGATATCATCCACCTCGCGTAACTTCCACGCAGCCTTCACTATCCCGAATATCTGGCAAAGACCCAGCCCGTGGTGCAACGCATTCACGCCATGGGGAAACTTTTTCAACATTTATTTCGAACAGTAATGTGCGAAAGCTGGAATCTTTTAAGATGGTATCGCGACCAAGAGATTCCAGCCCTCGCTGTACAGACAGTTTTTACGCGGGCCGCGCCGCGGCCAGGCGATCGATGGTCTGCACGATGTCATCCTCGGTGGTCAGCGGATTGATGGTGCACAGGCGCAGTACGCTCTTGTCGCGCAGCATCGTCGACGACACGCAGGCGAAACCCGAATCGGTGATGGCTTTGGTGCAGGCCGCGTGCTCTCCCGGTTTCCAGTCGCGAAAGGCAAAGCAAACCACGCCGATCTGCGCGGGCGATCACCAGCTCCCAGGTTTCGGGGTGCTTGCGCAAGTGACGCTTCGGCGAACTCGGCGAGTTCGATGCCGACTGCTGCACCGCGTCACGAAAGCGTTGCGCGCCGTAGCTGCGCAGACTCATCCACAGCTTCAGTGCGCGCGAGCGACGCGTTAGCTCCAGACTGCGGTTGCCGAAGTTGACCGCACCGGTGGTCGCCTGCACGTCTTTCAGGTATTCGGGCGACATCGCGTAGCAGCGCTCCAGCGCACCCGGGCGGGTCACCATGCACACGCCGATGTCGTAGGGCTGGAAAAACCACTTGTGCGGGTCGAGCACGACCGAATCGGCGCGCTCCATGCCGTCGAGGTGGCGTCGTCCCTGCGCGGTCACCGCCGCCGGGCCACCGTAGGCGCCGTCGACGTGAAACCACATGTTTTCGCGCTCGCAGAGATCGGCGATCGCGTGCAGTGGATCGGCGGCCCCGGTATTGGTGGTGCCGGCGGTCGCCACCACCATTACCGGGGTGAGCCCGGCGGCCTTGTCTGCCGCCACCGCGGCGCGCAGGCTGTCGATCGACATGCGGTAGTTGGCGTCGCTTGGCAGTTTGTGCATGTGTTCCTCGATACAACCCATGGCGATCAGGTCGCGGTGCAGCGATGAGTGAGTTTGATCGCAAAAATAAGATACACCCCGGCCCAGTTCAGAGCGGGCGGCGAGGAAAGCGGTGACATTGGCGATGGAGCCACCCGACAGTAAAACGCCCTCGGTGCCGTCGGGCATACCGATCATCTGGCGCAACCATTCGATCACCACCAGTTCGACCGTTGCCGGCCCCGAGCCTCCGCCCCAGGAGGCGCTGATGGTATTGAAGCCGGTGCCCATCCACTCGCCGAGTATCGCGGCGAAAGAGCAGGGACCGGGTACCCGTGCCAGGTAGCGCGGGTGATCGCCGTGCTGCTGGTAGGCGAGCGCAACCTCGGCGAGTAGCGTCAGCGATTCGTCGGGGTCGAGCGGGGTCTCGGGCAAGTCGCCGCCGAGCGCCTGCATCAACTCGGCCGGCTCGCCGGTGACGATTGCCGGCTCGTCGCTCCTGCGCAGCCAGCGGTCTACTACCAGGTCGACCACCTTGTGGCCGAGTCGCCGCATCTCTTCAGCTTCCATGCCGAGCGTATCCGCGGGATAGCCGAACTCATCGTCGGCGCCAAGTCTCGGGTTGCGTTTTATCATGGCGAATACCTCCTCAAGTTTTCACTGCCGGTTAGCATATATGAATCCTGAAGCCGAAACGAACTGGCGAACGCTGACCGATTCACAAAGGCCTCGGCGCAGCGTAAGCTGCGCGAACCTTTTTCATTGAAGCAATTCATGCGTGCAATATTTTCAGTCCGTGAAGTGCCGCGGCTCAGGTGGAGTTCGGCATCGCCGTTCAACCTGCGCCCGCCACTGTTGACACTGTTTTACCTGAACCTCGGCCTGGTGTTGTTCGGTCTCGGCGAAGCGCTGTTGATCGCCAGTGGCGCGGGCGTTAGCCCATGGACCGTATTTGCCCAGGGCATTGCTTTCAACACCGACTGGAGCATCGGCTTCAGTACCATGGTGGTGAGCCTGGGCATCCTGCTATTGTGGGTACCGCTGAAGCAAAAGCCCGGTATCGGCACCTTCCTGAACGCACTGATCATTGCCTTCATGATCGACTTCTCGCTGACCTGGCTGCCGTATCCCACGCTGCTCGGCTGGCAACTGGCGCAGGCCGCTGCGGGTGTGCTGCTGGTGGGTATTGCCTCGGGTATGTACCTGGCCGCCAATCTGGGCGCGGGCCCGCGCGACGGATTGATGACTGGCTTACAGGCAAAAACTGGATTGCCGATTGCGCTTATTCGCATCGCCATCGAGGTGGTCGCGGTATCGATTGGCTGGTACCTCGGCGGGGTTGTCGGCGTGGGTACCTTGTTGTTTGCCTTTGGCGTGGGCCCTGCCGTCGCGGTCGGTATCCTGCTGGTGAAAAAGTATCTTTGAAGGGGTGCGTTGTCGCGTCGTGCAAGCGGTTGTACCCGGGCGATTCTTCGGGGAACTGGATAGCTGATTGGTGGCCCAGTGCAAAATGCCGTGCCACAACCAGTGTCAGGCGGGTTTGGGCAGGCCGTGACCTGACTAATCGGCACTCTGAAAATTTGCCGCGACAAACTCCCAGTTGACCAGTTTCCAGAAAGCTTCGATGTAGTCAGCGCGCGCATTGCGGTAATCGATGTAATAGGCGTGCTCCCAGACGTCGCAGGTCAGCAGTGGCCGCAGGCCTTTGCGCAGCGGGTTATCCGCGTCATCCGTGTTGACGACTTCGAGCTGGCCAGTGGGCGTCTTTACCAGCCAGGTCCAGCCCGAGCCGAAATTGGCGGTGGCGGTCTGCTTGAACTGATCCCTGAATCGGTCAAAATCGCCAAATTCATCGTCAATCGCAGCGGCCAGTTTAGCCTCCAGTTTACCGCCACCATCGGGGCTCAGGCAGTTCCAGTAAAAGTCATGGTTCCACACCTGGGCGCCATTATTGAACAAATTACCACTGGCACGCTCGATGATTTCCTCGAGCGTTGCCGATTCGAAATCGCTACCCTCAAGTTGCTTGTTGAGCTTTTTGACGTAGGACGCGTGGTGCTTGCCGTGGTGATACTCCAGGGTTTCAGCGCTGATGTGCGGTTCCAGTGCATTTACCGCATAGGGTAGTTCCATAAGTTGGTGTTGTGTCATGCTCGTTTGCCTCGGTTGAAAGCTAAGGTTGGCGTCGATTTTTACATCAGAGCCGTTGAACTATACAGCATTAAAATATCCGTCAGCAGCGTCATGCCCGGGATACGGGTGCAATATTCAGACTAGCCGAAGCGCTCATCCAGGTAGCCGATGATGTTGTCCGAGCCGTAGAGCCATTCGCTGCTGCCGTCCGCCTTGACCAATCGCAGGCAGGGCACCTGGTACTTGCCGCCTTCATTGATCAGCTCGCTGTTCCACTTTGGGTCATTGCGTGCATCGCGCAACTCGATGTTCAATCCGAGACGGCGAATATTGCGGCGGGTTTTGACGCAAAACGGACACTGCCTGAACTGGTACATTTTCATCGTTGCGGTAATGGTATCGAGTTCGGCGCGGCGCTCGGGCGTGTACTCCGGCAGCGCGGGACGAGTGATCCAGTCGGCAAAGATTACCAGTTGGCCGAGTGGCCAGCGAATGATGCGAAACAGGTATTTCATCGGCGGTGTCTTCCAGTGTTCGGTGGTTATTATTAACCCGGCGACTAAGTATGTCGTATTCAGGGCTTCTGATAAGCGCCAGATCAAGGCGCAGCTCGCAGGTAATGGTTGTTCCATTGACAAGAGCTGCACCAAAAGTAGGCGCTTTAGGCGACGCCGAGATGGCGCTTATCAGAAGCCCCTATCATTTAATATTCAATCAGTTAGGCCAACGCGTGTTTGCCCGCAGGCTGCCCATTTAATATCTAATGGCGGAACTTGCTTTAGAAGTACTAAAGCGGCGTTCCGATGCCTTGCTGCGAACAAACACGCGTTGGCTGAATACGACATACTTAGTCGCCGGGTTAATGTTGCGTCTGGCTGCGAGCAGTCCATTCACGGCGCGCGCATTATGCCCTGAAAAGGGCCACTAACCCAACACAACCGGCCGTGCTATTTTTTGAGCGCGGCCGTCAATTCCTGCAGTGCTTGCCAGATTTTAACCATGGCCAGCGTATCGAGCCGGCAGTAGGCCAGTAAGGCGGCGCGCAACCGCTCGCGTTCTTCGGCGTCTTCGATTTGCTCGAGGCGTGCATACTCGTTCATCGCCATGCGTCCGTCCTGAACTTCGAGCTGGTGGTAGTCGGCGTCGGCGTCATCGGGAAACATCGCCGGCAGTACCGATTTGATGGAAAAATTGCCATGCAAATCGGGATGGTAATACATCAGTTCGCGAAACGGCGTCAACAAGTCGACAAAGCGCCTGGTCATGGCGCGCAGCATCGGTGCCTGTGCGTCACATACGCCGGCCAGTGAATGGATCGCGCGGATTTCGGTCGATTGACTGAACGCAACGATTGATCCCTCGCTGGCAATATCGGCGAGCAGTTGTGTGGCGAGCGCGGCGCGTGGGTCCGCGGTCACCCTCGGCGAGAAACTCGCGATGCTCGAGCAGGCCATCCCGGTGCAGGATGTGCAGCGAATACTGGAAAGGTATCTGTTGATAGGGGCGTAAGCCCTGCAACTTCGGCACCGCCTGCTGCAGGGTTTCGAAATCGAGGAAGTGAAGCGGGTATTCGGTGCCGCCCAGGAATTCGGCCAGGCGCTCGGGTTCCACGTGCGCTGTGTCGCGCAACGCAGTATTCACCTGCAGTGTTTGCGCCGGGTCCAGCGCCACTTGCTGCAAATCCTGGTAAGTGACCAGCCCACGATGGAACAGTTCAAATTTGCGCTCGAGGCGCATTTTGCGCAGGTTGAATACCGAGGGCTGCGGTATCGATTGCCAGCAACAGGCACGGAAATCACAGTCGAACGGGTTGCTGCAGTGCATGCCGATGTCAATCTCGGGCTCTGTACCTTGCAACATGCTTTGCATCGGCGTGAGCCTGGCTTCGAGTTCGGCTTGCATCTGCTGCACGCGTTCGGTGACGTCGACGATATTGAACAGTTGCGCAAGATCGAGTTCACCGTCCAGCTGGTAGCTGTTGTCGAGGTGCACCACGTGGGCCTTGCCCAGCACGATATGCTCCTGCATAACCCGCCACTGGAACGCGGCATCGTCGAGATGATAGGGCTTCAGCCGGGTCGACGATTTGACTTCGTAATAATCCCAGCGATCGCCCGCGCGCACCAGGATATCGGCCATTACCAGCAGGTCGCCGCTGCTGAAGGTGGCTTCGTAGATGATATCGCTGCCGCCGTCGATCAGGTCTTTGGTCTGTTGACCCATGGCATCGATGCGATCGTAATCGAAAACGATTTCGCTGCCGCCGGGAAACAGTTCCTGCGCCAGTTTGCCGACGATGTCTCCGGTGGCAAAAATCGCCTGGCGATTGGCGTCCGCTGCGGCCATTAATTCGCGCCGATGTCGATATAGCCACAGTGCCTTGTGGCACTGTAGCCCGCGAATGTATTGCGACTTGGAAAGCTGCGCTGAGGCCATCAGTGTAGCGCGGGTACCACCCTGTGCAGGAAACGCTCGAACAGGGTTTCGATCTCGGCAATCGAGTTATTCAACGGATGATCTCCACGGATGAGATGCAGCGTGCTGTCGGCCTCACGGGCGTAGTCGATAGAATGCTGCACCGGAATCACTTCGTCGGACCAGCCGTGTACGATCTCGATGTGCGCCGCCTGCGACGGGTAGCGCTGCTGTTTGAACGCTGGAATGTAAAGCGCAGGGGCAATCAGAAACAGCGCGGCGACCGGTACTGTCGCCGAGGCGACCAGCGACACGTAACCGCCCATGCTGGAGCCCACCAGGATGCAGCCGGGGCCCGCGTCCTGCAAATGCTCGAGCAAACGCTCGACGCGCCGATCGGCATCCCGGCAATCCCGGTAGTCGATGCTGTCCACCTCGCAACCCCGGGCTTCGGCGATGGGCGCCAGGCGCCTGATCTTGAAGCCCCAGGGCCCACTTTCCTGGCCGTGCGAAAAAATCAGCTGCATCGTCAGGATTGCTGGCTTTTCTCACGCTCGGCCGAGTTCAGCAGGTAAAACAGTGAATGCGCGTGTTCGGCGGTCTCGATACCCAGTTGCGTCAGGTAGCCACCGTCGACCTGGGTAATGAAGCCGTCGGCGTGCAACTGACGGGCTGCGGCAATCAGTTCGGGCGCCGCCGAGGTATGAATCTTGATGCCTTCGAGGCCGGTTGGGGAGTTGAACAGCATCAATACCTTTATCTCGTCCAGGTTTTGCGGGGAAAATGACATTTGATTTCCGGGGAAAATAACAGATAGCCCGTTTATAACGTGATCGTCCGTCGCTGGCTATTACTTTCAGTCGCAGTGGACCCGCGGGACGAAAAGTTGGCGCTCAGCTGGTGCAGATCACCTGTGCCGTATTCAATGCCAATTCGAGTGCGTATACTGAGCGCCACGCGTTGCTAGCCGATACAAAACCCACAGGAAACCAGGCCGATGATTGCCATCATTACTCCGATCCTTGCGCTGTTGATCAGCATCTCCCTGCTGTTGATGGGTAACGGCTTACAGGGAACCCTGTTGCCGGTGCGTGCCAGTATCGAATCGTTTTCGGCGCTCGATATTGGCATCCTCGGTTCGTCCTATTTTCTTGGATTTGCGGCTGGCTGCGTCTACGGCCCCTACATCGTACGCCGCGTTGGTCACATTCGCACCTTCACCGCGATGGCCACCATTGCCTCCTGCGCGGTGCTGGTACACGCGTTCGTGCTGAATCCGGTGGTGTGGTGGATGTTGCGCGCCGCGACCGGAATTTGCTTCGCCGTGCTCTACATGGTGATCGAGAGCTGGCTCAATGAAAAATCCAGCAATGAAAATCGCGGTACGGTGTTTTCGATTTACACCATTATCAACCTGACCGTGGTCACCGTCGGACAGATGATGGTGACGCTCGACGAGCCCACCAACTTCATGTTGTTTTCGTTCGCATCGATCCTGGTGTCGCTGGCCGCGGTGCCGGTCGCCCTGTCCAAGTCGGCTGAGCCGGCGCCGATCGAATCGGTCAAAATCGATTTTCGCAAGCTGTACCATACCTCCCCGGTGGGAGTGATCGGCTGTCTTGGCGTCGGCCTGACCAATGGCGCTTTCTGGGCGCTGGCGCCGGTTTTTGCCAGGGGCGAATCGAATACGGTGGCCACGGTCGCCATTTTCATGAGCGTTGCGGTCATCGCGGGTGCCGTCGGGCAGTGGCCACTCGGGCGCATGTCGGACCGCATGGATCGGCGCCGCGTAATCCTGCTCGCCAGTGGCGGTGCCGCCGCTGCCGGCGTGCTCATGGTATTTCTCGTTCCGCTACAGGCATCGCTGTTACTGCCAATTGCTTTTGTCTATGGTCTGTTTGCGTTTCCGCTGTATTCGTTGTGCGTCGCGCACACCAACGATTTCGCTGAAAAAAGTCGCTACGTCGAAGTGGCCTGTGGTCTGTTGCTGGTGTACGCCATAGGTGCGGTAATCGGTCCCGTAGTCGCATCGCTGTTCATGCGCGTGTTCGGCGCAGGTGGCCTGTTCGCCTATTCCACGCTGATTCACCTGTGCATCATCGTTTACGTGGTGCACCGCCTGCGCAAACGCGCGGTGGCCCCGAAGGAAGATCACTGCGCCTTTGCCGAAGCCCTGCGCATGGCCGGCATGGTGTCCAGCATCGATTCGCAATCGCACCCGCAAACCCAACCACAAACCCAACCACAGGAAGAGCGGTAGCCTGGAAGTTGAAATCGGCCGGCAGGGCGTGCAATAAATCCCCTGGATTCCTTACTTTACCGCTGCCGTTTCGGTGCCGCCGAGCGTTTGCAATGGCGTAGATTGAGCAACCTGTGAAGCAGCGCACGGATTTGTGTAAAAACCGACGAATGGTTATTTCGAGCGGGGAAAATAGGTTACTATTAGCGTTTCCGGGCTCGGCAAAAAATAACTATAACTGCCCGATTAGCCAAATAACTATAACTGCCCGGCAAAGCTTATAACTATAAATAATGTATGAAATAGGTAGTTCCCCGAAAACACTTATCGAATCACTGGAGCTGGTTCGACTACACAGCCCTCCCCACATACTCGGCAAGCTGCTTGACGTCTGCAATAACCCGGACGGCACCACCGAAGACCTCGCCCAGATCATCGAAACCGACGCCGCGCTCACCAGTCGCGTCTTCATGGCGGTCAATTCACTCGCCTTCGCGATTGGTGAACCGCTCGATAGCATGCAGCAGGCGCTCGACCGGCTGGGTCATGAGCGCGTCAAGACCATGGTGTTGACGCTGTCGATCCAGCAGCTCTTCTCCGGCCTGATCCCGTCGCAAAAAACCTTTGTCTGCAATGCCTGGCTGGACTCACTGTATTGTGCGGTGTTCGCCGAGCGCTTCGCCATTGCGCTCGACTACGAGTTTCCGCGCGACGCCTATCTTGCCGGCCTGTTGCACGACTTTGGCCAGATCGTATTCGACGGCAGGCATCACGAGCAGTATATCGAGGTGATAAACCAGGATTCCGAGGCTGAAACCATCAACAAGGAGATCTTGAAATTTGGCACCAGCCACACCGAACTCGGTGCCAACTGCGTTGAAAAATGGCCCAGCCTGAGCATGACCATCGCCGATGCTATCCGCTTCCATCACGAAGACGAAGAGCAGCTGCGCGGCGCCGATATTCTCTGCCGCATCCTGGCCGAAGCCAGCGAACTTGCCTGGCACTGGAGCCGTAACGGCAAGGCCGATCCCAAATGGCGCTCCGCGTTGCTCGAGTCGGATGAGGTGAAATCGGTATATTCCGAGGTGCAGGAGCGAATGGCGCAACTGACCTCTACGCTGGGGGTGTCGGCGAGCGGCAGCGGCGGCTTGACCCAGGCGCGCCTCGCCGGTCACATCGAAAAGGATACGATTCGCCTGGCGCGCAAGATTCGTGACGCGTCGCTGGTGAAGGTACTGTCATGCGATGAGATGCACACGCGCGCGGCGGACTCGCCGCGCAACCTGCTGGCCAAGGTCGCGCAGGAAATGCAGTTGCTGTTCTCGATCACCGATATCGCGCTGCTGATCCCGGATACCAACAGCCCCGACTACCTGTCTTTTTACCAGGTCAACCCGGTACAACCGGTGAGTCGGTTTTCGATCGATAATAACAACAGCCAGATTATCCAGGGCTTTCTCGAAAATCGCCGGGTCTGGATCGAGCTGGAAAACAAGCACGATCCAGTGGCGCCGATCTCGGATCGGCAAATCGTGCGCCGCCTGAAACACGAAATCGCCTTGAGTTTGCCGCTCGGGCAGGGCGAGCAAGTCGTTGGCGCCGTGGTGATCGGCGTCAACCGCGCGCAGAAAAATTCCCTCGACAACCTGTCGACGCTGATTTCAGGCTACCTGAAGAACATTGCCGGCCAGTGGCTGGACCAGGACCGGGCCGTGGTTCAGCAAGGCATCGACGACGAATTGCAGGAAGAACTGGAGCAACGCGACGTCAGTAAACTGGTGCATGAAATCAGCAATCCGTTGAGCGTTATCGGTAATTACATCGACATAATCAAGGGCAACCAGAAAGGCGATGGCAGCGAAAATAACCGGGAATTCGAAATACTGAAGGAAGAACTGCAACGCATCGGCGATATCGTATTGAATTTCAGAGATGCGAAAGACCTGGAATCTCCCGCGGTGTTGTTGAACGAAGAGTTGAAGATTTGCGTCCCGTTGTACGTAAAGTCGGTGAGTCGCAGCAAGGAGATCGAGATCTGCTGGCAACTGGATGATAACGATGCCGAGATCAATATAAGCCGCGACGGCTTGCGCCAGATCGTGCTAAACCTGGTGAAAAACGCCGTCGAAGCGAAAGCGCGTGATGCTGAAATCACGGTTTCAAGCCATCATTTCGTCAATATTGACGGTAAGGCTTATGCCCAGTTTAGCGTCGCCGACCGCGGTCGCGGGGTGGATGCGATAACCCGCAACCTGTTGTTTGCAGCATCTACCAGCACCAAGCGCGGCGCCAATCGCGGCATTGGCCTGTCGGTGGTTGCCGAGATTCTTGGCAGTTTCAAGGGGCATATCAAGTACCTGGAAACCGAGGGCGGTGGTGCTACATTTGAAGTGTTGATCCCTTTGTTGTTAAATACTGGCGATTCCATTGCGGGCCAATAAAGCCGATAATACGCGACCATGGAAAATTCGTTTACTTCCTTTGAGGAAAATCAGGCCTGGTTTGACGGTTCCGTCTCCTTTCTGGTGGTGGATGACGATAGCCGTGCCCGCGAGAGCCTGAGCACGCTGCTGCAGCGCCAATGGAGCGATATCACCGAGGCCGAAGATGGCGAGATCGCGATATCCTTGATCGAGCAACGCCAGTTCAAGATCATCATTCTCGATCTCAATATGCCGAAGAAGTCAGGCGACCAGGTACTGGCCTTCATTCGCGATCGCAATATCAAATCCACCGTAATCGTCCTCAGTGGCGAAACCTCGATCAACAAGGTCACCGAGGCAGTGCGCCTCGGCGCTTACGATATCTTCCGCAAGCCCTACAGTTACGATGAACTCGAGCACTCGATCCATAACGCGCTGGACAAGTCGCGTATCGAGGAAGAAAAAGCGCAGATTCAAAGCCGGCTGGCACATTCCGAGCAATTGCATCGCTACATGGTCGACAATTCCCCCGACCTGATTTATATCCTCAATCTCAAGGGTGAGTTCAGTTTCGTCAACGACAGCGTCACCAAGCTGCTGGGTTATGACAAGGCTGACCTGCTGGGCAAGCATTACAGTCTGTTCATCGCCGATGAAGACCGCATGAAAGCCGAGTACCTGTTCAATGAACGGCGCCGCTCCAGCCGCAGCAATCGCACCGTTGAGCTGGGTTTAAAATGTAGTTCGAATGACCCAACCAAGCCCTTCGAAGTCATCGTGCGCCCGATCGAGCTGAATTCCATGGGTATTTATTCGGTGGACACCAGCGACTCCAAACCAGTCAAGACCTACCAGGGCACTTATGGCGTCGCGCGCGATATTTCCAGCCGCAAGAAGGCCGAAAAGCTGATTACTTTCCAGGCCTATCACGACCTCCTCACCAAGTTGCCGAATCGCGCCATGCTGCTCGACCGACTCGATCTTGCGATCAAGCAATCGGTGCGCACCAGCGAAACCCTGATCGTCATGTTCCTCGACCTGGATCGTTTCAAGTTGATCAATGACAGCTTTGGTCACGTGGTCGGTGACCAGTTACTGGTGGAAGTGGCTGAGCGCCTGAAACGGGAGATTCGCACCGGCGATACGCTGGCGCGATTGGGTGGTGATGAATTCATGCTGCTATTGCCACAGCCGACTTCACGCGTGCAGGCCGAAAGCGTCGCGCAGAAATTGATTGCCAGCCTGCAGCAACCGTTTTTCCTGCGCAGCAAGGAAGTCTATATCAACGTCAGTATCGGCATTGCCGTATTTCCGGATGACTCCAGCGACATCAATACCTTGATCATGAATGCCGACATGGCCATGTACGAAGTCAAGTCCAGCGGCAAGAACGGCTACACCTTTTATGACGACAAGCTGGAACACCAGGCCGCGGAAAAAATCTCCATCGAAAGCGGACTCAGGCACGCGTTGAAAAATAATGAGCTGGAAATGTTTTACCAGCCCCAGTTCGACGTGCTGACAGGGCGGATCGTCGGCGTGGAAGCCCTGTTGCGCTGGAATCATCCGCAGCATGGGCTGCGTGCTCCCGGCTATTTTATTGAGCAGGCGGAAGAGTCGCGCATCATTCAGCAGATCAGTGAATGGGTACTCAATCGGGTCGCGCAGGACCTGTTCTATGACGAGCGTTTTTTGCAAAGCAATATCAAGGTAAGTATCAACCTGTCGGCCTCGGATATTCGGCAAAAGGAGTTTCCGGAAAACCTCGTGGCGTTTACCGAAACCTATGACATCGATCCCGCCCGGCTGGAAATCGAAATCACCGAGAACATGTTCATGAGTGACATACAGGCTTGCACCCACAAGTTGCAGGTGCTGTCGAATCGCGGGATTTCCATCGCCATTGACGATTTTGGCACCGGTTACTCGTCGTTGAATTACCTGCGTGAATTGCCGGTACACAAGGTGAAAATCGATTATTCCTTTGTCTCTGAAATCGAGCATTCGCGCAAGGGTGCGGCGCTGGTTGCCGCCATCGTCGGCATGGCCCATGGTCTCGGCATCGACATCGTTGCGGAAGGTGTCGAAAATAGCCAGCAATCCGATTACCTGAGCAGTCTTGGCTGCCATACCATGCAGGGTTATTTGTTCAGCCGCCCGATCAAGATCGATGATTTTCTCGATCGCGTCGGCGCGCAGATAGCCGACGGTCAAAGCATCTCCAGCGTCTGACGTAATCAATCGGGGCAAAGCCGCCCTGCAGCTTGATCACTGTTCCCATTATCGTATTTCCACGCCACGATCGGTGGAATTATGGTAGTTTAATTCGCTCGACCTTGACCTGCAGGACGGTTTCAAGTGAAGCAGTTTACGATATGAAAGTCCGCGACTTCGCAATCATTTCGCGGCCAGGCCAAAGGCTTTTGCTCGCCCTGTGCTGCTTGCTGCCGGTGCTTGCAAAGGCCCAGGTGCCCCCGGTGGAACTCGTCAGTGTGGAGCGGCGCGATATCGTCGAAACCCTGCGTCTGAGCGCCACCCTTACTTCGCCAAAGCGCGCCCGCCTGTCGCCCGATGTCGAAGGGCGGCTGGTGCAGATACAGGTGGATGTGGGTTCGCGGGTAACCTCCGGTCAGCTACTGTTCAAGCTCGACGACGAACTGGCGCGGCTCGAACTCGCGCAGGCCGTTGCTTTCGAGCACGAGACCGAGGCTGAACTTGCCAATGCCAGGCGCCGCGCCGTCGAGGTGCGCGAGCTGGTGCAGAAGAAAACTTTTCCCGAAAGTGAGGCGCGCAACCTCGAAGCCCAGGTGGATCGATTTCGCCGCGGTGCTCGAACGCCGCCAGGCAGAGCGCGCCTATGCGGCCGCAACCCTGGCGCGTCATAGCCATCGGGCGCCGTTCAGCGGGGTGATTGCCGAACGTAACGCAGAGCTCGGCGAGCGTGTCGATACCGATACCAGCGTATTGTTCCTGGTCGCCACCGACCGACTGCAGCTCGATCTGCGGGTACCGCAGCAGTATTTTCGACGCGTCGGCAACGGGCACCACGGTGCGGGTGACGGTAGACGCTTTAGCGGATCAAATCATCGATGCGCAGATCACACGGGTGGTGCCGGTGAGCGATCCCGAGGCGCGCACCTTTATTGCGCGCGCACTGGTCGACAATAGCGCGGGTCTGCTGACGCCCGGCATGTCGGTGAGCGCGCTGTTGCGTATCGGCACCGCGCGCACCGCGGAAGTGGTTCCACGCGATGCGTTGATTCGTTATCCGGATGGTCGCACCACGGTCTGGATCGCCGAGATCGACGGCGATCGCAATGTCGTCAAGGAGCGGCTGGTAAAAACCGGATTGAGCTTTGACGGTGTGATCGAAATTCTGCAGGGCCTGGCGGTGGGCGAGCGTATTGTGATTCGCGGCAACGAAGCCTTGCAGCAAGGCCAGCAAGTTCGCATTAGCGAGTAAGCGACGATGTTTGAAAAAATCATCAATCGCGGCACGCTGATGACAGTCATCGTCGGTATTGTCGTGGTGCTCGGCATCGTCGCCACCCTGCAGGTGCCGGTGCAGATGATTCCCGATCTCGATGTGCGTACGGTGCAGGTGCGCACGTCCTGGCCGGGGGCCACGCCACAGGACATCGAGAAGGAAATTCTCATCGAGCAGGAGGAATACCTGCGCAGTATTCCCAGCCTGCAGCGCATCGAGGCCACGGCCTCCGCCGGTAGTGCGCGCATCGAGCTCGAGTTCCCGCACGGTGTCGACATCAACGAAACCCTGATTCGCGTCAACAACGCGCTGTCGCAGGTGCCCTCCTATCCGAACAATGTCGACCAGCCGCGCATCTTCGCCGAGTCGTTTTCCAGCAATTCGTTCATGTATTTTCGCGTCACGCCCGTGGACGGTAACCCGCGTGGACTGGACATGGACATGATGCGCGATTTCGTGTCCGACAACGTGCGCACGCGCATGGAAAATGTACCCGGGGTGTCCAGCGTCGAAGTCTGGGGTGGCGCCGACCGCCAGGTGCAAATCCTGCTGAATGCGGCCGCGCTCGCCGAACGCGGATTGACCGTGGCCGATGTGCGCGAGGCCCTGCGCGCGCGCAACCGCGATGTCA
>CAWIHJ010000118.1:0-19463 GCA_963835795.1 uncultured Gammaproteobacteria bacterium
TGCCGCCATGGGGAGGGCAACCGTATTTCAAGGCCGTCAGCAGGAAACCAAATTTGTCATCGGCTTCCTGCTCGCTGATGCCCAGCAGGGAGAATACGCGTTGCTGCATCTCCATCTTGTGGATACGCACCGAGCCGCCGCCGAGCTCGGTGCCGTTCAACACCATGTCATAGGCGCGCGACAGCATACCGCCCGGATTGGCCTCGAGTTCGTCAGGATTATCGGTGGCAGGCGCGGTAAACGGGTGATGCAGGGCGTTCCAGCGGTCTTCGCTCATCGCGCTCAAACATCGGAAAGTCGACCACCCACAGAAAGCGCCAGCCTGCTTCAACCAGGCCGCGATCGTGGCCGAGCTTGATGCGCAGTGCCCCCAGTGATTCATTGACCACCTGCGCCTTGTCGGCGCCGAAGAAGATCAGGTCGCCGGTTTCGGCACCCGTGCGCTCGAGAATCGCGCTGATGGCTTCGTCCGGCAGGAATTTCAGGATCGGCGATTGCAGGCCATCGCGCCCCTGCGAGACATCGTTACACTTGATGTAGGCGAGGCCACGCGCACCGTAACGCCCCACGTAGGCGGTATAGTCATCGATTTCCTTGCGCGTCAGATCGTTACCACCCGGCAGTCGCAGTGCCGCCACGCGTCCCTCGGGATCGCTTGCAGGGCCGGAAAACACCTTGAACTCGACGTCTTCGAGCAGATCGGAAATGGTTTGCAATTCGAGCTTGATGCGCAGGTCGGGTTTATCCGAGCCGAAACGCTCCATTGCCTCAGCCCAGGTCATGCGCGGGAACTGCCCGGCGAGCTCGGCTGCAAGCACCTCGTTGAACAGACTACGCATCATGGATTCCATCATTCCCATGATGCCTTCTTCATCCATGAACGAGGTTTCTATATCCAGCTGGGTGAATTCAGGCTGTCGATCAGCACGCAAATCCTCGTCGCGAAAGCAACGTACGATCTGGTAATAGCGGTCCATACCCGACATCATCAACAATTGCTTGAACAGCTGCGGCGACTGCGGCAAAGCAAAAAATTCACCCGGATGAGTACGACTCGGCACCAGGTAATCGCGCGCGCCTTCGGGCGTTGCGCGCGTCAGCATCGGAGTCTCGATATCCAGAAACTCCTGGCTTTCGAGCCAGCTGCGCAGGAAGTGGGTCACGCGCGCGCGCAATTGCATGCGGTATTGCATTTCCGGCTTGCGCAGATCGATATAGCGATACTTCAAACGATTGTCGTCGTGCACATCGTCGTCGTCGAGCTGGAACGGAGGGGTTTCGGAGGCGTTCAGAATCTGCAATTTCTGCGCCAGCAACTCCACTTCACCGGTTGGCATTTCCGGGTTTTCCGTACCCTCGGGACGCACCCGCAGGCGCCCTTCGACCTGGATGACGTATTCGTTGCGCAAGCTTTCGGCAGTGCTGAACATGTCCACGTCGTCGGGATCGAACACAACCTGCAACATGCCCTTCTTGTCGCGCAAGTCGACAAAGATGACACCGCCATGATCGCGCCGACGATTGACCCAGCCGCAAACACTGACCTGCTGGTCGATCTGCGACCGTTTGAGTTCACCACAATAATGCGTTCGCATAGCGACTGATCCGAATAGAGTTGTTTGAATTGATTGAATAAATAAAGTCTGGCGAGTAGCCGGACCGAAACGTCAGGCAGCGGCCTCTTTGCTTTTACCGCCGGATTTATCCTTGCCGCCAGACTTGTCCGATTTGGCTTCTGTCTTCTCGGCTTTGCCGCTGCTACCGCTGTCGGTGCTGTCGCCCTTGGCAAGATTCTTTTGATTTTTCGACTTGAAATCGGTCTCATACCAGCCCGAGCCGCTGAGGCGGAATCCCGGTGCCGAAATCTTCTTTTTCAAAGCATTCTTTTCACAGGCAGGACAAGCCTGCGGTGGCGCATCGTTGATTTTTTGCAGCGCCTCGAGCGCGTGCCCGCATTCGCTGCATACGTACTCGTAAATTGGCATCTCTGTCTCCGCAATAGTTCCCGTTATCCGGCAAATCAGCCAGGCTCGACGGGAATTTCACTCACTTGAAAAAAGGCACGGAATTCTATAATAGTCTGGTTAAATTTCCAACAACCCTGCGCCCAGCAGTCGATAAGCAATGCAGTCTGCACGACTTGGTCTAAAAATACCCGATA
This sequence comes from uncultured Gammaproteobacteria bacterium, assembly GCA_963835795.1. Lineage (GTDB taxonomy): Bacteria > Pseudomonadota > Gammaproteobacteria. The sequence goes on from CAWIHJ010000118.1 coordinate 2,162, forward strand.
TATTGGCCTTCCAGGTTAAACACTAGCCAGGCTGTACCGTAACGACCGTTGAAACGTTCGACAAATACCTCATCGGCTGTTTTCCCGTTTTGTTGCAGCCAGGCCTCGTAAATCTCACGTGCATCGTATCGATCGAGGAGCTCCTGAATCCGTGATTGATGCTGCTGCAACTTCGAAACCAGCTCCCCGAACGGACGATAAAGCTCGATTTGTGCGTGCTCAAGTACCTTTTCATCGAGCTTGATCTGGTTGATTTTTGCTAGAGACTCCTTGTTCAAAGGCAGTTCGGCATAGATTATCGGTGGACGCTCATCGCTATATTCATACAGATCACGTGCCGAGCCCAGTTTGCCCCCGTAGTGCTCCATGGTGGCTGGAACCACGAAATCATCGATCAACACGATGGCCACTGGCCGCTGGGTATAAGTCACGTAAATACCATAGCTCAGCGCGCCAAACTGAATCACCAGGATAGTGATGAGATCGAACAGGATATCCTTGCGCGACTTGCGCAAATCGAAAATCAGGAAAGTAATCAGCGGTCCCAACACCAGGTCGACCGCACCAATCAGGCGAATGCCCTGCCAACCGCCATCGATCTCGAAGTAGGGCTGCGGATACCAGTGATAGTAAATCTGGTAAGCCAGGTAAACAAACACGAGGACACTCATAAACAGGTGAACCGCGGTGGCTTTCAGCTTGGTTTTGAGTACAGGCTTGGTAAAATTCATAGGGCCCCCAGGACTGTAATGCTGTGTTATAAGCCCTTATATGGATGACAAATTAGAAAACTTCAAGCTCACCACGCCCTACAATTCGATTCACCTGGTCTATCACCAGGGCAAACTGGAATTGCGCAGCCGCGACAAATCCCTGCAGAGCGTGATCAATCTGCAACAACCCCACCGGCTTGAACTCAGCAATCTCGAACACCTGCTATCGGTATTGCTGTTCATTGCGCCCCCGCAACGCATCCTCATGCTGGGCACCGCCGCCGGATCGTTGCTGCATTTCCTGCGTCATTATTATCCGCAGGCGCAAATAACCACGCTCGACATCGACAGGGAACTTATCGACAAGTTACTGGATCTTGCCGTTTTGCCTGCTGCTGACGATCGGCTCACTTATGTCTGCGCAGACGCTGCAGACTATATACAAAACGTTGAACAGCGCTTTGACCTGGTGTTGGTCGACATATTTCATGGCGCCCAGTCGCCCGCCTGGTTGCTCGCTAAAACGACCATACACCGACTTCACAGTCTGCTTGCCGACCAGGGTGCCCTGGCGTTAAACCTGCTGGTCGACAGCGATCACGACTTCAAGCGCTTTTACCGGGACTTGCGCCAGCAGTTTAAGCACCAGGCACTTACACTCCAGGTGTCCGGTCTAGAAAACAAGGTGGTCTATGGTGTTCGCGGCAAGGTCGAAGCGCGTGATATGGCCGCTAATCTAAACATGGCCATGGAACTATCTGCACAACTCGACATCGATTTTATGCCGATACTATCTGCGATCTACAACAGCAACCCTGTCGGCGACGGGTTGCTGTAGTTTCCTGTATTACTGGCCTGTTTTACTGGTTTTTCCCACCGCCGCGGCACTTCGGCGAAGCGGCGACCTCACCGCCGCGCGTCTGCCACTCCTCGGGGGTCAGGGTATGCAATGCCAGTGCGTGAATTTGTTGAATTTCCTGCTGCAAGGCTTGATTCACCATGCGATGTCGCTTGATCAGCATCAGGTCATCGAAGGATTGGCTGACGATGGTTACCTTGAAATGCGATTCGGCGCCAGGCGCCACATTGTGCATGTGGCTTTCGTTTTCAACCTGCAGGTAGTCAACTTCAAATTCACCGGCGAGTTTTTGTTCAATGGTGGTTTGCATGGTCATAATGTTTTGCCTGCCGTGCTCGTGTTCAGACCAGTTTCTTTTGTACTTCGCGGATAGCATCGGCCGTGGCATCCATGGTTTGCAGGCGCTCGTCCAGATCGACTGCCATCATCTGTTTTACCAGCAGGCTAATACGTGGACTGACGCTATTGCGAATCTCGTGTACCGGTGGCGCCTTGCCCTCGATGTGCTGGAACAACTGCGACATTGGCTCGCCGACATAGGGAAGCTTACCGGCAAACATGCAATAAGCGATGACGCCCACCGCATAGATATCGGCGCGATGATCGGCCTCGAAACCGCGTGCGCGCTCGGGTGAAATGTAGGCTGGAGTGCCGATAATTGACCCCTGCTGAGTCAGGGTGACATCGGATTGCGCAGTCGCCGAGGCGATACCGAAATCCACAATCTTGACCAGGCCCTTGTCGTTCATGAGGATATTGCTGGGCTTCAGATCACGGTGAATCACTTCCTGGTCGTGTGCCGCACCCATGCCTTTGGCGACCTGTAATAATATATCGAGACCCTCTTCCTCTTCGAAGTATTTTTTCTCCTTGAGAATTTCGTCGATGCCGCGACTTTCGAAGAATTCCATCGAAATCGCACTCAGGCCTTCGTGGGATAGCATGTCGTGAACACGAATGACGTTGGGATGACTCACCTTGCGCGAATACCGCACTTCACGCAGAAATCGTTCGCGCGATGAGGTTTCGGCGGTTAGTTCCGGGTGCATGAATTTCAGAATCAGATTTTCGCCGACCATTTCATCGGTGGCCAGCATGACCCGACCCATCGCCCCGCGGCCGATTTCACGATCGATGCGATAACGCTCCAGCCACAGGTCCCCCTTCTTGAAATCCTCGATATTCTGCACTGTTGAATCAAAGCTGCCGGATTTCCCGGTTACCTGGGTTTCCTCCGCTGCAAAGACACTGGCTTCTCCAATTTTGATCAAGCGTGTATCGAAGTAGGTTTCCTGATCAACGTCGAGGGCGGACAGCGAGTACTGTTTGGTCAACCGCGAAATCACTTCGCCCGCCGTATCGCGAACCGTGGCCTGCAAAGCAGGCACCATTTTCATCAGTTTGTCACGTATTCTCAGAGCGTGATGTTCGTTGGCCAGTTTGCCGATTGTTTCCAGCGCCCCACGCTGCACCAGCGCTTCGGGCATGCGCAGACAGGTGAAGGCGAGTTCGAGGCCCTTGCTAAAACCGAGCTCGGCCACGGCCCTGAGCACGGCGGGTGCCGATTCCGGGCGCTCTTCTATGACCTGTTTGAGCACTTCAATCGAGTCGCGCTGGCCGGAATTACCAATGGCTTCGATCGCATTTTCGCGTACCTGCCAATCTTCGTGTAGTGCGTTTACCCAAAGTTGATCTAAATCGCCCGGATCGCTGGCCTGCGCGGCCAGGCGCTGTGCCTCTTCGCGGATAAAATCGTTACTCTCACCAGTCAAACCCCGAGCCGCGGCATACAGTTTTTCATTGCCAAACTTGTGCAGACCTTTCAGCGACTGCTCCTTACCCCACCAATCCTGTGAATCCAGCAACTCGAGAAATTTCTTCAGGCCTTCGGTAGTAACGTTGTCGATAAACATCTGCGTAAAGATGTCACGCTGTTCGTCTGACTTACTGCAGGTCAGCGGTGCCAGGTGTGGCGCCAGTGCAGCGTCGGCACGCGCCTGCAGTATTTCAAGCGCGAGTTGACGCGCCACATCGGGCATCGTGGTGTATGACGGCACCATGAGCGATAAGTCGAAATCGACCTTGAGGTTCTTGAGCGATTTTAACGCCTCGATAACCACGGTCTTGTTACTGTCATCGAGAAAGCGAGCGATCAGTTTCGCCACCCGCGGTTGCTCCACCTGGGCAAAATAACGCAGCAGCGTAATTTTCATCGACTGACTGGTGATCGCTGCCGGTTCGACGTGCAACACGTCGAGATCGATCGGTTGCTCCGACTTATAGGCCAGTTTCAATACTTCCTCGCCTTCGTTTCGGCCAAGCCGCAGCGCATTCATGATGATTTGTTCAGGTTTAATATTCGCTGCCTGAAATTCGAGAATGCTGATTATCTCCCTGGTGGGTGCATTTGGCTCGTGCAGCTTTTTCAGCAGCCGGGTGGGATTGATGCGCGCACTCTTCGACAACAGCGAAGCCGTGGCAGCACGAATTTCAGTGGCGTCGCTATCGAGTCCTTTAAGAAACAGGTCTTCGTTGGAGCTGCCTACGTGCTCCAGGCAGATATCGGAGAGAATAACACGATGCTGCCCGTCGACTAGCGGAATGGCTTCGAGCAATTGCGGCAGGGATTCAGCGGACGACTGGCGCAATTTTTCAATCAAAGAGACACCCCGGGAACTTTCCAGGTCCTCGCATTCGAGGAACTGTTTTAAGGTCCGCTTGAAAAATAGTGAGCCGAGTACCGCCATTTTTTTGTATTAAATTTGCATCCGCGGGAAAACTATCTGATTCGTCAGACAATTATAGCGGCAATTCGCACAAAATAGGCCAGTCCATGGCCTATTTATTGCTTACCAGGTCTCAATGCAGACGTTGTTTGGCGAAATTGAAGTGACTTGCGTCATCCACGTCGACCGCGATGCGGTCTCCCGGCTCAAATTCACCCGACAAAATAGACATTGCAATCGGGTTTTCGATGGCCTGCTGAATCTCTCGCTTCAATGGTCGCGCACCGTAAACCGGGTCGAATCCAAGTTCGCCGAGACTGTCCATCGCCGCGTCACTAAACGAGATGGCCATATCGCGGTCCTTCAAGCGCGCGCTCAATCCCTGCAACTGAATTTGCGCAATCGCGCGAATCTGCTGCTGGGTCAACGGATGGAACACCACGGTTTCATCGATGCGGTTGATAAACTCGGGCCGGAAGTGACGCGTCACCTGCTCCATCACCGCGCTGCTTGATCTCGTCATAATTCTGGTCACCTGCCATGGCCTGGATCTCGGTTGAACCGAGGTTCGAGGTCATCACGATAACGCAGTTGCGAAAATCCACGGTGCGTCCCTGGCCATCGGTCAAACGGCCATCGTCGAGCACCTGCAACAGGATATTGAACACATCCGTGTGCGCCTTTTCGATTTCATCCAGCAAGATAACCGAGTAAGGCCGGCGCCGCACGGCTTCGGTGAGGTAACCACCCTGTTCGTAACCGACGTATCCCGGTGGCGCTCCAACCAGCCTGGCGACACTGTGTTTCTCCATGAATTCCGACATGTCGATGCGAATCATCGCGTCTTCGGAATCGAATAGAAAATGCGTCAGCGCCTTGGTCAATTCGGTCTTGCCGACGCCCGGTCGGGCCGAGAAACAGGAAAGATCCATTGGGACGGCCAGGGTCCGACAAGCCGGCCCGCGAACGGCGAATGGCGTCGGAAACGGCTTTCACGGCTTCGCCCTGGCCGACCACGCGTTCGCCCAGCCTGGTTTCCATGTCCAGCAGTTTCTCACGTTCCGATTCGAGCATCTTGGAAACCGGAATTCCGGTCCAACGCGATACCACCGAAGCGATCTCTTCTTCACCGACCTTGTTGATCAGAAGTTTCATCTCGCCCTCGACGCTGCCGCCAGTTCCAGTTGCTTTTCAAGCTCAGGGATACGGCCATACTGCAATTCCGACATGCGCGCCAGATCACCGGCGCGCTGCGCGGTTTCGAACTCGAGCCGCAGGCGCTCCAGTTCTTCCTTGATGTGGGTAGTGCCCTGTAACGCCGCTTTTTCAGCCTTCCAGATTTCTTCGAGGTCGGAGTACTCGCGCTCAAGTTTACCGATCTCCTCGACCAGCGTTTGCAAGCGTTTCTTACTCGCCGCATCGCTTTCCTTTTTCATGGCTTCCTGCTCGATTTTGAGCTGGATCAGGCGACGCTCGAGGCGATCCATGTCTTCCGGCTTGGAATCGATCTGCATGCGGATACGGCTGGCCGATTCATCGATCAGGTCGATGGCCTTGTCGGGCAATTGTCGATCGGCAATGTAGCGATACGACAGGGTCGCCGCGGCCACAATCGCCGGATCGGTGATATCAACCCCGTGGTGTACTTCGTAACGTTCTTTCAGGCCGCGCAAAATCGCGATGGTGTCTTCGACGCTGGGTTCCTGTACCAGCACTTTCTGGAAGCGGCGCTCGAGCGCGGCATCCTTTTCGATGTACTGACGATACTCGTCGAGCGTGGTTGCGCCGATGCAATGCAACTCGCCGCGCGACAATGCGGGCTTCAACATGTTGCCCGCATCCATCGCACCCTCGGCTTTACCAGCGCCGACCATGGTGTGCAGTTCATCGATAAACAGGATGATCTGGCCTTCCTGTTTGCCGAGATCGTGCAACACCGCTTTCAAGCGCTCTTCGAATTCCCCGCGAAACTTGGCGCCGGCAATCAACGCACCCATGTCCAGTGACAACACTCGCTTATTTTTCAGCCCGTCGGGCACTTCGCCATTGATGATGCGCTGCGCCAGACCCTCGACGATCGCGGTCTTGCCGACCCCGGGTTCACCGATCAGCACCGGGTTGTTCTTGGTGCGCCGCCCCAATACCTGGATCGCGCGGCGAATCTCTTCGTCGCGCCCGATCACCGGGTCAAGCTTGCCCAGCTCGGCGCGCTCGGTCAGGTCGACGGTGTACTTCTCCAGCGCCATGCGCTGATCCTCGGCGCCGGCGTCGTTCACCGCCTGGCCACCGCGAACCGAATCGACCGCGTCATTGATATTCTGTGGATTGGCGCCCGCAGCTGTTAACGCATCGGCAAGCGCTCCCTTTTCCTTTAACACCGCCAGCACAAACAGTTCGCTGGAGATGAACTGGTCCTTGCGCTCCTGCGCAAGTTTGTCGGTTACATTGAGCAATTTGCCGAGTGCATTGGAAATGTGCAATTCACCGGCAGTACCCTCGACGCTGGGCAGCTTGTCGAGTTGCTCGCTAAGCTGCGAACGCAGCCGGTTGATATTGACCCCGGCATGGGTAAACAGCGGCCGCACTGATCCCCCCTGCTGATCGAGCAAGGCGACCATCAGGTGTACGGGTTCAATAAACTGGTGGTCCCGGCCTACCGCGAGCGATTGCGCATCCGACAGGGCTTCCTGGAATTTACTGGTCAAACGATCCATACGCATGGACACGATCCTCATAACATTAAAAATTAAAGAGATATGTTGGTCTGACTCGCGCTATTTCAAGCCGGAGACAGGTTATTATTTGATCCAGATCAAGCTCGCCATGCGCCCGCAGGTCGCTTCGCGCCGATAGGAATAGAACAGCTCAGCGTCGCGATAACTGCAATTCGGCGCAGCCATTACTTCACTAACGCCTGCATTGCGCAACACCCGTTCGGCAAGACCGGGCAGGTCACACAGCCAGTGCCCGGGTCGATTGGCACTGAAATTACCGGCCGCCGCGGAATCCGCATCGACAAAAGCGGCATAGACTTCGTCACCAACCTCGAAATTAGGCTGGGTAATGCCAGGGCCAATCCACGCCAATAGCTGGGTAGACGGTGATGACATGGCCGCCAGCGTGGACTGGATTACGCCAGCCTGCAAACCTCGCCAGCCGGCATGAACGGCAGCCACTTCGGTACCGGCTCGATTGCACAGCAGGATGGGCAGGCAATCCGCGGTCATCACCACGGCTATGCAGCCGGGCTGGCGAGTGATGGCAGCATCGGCATTTCGACCGCTATCACTTTCCAGCGTGACCACATCGACGCTGTGGGTCTGATTGATCCAGCAGGGTTCAGCGGGCAGCGCCAGGTCATCCACCAGGCGCTTGCGATTTTGCTCGACATCGGCTTCGCGATCGCCCACGTGCAAGCCGAGATTCAGGCTCGCAAACGGCGCCTGGCTGACGCCACCGCGCCGGGTCGTACAACAGGCCTGGACCTGCGCAGGCGCCGACCAGTCCGGTTTTATGGTTTCAATCATATTCAATCAAAGCTTCGAGCAAGGCAGTGAAATCGGCCGGCGGCGGTGCGTGGAAGCTCATCATTTCGCGGCTCCTGGGGTGTTCAAAGCTGAGCCGTTCGGCGTGCAGCGCCTGGCGGCGAAAATCCTGGATTATTTTCATCAGCGCGGTGTCTATCCCGGCGGGCAAATGAGCGCGCCCACCGTAGACGCTGTCACCGACCAACGGATATTGCAAATGCGCCATGTGCACCCGTATCTGGTGGGTTCGCCCGGTTTCGAGTTGCAGTTTGATCAGGCTGTGATGGGCAAACTTGCGCGCTACCTGGAAATGCGTGATGGCCGTCTTGCCGGCGTCGACTACCGCCATCTTCTTGCGATTTTGCGGATGGCGTCCGATACCGGTCTCGATGCTTCGACCGGCCGTCACCACGCCGCGCACGATGGCAATGTATTCGCGCTTCACCTGCCGCGCCTGCAGCAGTTCGACCAGCCAGTTGTGCGCCGTCAAATTACGCGCCACCACCATCACCCCGGTGGTGTCCTTGTCGAGCCGGTGTACGATGCCAGCGCGCGCTAATTGCTGCAGACGCGGATCCCGAGCCAGCAGGCCGTTGACCAGGGTGCCATCCCAGTTTCCGGCGGCTGGATGTACCACCAGGTTGGCTGGTTTATTGACCACGAAAATATCCTCGTCCTGGTAGAGAATATCGAAGTCGATGGCTTGCGGCTGGTCTGAAATAGCGATCTGTTCCGGGACGTCGAGCTCGACCCTGTCACCGCCGTAGACTTTCTGTCGCGGCTTGCACGGCTGCTGATTCAGGCAAACGAAGCCCTGCTGGATCCACTGCTGGATGCGGCTGCGGGAATAATCGGGTAGCAATTGATGCAGGGTATGGTCGAGCCGATTTCCAGCCTGGTTTTTCTCAATCTGGAAACTTTGCTGAATTAATTTCATGCGCTGGTTATACTGCTTGTTCTGTTGCACGGCAAGTTATCCGGCCCCAATCAAGCTTTTACTAACAATGCGTTCACTCACCACTATTTGCCTCGTGCTCTGCGCGTTAACCAGCCTGGTCGCTTGCGGCCCCGCGAATGAAATAGATCCAACTGCCGACTGGAGCGTTGAGAAATTTTACCTCGAAGCGCGATCTGAAATGGATAGGGGCAACTATCTCACCGCGATCGAATACTATGAAACCCTTGAGTCGCGCTTCCCGTTTGGCAAATATGCCATGCAGGCTCAAATCGACGTTGCCTACGCCTACTTCAAATTTGACGAACCGGATTCCGCAATCACCGCGATCGACCGATTCATCAAGCTGCACCCGCGTCATCCCGCCGTCGACTACGCCTTCTATCTCAAGGGACTGGTGAATTTCGAACGCGGTGGCAACGTCCTCGACGTCATATCGGGGCGCGATCTGTCGGAGTTCGACCGCAACCTGCTATTGCGGGCCTATAACGATTTCAAACTGATGCTGCAGCGATTCCCCAGCAGCGAGTACGCGACCGACGCGCGCAAACGCATGATTTATCTGCGCAACGAGTTGGCGCGAGCCGATTTCAAAGTGGCGAATTACTATGCCTCGCGCGAAGCCTGGGTTGCAGTCGCCGGCCGAACCCGTTTTATCCTGCAAAACTACCAGGGCACCGTGGTCATCAAGTCCACCCTCGAGTTGCAGCTCAAGGCGTACAAGAGACTCGGGCTTAAGCAACTGGAAGACGATACCCAACGTATCCTCGACCTCAACTACGGCAAAGCATCCTGATCGACCTGCCCTACCACCCGTTGTGGGAACATGGGTTTCAGTCGGTCGGTGACCGACATACCAGCCGCCCGCTGGAACCTGGCATGAGCGAAGAGCAATCGCGTTTTTTCGGCCTGACCCGCGAGTGCGGACTGCATCTCTGAATCCTCTATGAAAAGGCCCACTGCATAAGGCCAATATTCCCGAACCGGCTCGAAGTTGCCACGAGGATTGCAACAGGTTGATCGCTGAAACACTGATCGACGAAAAACGCCATATCGAGAACTCGCGACAACGCGACAGACCGCTGCGCAGCCTGGCCAGGGCACTCTCCTGGCGCGTTACCGGCTCGCTCGATACCATCATGATTTCGTGGTTTTTCACCCGCAATGTCAGCACCGCGATGGCCATTGGGCTCACCGAAGTGCTGACCAAAACCCTGTTGTACTATTTTCACGAACGCATCTGCAACCGGGTGCCGATCGGCATTGCGCGTTAACGCCATTGTTGGCGCGTTGCGGTTGCTGTGGTCGCCTTCGCACTGTTAATATCCAAGACCTTTGATACTTAGGTAGTAGCCTGGACCATGCAATACAGAGAACTGGGGAACAGTGGCATCGAGGTGAGCGAAATTTGCCTCGGCTCGATGACCTGGGGCACGCAGAACAGCGAAGCCGAGGGTCATGCGCAAATCGATTTTGCGCTGGATCACGGCGTCAATTTCATCGACACCGCTGAACTCTATCCCTCCAACCCGATGTCCGCCGACAGCGTCGGTCGCACCGAGGAAATCATCGGTAGCTGGATCAGGGCGAGCGGTCGGCGCGACGAAGTGATCCTCGCCAGCAAGGTCGCAGGCGAGGGGCACGAGTATCTCCACGACGGTGCTGACATCAGCCCGGAGAAAATTCGCCTCGCCCTCGAGGGCAGCCTGCGTCGTCTGCAAACCGAAACCATCGACCTGTACCAGTTGCACTGGCCTAACCGTGGTACCTATCACTTCCGCAACAACTGGGACTTCGATGCCAGCAAACAGGATACCCAACAAACCCTGGATCACATGCACTCGGTGCTGGAATACCTCGGCGAGCTGGTGGCCGAGGGCAAGATTCGCAGCATCGGCCTGTCCAACGAATCCTGCTGGGGTAGCTCGCAGTTTCTGCGCATCGCTGCCGAGAATAATTTTCCCCGGATAGTCTCGTTACAAAATGAATACAGCCTGCTGTACCGCATGCACGATCTCGACATGGCCGAGCTGTCGCATCATGAAAAGGTCGGCCTGCTACCCTATTCCCCGCTCGCCGGCGGGTTGCTGACGGGCAAGTACAGCGGCGGCGCGCGGCCCGAAGGTTCACGGTTGACCATCAATCCCACGCTGTTCGGTCGCGTAAACGACGACATCTGGCCGGTGGTCGATGCCTACCTCGCGATCGCCAGCAAGCATGGTCTCGATCCGGCACAGATGGCGATTGCGTTTTGCAATCAGCGCCCGTTCGTTACTTCGAGTATCATCGGCGCAACCAGCGTCGCGCAACTGGCCAACAATATCGCCGCCAGCGAGCTCGAGCTCGAGGCGGAAGTCCTCAAGGAAATTCAGTCGGTGTATCGCCGCTTCCCCTTACCATTTTAAAAAACTGCTGCTATGAACCAGACCGATATCATTGCTGAAATGCGGGTACTAGCCGAAATCGATGTAGATTTCGAGATTCGCCGTCGCGTGGATTTCATCAAGCGCCAGCTTGAACTCAGTGGACAGAAATCGCTGGTGCTGGGCATCAGTGGCGGTATCGATTCCTGTACCTGCGGCAAGCTCGCCCAACTGGCGGTCGAGGAATTGAATCAATATGCCGGCGACTATCGTTTCATTGCCGTGCGCCTGCCCTATGCAACCCAGGCCGACGAAGCCGACGCGCAAGCATCCATCGACTTCATTCAACCCAGCCACAGCCTGGCAATCAACGTGCAACCCGGCAGCGATGCGATTCACCAGTCGGTGATGCAGGCGCTTGAGTCCGAGGGACTCGGTCAAGTGGACGACAGCCGGCAGGATTTTGCCAAAGGCAATGTCAAGGCGCGGGTGCGCATGGTAGCGCAGTACGAGGTTGCCGGTCTGCTCGGCGGGCTGGTGCTCGGCACCGACCATTCGGCCGAAAACGTCACTGGCTTTTACACCAAGTACGGTGACGGCGCCTGCGACCTGGTACCGCTGTTCGGGCTCAACAAGCGCCAGGTGCGCCAGCTTGCCGCACATCTCGGTGCGCCCGAAAAAATCATCACCAAGACACCCACCGCCGACCTCGAAACCCTGGCGCCGTCAAAGGCCGACGAAGCGGCGCTCGGATTAACCTACGACCAGATCGACGACTTCCTCGAAGGGCGCGAGATCGACGCCGACGCCGCCGCACGCCTGATCCACATCTTCATCAGCACCGCGCACAAGCGCGAACCTATCGCTTCCATCTACGATTAGTAACAACTTGCCTGGAATACTCGCCGATAGAACCCTCGGGGACAGTTTTTTAGAACTGTCCCCTTCGAAGTGGAGTTTATTCTCCTCGTCAGCAGCCGTGTTCAGGCGTTGAGGACGGACTCGGCCTGCAGGTCGGCGTGATACGAAGAACGCACCATCGGACCGCTGGCGACCTGGTCGAAACCGATGGATTCGGCGTAGGCGCCAAGCTCGTCGAATTCGTCGGGCGTGACGAAACGCTCGACCGCGAGGTGATCGAGACTCGGTTGCAGGTACTGCCCCAGGGTCAGCATATTGACGTCGTGCGCGCGCATGTCGCGTAACACCTGTTTGACCTCGTCGATTTCTTCACCGAGGCCGAGCATCAGGCCAGACTTGGTGGGCACCTGCGGATGCATCACCTTGAACGCTTTTAACAGGTCGAGTGACCACTGGTAATCGGAACCGGGACGAATCTTCCTGTATAGCGATGGCACCGATTCAAGATTGTGGTTGAACACGTCGGGTGGCGCCTGGGTGATGATTTCGAGCGCGACATCCATGCGCCCGCGGAAATCCGGTGTCAGTATCTCGATCTTGATCTCCGGGTTGAGCTTGCGCGTCTCGCGGATACACTCGACAAAGTGGCCCGAGCCGCCGTCGCGCAAATCGTCACGATCGACCGAAGTGATCACCACGTAGCGCAGGCCCATCGCCTGGATGGTGCGCGCCAGGTTGGCGGGTTCGGTGCTATCCAGCGCATTCGGGCGGCCGTGGCCGACATCGCAAAACGGGCAACGCCGCGTGCAGATATCGCCCATGATCATGAAGGTTGCCGTGCCCTTGGAAAAGCATTCGCCAAGATTCGGGCAGGATGCTTCCTCGCAGACGGTATACAGGTTGTTTTCGCGCAAACGCGCCTTCAATTCCTTGACGCGATTACCGGTTGGCGCCTTGGCGCGAATCCACGCCGGCTTGCGCTTTATCGAGGTCGATGGCACGACCTTGATCGGGATACGCGCGACCTTGTCGGCGCCCTTGAGTTTAACGCCCTGAACTACCTGGTTCTTTTTCACTGAGATTCCCTACGATTATGTCGGATAATTTGTCGGCTACCTGCTCGATACCGGCGTGAATTCCAAGGTCGCGTAACTGGGTCACTGCAAGGCCGCGGTAGCCGCAGGGATCGATGCGGCTAAACGGCTCCAGTTGCATATCGACATTCAGACTCAGGCCATGATAACAACATCCTTTTCGAATGCGCAAACCAAGCGCCGCAATCTTTGCCTGCTCGACGTAGACCCCGGGCGCACCCGCGCGAGTATGGGCGCTAATCTGGTAGCCCGCCAGCAAATCAATCACCGACGTTTCAATCCGCGCGACCAGCGCCTTGACTCCGATTCCCAGTCGATTCAGATCCAGCAGGCAGTAAATCACCAGTTGGCCCGGTCCGTGATAGGTTACCTGCCCACCGCGATCGACCTGCACGACCGGAATATCTCCCGCATCGAGAATGTGTTCGGCGCGACCGTTCAAACCCTGGGTGTAGACCGGCGGATGTTCAGTTATCCACAACTGATCGGTGGTTTGCGAATCGCGTTGATGGGTAAACTGCTTCATTGCAGTCCAGCTGTCACCATAATCGGTGATACCGAGGCGAACGACTTCGATGTGATTCGATTGCATTGTAATTCCCTGCAGTCGGCTTACGATCTATAGGGCACTTCTAGAAATAGTGATTTTTTCGTGAGTGCAAGCGGTCCGGCGTCCCGGAAGCACCGCGCGGAGAACCGCAGTGTACATGGAGTACATGAGGATTGTCGGGGCGGCCTACCGCCGGGCTGGCGTACCAGCACGGAGCTGACGCGGCAATCACGGACATTGTGCCCCTTGAGGGTAATAAGCGCATTTTTAGAGGTGCCCTAGAGTGACATCATGACTTGCTCGCAGGCATGCAAATCGCGATAGATATCTTCCAGCTGCTGCTGGGTGTGGACAGTAAAGGTCAGCGTCAGGGCCAGGTACTTGCCACCCTTGCTGCTGCGCCGTCTGATGTCGATGTGCTCGGCCTGGGGCACGCGCGCGCGCACCAGGTTGACTACTGTGGTTTCAAAGTCGGCGGATGGTCTGCCAAAAACCTTGAGCGGAAACTGGCTCGGATAATCGATCAGCGCCAAAGCGGATTCGCTGGATTCCGAAAGCTCAGCCATCACTGGAACATCAGTTTGATGCTATCCAGTGCCCGATCGATCAGGCTGCCTTCTTTAACCGGCTGCATCGCCACGATGGGTTCATTCAAAATCTCTTCATCATCAAGCTTGATGCTCACCCGTCCCAGCGTCTGTCCGAGCTCAACCGGTGCTGAAATTTCCCGATCCACTTCCATCGCTGCAACCAGGTCGCGATAGCGTCCGCGCGGGATGGTGATGTAAATATCGCGGCCCACACCCAGGCTGACCTGTTCCTGGTCGCCATACCAGATGCGGGCCGTCTTGAGTACTTCATCGGCACTGTAGACCGTATGCGTCTCGAAGTAGCGGAAACCGTAGTTCAGCAGCGATTGACTGCTTTGCGTGCGCGCCTTGTCGGAGCCGGCGCCGAGCACCACCGAGATCAGGCGCATCTCGTCGCGCTCTGCAGATGCCACCAGGCAATAGCCGGCCGCTTCGGTGTGCCCGGTTTTTACGCCATCGACCGAGTCGTCACGCCACAGCAAGCGATTGCGGTTGAACTGGCGAATCTTGTTGAAGGTGTATTCGCGCTCTTTGTACAGACGATAGGATTGCGGAAACTCGGCGATGATGGTGCGCGTCAGTATCGCGATATCGCGCGCACTGCTGTAGTGATTTTCGTCGGGCCAACCGGTTGCGTTGACGTAGTTGGTATTGTTCATTCCCAGCAGCTTTGCCTGGTGGTTCATATAGCCTGCAAAAGCCGACTCGGAACCGGCTACGTGTTCGGCCAGCGCCACGCTTGCATCGTTTCCGGACTGAATGATCAGGCCCTTGAGCAATTCATCGACGGAGACCTGCTTGCCGACTTCGACGAACATCTTGGAGCCTTTCATGCGCCAGGCCTTCTCGCTGATGGTCACCATCTCTTCCAGCGTCAGGTCACCCTCGGCGATCGCCTTGTCCACCAGGTAGGCGGTCATCAGCTTGGTAATGCTGGCAGGTTCCACTTGCTCATCCGGATTTTTCTCGGCGAGCACCCGGCCGGATTCGAAATCGACCAGGTAATAGCTACTGGCATCGAGCGACGGGGGGTTGGGGATGGGTTTTGCTGCCGCCAATAGAGTCACTGGCATCAGCAGGACCAGCAGGCTAGACAATAGCGAGACGAGTTTCATAGGGACTTTTCGGAAAGGGAATTTCACTAGAGACGCGATTGTAGCGATCACGGCATGTGCTCACAAGGTTTATTCGGCATCGTCTTCGACCACGATATGCGCAGTCAGGAAACCCTTGCTGCGCAGACGCGAGAGAATGGCATTGGCCTCGTCGATATCAATCAATGGCCCGACGCGAACCCGGTACAATAATCCACCGTCAGTTTGCAGCTCGGAGATTTTTACAGCCTTTTCATTGGACGCAAGCAAATCCTCCACCAGGTTATTGGCATTCAACTGGTTGGCGAAAGAGCCCATCTGGATAAACAGGGACAGTTCGTCCTCGATGTCAGGCTTCAATGGAACGCTGCGCACCACGCTGGTCGGCTTGCTTTCACCCTTTTCGATCACACGGATTTCGACATTGGCGGTACCGGGACCGTCTACGCCCAGCTTTTTAGCCGCGGCATAGGATAAATCGATAATCCGTCCAGCGATGAATGGCCCACGATCGTTGACCTTGACGATCGTTGAACGCCCGTTATCCAGATTGTGGACATGGACATAGACCGGAATCGGCAAGGTTTTGTGCGCCGCGGTCATCGCGTGCATATTATAGATTTCTCCACTGGACGTCGTTCTGCCGTGGAACTTGGTTCCGTACCAGGAGGCAATGCCGCGCTGCACAAAACCCTCGGAGCTGTCGAGCACGTAATAGCGTTTACCGAAGACCACATAGGACGATGGGTTTCCACGCTTCGATGGGATTGTTTCCGCTACCCCGTAGTCAATTGGATGATTGCCCCGATCGCCGATCGGCACTCCGAAGGTACAGCCGCCGAGCACCATCGACAACAGTAAAACGGTTGGCAGTCGACTCATGGTGATTTTTTAAATTCGTGCCGAATCAGCTTGGCCAGCTGATACACCGCCATGGCGTAGAGTTCGCTGTGGTTGTAACGCGTGATGACATAGAAATTCTTGAACCCGGCCCAGTATTCAGCGTGACTTTTCTGCTGCAGCGCAACCAGCGCAACCGGTGTTTCCGGATCGATATTGAAGCGCGACTCGAGCCCGCTTTGCTTCAAATCCTGCCATTTGTAATTCGGTTTAACGCCGGGTTTCAGCTGGTCGACGGTGTTGTTGGTGATGGCTACCAGCGGCCTTGCCACGCGTCCACCGCGTTGCCAGCCATGCCTGACGAAATAGTTGGCCACGCTACCGGTGATATCGGCCATGCTGTCGAACAGGTTAACCTGTCCATCACCATCGAAATCGATGGCGTAACTGCGATAGCTCGACGCAATAAACTGCGGCATACCCATGGCGCCCGCATAGGATCCGCGCAGCGAGCGCGCGTCAAAACCCTGCTCCTTGACCAGCAGCAGGAATTGCTCCAGCTCGGTGGTGAAGAATTTGGCGCGACGCGGGTAATCGAAGGCCAGCGTCACCAGGCTGTCAAACACTGGATCCTTACCCTTGTAAATTCCGTAAAAGGTCTCGACGCCGATGATCGCTACGATAATCTCTTCGGGAACCTCCATCTTGTCACTCACCTCGGCCAGCAGTTTTTGATGCTCGCGCCAGAACTCGACACCCTTGCTGATGCGCTGCTCCTTGATGAAAATGCGTCGATACTGGTACCACTGCAGCTCTTTTTCAGCGGGACGATCCAGCCTGGCAAACAGGTGTTCCTGTTTCTCGACCTGGGCAAACAGGTTCACCAGTTCCTGTTCGCTATAGTCGCTACTCGCCGCCACGCGCTGCACAAAGGCCGCCACATCTTCGCGCCCCTGGTAGTCACCCGCAGTGATTTCAAGCGCCGACGCAGCCGATGACAGCATAAACCCAAGGATAGTAATTAGTATTTTCATCACACCAGAAATCGTTTCGCCGAACGTATCGACATGATTAATCCAAATCCCATCATCAAGGTGACCATGGAGGTTCCACCGTAACTGATGAGCAGC
>CAWIHJ010000119.1:0-12183 GCA_963835795.1 uncultured Gammaproteobacteria bacterium
CGGCGACTTCGAAACCGCCCGCGTAGCCGAAGCGTTGCGCCTGGCACGCGAGGTGCTCGGCCATCATGCGCCGCGGCACTTCGTTGATGGCGGGTTCGCCCACCGCGAGCGCGAGCCCGGCGCGTGTCACGGTGCCGACACCAGGCCCCGCGCGGAAGCGGGTTCCGGGTTCGTTTACTCTGAGCAATTCGACGAAGACTGTGGCGCCGTGGGTCACGTCGGGATCGTCACCGGCATCCTTGATGGTCGCCGCCTTTGCGCCATCGGCGATGCGATCGCAGGATAGGATGTCGAGGGAGACTTCCTTGCCCTTCGGCAGGGTCACGCTGACCCGTTGCGGCGCCTCGCCGCTGAACAACAGCTCACTCGCCGCCATGCAGCAGGCCGCGGCGCAGGTGCCCGTGGTCAGGCCGCTGCGCAATGGCTGCTTTGCTTCGGCGGATTCGGGCCACATCGCTACAATCGCCTGCGTGATCCAGTAGCCCCCGACCAGGATGGACGCGGTCGCGACCAGGTTCCTCGAACCCATTGAAAACCCACAGGTAGCGCTGCTGCAGGAAATGCTGGGTGGCTGCCGAAGCCGAGACCAAAAACGAGCATCGCCAGCATCACGCCGAAGGAAAACAGCAGCAGGTAGAACAGCGCGGTGACCAGGTCGCCGTGCACCACCACCGGGATCAACGCCAACGCGGGCGCGCTGCCCGCGAGGCCGTGCATGACGCCGACCATCACCGGCGTGTGCCGCTGCAGCCGATCACCCTCGGTTTCGCCGGCGTGTCCGCTGCCTTCGACCTGCCAGTGCCGATGCACGATCTCGCCGTGGCGATGCTCGGCGAGGCTGATGCGCTCCCGCCGGAAACGCCACAGGCACACGAGACCCATGACGATCAGGAATGCGCCGACAAACAATTCGGCCAGCTGCGCGAATGACTCTGGAAGACCGATGCCAAAACCAAACAACAGCAGTCCGCTTGCCAACAGCACACCGGCATGGCCGAGCGCCCAGCTGGCGCAGAACAGTAGGCTGCGCCGCTTGCCGGGGCGCGCGTTGCTCATCGCCGATACCGCCATGATGTGATCGGCGTCGAGCGCGTGCACCAGCCCGAGCGTAAAGCCGACCGAGAATCAGCGCCAGGCTGGCATCCATCACGCGACTTCATCCTCGAGCTGCCCTTGCCGGCAGCCGGATTGAACAAGTGCGCGATGGCCGTCGGGTTGGACGGAAAGAACAGGTGCAGGTAGGTGGCGGTTAGATTGCCGTCGCGGTAAATCGCTTCGCCGGGCGCCGGGTGGCGCTGGCGCCGACCAAAGGCAATCGGCTCGGGCGTTTGTTCGCTGCGCGAGCGATGGTGCGCGTGCGCGCGGACGTCTCCTTCCGGCAGGGGTACGGTTTGCATGCCCTGGCAGCCGCGCTTGCCGCGCATCGCGCCGTGGCCGGCAGTCAGGCCGGCCATCGGGAATTTTTCACCGTCGAGGTCGGTCAGGGTTTCGAGGCAGTACAGCAAACCACCGCACTCGGCCAGGATCGGTTTGCGGCGGGCGTGGAATTCGCGTAGACTCGGCGAGCAAGGCGTGATTGGCGGCCAGCCGCTTCGCTGTGCAGTTCGGGGTATCCGCCCGGAAACCAGAGCGAATCGACCTCGGGCAAGCTCGCGTCGTCGAGCGGCGAAAAGAACTCGACTTCGGCGCCGAGGTCGCGCAGCAACTGCAGGTTGGATTCGTAGATGAAACTGAATGCGGCATCGCGCGCCACACCGACGCGCTGGCCCGCGCAATCGCGACGGCGGCGGCTCGGGCAGGTGACAGCGGCAAATTCGACCGGCTTGAAATGCTGCGAGGATATTCGCCACGCCGGCCTTGCTCCAGCCAGTCCGCGCCCGCCTCGAAACGCAGTTCGAGTTCGTCGGCCACTTCGGCCGCCTGCACCAGGCCGAGGTGGCGTTCGGGCAACGCGATCTCTTCGGAACGCGCGAGGCTCGCCAGCAATGGAATCGACGCGGCAGCGCGTCCTCGATCAGCTGGCGGTGGCGCTCGGTGCCGCACTTGTTGGCGATCAATGCCGACCACGTCGACGTCGTCGCGAAACTCGGCAAGCCCGTTGACGATCGCCGCCGCGGTTTGCGCCATGCCCTTGACGTCCATCACGACGACCACCGGCACGCCGAAGCGCGCGGCGAGGTCGGCGCTCGACGGCTCGCCGTCGAACATGCCCATCGCGCCTTCGATCAGGATCAGGTCGGCGACCTGGCGGCCTGGTAGAACTGGTGCTGGCACCAGTCTTCGCCGGCCATCCACAGATCGATCTGCTGCACCGGTTGGCCCGAGGCCTGCTCGAGGATTTGCGGATCGAGGTAGTCGGGGCCGGTCTTGAACACGCGCACCACCTTGCCCTGGCGCCGCAACAGCCGCGCGATCGCGGCGAGATCGTGGTCTTGCCCTGGCCCGGAGGCGGGCGCGCTCAGAAACAGTGCGGGACAGCTAGCCCGTCTGTCAGCGTGTTCATCAGAACTCGATGCCCGGCTGCGCCTTGACACCGAGGCGAAAGGCGTGGCTGTTCGTCCTGGACCACGGAGATGGTGTCGGCGATGTCTTTCAGTTCGCGCGCCATGCTGCGCCCGGTGATCATCACGTTTTGCATCTTCGGGCGGTTCCGCAACGCCTCGACGACCGGCTCGACTTCGAGGTAACCGTACTTGAACATGTAGCTCATCTCGTCGAACACGAGCATGCGGTAGCTGTCGTCGGCGAGCATCGCTTTGGCGGCGCTCGCCCAGGCTTTTTGCGCGGCGGCGATATCCTGCTCGCGATCCTGCGTTTCCCAGGTAAAGCCGTGCCCCATGACGTGCCAGTCGATCAGTCGGATGATCCTTGAAGAACCTGTATTCGCCGGTTTGCATGCGCCCCTTGATGAACTGGATCACGCGCGCAGCGCTGACCGTGCCCGGCGGAGCGCGCCAGCGTGCCGAAGGCGGAGCTGCTCTTGCCCTTGCCGGCGCCTTTCAGCAGGATCAGCACGCCGCGCTCTTCGCTGGGCCTTGGCGATGCGCGCATCGACGATGGCCTTCTTCTTGGCCATGCGGGTCTTGTGCCTGTCGGGATCGGTCATGGCGAATCAGCTTGTCAACGGGGAAGGCGGTAGCGGGCAATAGAGCGCATCCAGTGCGCGCGCGATGTCGACACCGCGGCCGCGCTTGACGCGCGAATCCTCGATGTCGATCAAGATGGTCTGGCCGATGGGCGCCAGCTGCTCCAGCGCGATAGCGGACTTGCCGTCGGTGACCAGGTAATTGTCGATGCGCAACCCGGGTTGCTGGCGCTGCAGGTTATCGCGATAGCGCGCCGCCTGCGTGATCACTTCGAGCAGCGGGGTGCCACCGCCCGCCTCGATACCGTCGAGCAACTTGCACAACGCCCGCGGCGCACGCTTGCGCGGCAGCAGGGTTTCCACGCGCTGGTTACCGAAGCCGATGATGGTCAGTTGTTCGCGCGCGAGGTAAGCCTGCTCGGCTATTTTCAGGATGACCGCCTTGGCGTCGGCGAAGCGGTTGTTCTTCAGGGTCGAAGCCGAGGTATCCAGCAACACCAGGTGCAGTCGTGGCTGACCCGTCGGTTGACGCCGGCGCACCAGGTGGAGTAGCGGCCAGGACGGCACGATTGCTGACCAGGGTTTGAAACCAGTCCACCTGGCGGCCAAACTTGCGCCCGCGCCCGCTGCCGCGCGCGGATTCGCCCAACCCTCTGGCAAATGCATCGATGCGCCCGGTATCGCCGCCAACCGCCTTGATCTGTGGCGCCGTGAATGGCGACGTCGGCGCGGTGGCCTGCTGTACCGGCTCCATCCGGCCCCAGTCACCACTGGCGCTCGATTCGGAAGTTTGTGGCGGCGTGTCCTGTTGCGGGTCGCGGCCCGCACCCGGCGGTGACTGGCTGCCGGGGGTGTCGTCCTTGCGGCGATGACCGATGACCAGCTCTTCGACCGCATTCAGGTCGTCGACGTCGAGCGCCTGCTTGCCCTGCCAGGCGGCGTGCGCGAGTGCGGCGCGATGCCAGACGATGTCGGCGCGCATGCCGTCGACCCCGGCGGCGATGCAGCGATTGGCAATCTCCAGGCGCAACTCGTCGCTGCTTTGCACCTGGTCAAGCACCGCGCTGGCGCGTTCGATGCGTTCACGCAATTGTTGCTGGTGCTGCGCCTGTTGCTCGACAAACGCGGCCGGCTCGCGATCGAAGGCCTCGCGGCGTTCGACGATGGCCACGCGGTCTTCAGCGCTGTAAATGGAATCGATTTCAACCAGCAGACCAAAGCGATCGAGCAGCTGCGGGCGCAATTCACCCTCGTCGGGGTTCATCGTGCCGAGCAGGATGAAACGGGCTTCGTGGCTGTGGCTGATGCCATCGCGCTCTACGCGATTGACGCCGCTGGCACTGACATCGAGCAACAGGTCCACCAGGTTGTCGGCGAGCAGGTTGACTTCGTCGACGTAGAGGATGCCCTGGTCGGCCTTGGCGAGTAATCCGGGGTGGAATTCGACTTGCTGTTGATCCAGCACCTTTTGCAAATCGAGCGTGCCGACCAGCATTTCTTCGGAGGCGCCGAGGGGCAGGGTGATGAAATTGCGGTGCTCGGCGGTGATCTGCGCCAGCCCGCGCGCCAGCGTGGATTTCGCGGTACCGCGCGGGCCGCTGACCAGCACGCCACCGATCGACGGGTTGATGGTGGCCAGCACCAGCGCGAGTTTGTAGTGCGCCTGCCCGGTGACCGCCGAGAATGGAAATTCAGGCGCGGGCATAGTCATCGGCCAATGGAATCGTGCGGAACCAGCGGTTGAACGCCAGCCGACAGGCGAGGCCGAGCATCAGCCAGAACACCAGGTTGGTGATGGCGCTCAGCATGAAAAACTGCTGGTGCAGTGAAGTCAGCGCTGCCACCGCCGCCGGTTCGGGGTGTTGAAACATCGGACCCTCGATGTGCGGTGCGCCGACCAGGTAGGGAATCACCAGCAACAGCAGGCCGAGCGCCTTGAATTTGTTCGCCGCGAACGCAAACAGGCCCAGCCCGATCGCCACGCTGGCCGCGGTCAGCATCCACCACAGCTGGCGATGTTCTACCGGCGCCGCCACCACGCCGGGAATTTCCGGCGGCAAGCCGATGGCCGGGGCAACAAACAACGCGAGGTAACCGGCGAGCCCCCACAGCAAGCCCTGCGGCCAGCTGATGTTGCGCTCGCGCGCCAGCCAGAACTGGCTCATCAACGCCAGCAGGATCGCGGCGAAACCGGTGCTGGCGAGCATGTTGGACAGGAAGCTGTAGGCCGTTCGTTCAAGACCGTCGGCAGGTGCCCAGGCATGGGCATCGGGATCATGGTCGTGAGTATGCGTGGAATGATCATCCCCGGCTCCGCTGTCATCAACGCCTGCTTCAAGCTCGTAAGTCTCGGCAGCGAAGATGATGGGATTCAGGCTGACGATCTGCAGACAGGTCAACACCGTGCCGGTGACGATGCCGATCAGGATCGCGCTGTAGATTATACGAGTGAAAATCATCGCAGAAGTCCCTGAAGACCGAAACAGCCCGAGACAGACCGGACTCAGGCCAAACTCAGGCAATTACTCCAGTCATAAACCCGACTGGCGTAGCGTCGATACTTCTAGTGGCAGGGAAATGCCAGGCTATGGCGCACGTCGTGAGCCGCATTGTGCGCGGCACCCATGGGTGCGAAGCCGACCGCAAACAGGATGACTGCAGCGAAAACGAGCGCCGCCAGACTTTGCGCGAGCACCGAAGTCGAAGAGGCTGCCTGTACCGTTTGCCGGGTTGAACTCTGTGACGAGATGGTTGATGTAACGGATGATACTGTCATAGGTTTTGTCCTCTGTGCGCCCACCGCGCAGGCTAGTCAGTTTGTGGCGGGCCGGTCTTCGGGCTCGAAGCGGAGGATCGAATATCGCTGTCGATCCCCGGGTTTGCGCCTTCCCGAACCTGCGCGGAGTACCCGCTTCAATTCAGTGGCCAGTGCAAACCTTGGCGCTTGGTTACCGATGCGGGGGCAGCGTTGGAATCGGTTAAACCTTTACAGATCAATCCCTTACCACACTTCCCGATTATCCCCGGAGGGGCACCCGTCAGTCCGACGATATTACCAATAATCCCTTTGATAGCAAGGGAAATTACTGGCCGGGGCTGCGCCGCAGGCAATAGCGGCTGGTATCTACTTTACCGGTGGTGTGCAACAGCGTGACCTCGGCGTCGAAGGCGCCGAGTTGCTGGTTCAGCGTGGACGCGTACAACAGCTTGCGGAAATCGCGGTATTCGAGGCTTTGTTGCGGGTCGAGCAAGCGGTGCAGGGCTGGCAGGGAAAAGACGAAACCCTGCGGCTGCAGTTCGAGTCCTCGGTCGATTCGCTCGATGCGTTGCAGTGCCTGTGCGTCCTGCGCCAGCACCGCGGCGAAGAAGTCGCGGACATCGTCGCTGGTAATGGTGGGAGTAGCCATGACGCGCATCCTGATCACCCCGGTCGTCCCCGCGCAAGCAGGAAACTTGCGCTTCCCTTCATTCCTGCGTTAACCGTCATTCCTGCGCAGGCAGGAATCTTGTAATGACGCCACCGGCATAAGATTCCCGCCTGCGCGGGAATGACGAGGATTTGGGGAAGATTCACGCCTGCGCCGGTCCGACGTATCGAAATGACGGGGATTGGACGATGGTGGGTCTTGCAAGAAGCTCAGGACAGGATGTACTGGCGCAGGGCTTCGGCTTCGGTCTGGACTTCCATCATGCGGCACTTGACCAGGTCGCCGATACTGATCAGCCCCACCAGCTCTTCGCCTTCAAAAACCGGCAGGTGGCGAATGCGGCGGTCGGTCATCATCGCCATGGCTTCGTTGACACTGTCAGAAGGTGAACAGCGGATCAGCTCGGCGGTCATCAATTCCGACACCAGCACATCGTGCAGGTCGGCGCCGTGCTGACTCAAGCCGCGCACTATGTCACGCTCCGACAGGATGCCCACGATAGCGCCGCCCTCACCTTCCACCAGCACTGCGCCAATCTTGTTGCTGGCGATCGTATCTGCCGCTTCGGCGATGGTGCTACCTACCCCGATTTTGAGAATCTCTTTTTTCTTGCCTTTGATCAATTCAGCCAATTTCATTTTTTTGCCCTCCCTACGATAACGATTAGTTAACACCTTTCGCGATAGCGAATCAAGCCGACCGCTACCGATGGCCTAAATTCAGGCTGAAATCACGGCTCAGGTCGATGTTCGCGCGCCGATCTTATTGTTTTTTTGTGCGAGACGCCGCAACCGCGCATCGCTAAACGGCACCTCGGCCAGGTTCACCGTCACCGGTCCGGGGGCAATCACCGACAACACCGCCAGCGCAAAATGCTGGAAGTCATTGCGAAAGTGTACGCTACTCTTGAGCGCGATGATGCCCTGCTCGCAGGGTTCGACGCCGAGGTGACGAAACATCGACTGGTCCATGGTTTGAATCGCGCGCGAGCCGACAACAACGCGTACCCCGCCCACTTCGAGCAGGGCCATCGGCCCAAAATCCATCTCCGCATCAAGCAACATCGGGCCGGTCGCACGGAAACGGCCATCGTCAAGCGCAAGCACGCGGAATTCGGCGGTGAAGGGCGAGTTCCCGGGCAATCCCGATTTGCCGCCGAGACTGATGTTGAGCGATTCACCGATTCCTGCCTGGTGCGCGGCCTGCGCGGCGGCCGCATCGTTGAGCACGCCGACCACGGCATGCTGCGCATCCCGCGCCACCAGTTCGCGCAGGATCTCGGTGGTATCGCCGGAGCCACCGCCGCCGGGATTATCCTGCGAGTCCGCGAGGATTACCGGCCCACTGGCGCCCGCGGACAGCCGCATGGCTTCGCTAACGGCTTCGCTCACCGAGTAGAGTCGCCCCTTGAACTCGGCTTCACGGCGTTCGATTTCGGCGAGCAGTTCGTCGGCCGCGCGTTGCACCGCGAGATCGTCGAATCCATAGCTAACCACCACCGGCCCGGCTTCGGGCACGTCGGACAGCGGAAAGCCACAGGCCAGCGACACCCCGGCCACATCACCGCGCACCAGTTCTTCAAGGCGCTGATAAATGGCCTTCGCCGGATCGACCAACGTGCAACCGAACACCGGCGGTATGAGGAAATCGGTGCGCCGCGTGGCGCTTGCCGGAAAACGCGCCAGTTGGTGGCGCAGCAACTGGTCGAGCAAGTCCGCAGCCCGCGCGCCGGTTTCAGCCATGTCGACGTGCGGGTAACTTCGAAATGACTCCAGCACGCTGGCCTCGGCCACCATTTGCTCGCTGATGTTGGCGTGCAGGTCGAGGCTCGCGGCAATCGGCACCGCGGCACCGACGCTGGCGCGAATGCGCCGCAACAGTTCGCCGTCGCCATCGGGCGCGTGCGCGCACACCATCGCCCCGTGCAGGTCGAGGAACACGCCATCGACCGGGGTCGACTGCAGCGTTTCCAGGAACATCGCGCTGATGCGCTCAAAGGCATCCTCGGTGACTTGTGCGGAGGGCGTTGCCGAGCACCACAACATCGGCACGATCTCGTGTCCGAGCGCGCGCAAGCGGTCGATCGCCCCGGTGATCGGCAGGTTCATGCCGTCGACTTCGTCGAGCATGCGCTCGCCGCGGCAGAGCGGGGGCCATTCGTCGCGCGCGGCGAATACCTCGAAGGTGGCCGGGTATGGCCCGAACACATTGGTTTCGTGCTGGATGCCGCCGACCGCTATTCTGGCCATCAGTCACACTCCGTTCTGAGCACGCCGAGCATTACTGTCCGAACTCCTCGAACGCGTCGATGGCGCTGCGATCATAGCCGAGGCTTGCGGTCAGCAACTGTTGCGTATACGGCATGGTCGAAGTGTGTTCGCGCAGTTGCTTAACGCTCATGGTTTCGACAATGGCGCCGTTTTGCATCACCGAGAGCGTCTCGCAGACGTGCGCCACGACCGCGAGATTATGGCTGACCAGCACGTAGGTGAGGCCGTGATCGCGCTTCAGGCGCATCAGCAGGTTGAGCACTTCGGCCTGCACCGAGACGTCGAGCGCCGAGGTCGGTTCGTCGAGCAGCACGATGTCGGGGTCGGTGATCAGGGCGCGCGCCACCGACACGCGCTGGCGTTGCCCACCGGAAATCTGGTGCGGATAACGAAAGCGAAACGACGCATTCAGCCCCACTTCTTCCAGCGCTTCGACCACGCGCTGCTCAACCCGGTCGAGGCCGTGTACGCGCGCCGGTTCGCTCAAAATAGTATCCACGGTGTGGCGCGGGTGCAGCGATCCGTACGGATCCTGGAACACCATCTGCACGCGCCGGCGAAAGGCTTTCGAGCGCTGTTGCTGCAAGGGTTCGCCATTGACCGTCATCGAGCCACTCACCGTCGCCACGCGATCCAGCAACCCGCCCAGCGCCCGCAGCACCGTGGTTTTGCCGGAACCCGATTCGCCCACCAGCCCGTAGGACTGCCCGGCCTCCACCGCGAGCGTGACGTCGCGTACCGCGTGATACGCGTGTTTGCCGTGCCCGAACACCACATCCAGCCCGCGAATATCGATCACCGCGAACCTCCCTGCGTTTCCAGCCAGGCCGGATCACGGCGCAACACCGCGAGTTCTTTCTGCGAGCCATCAAGGCGCGGCAGACACCCGAGCAGGCCCCGCGTATACGGATGTTTGGCCTGATTGAGTTCCGCGGCGCGACACTCTTCCATCACCTGGCCGCCGTACATGATCAGGATGCGGTCGCAAAACGACGCGATCAGGTTGAGGTCGTGGCTGATGAAAATCAGCCCCATGCCCCGCTCGCTGATCATGTCGTCGAGCACCGCCAGCACCTGCAACTGCACGGTGACATCGAGCGCCGAGGTCGGTTCGTCGGCGATGATGATCGAGGGTTCCGGGATCATCATCATGGCGATCATGATGCGCTGCCCCATGCCCCCCGACACTTCGTGCGGATACGCCTTGTAGACGCGTTCGGGATCGCGGATGCGCACCGCGCGCAACATCGCAAGCGTGCGCTCGCGCGCCTCGCGTTTGCTGTCGTCGCTGTGCACCAGGAAGGCTTCCTCGATCTGCTGGCCGACCGTCATCACCGGGTTCAGCGAATACTTCGGATCCTGCATGATCATCGAGATGCCGCCACCGCGCACCTGGCGCAGGGTGCGCTGATCGGCGTGCAACAGGTCGATGCCGTCGAATTCGAGCCGCTTCGCGCGAACTTCGCCACCCGGCGCGGTGAGCCCCAGTATCGCGCGCCCGGTTTGCGATTTGCCGGATCCGGATTCGCCGACGATGCCGAGTTTTTCGCGGCCGAGATCAAAGCTGACACCCTTGACCGCCTCGACCAGGCCGGTGGGCGTGTGATAAGTGACGTGTAAGTCTTCGACGCGCAGCAACGGGGATTCAGTCATGCCTCAGCCTCGATTCTTCGGGTCAAACACGTCGCGCAGGCCGTCGCCGAGCAGGTTAAAGCCGAGGCTGACGACGAGGATCGCGATCCCCGGCATGGTCGGCACCCACCACTGGTCGATCAGGTACTGGCGACCGAGCGAAATCATCGCACCCCACTCGGGCGTCGGTGGTTGCGCACCGAGCCCGAGAAAGCCGAGCCCGGCGGCGGTGAGGATGATCCCGGCCATGTCCAGCGTCAGGCGCACGATCACCGACGACATGCACAGCGGCGCCACGTGGCGCGCGAGGATTCCGGCGGTGCTGACGCCCTGCATGCGCGCGGCGAGAATGAAATCGCTGTTGCGGATGGTAAGCGCCTCGGCGCGCGCGATGCGCGCAAACGGCGACCAGGTGGTGAGCGCAATCGCCAGCACCGCGTTTTCAAGCCCGGGGCCAAGCGCCGCGACCAGTGCCATCGCCAGGATCAGGCGCGGGAAAGCGAGGAAAATGTCGGTCAGGCGCATCAGCACGGTGTCCACCCAGCCGCCGATATAGCCCGCCACCACCCCGATCAATAGCCCGATGGGTACGACGATGATCGACACCAGGCCGACGATATACAGCGTGATGCGTGAACCCCAGATGATGCGGTCGAGAATGTCGCGACCGAGTTCATCGGTGCCGAGCCAGTGATCCCAGCCGGGTGGCACCAGGCGGTTGCCGAGATCGGGCTCGAGTGCCGCGCTCGACGTCAGCCACGGCGCTAGCAGGGCGACCATCACCAGGCTTGTGATGATCAGCAGGCCGATGACTGCGACCGGGTTGCGTTTGAAGGCCAGCCAGCCGATGAACAGGCGCTGACAGCGTGCCTGGGCTTTCGAACCCGGCACTTCGGCCAGCAGCCAGCCTCTTAACGCTAGCGCTGTCATTGGTGCTCCGTCGACCTGATAATTGCGAGTTCAGTTAGTTTGTCTGGGTTCACGACAAGGCGTGCCTCGCAGCCAATGGCCACACCCTTGTCAAGAGGCACAACGCAGTCCGTGGGCCCAGGCAAGCTAACCCGCCGGGCGCTCCTGTGGTGTCCCGCAACTGCGATGCAGTGCTTGACAAGGGTACGGCCAGGGCCAGCCCTGCGAGGGAAACGGGTGCTTTGGGTCTTGCCTGCGCACTGCGCCTTGTTGCAAAACACCACAGGAGCGCTGAACCCGTAATTATCAGGCCGACGGAGCACTACCGGACCCTCGGGTCGACCAGCTTGTACAGCAGGTCTGACAGCAGATTGATGCCGACAAAACAGACGCCGACAACGATGGTGCCGCCGAGCACAGCGTTCATGTCGTTGTTGAACAATGAATTGGTGATGTACAGACCGATCCCCGGCCAGGAGAAAATGGTTTCGGTCAGCACCGAGCCTTCCAGCAGCGAAGCGTAGGTCAGGCCGATGATGGTAATCAGTTGCACCAGCACGTTGCGAAAGGCATGCCCCCAGATCACCTGCCATTCGGGTATGCCCTTGACGCGCGCGGTCAGAATGTATTCCTGGCTGAGTTGATCGAGCATGAAGCTGCGCGTCATGCGCGCGATGTAGGCGAGCGCGAAGGTGCCGAGAATCGAGGCCGGCAGAATCAGGTGATCGAGCGCATTACGAAAGATTTCCCATTCACCGGCAAGCGCCGCGTCGAGCAATAAAATGCCGCTGACCGGATCGACGATACCGTCGTAATACACGTCGAGCCGTCCGGGGCCCGCAACCCAGTCGAGGCGGGC
>CAWIHJ010000120.1:0-17967 GCA_963835795.1 uncultured Gammaproteobacteria bacterium
CCTGCGAGGATAAAATCATGAGTCATGTCATTATCGGCATCCACGGTCTTTCGAATAAACCCGAGGAAAAAATCCTGGGCAAATGGTGGGAAAAGGCGATCCTGGAAGGCCTGGCGAAAAATGAACGGATTGTTGGCGCGGAGGTGAATTTCTCCTCAGTCTACTGGGCGGATGTCATGTATGAAAAACCAGACGATCGACCGGACAAATACAAGCGAGCAAAGGCCGGCGCCCTCAAAACCTATCACGATGGCTGGCTGGATTCGGTCAGGGCGAATGCCTTTAACTGGGGCGATGACATTCTCGATTCGGCGAAGCGAAGTTTTGGCTGGGATAATACAGCCGATGCAGTGCTCAAGCATAAGCTGTCCGATCTTTCCCGGTATTACAAGGAAGCCAGGATCAGGAATGAACTCAGATCCCGATTGCGCGAGCGTATTATGCAAAACAAGGACAATCGAATCATGATCCTGGCGCATTCCATGGGCACGATCATTGCTTATGACGTCTTGCGAGCACTCGGCAAAAACCATCCGCGGCTGACCATCGACCACTTTGTCACCCTGGGTTCTCCCCTGGGCTTGCCGCACGTGAAATTCAAGATCGAGAAGGAAAATCCGCTGGTGCGCACGCCAAGCGTAGTGCGCAATTGGTCAAACTTCGCCGACAAGCGCGACCCGGTTGCCTTCGATACGCATTTGTCCGGTGACTACGATGCCAATAGCCGCGGTGTCCGCGTGCAGGACGATTTGATTTATAACGACTGGGGCGGTATCAATCATAAATCATACGGCTACCTGCGCGCTCCCGAGGTGTCAGAGGTGATCAAGAATTTCATCTGATTTCGCTCTATCCAGGCCAGGTGCCAGCGCCTCAGTTTGACAGCGAGGTGAAATGAAAATCTTCGACCTTGAGCGGTGGCATCGCCATGGGAAAAAATTCACCGGTGGCGATCGGGGTTCCGCTGCCGGTGACCTGCCGTAAAACCCGCAACACGGAATCGTTCCAGCGCATGTCAACCACCGGGTGGGTGACTGCGCCATTTTCGATGCGATAGGTACCATCGCGCGTCATGCCGGTAAAGCCCAGGGTCCTGGGGTCGGTGGAGCGGATGTACCAGAAGCGGGTAACGAGGATGCCGTCATCGGTGTTTTCAATCAGATCAGCGAGGGACGCGCCATCACCATCCAGTATCAGGTTGCCGGGCGATGGTTTGGGATCGAGTTGCTTAAGCTTTGCCCAGTAGCGGCTGGTCACCAGTTGTTGCGGGCAGCCCTGGTCGAGCCAGGTGGATTTTGCCAATGCCTCGCCATCGTTGTTGAACGAGCCGGTGGGAAACCGGGGGCTGGCCGGATCGGAATAGAGCGAGAGCCGACCTAACACGCCCGGGTTTTCGGCAAACGCCGAGCGGCCTTCGTCCGCGGCGCGTTGATCGAAGCCGTACCAGAAGGCCATCGAAAGCAAATCGCCCACCGCCTGGGGCTCGAGGATTACCGTCACCGGCCGCGGTTCGAACACGGCTGGATTCTGCGCCCGGTTACATTTGTCGATGGCGCGCCGCGTGGCTGCCAGCACCGCTGCTTCGCCCACTTCCACGCCCTTGTGTTCGGCCCAGCCACTGCCGCTGTCACCGCTCGCCGTCACGTGGTAATCGCAATGCTGCGATCGTTCAAAGGCAAAGCCGCCGCGGCTGTCGCCATAGGCGGAAAACTCCTTTTCCACCGCCAGCAAGCCGGCCAGATCAATGCCGGCAGCCGCACCATCACGGCAGGCCGCGCCGACCCATTGGCCGACGGTATCGACGTCGAGCGATTCCGTT
Source organism: uncultured Gammaproteobacteria bacterium (assembly GCA_963835795.1). Classification (GTDB taxonomy): domain Bacteria; phylum Pseudomonadota; class Gammaproteobacteria. The sequence continues at coordinate 1,820 of CAWIHJ010000120.1, forward strand.
TCCGCGCGATACGCATGCTCCTGCAGTTCGAGGCGCTTGCCCGGGGCTGGCATCAATTCGTCGTCGTCGGGCATGTGCCGACAGTTGGCGAACACTTGCTCGATGCTGCGTCGAATGCGGTCGGCATCGTCGAGTGCATTAATGCTGAGCGAGGTTTTTTTCTGTCCGAGCCGCGCACTCAGGGTCAGCCTGTGTTGGCGCTTCAGCGTGTTTTGCGAGATCGCACAATCGTTGAAACGGGTGCCCAGTCGCTCGACGCCGTGCAGCGTCACCTGTAATTCACCGGGATGCGGGGTCGCCAGGATGCGGGCGATCAGGGCTTCGCATGGTTTGCGCTTCATGCGTCGCGCCCCCGGCAGATACGGATGTTGCGAAAGCGGGTTGGCGCAGCGCCGTGCGTCATTTGCGCGACTTGCATCGGATCACCCTTGCCGCAATTCATCACACCGTGCGCGCGCCAGTGGCTCTCGTCACAGGTGGCGTCGCAGGCGTTCCAGAAGGTCGGGGTTCGGCTCTGGTAGAGCGCGGCTTTCAACATGCCGGCTTTCCTGCCATTGCGAATCTCCCACACGGCATTGCCGCCGAACTGGAAATTAAGACGCCACTGGTCGATGGAAAAGCTGTCCATGCCTTCGAAATAAAGGCCGTGTTTTATGTCGGCGATGAGGTCGTCGGGGCCGAGCGCCTGTTTGCCGGGCATGAGGAAGAGGTTGGGGATGCGCACGATGGGAATGCTCGACCAGTGATCGGCGCGACAGCAACCGCGGCTGCTCGTCTCGTCGATGTAGTGGGCAAACTCGCGGCCGGTACTGTAGGTCTGGAACACGCCATCCTTGACGATTTCAAAGCGCTGACCGGGCACGCCATCATCATCAAAACCCTGCGTGGCGAGGCCGTGTGCGAGTGTATTGTCGGCCATCAATGTGACCTGGTCGCTGCCGTACTGAAACGCGTTACGCTTGTCGCGCGTGACAAACGATGCGCCGGCCATCGATACTTCGTAGCCCATCACGCGGTCCAGTTCGGTTGCATGCCCCACCGATTCGTGGATTGTCAGCGACAGGTTTTCCGAGTCGGTAACGATGTCGAATTCGCCTTCGGGCGCAAGCCGGGCCGAGAGTTTCTCCTCGGCTTCGCTGGCGACACGCTCGGCCTGCAGGAGGAAGTCAGCCTTGTCGTAAGCTTCAAAACCGCGGCTGCTGGACGGCGCCTTCCAGTTGCGTTCCTGGAAATCATTCTGGCCCACCGCGATGGCCCAGATGACCGACTCCGAAGAGGTCACATCGCTGTGTAACTCGGCGCCTTCGCTGTTGACGTACCAGCGTTGCACGCGCTTGAACAGGAGAAATCCCTGCGCGCGTTTGATCGACTCGTTGTTCAGCATGACGTCGTTGGCCGAGACCAGCAGGTCTGCCTTGTCCTCGAGCGATACGGCAAACGGATCGCGCCCGCAGTCGGAGTGGTAGCTGAACTTCAGGGGAGGTTCCGGCGCCCATTGCACACCGCCTGCGCGCAGGGCACTCGCGGAAGCACGGGCAATCTGCAGGGCCTGTGCCACCACCTGCTCGATTTCTTCCGGCCGATAGTCGGGTGACGATGCGAAACCCCAGGCGCCCTGGTACAGCACGCGCACACCGAAGCCGCAATCTTCGCTGTCGTTACAGCCGGACAGGGCATGATCCCGCGAAATGACGCGTTGCTTGCGGATATCGAGGTAGCGCGCGTCGGCAAACTGGCAGCCGGCGCGGGTGGCGATGTCACAGGCGAGTTTCAGCAGGTCAAACATGGCCGCACTCTACCACAGCGATCGGACGATCGTGATGTACCGGTTAGCGTAGTTTTCGAGGGCAACGCACGAAGCGAATTTCAGCTGCGAAAGCGAATAAACGGGTCGGTTAGCGAAAACCGGTAAAGGAATCTGAGGAAGAGTCGCAGGCTCATGCGTTGGTAGGCATCGACGATGGTCGCCTGCCACCCGGTGCGCTGGATGGGTTGTGCGCGGTGGTAGGTCGCAACCAGTTCACCGGGTTCTGCCGGCTCTATGGCGCGTAGTTTGGCGAGGTATTCGGGTTCGACGTCGGGGTGAGTTTGCAGGCCCTGCAGGATATAGCCCAGGTATTCGGCGGTCGGCTGCAGGTTCGGCGTGGAGCGATTGGTTTGATAGAAAAACAGCGACAGGCCGTCTTGCTCGACCACGGTGCGGCGATAACGCTTCAGTACCGGCACCACTTCGTAGAAATCCATGCGCGCGGCGTCGCGCTCCCACAGTGTATAGAGGTAGCCGTGTAGCGACTCGCCAGGTGCGGGTTGCGCCGATGCGTATCCGCAGTTGCACCAGGGCGCCGGATGATCGAAGCGCAAACCGTAGTTGCGCAAGGTGAAGGGTCGGGCGGCCAGCGGTGCCATGCAGCGTTCGCGCAGTATGGCGTCGCTGAGATTGGCGCCGAAGGCAAGGTACTCGACCTTGCGCTCACCAGGGCCGATCAGGCGTTTGATGTTGCAGGCTTCAAAGCGAAGCCGCCAGAACAGGTAGCGAAGCATCTTTGGTCGGGGTCAATCCAGAAGCATCTCACAATAATTTGGAATGAGTCACGGGTCAACGACCCTGCCACAACGGGTCCTCCCTTTTTCGTCGTCCCGAAACGTCGGACCGGTGCAAGCAGGGACCTTATGAGGGTGGCACGCCGGTGAGATTCCTGCCTACGCAGGAATGACGCATCGGGGAATGGGATTTGATTTTTACGATCCGGGGCTATGTCCGTGGATCGAGGAATAGGGTAATGTCGCCGTTACTTCACTAACGTCAAAAATCCGCCAAGTCGATATTTCGATGCGGACCCGGAGGAAATACATGAACCAGGATAACGTCAATAAAATGGTCCTGGTGCTGATCGTAACCAGCGTATCGGCACTGTTCTTCTCGATGATTTATCAATTCCTGATGGCGATCTTCCTGGCCGGGTTGTTCAGTGCGCTCGCGCGGCCAGTTTACCGGCGGCTCAACATCCAGTTCCGCGGGCGTCGGCATGCGGCGTCGAGCATCACCTTGCTATTGATAGTCGTTGTGGTGTTGATACCCATGCTGATTCTGGTCGGTCTTGTCGTCGGCCAGGCGATCGATGTCGGCCAGACGGTGGTGCCCTGGGTCAAGCAGAACCTGTCGCATCCGGATCAGTTGACTGCCTATTTGCAGCACCTGCCGTTCTACGAGTACCTGGAACCCTACCGAACACTGATCCTGGAAAAGTCAGGGCAGCTCGTTGGTTCGGTCAGCAACTGGATCGTCAGCGTGTTGTCGCAGGCGACACTGGGAACCGCCAATTTCCTGTTCATGACCTTTGTCTTTCTGTACACCATGTACTTTCTGCAAATGGACGGCCATAAATTAATCCGCAGGATACTCTACTACCTGCCGCTGAACAGTGATGACGAGAACCTGATGCTCAACAAGTTCACCTCGGTGACGCGCGCAACATTGAAGGGCAGCCTGGTCATCGGCGCCTTGCAAGGTGGTCTCGCGGGCATTGCCTTTGCCGTCGCCGGTATCGACAACGCCGTGTTCTGGGGCACCGTCATGGCGGTACTGTCGGTCATTCCGAGCATCGGATCGGCGCTGATCTGGTTTCCCGCAGCCGTCGTGCTGATCATGCGCGGCGACGTCGCCGCCGGTATCGGTTTGATGGCATTCTGTGGTGTGGTCGTCGGTAGCCTGGACAACGTGTTAAGACCGATACTGGTCGGCAAGGACACCAGGATGCATGAGCTGATGATTTTTTTCGGCACGCTGGGTGGCATCCTCATGTTTGGCATCAGCGGAATTTTCATCGGCCCGTTAATCGCCTCGCTGTTTGTTACCGTGTGGGAGCTCTATGGCATAGCCTTCAACGACTTTCTGCCGGAAGTCCATTACCGCAAGAAAGCCGTTGAATCCGGCGCTGTCGATAACGTTGGAGATAGTAATCAACAATAGCAGGGCGGCGATGAAATTAGACCATACGGCTACGTCCGACCAGGTATCGCTGAATGCGGTTTCAGATACCCGTTAACCTGTGAAGCCCGTGCCAAATCCGCTTAACTCCTGCAATACGAATCAAATGCGGGCACAATGCAGCTTTGTTACGATCCGCTTTTAGAGGAAAGAGACATGTTGGAAATATTCGGTCGCAAAAACTCGAGCAACGTCATTCCCGTGATGTGGACAGTGGGAGAGCTTGGGCTCGAGCATCAGCGGCACAACATAGGCGGTTCCTTTGGCGGCGATGACAGCGAAGCTTATGCCAAAATGAACCCCAACCGATTGATTCCTACCATCAACGACAATGGCTTCGTTTTGTGGGAATCGATGGCGATCACGCGTTATCTGTGCCGGCAATACGGCATGGGAAGCCTGTTTCCGGAGGATCCCCGCCAGGCAGCGCTCGCCGATCAATGGATGGACTGGTACAAATCCAGCTTCGCGGCGAACCTGATGCCGGTATTTTTCAACCTGGTGCGTACGCCAAAGTCCGAGCAGAACCTGGAGCTGGTGCAAAAGTGCACGGTAGCAGCCATCAACTACCTGGGCGTGCTGGAGCAGCACCTGCAAGGCAAAGACTTTATCATCGGCGACAGTTTCAGCATGGGCGATATTCCGCTCGGCGCCATGATGTACAAATTTTACAACCTCGACATCGAGCGGCCCGAGTTGCCCAACATCGAAGCCTGGTATGCGCGACTGTGCGAACGGCCAGCTTTCCAGACCCACGCAATGATTCCCTTCGGTAGTTCCCCGGAAGAATGGCTCGAACTGGAAAAGGCCGGAGCTTAGCCTGAACATTGCGCCAGGAAATTCGGGGGGGGGGGCAGTATACTTTTTTTATCGAGTCTGTAACCAATGGCGGCAAACCTGCTGGGAAAAGTATACTGTCCCCCCGAATTTATCGAGTGGGTCCGATTTTTTGTTATTTTGACTGCCTAAGCCCTCTTCACTTCAGCGTGCCGTGGAAGTGGCTGCGCGGATTCGCGCTTCGGTTGGGCATACGGTCTTCAGTGCCGAGGGCGAACGCGTGTCTTCAACGATCAGTACTGGTATCGCCAGGTTTAGCCCGGACGCCGAGCAACAGGAGGAGATCATGGTGCGTGCCGACCACAAGCTCTACGAAAGCAAACGCAAAGGTAAGAACAGGGTGTCCCACTGATCGGCTAACGGATTGACCGTGCGCTAGCCGATTCTCTGTGTACCTGAATCGCGATGCATTGCGCGGAAACTATTCACTTTCCAATTCTCCCTGAACGCATTTATCATGCTATTGGTCAGGCAGCAGGCGGCTAACTTCGTAGCATTGGCCTCAGGTATACTCAGCGGCAACCCCCTGACCTGTAGGGGTGTTTTCAATATGGGAAGCGAGATGTCAACCAATCCTGAATCAACCCGTGAAATCGCAATTGACGCGGTCGTGTTAACAGACGGTATGGTGTCGCTGACCTGGGCCGACGGATTACGTCAGGACATTCACCCTGCCAGTCTGCGCCATTCGCCGGGTTTTCCGGGCGGTGATCGACCGGCTGGGCCGGCGGGTCGATTTCCGCTCGCAGCGGACGAACTCTCACCCCGCAATGCCGTGCTCGATGAGCGTGGCGATCTGCGCCTCGAATGGCAGCCCGATGGGGTCGAATCGGTGCACTCACCAGCCTGGCTGCGCGCGCGCTTCGAGCAGGGACGGTTGCGCGGTGCCGGCGCTCCGCGGCAGGTAATCTGGAATGCCGCGCAAATCGCGGATTTGCCCGAACCTGTCTATGCCAGCCTGGCTGATGATGAATCCGCGCGTTTGCAGTTGTTCGAACAGGTGTTGAACTGGGGCGTAACCCGCATTCGCGATCTGCCGCCACAGGCGGGCATCGTCGAGTCGGTGGCTGACTGGTTTGGCCAAATTCAACCCAATGCTTATGCCGATGATCCCGCGCGGCCTGTCATCTCCAGCATTCGCGTCGATCCGGCCACCCCGGTGGCCACTCATCAGAGCCACTTCCTCGGGCCACACACCGATACCTGCTGGCGCCAGACCCTGATCGGCCTGTTGTTCATGCATTGCCTTGAGGCCCACCCTGAAGGTGGTCGTTCGCTGCTGGTGGATGGCTTCGCCGTCGCCGAACGCTTGCGTAGCGAAGCACCCGACGCCTTTGAGCTACTGGCCACCGTGCCGCTCAGCTTCGCCGCCGTGGTTAGCGACCAGGACCAGTGGCGCGCGCAGGGGCGGGTGATATCGGTGTCCGCCGACGGCGTGATCGAGGGGATTCGCTACAACGGGAATTCCATCGACCAGGTGGATTGTGCGGAACATCTGATCGCACCGATGTACGCTGCACTGGAGCGTTTCGAGAGCATCCTTTACGATCGAGATCTGTGGTGGCAACCGCTGCTCGGGCCCGGGGACTTACTGGTCATCGACAACCATCGAATACTGCACGGCCGCGATGCCTTTGACCCGGTAGCCGGGGAACGACACCTGCAGTGCTGCAATGTCGAACGCGATGATTTCCACAATCGCTATCGGCGCCTGGCGCAACAAAGCGGTGTCACCGATTGGGCGCGGCGCCTGTCGGCCGGGGTGTTCTAGTCAGCTTCCAGTGATACCGTGATCGGTGCCAGGAAGTTGTGTTGTTCTACCTGGCTCGGCGTCTGCGCCACGACCGCCGCCAAACGAAACTCACCCCCGTCGCCTTCGATCAACTGCTGCCCAGCCCGGCCAGCCCGAACCGCATCGTAATTGATAGATTTCATCGAGGTGTTTGCCTGTTCGGTGGCATCGAGTGTCTTGTACCAGGCTTCCTTGGTACACCAGCCACGATAGAAGTAATCGGTACACGTCGCTTGCTGGCGGGAAAGCTGCGCGAGCTCATTGTCGTCCATAAAGAAAGCAGCGCTGGCAAGGTAGTCGCGTGCGGATTTGATGATTTCGATATCGACGCCAACCCTGCAGCTTGCGATCGCAAAACAAATGTATCCACCGCTATGGCTCAAACTCAGAAACGTAGCGGCGGGCAGGTTGTCGAGCCGTGGCGCGGCGCGCGCCTGCTCGACGAATTGCCACTGTGCCTCGGGGCGCTGGAAATGCTCGCTGAGTGCGTGGCGCATCAGCCTTCGGCTCAACAGGTATTCGCGCCGTTTAACCTTGTGGTTGATGCTGTGCAGCCGCTGCTGTTCCGAGATCGATAGCCATTCGAGCACATTTTGCTCCTCGGCTGCAGTGGACTCGCAAACCCGGGAAAACCAGAGTTGTAGCCAATGGCCGGACGCTGGTGGATCAATCGGCATGGATTTTGTGACCTGGTCGGTTGATTGCGCAAAGGCTGATACCAGGCTGCAATTTCTGGCGTAAATTCAGGCTGTCCCGTGGTACAGTCGCGCGTTATCGAAGCAGAGTATATCTTTAGTGTCGAGTTTTCGCATTGAATCCTGGAGCGCCATCGCACCGGGACTGCAGACCAGCGCAGACTGGGAGCGCTGGTTGCGTGATCCGGTCGCCATCGACGAACCCCTGGGCAAGGTTAGCCTGACTGGCGTACCGGCACTGTTGCGCCGCCGCTTCAGCGTGCTCGGCAAAGCCGCCATGGCCGCGGCCATGCCGCTGGTCGAAGACCTGGCCGAAATTCCGAGTATCTTTGCCTCGCGGCACGGCGATACCTCGCTGTCGCTGGCCCTGCTTGAAGGTATTGCACGCGGTGAACCGATGTCACCGACCAGTTTCAGTCTCGCGGTGCACAATTCCATCAGCGGCCTGTTCTCTATCGTGCGCAAGGACACCAGTGCGGTGACCGCCATCGCGGCGATGGAGGGCCTGGTACTGCAAACACTGTTCGAGGCAATTGGCCAGTTGCAATCCTGTGAGCGCCTGCTGTGCGTCATTTACGATATCCCGTTGGCCGAATTTTACCAGGCGCGTCGCGACGCTGCGGCGGAACCCTTCCCCTACGCGGTGGCGATGATTCTTGGTAACCAGGGCGAACGCTTTCGGCTCGAACCGATAGCGCGTGACGCGGTATGCGCTGAGCCATTAAGCAATTTTGCTGCCTTCGGCCTGTTGCGCCTGTTGAGCGGCATCGACGACCGGACGAGCTTCGTTCAGACGCGGGCTAGCTGGCAACTCAGTCGGGTCGCGGATTGATGCTGCGCCGCGTTGAATTTGCGTGGCGCTGGCTGGTAACGGCCTTTAGCTACCTGGTGTTCGGCCTGGGCGGCCTGGTGTTCACCATCTTCGTGGTGCCAATTCTTCTGTGCCTGCCCGGTGGAGTACTGGCGCGTACGCGGCGCGCACAGTGGATTTTGCACCGGCTGCTGCGCGCCTATGTGCGCATGATGCGTATCATTGGCGTGTTGACCTACCAGATCGAAGGGAGCGAAAAATTACGTGGCGCGCGCCTGATACTGGCCAATCATCCGTCGCTGCTCGACGTTGTCTTCCTGATATCGATGGTGCCCCATGCCAATTGTGTGGTGAAGGGCAAGTTGACCCGCAATTTTTTTACCCGCGGGCCAATCAGGGCGGCGGGATACATCATGAACGAAGAAGCCGCCGATGTGATCGGTGCCGCTGCGCGGGCAATGGACGCTGGTCAGTCTTTGATCATTTTCCCGGAGGGAACGCGAACCAATCCGTTCGGGGACTTGAATTTTCGCCGCGGAGCCGCCAATGTGGCCATCAGAACTGGTTCCGCAATCACACCGGTTTTGATATATTGTGCGCCGCCCGGACTGACAAAGGCACAGCGCTGGTACCAGGTGCCGGAAAAGCGCATGCATTTTCGATTCCTGGTGATGGATGAGTATTCGATAGACCCGCACCTGCAAGATCCACGGCCGTCAAGGGCCGCTCGCAATTTAAGCGCCGACTTGATGAATTATTTTAACGAAGAGCTTGAAACGCATGGCTGATTTAAAGCTGGAATTGAAGCAACTGATTATTGAGACGCTCGACCTGGAAGATGTCGAAGCGGCGGATATCGTAGATAGCGATCCGTTGTTTGTTGACGGTCTGGGGCTGGATTCGATCGATGCACTGGAAATCGGTCTGATGCTACAGGTGCACTACGGCATCAATCTCAAATCCGATAGCGAAGAAACGCGTCAGCATTTCACCAGTGTCGACGCATTGGCTGCCCTGGTACAGTCCCATCAAAAGCAGCAAGAAAGCGCATGAATAGCCCCGAACAGATCTACGCTCGAATCCTCGCGGTGATGGAGGAACTGTTCGACATCAATGTCGACGAAGTATCGCTGGATTCACGGCTTTACGAAGATCTCGACATTGACAGCATCGATGCCGTCGATCTCGTCGTCGAGCTAAAGAAAATCACCGGTAAAAAACTTCAACCGGATGACTTTAAATCAGTACGTACGGTGCAGGATGTGGTCGATGCCGTTTCGCGGCTGCTGCGCGATGACTGATGCAACAACTGCTCAAGGTTGTTGTCGTTCTCCTCACCATCGCTTACCCCTTCATGGTTTACTGGGGGCTGCAACACTATTCGGCGGCCACGCTGCTACCGCTGTTGCTGCTGTTGCTGGTAATGCGCTGGTTCGCCGGCAATCGTCCGGGTGAACGCGTCGTCTTAATCGCTATCCTGGCCATCGTGATTGCCGTCGGTTTTATCTGGGGACACCGGTTGGGATTGAAATTCTACCCGGCCCTGGTCAATCTCGGTTTCCTCGTTCTATTTGCTGCCAGCCTGGTTTCACCGCCCAGTATCGTCGAACGCTTCGCCCGTCTACGCCATCCCGAGCTGCCTGCGAAGGCTGTCGGCTATACCCGCCGGGTGACCTGGGCCTGGTGCCTGTTTTTCGTCTTCAACGGCAGTGCCGCTGCGCTCACCGCGCTGTGGGCATCCGACGAAATCTGGGCGCTGTATAACGGTTTTATTGCCTACCTGCTGATCGGCGCACTCGCCGGCGGCGAATGGCTGGTGCGCCAGCGCGTGATGCGCTAAGCCAATGGCCGAACTAACGCCAATTTCGCAATGGATGCTGCGGCAACCGCAACAGCGGGTAGCCTGGCACGCCGATGATACGCTGGACACAGGGGCATTTGTCAGGCGCGTCGACGCCTGGGTAGCGGCACTCGGTGCCCGGCCCGGTGAACGCTTTGCGCTGTATCACAGCGACAGCAGCGAGTTCCTCGCCATTTTGCTGGCCCTGTGGCACTTGCAGCGTATTGCCTGTATCGCCAGCGATAATCAGCCTGGAACCGTGGCGATGTTGCAAGCCCATGTCGATGGTTTCATCGGTGAATTTCCGGCCACGGAAAATCTCATCGCAGCGGCCGCAGACGCGCCAGCCGAAACCACGCAGTGGTCGGAACTCGCCACCGACAAAGTTCTGCTGGAAATCTACACCTCGGGTTCCAGCGGGTCGCCCAAGACGATCACCAAGAACCTGGCGCAATTGCAGGACGAGGTGGCGGCACTGGAGGCGCTGTGGCCCGATGATGCCGATACCGCGGTGCTGTCGACGGTCAGTCATCAGCATTTTTATGGATTGATGATTGCACTGCTGTGGCCGTTTAGCGCCGGCCGCCGTTTTGCAACGCGTACCTGTGAATTTCCCGAAGACATCATTCACCGTGGCGCCAGGCTCGAGCGTTTTACCCTGGTGTCCAGCCCCTCGCACCTGGCACGCTTCAGCCCGGCCTTTGACTGGCATTTGCTTGCGGGTCGTTGCGTTAGCGCCTTTTCGTCGGCGGCGCCGTTACAACGCGCCGACAGCCTGAACGCCGCGGCCTTGCTGGGAGCCCCGGTGCGCGAAATTTACGGCAGCAGCGAAACGGGTGCCATCGCCTGGCGCTGTCAGCAGGAGACGGACGTCGATGCTGCCTGGCAAGGCTTGCCGGGGGTTCGGCTGTGCGCTACCGATGAGGCGACGCTGGCCGTGCAGGCGCCGTATCTTGATGTCGACCGCCAGGTCTTGCCCGACCGGGTCGAGTTCGACGCCGAGGGCCGTTTTCGCTTGCTGGGTCGCGTCGACCGCATCGTCAAGGTCGAAGGTAAGCGCATATCACTGTCGGCCATCGAGGATCGCCTGCGCGCCCACACCGGGGTCGACGAGGTCAGGGCGCTGGTGCTCGAGCGCGTGCGCGTGGAGACTGCGGTAGTCGTGCAATTGACCCAGGCCGGTGCAGCGTGGCTGCAGCAAGTCGGGCGCAGGGCCCTGATCGGTGAATTGAAGGCCTTGCTCGACGGTCAGCTGGAAGCGGTGGCCATGCCGCGCCGCTGGCGTTTCGTCGAACAAATGCCTTACAACTCCCAGGGCAAGTTACCGCTGCCAAATCTGCAGGCGCTGTTTGTCGACGATGCCCGTTGGCCACAGATTCTCGATCGGCAACTGCTGGACGGCCAGTTGATCCTGCACTGCCGCATTCCGCCTGGCCTCGATTACTTTGACGGTCACATACTGGATCGACCGATCCTGCCGGGTATCGTGCAATTGCACTGGGCCGAGGCGTTTGCACGACGCTGGTTGCCGGTGGTCGGACAATTCGAATGCCTGGAAGTGGTCAAGTTTCAGCAGGTGATCCTGCCGCATTACGAAGTGAAAATCAGCATCAGCTTCAATGCCGATAATGGCAAGCTGATTTTTTGTTACGAATCCGAGCGGGGGGTGCATTCGCGTGGACGAATCTGCTTCAAGCGCTGAGTCGTTTCGACCGGCAGTACTGATTCCGGTGTACAACCATGAACACGCGATCGGGCCGACACTGGCGCGAGTGCTGCAACAGGGATGCTGCGTGCTGCTGGTCGATGACGGCAGTGAGGCCGCCTGCGCCCAGGTACTGACTGGGTTGCGTGACCAGTATCCCGACAAGGTCAGCCTGCTGCGCTTGCCGCGCAACGGCGGCAAGGGTGCGGCGGTGAAGGCGGGTTTGCGCGCCTTGCTCGAGGCGGGCTATAGCCACGGATTGCAGGTCGATGCGGATGGACAGCACGATGTCGACGATTTACCGCGGTTGCTGGAAAGCGCGCGCCAACATCCGCAGAGCCTGGTGAGCGGCTATCCTGAATACGATGAAGCGGTTCCGCGCATTCGCTTCTACGGCCGTTACCTGACGCATGTCTGGGTCTGGATCAATACGCTGTCTTTCGATATCCGCGATACCATGTGCGGATTTCGCGTCTATCCGCTGGCCGCAATTGTGGCCATGCTGGAGCGGGAACCCTGTGGCAATCGCATGGACTTCGATCCCGAAGTCATGGTGCGTTGGCACTGGCGCGGCGGGCGCGTAGTCAGCCTGCCGACCCGGGTCAGTTATCCGCTGGACGGCGTGTCGCATTTCAACCTGTTGCGAGACAACGTGCTGATCACCTGGATGCACACGCGGCTATTCTTCGGCATGCTGCTGCGCCTGCCGGTGATCCTGGGGCGCCGGCTTCGTGGCTGACACACCACAACACTGGTCAAGGATTGGCGAGTCGGGTGCCCTGGTCGGCATGAAATTCCTGTTGCTGGTGTACCGCCTGACCGGGCGTGGCGGATTTCGTCTGGTACTGTATCCGGTGATGGCTTACTTCTACCTGTTTCGCGGAAGTGCGCGTCGTGTTTCGCAAAATTACCTGCAGCGAATTCGCCCATTGTTAGCCGCCGAGCAACGCACAGGGTTATCCTCGTTTCGTCATTTCCTGATGTTTGGTGAAATTCTACTCGACAAGATCCTGGTATGGATGGGGCGGATTCGACGCGAAGACGTGGTGTTTACCTCGCCCGATATGGTTCGCGAAATCGAGGTCAATCGCGGTGGCGGGGTCATCGTCGTTTCGCACCTCGGGAATTTCGAAATCTGCAATGCTATCGGCCAGCAGATTCCCGAAATCCAGCTGACCATCCTGGTGTACACCCGTCATGCGCAGAAATTCAACTCGCTGATGCGCAGTGTTTCCGGTAACGCGGAAGTCGAAATCATGCAGGTCAATGACTTGTCACCGGCGACGATCATGTTGTTTGCAGAAAAAGTTCGCAGCGGCGGCTACATCGTCATCGCCGGTGATCGCACCCCGGTGACGGGACATGAGCGGGTATCGGATGTCGATTTCCTCGGCGACGTCGCACCGTTTCCGCAAGGTCCTTTCATCCTCGCCGGCTTGCTGCGTTGCCCGATCTATTTTCTGTTTTGCCTGAAACAGGGGACGCAATACCAGATACACATGGAAAAGTTCAGCGATCAACTCGAGTTTCACCAACGCAAGCGGCGCACGCAAATTCTGGACGATGCGGTACAGGCCTTTGCCCATCGCCTGCAGCATTACTGCCTGCAGGCCCCGCTGCAGTGGTTTAATTTTTTCCCTTTCTGGCGCGCCGAACGCGTCCGTGAAACAGGAGTGCAGCGATGATCGAAGCCGAAGTCGAAATTGAAGTACCGTTTCATGATGTCGACGTCTTGGGCGTCGCCTGGCACGGGCATTACGCCAAGTACCTGGAAATCGCACGCTGTGCCTTGCTCGACAAGATCGATTACAACTATCCGCAAATGCGGGAATCGGGTTATGCCTGGCCGGTGATCGATATGCGCATTCGCTACCCGCGGCCCCTGCAGTTTCAGCAAAAGGTACGGGTCAGGGCGACGCTCGAAGAATGGGAAAATCGGCTCAAGGTGAGTTACCTGATCGAGGACCTGGCGACTGGTCAGCGCCTGACCCGTGGCTATACGGTGCAGGTTGCGCTCGACATGAAAAACAACGAAATGTTGTACGTATCACCGGACATACTGTTTGAAAAACTGGGTATCGCGCCTTGAAGATTTTGCCTGGAATTCTGTTATTGCTGATGCCCCTGTTTTCGCAGGCGCAGGCGGACATCAGTTTTGCCCAGCTGGCGCAACTGGCAGCATCGCCCGTCGAATTAGCGGGCAGCTTCCGCCAGGAAAAATACCTCGCCGTCGTCGAGGCCTCGCTCGAATCGTCCGGCCATTTCAGCTTTCGTCGGGATGAGTCGATCCACTGGGAAATTCTGCAACCGATTCAGAATGAACTGGTGATTACGCCCAGTGGTCTCAGCAGCCGGCAGGGGGACGACGAACTGTTACGCCTCGACGCCAGCAGCAACCCCGGGGCCGCCATCCTGGGTGAAATCATGTTCGCGGTGTTGAGCGCGGACTGGGACCGCCTCGCCCAGTATTTCGATTTGAGCGGTGCAATTGAAGGGCAACAGTGGCGGGTGTCGCTGCAGCCGCTCGATGCCGAGATCGCACAGCTGTTCGATCGCGTCGAGTTGCAGGGTGATCAATTGTTGCGCGTTATCGTGTTGCACGAAAACGGTGGTGACAAAACCACCATTCATCTGGACATCCCGGCAGAGTGAGCAAGCTGCTAGCGAATTCGAAACCGCTCGCGCTGGGCTGGCTGCTGCTGGTTGCATTGGTGGTAGTGCTGGCGTTGCGCCAGGGGCCGGCCTTCGATTCCAGTATCCTCAGCCTGTTGCCGGAAACGCAGCAGGACCCGCTGGCGCAGCGCGCCGGCGAACAGATGGGTCGCGATTTTTCCGAACGCCTGCTGCTGGTAATGTCCGGCAGCGATGAAGCTGCTTTGCGCAACGCGGTCAAAACCATGGCGGGAACGCTTGCGAGCCTGGATGAAGTCGAGCAGGTCGAGTGGCGAGTCAATGAAGCCGACCTTGCCAGTCTACGCAATGAACTCTATCCCTATCGTTTCGCGTTGCTCGAAGACGCCATTGCCGAACAGTTGCGCCGTGGTGATTTCGCAGCGGTGAGCGAACGCGCGCTGGCGCACCTGTTCGGGCCGCTGGCTGGTGGTAATTCGCTCATCGAAGATCCTTTCGGTCTGTATTTCGAATTCGGGCTGAATCGTCCGTCAGAACTGAATCTTAAAATCTCCCATTCATTGCTGGCCATTGCCGGCAGCCCGCAGCCGAGCTTTCTGCTGGTGGTAACGCTCGCCGGCGACCCGTTTGCGCCGGCCCAGGCGCGCTTGCTGGATCAAATTGAGCAGCTGCGTCAGCAACTGTCACCGGCACTCGAGACACTCACCCTGTCGGGTATGCTGGTTCATGCCACTGCCGGTGCCGAACAGGCGAAGCGTGAAATATCGACCATCGGTGTGGGCTCACTGATCGGTATCATCGTCATCATGTTGCTGGTTTTTCGGCGCCTGCGACCCTTGTTGCTATTGCTGTTTCCCATCGTGATCGGCTGTTTGTTTGCGTCTGCCGCCAGCCTGTTGGTTTTTGAGCGCGTGCACCTGGTCACCTTTGCCTTTGGTGCCGGCCTGGTCGGAGTGTCGATCGACTACGCCCTGCATTTCCTGTGCGAACGCCAGGTGTCGGCGGCGCCGGCCGTGTTACCCAGAATCCTGCCCGGATTGATGCTCGGCTTGTTTTCCAGCGTAGCGGCCTATGGTGCGCAGGCAATGACTCCGTTTCCGGGATTGCGCCAGATGGCGATGTTTTCAGTGTTCGGGCTCTGTGCCGCGTGGTTGACGGTGGTGTTGTGGTTTCCGTTGCTGACTGGCTCCGCGCCATTGCAGCCGCTGGTTGCTGCCGAGCGCCTGGCGCGCCTGCGCCATCGATTTCCGAAACTCGACAACAATCGCTGGATCGCCGTGTTGTTGGTGCTGGTGCTGATGGGGGCCGGGTGGTCGATCTGGCGCAGTGAGGCGCAAGACGACATTCGCCTGCTGCAGACATCGCCGCAGCACCTGCTCGACCAGGAACGTGCACTGCAGCGCTCGCTAGGCAGCAGCGGTGGCGCGCGTTTTCTGCTGGTGACGGCGGCTACGCTGGAGGCCTGCCTGCAACTGGAAGAGCAACTGCGCCCCGCTTTGCTGGCCTTGCAGGAGGAAGGATCAGTGGAAGGTTTTCAAATGCTGTCGTCCAGTCTGCCGTCGCTCGCGCGTCAGGCTGAAAACGCTGCCCTGGTCGGCCAGTTGTACGACCGTCAACTGGCAGCGATGTTCACCCGCATCCAGTTGCCAGAAGCGCGCATCAACGCAGCGCAGGCGGCGTTCGAGCAGGCAGGGTCGAAGCGCTTGCATCCCGCCGACTGGCGGCAACTGGAGGGGAGTGAGTCCCGACAGAACCTGTTGGTGGCAGAGGACGCAGGATCTGCGGCCACGGCGATTCGCTTCAGCGGCGAATTGTCGGCGCAAGGCATGCGGCGCCTGGCGCAACCTGC
>CAWIHJ010000121.1:0-106372 GCA_963835795.1 uncultured Gammaproteobacteria bacterium
CACGTTGGCAGTCGAGGGCATCTTCGTTCGGATGGATCCGAAGGAAGCCGACATTTATGGTGCGAGAGTGCTGCGTTTGTTGCGACAAGCCAAGCAACAGCTCTGCGAAAAGTACAACGTCACTCTTGACGAGCCGGTGTTGGTCGAGATCTTCCCACAGCAGCAGGACTTCGCCATCCGTACTTTTGGGCTCCCCGGCGGGGCCGGCTTCCTCGGCGTCTGCTTCGGCCGCGTGATCACGGTCAACAGCCCCGCTTCGCAAGGTGAGATCGCCATCCAACTGGAACGCCGTCCTCTGGCACGAATTCTGCCACGTGGTCACCTTGCAAAAAACAAATAACAAAATGCCGCGTTGGCTCAGCGAAGGCATCTCGGTTTACGAAGAGCGGCCGCGCCAATCCGGCCTGGGGCGCATTCCATGAATCGAAAATATCGCGAGATGATTCTCGGCGGACGACCTCACTCCCGTCAGCCAGCTGAGCGGCGCGTTCCTGTCACCCACATCCGCCGAACACCTGCAGTTCGCCTACTTCGAATCATCGCTGGTGGTGGAATACCTCGTCGAGGAGTACGGCAGAAAACGCTTCGAACGCATCCTCGTCGACCTCGGCGTCGGAATGCCGATCAATGAATGCCTCTGCAACGCTACATCGGATCGATCGATTTGCTCGACCACGCGTTTGAGCGTACGCCCGCCATCGAGCAGGACGATTCGCCACGGATGGATTGGGAGCACCGTCGTTCCCGCCTCGGTCACGCTCGACCTACTGCAAAGTGGGTCAAGCATCATCCCGACAACTTCGGGGGTCTACGTCACTCGCCGCGCCAATGCTGTCGGCGAGACGTGGGCACGATACGGAGGCTCCCGTCAGCCGATTGCTCGAACTATGCCCCGAGCACGCCGCGGTCGATCACGCCTATCAGATCATGGCACGAGTTCATCGAGAATGCGCGAAAAAGGGGGAAAGAGCCGGTGCTCGATCACATGGCCGAGTTCGCCGATGCCACCAGCGCTCTATCTGCGTTTGATGGAACTCGGCGCCGAGGCGGAGGCGTGGGAATCGGTCTTGGAATCCGCCGAACGATTGTTGGGAGTCAATCCTCTCCAACCTGCGCCGCATCGCTTTTTGGCCTTGGCCGCAGAATCGGTCGGCGATCATGCAAAAGCTGCGGAGGGGCTGCAGGTCCTGGCCAGCCTGGGCCCGATCGATCCAGCGGACGTACATTTCCGCTTCACAAAGCATTTCCACGTGCTCGGTCGTCGGAGTGAGGCGCGGCGGCAAATCTTACGTGCACTGGAAGAAGCACCCCGGTTTCGTGCGGCTCACCGAACTTTGCTCGATATTTTGGCCGACATCGAACAGAATGAAGGGCTGGAAGCCACGAAGCCGAGCTCGGACGAGCAGACGGAGACCGACACATGATGCGTAATCGACGAATTCTGACCTGGGCGCTGCTGGTCATGGCGCTGCTATCTGGAATCTCGGCGGCACAGTGGCAGCAGCGTCGGGGCGTTCCGGGCGTTCCGGGCGTGCTGGTCCTGGTTCGTCCGACCTGTCAGATCCCCCGGGCGCGAAACGGCGTCCCCTTGTGGGACGTTGAAGGCGAGATGAAGAACGATGTCTACCGCGGCGTCTGCGCCCTCGGCGAGGATCCACGCGGCGCCGTCCTGCACGCCGACTTCACGCAATATCGTCGACAGCGGAACCCCGGTCCATTCGGTAGTGCTGGTCAGGCCGTGCGTACCCTGCACGGTCTTCAATGTTGGCTGGCGCCATTCGGTCAGCCCGTTGCCGGAACATTCGATGAAATGGAAACGCGATACCGACGGAAAACGCTTGAGGTCGGCCATGCTGTATTTGCGGGCCTTGTCGACCATGCCGTGCACCACCAGGCTGTGTTTGGCCGGGTCGATATTCGGGATGCCGCCGTGGTGGCGTTCGAAGTGCAGGCCCGACGGCGTGATGATGCCGTTGCTGCTTTCCAGCGGTGTCATGGTCCAGGAAGATTCTTTGGTTGCAGTGGGGAAGCGCCAGCGCACCTCGCTTTCAAACTGGGATCGCGAGCCGTAGCCGCCATCGTCACTGGTCAGGCGCCCCTGGACCCTGGTCGGGTCGTCTTGCACCGGATAGTCCATCGCGCCGGCCGGAACGGCTGCCTGAGCCACGCTGCCCACCATCATGGCGGTGGCGCCGGTGGCGGTGGCGGCGAGAAACTGGCGTCGGCTGGGTGCCGGCGGCAAGCCGGCTTTGGGAAACATGCCGTCTTTACACTCGCAGGGTTCCTCTTCTGATGCGGATTGTTGCTTGCGACTGGCGATGGCTTTATCTTCGGCTTCGATCATCCCTTTGATCATGGCCTGGGTGTCGTCATCGTAGTCAGTATTGGAATTGTTGTTGCCCATCGATACTCCTCCTTAGAAAAACGGTCAGCATCGGCAGACAGGTGTTTCAAAAAAGTCCGACGATGCGGTTCTTATTGTTTTCAAAATTATAGGGACGAGCCTACTATGCAGGGCCACCGGCGTATAATAGATAGTATCGATTGGCTGATATGCGCGATCAATAACGGACTGTTTGGTTGCGCTAATTCGGTGCAAGCACTCAATGAGTGCGACTAAGGGTGCCGCGGCTAAGGATTGGGATGCCCCGATAGGCCGGGCCGCCGCTTGCGTGGGGATAACGCTCAAAGGCTTGTGAGGTCCCCGCCTGCGCGGGGACGACGATTAAGGGGTAGCGAGATCCCCGCTTGCGCGGAGACGACGGTAGTTTTGCAGTGCCTAGTCGGCGTCGATGAAGCTGCGCAGCTGTTCGGAGCGGCTGGGGTGGCGCAGTTTGCGCAGGGCCTTGGCTTCGATCTGGCGAATGCGTTCGCGGGTGACGTCGAACTGCTTGCCGACTTCTTCCAGCGTGTGGTCGGTGTTCATGTCGATGCCGAAGCGCATGCGCAGCACCTTGGCTTCGCGCGGCGTCAGGCTCGACAGGATCTCGCGCGTGGACTCGGACAGACCCGCGTTGGTCGCGGTATCGGCCGGCAGCAGCACGTTGGTATCCTCGATGAAATCGCCCAGGTTGGAATCCTCGTCGTCGCCGATCGGCGTCGCCATGGAAATCGGCTCCTTGGAAATCTTCAGCACCTTGCGCACCTTGTCTTCGGGCAGGTCCATGCGCTCGGCGAGCTCTTCCGGCTGCGGATCGCGACCGAGTTCCTGCAGCATCTGACGCGAGATGCGGTTCAGCTTGTTGATGGTCTCGATCATGTGCACCGGGATACGGATGGTGCGCGCCTGGTCGGCGATCGAGCGCGTGATCGCCTGGCGAATCCACCAGGTGGCGTAGGTCGAGAACTTGTAACCGCGGCGATATTCGAACTTGTCGACCGCCTTCATCAGGCCGATGTTGCCTTCCTGGATCAGGTCGAGGAACTGCAGCCCGCGGTTGGTGTACTTCTTCGCGATGGAGATAACCAGGCGCAGGTTGGCCTCGATCATTTCCTTCTTCGCACGGCGTGCCTTGGCTTCGCCGATCGACATCTTGCGGTTGATTTCCTTGATCTCGTGAATCGACAGGTTGGAAATCTTCTCGATGTTCTTCAGACGCTTCTGGTAGCGCAGGATCTCGTCCTTGCAGGCTTCCAGCGTCTTGGCGTACTTCTCGCCCGACTTCAGGTGGTTGTCGATCCACTTGAGGTTGGTTTCGTTCGCCTTGAAAGTCTCGATGAAGGTCTTGCGCGGCATGTTGGCCTGCTTGACGCAGATATCGAGAATGGTGCGCTCGTTGGTGCGAATGCGGTTGATGATGTCTTTCAGGTTGGCCGACAGCTTGTCGATGAACAGCGGCAACATCTTGATTAACATCAGCTCGGCGACGGCACGACCCATGTTGCGCTCGTAGCCCTTGACGTCGTCCTTGGCGGCGCAGGCCATCGCGCGGTTGAAGGTGCGTTCGATCTTGGTGAAGCGTTTATTGGCTTCCTCGGGATCGGGCCCGGTATCTTCGACGGCGGTGTCGTCATCGTCGTCGCTGTTCTGCGCGGCCGCCGGCAGCGGAATGGAGTTCGGGTCTTCATCGGGATCGACAAAGCCGACCAGGATGTCGCTGAGCTTGGCTTCTTCTTCGCGCACCTCGTTGTAGCGCTCGAAAATCATGCGCATGGTGTCGGGATAACGGGCCAGCGAACTCATCGCCTGGTTGAGGCCGTTTTCGATGCGCCGCGCGATCTTGATCTCGCCTTCGCGGGTCAGCAGTTCGACGGTGCCCATTTCGCGCATGTACATGCGCACGGGATCGGTGGTGCGGCCGAATTCGCTGTCGAGCGAGGCCAGTGCAGCCGCCGCTTCCTCGGCGGCGTCTTCGTCCGGCTCGGTTTCGGTGTCGCTGAGGATGTCGTTGGACTCGGTCGGCGCCGACTCATGGACCTTGATGCCCATGTCGTTGATCATGCGGATGATATCTTCGATTTGCTCGGGTTCGACAATGCCGTCCGGCAGGTGGTCGTTGACCTCGGTGTAGGTCAAAAAGCCCTGCTCTTTGCCTTTGGCAATAAGCTCTTTTAGCCGCGATTGCTGGTCTTGATCCATATGGCCTCGAAATTAGAAGATGTGGCGAGTGAACACGTCAGTATATATGGCTTCTTCGGGTTTTTCCAAGATATCGAAGGTGCTATTTCTTATTTGTGAACAATTTTCGATGTTCCTGTTTTTCCGTCTGCGGAAAGCGCCTCACCAGACTGCAATTTGGCGATCAACTGGCGCTGGCGCTGATGAATATATTGTTTTTGCAGGCTTTTTAAACAATCCGCGAACATGGCTTCGAGGCTTTCGTCGTTTTCCACCGGCGGCTCCATCGCGGCCAGCTTGTAGAGATGCCCCTCGTGCTCGTCGCCGCGAAAGCGGTCGAGCAGGTTTTGCGTGCTGACCTCCGGTTCCTCGTGGAGGATATCGAGGATTCTGAGCAGCAGATCGACGCCGGGTATGCCGCTATCGGCGAGTTCGTTGTGGGTGCCGGTGGTCGCGCCAAGTGCGGGCTTTTTCAGCAGCAGGTTGATGGCGAGGCGGGTCGGCGTCCAGTGTTGCTCGGGCAGCGGCCGCTGTCGAGGGTTGCGCGGACTTGTCGGCCTCGCCCAGCAGGCGCAGCATGCGGCCGTCGATTTTCTGCCCGAGGCGCTGTTCGATCTCGGCCAGGATCTGGTCTTTCAGGCTTTGCAGCGGAATCTGCGCGAAGTAGGGCCGCAGGCGGTCGAGAAACTGCGCGCGGCCCTCGAGGCTCCTGATATTGCACTCGGTCAGCAGCTGGTCGAACAGGTAGGCGGTGAGCGTCGAAGCCTGCTCGACCTCGCAGTCGAAGGCGTCTTTGCCGAATTCGCCGATGTAGCTGTCCGGGTCCTGGCCCTCGGGCAGGAACAGAAAGCGCGCGAGGCGTCCTTCCTTGAGCGAGGCCAGGCATTCTTCCAGCGAACGCCAGGCGGCTTTCTTGCCGGCGGCGTCGCCGTCGAAGCAGAACACCAGGTTTTTACAGACGCGAAACAGCGACTCGATCTGGCGGTTGTTGATCGCCGTACCGAGCGTCGCCACCGCGGTCAGCACGCCGTGCTCGGCGAGCGCCACCACGTCCATGTAGCCCTCGGTGATGAAGATGCGCTCGATGTTGGTGACCGCTTTCTTGAGTTCGAAAAGCCCATAGATTTCATCGCTCTTGTGAAACAGCGGCGATTCGGGCGAATTCAGGTACTTGGGGTTGTCTTCGGGGTCGATCACGCGTCCGCCGAAGGCGATGGTGCGCCCGCGCCGGTCGCGGATCGGAAACATCAGGCGATTGCGAAAACGGTCGTATTGCTTGCCGTCGTCCTTCTTCACCAGCATGCCGGTATCGACCAGCCACTTTTCCTCGCCCTTGAGATTGTTCCAGCCCGGCGGCGCATAGCCGATGCCGAAGGTTTTCGCCGTCTGCCCGCTGATGCCACGATTCTTCAGGTATTCGATCGCGGTTTCACTTTGTTTCAACTGCGCCTGGTAGAACTCGGAACTCTGCTCCATGGCCTGGTACATCGCATCCAGCCCTTCCGCCTTGCGCGGCGGCGCGCCGCCTTGCTCGTAGGGCACGTCGACACCGATGGTTTGCGCCAGCGCCTCGATCGCCTCGACGAATTCCATGTGGTCGTAGTCCATCAGGAAGCCGACCGCGTTGCCGGATTTCTGGCAACCGAAGCAATGGAAGAACTGTTTCGCCGGGCTGACCGAAAAAGAGGCGGATTTTTCGCCGTGGAACGGGCAGCAGGCCCAGTACTCGCGCCCTTTCTTCTTCAGCGGCACGCGGCTATCGATGACTTCGACGATGTCGACGCGATTCAACAGGTCGTCGATGAAGCTGCGCGGCACACGTCCAGACATCAGCCAGGCTCCGCTGCGGACAGAGCGCTGCGTGCAGGGTTCGCAGCAGGGCAGGGCAACAGGGCAGGCCCGGCGATGGCGTCAGGCCGCGTTGCTTTGCAGGGTGCCGAGCAGCGTATCGAATGCCGCCGCCTTGGGTTTGACCATCCAGATCTTGCGCTGGAAGTGGCTGAAGTTCTCGAGGATGTACTGCCCCCACTCGCTGCCGGTTTCGTTGACGTACTCGTCGATCGCCGCCAGCAGGTAGACGCGGTGGCTTTCCATGGATTCATCGGCGATGCGATGAATGTCGATGAGTTCGTTGTTAACGCGGTCAATGAAGTTGCGATCGAGATCCAGTACATAAGCGAGGCCACCGGTCATGCCGGCGCCGAAATTGTAGCCGGTGTTCCCCAGAATTGTAATCACCCCGCCGGTCATATATTCGCAGCCGTGATCGCCAATGCCCTCGACCACCGCGTGCGCGCCGGAGTTGCGCACCGCGAAGCGTTCGCCGGCGAGGCCGGCCGCCAGCAGCTTGCCGCCGGTGGCGCCGTACAGGCAGGTATTGCCGATGATGGTGGTGTCCTGTGACTTGAAGCTGCTGTTCTTTGGCGGCGTGATCACCACCTTGCCACCGGCCATGCCCTTGCACACGTAATCGTTGGCATCGCCTTCGAGGTACATGTTGAGGCCGCCGGCATTCCACACGCCGAAGCTCTGGCCGGCGCTGCCGGTGAGTCTGCAGCGTAATCGGCGCGTCGTTCATGCCGTGGTTGCCGTGGCGCCGCGCGATTTCGCCGGACAGGCGCGCGCCGATCGAGCGGTGCGTGTTGTTGATCGCATAGCTGAATTCGGCGCCCGAGGAATGCTCGATCGCGTCGAGGCAGTCGCGCACCATCTGCTCGGCGAGTTCGCCCTTGTCCCAGGGCTCGTTGCGTGCCTCGGTGCAAAAGCGCGGCAACTCGGGGTCGACACCGCCATCGGAGAGGATGGGGGCGAGGTTGAGGCCGCGCTGTGCCGGCGTCTTGCCCTCGATCACTTCGAGCAACTCGGTGTGCCCGATGATATCTTCGAGCTTGCGTACGCCCAGGCTGGCGAGGATTTCGCGGGTTTCCTCGGCGACGAAACGAAAGTAATTTTTCACCTTCTCGGTGGTGCCGACGTAATGCAGGTCGCGCAATTGCTGGTTTTGCGTGGCGACGCCGGTGGCGCAATTGTTGAGATGGCAGATGCGCAGGTACTTGCAGCCCATGGCCACCATCGGGCCGGTGCCGAAGCCGAAGCTCTCGGCGCCGAGAATGGCCGCCTTGATCACGTCGAGCCCGGTCTTCAGGCCGCCGTCGGTCTGCACGCGCACCTTGCTGCGCAGCTTGTTGGCGCGCAGCACCTGGTGGGTTTCCGACAGGCCCAGCTCCCAGGGCGAGCCGGCGTACTTGACCGAGGTCAGCGGGCTGGCGCCGGTGCCGCCGTCATAGCCGGCGATGGTGATCAGGTCGGCATAGGCCTTGGCCACGCCGGCGGCAATGGTGCCGACGCCGGCCTCGGCGACCAGCTTGACCGACACCAGCGCCTGCGGGTTGACCTGCTTCAGGTCAAAGATCAGTTGCGCCAGATCCTCGATCGAGTAGATGTCGTGGTGCGGCGGCGGTGAAATCAGCGTCACGCCGGGCTCGGAATGACGCAGCCGTGCGATCATCTCGTTGACTTTCTTGCCGGGCAGCTGACCGCCTTCACCGGGCTTGGCGCCCTGCGCGACCTTGATCTGCAGCACCTCGGCGTTGACCAGGTAATGCGGGGTGACGCCGAAGCGACCCGATGCCACCTGCTTGATCTTCGATACCTTGTCGGTGCCGTAGCGCGCCGGGTCTTCGCCACCTTCGCCCGAGTTGGAACGCCCGCCGAGCTGGTTCATCGCCTGCGCCAGCGTCTCGTGCGCCTCGGGCGACAGGGCGCCGAGCGACATGCCGGCCGAGTCGAAGCGCGCCAGGATAGCGGTGGCCGGCTCGACCTCTTCGATGTCGATGGCCTCGGCTGGCTTCAATTTCATCAGGTCGCGCAGCGCGGTGGGCGGGCGGCTGTTGACGGTATCTGAATACTTTTTCCACAGCGCGTAATCGCCGCTGTTGACGGCGGCTTGCAGCGTGTGCACCACGTCCGGGTTGTAGGCGTGGTATTCGCCACCGTGGACGTATTTGAGCAGGCCGCCCTGGGTGATAGTCTTGCGCGGGTTCCAGGCGAACTTGTTGAGCGCTTTCTGCTCGGCTTCGAGATCGTCGAAACCGATGCCATCGATGCGGCAGGTGGTACCGGGAAAGCACAGGTCGACCACGTCGTGGTGCAGGCCGACGATTTCGAACAACTGTGCGCCGCGGTAGCTGGCGACGGTGGAGATCCCCATCTTGGAAATGATCTTGTACAGCCCCTTGTTGATGCCCTGGCGGTAGTTGGTGCCGGTATTGGGGCAGGCCAGTTCGGGCAGCTCGCCGGTACGTGTCATGCCGACGATGCTGGCGTAGGCGAGGTAGGGGTAGATGGCGGTGGCGCCGAAGCCGAGCAGCACCGCCATGTGGTGCGAATCGCGCGCCTGGCCGGTTTCCACGACGATGTTGGTGTCGCAGCGACCGCCGGTGTGGGACAGGCGATAGTGCACCGCGCCGGTGGCGAGCGCAGAATGTACCAACAGCTGCGATTTCGGAATGTCCTTGTCGCTCAGTACGACGATGACGATGCCGCGGCGCGAGGCCTTCTCGGCGAGGTCCTGGATATCGATGATCGCCTGTTTCAGCGACTTTTTCGCAGGGTCGTAACCGAGCGAAATGGTTTCGTGCGCGTAACCCTTGTCGTGCCAGGCCAACAGGTCGACGAATTTCTGTTCCGACAGGATGGGTGAGCTGACGATCAGGCGGTCGGCGTGTTCGGCGGCTTCGTCGAACAAATTGTGTTCGCGCCCGAAGCAGGTTTCCAGCGACATGACGATCTTTTCGCGCAGCGGATCGATGGGCGGGTTGGTTACCTGCGCAAACTGCTGGCGGAAGCTGTCGAACAGCGAGCGGCGATGCATCGACAGCACCGGCAGCGGCGTGTCGTCGCCCATCGAGCCGGTGGCTTCCTGCGAATCCTGCGCCAGCACCTTGAGGATCTGGTCGCGTTCCTCGTAGCTGATCTGGAACAGTTTCTCGAGGCGCGTCAGCGTTTCCTTGTTCATGGCGAGCGCCGAGAACGGCGAATTGACGGGGTCGGCGGACAGGCGAATCAGCCGGTCGCGCATCCAGCGTCTCGTAGGGGTGGCGATTTTGCAACTGGTGATCGATATCGTCGGAAGTCAGCAACTTGCTGGTCTTGGTGTCGATGGCGATCATTTCGCCGGGCCCGAGGCGACCCTTGGCGATGACGTCCTCGGGCTTGTAGTCCCACACGCCGATTTCCGAGGCCAGCGTGATGTGGCGGTCGCGGGTTTGCACCCAGCGTGCCGGGCGCAGGCCGTTGCGATCCATCACGCAGCAGGCGTGGCGGCCGTCGGTCAGGACGATGCCGGCGGGCCCGTCCCAGGGCTCCATGTGCATCGAGGAGAATTCGTAGAAGGCGTGCAGCGCCGGTTCCATGTGGTCGACGTTCTGCCAGGCGGGCGGGATCAACAGGCGCACCGCGCGAAACAGGTCCATGTCGCCGGACAGCAGGAAATCGAGCATGTTGTCGAGTGAGCTCGAATCCGAGCCACTCATGTTGACGATGGGCTTGATCGACTCGATGTCGGGCAGCAGCGGCGACTTGAAGGTGTAGGCGCGCGCGTTGGCCCAGTTGCGGTTTCCCTGGATGGTGTTGATTTCACCGTTGTGCGCCAGGTAGCGGAACGGTTGCGCCAGTTTCCACTGCGGCCAGGTGTTGGTGGAGAATCGCTGGTGGAACACGCAGATCGCCGACTCCAGCGCCGGGTCGGCGAGGTCCGGGTAAAAGATCGGCAGGTTCTCCGGGGTGATCAGACCCTTGTAGGAGAGCACGTCGTTGGACAGGCTGGAGATGTAGTAATACTGCTCGATGCGGCGGTTGTCCTGCGCTTCGAAGGCGAGGCCGGCGGCGCGGCGCGCGAGATACAGCGAACGGTTGAATTCGGCGCGCGACATGCCGTCGGGCGCATTGACGAAACACGTGGTAAATCGCCGGTAGTGATTTCAGTGCTTCTTCGCCGCAGGCCGCGGGGTTGATGGGCATCTCGCGCCAGCCCGCGACTTCGAGGCCCTGGGCGACGAGTTTTTCATCGATCACTGCCTGCGAGGCTTCGGTTTCGCCCTCGAAGGGAGAGACGAAAACCAGGCCAACCGCATAGCGTCGCGCGCAGTGGAATCCGAGTTCCTTTGCCTTGGCGCGCAGAAAGCCATCGGGTTTCTTCAGCAGCAACCCACAGCCATCGCCGGACT
Organism: uncultured Gammaproteobacteria bacterium; assembly: GCA_963835795.1. Taxonomy (GTDB): domain Bacteria; phylum Pseudomonadota; class Gammaproteobacteria. The sequence continues at coordinate 10,786 of CAWIHJ010000121.1, forward strand.
TGCCGTCGGCGGCCACCGCGCCGCGATGGGTCAGCCGCGCGAGCGCCTCGATCGAGGTTTTCACCAGCCAGTGGCTGGGCTTGTCGTCGATGTTGGCGATCAGGCCAAATCCGCAGCTGTCTTTTTCGAAGCTGGGGTCGTACAGGCCGGTCAGTGTGTTGTGGTCGCTCATGGTGTCGGATTTACGCCCTCGATTAAGAGTCCCTTGCTGAATGCGCCACCGCAGGTCGGGTTTTAACGCAGCCAAAAAGGCCAGACATTATACCCGTGTACATGGCATTGTTGAAATGTGGTGATACGGTTAATTACATCCGCACCCTAATGGTGCAGTTGTGTCCGAGATATCGGAATGACGGAAACAGGTCAGGTCCAGGCCTCCAGGGTCTGGCGCAGTTTCACGGGGTCGTATTCCGCGCTGACAAAGGCTTCGCCGAGCCCACGCAATAACACCAGGCGGATATTGCCGTCGAGGGTCTTCTTGTCGATGGCCATCACGTCCAGGTATTGCTCGACACTGATGTCGGCAGGCGGGCTAACTGGCAACCCGGCGCGAACCATCAAGTCCCCGGCACGCTTGCGCAGCTGCTCATCGACCAGGCCTTCGCGAATCGACAGGTCGATGGCCATCATCGTACCGGCCGCCACGGCTTCACCGTGCAGCCAGTTGCCGTAGCCCATCACGGTTTCAATCGCGTGGCCGAAGGTGTGCCCGAGGTTCAGGATGGCGCGCAGGCCCGACTCGCGCTCGTCCTGCTCAACAACGCGCGCCTTGGTTTCGCAGGACACCAGCACCGCCTGCGCCAGTTTGTCGGCGTCGAGTCGTAACAGGTCGTCGATATTGGCTTCCAGCCAGGTGAAAAACTCGGCGTCGTAGATCAGGCCGTACTTGATCACCTCGGCGAGACCGGCGGAGAGTTCGCGCGCAGGCAGGGTCTTGAACGTGTCGATGTCGGCGATCACGCATTGCGGCTGGTAAAACGCGCCGATCATGTTCTTGCCGAGCGGATGGTTGACGCCGGTTTTGCCGCCCACCGAGGAGTCGACCTGCGACAACAAGGTCGTCGGTACCTGGATAAAATTGACGCCGCGCTGGTAAATGCTGGCGGCAAAGCCGGCGATGTCGCCGACGACGCCGCCGCCGAGCGCAATGACGCTGGTAAGCCGGTCGTGCCGGTTTTGCAGCAACAGGTCGATCACGCGCATCATCGATTCCATGGTCTTGAACTGCTCGCCGTCGTCGAGAATGATGCAGTCGTGGCGGATCTGGCCACTGTCGAGTGAGCGCTCGAGGGTTGCCAGGTAAAGTGGCGCGACGGTGCTGTTGGTGACGATGAGCGCCGATTTTCCCCGCACGTGGCGAGTCAGCAATTCGGCATCGCCGAGGAGTCCACTGCCGATGTAAATCGGGTAGCTGCGATCATCGAGATCGAGGTTAAGTGTGTGTTTGATGGGCATTATTTCAGGTTTTCAGGTAGCTGGTTGATGATATCGCCGGCGAGCCGGCGCGCCATGCGCTTGTCGGTCTTGACGACCAGGTCGGCGAGGTCGAGGTAGATCGGGCGGCGTTCCCTGGACAAGGTCTCGAGGCGTTCGCGCGGATCGTCGGTTTGTAACAGCGGCCTCTTTTTATCGCGTCGCAGGCGGTGCATTTGCTGGTTGAGCGAGGTGTCGAGAAAAACGATGTATCCGCGTTGTTTTAACAGGCTCTGATTCTCGGGGCGCATCACCGAGCCACCACCGGTGGCGATGACGCGGTTGTTTTCGCTGAGGAGCTCTTGCAGCGCGTGGGTTTCGCGGTCACGAAATCCCTGTTCGCCTTCGATATCGAAGATGCGCGCAATATCGACGCCGGTGCGATGCTCGATGTGATGATCGCTGTCCTGGAACTCGCGGTTGAGCCGCCGGGCAATAATATTGCCGATCGTCGACTTGCCGGAACCCATGGGACCGATGAGGATGATGTTACGGTGACTCATCGCGCTATGATAACCGCAAACGTATTAACCCGGCGATCATGTTTGTCGTATTCAGGGCTTCTGATAAGCGCCAGATCAAGGCGCAGCTCGCAGGCAATGGTTGCTCCATTGGCAAGAGCTGCAACGCTGAGCTGGCGCTTATCAGAAGCCCCTGTCTTTTTAGAATTTATAAGTTAGGCCAACGTGTGTCTGCCCGCAGACTGCGTTATCTGAACTTGCTTTAGAATGACTAAAGCGGCGTTCGGATGCCTTGCTGCGAACAGACACACGTTGGCTGAATACGGCAAACATGATCGCCGGGTTAATGAAAAAAGGCAGCCCGCAGGCTGCCTTTTTTATCGGGATTATGTCGGATTTAACGAACGTCGAGATTCGCGCCCTGCAGAATCTTCGGCGTCACGAAAATCAACAGCTCGGTACGGTCGTCCACTTCGATCGATGACTTGAACAGGTTGCCGATGAAGGGCAGGTCGCTGAAGAAGGGAACGCGCGTCACCTGGCTGGTTTTCTCGGTCTCGTAGATACCACCGAGAACCACCGTCTGCCCGTTATCAACCAGCAGTTGCGATTGCACCTCGCGGGTGTCGATACTGGGTGCCGCGAGGCCGCTACCGAAGGCCACGGTTTCACCGACGTTATCCTTGTGCACGTCGAGATCCATGATGACCCGGTCGTCCGGTGTGATCTGTGGCGTGACTTCGAGTGACAGTACCGCCTTTCTGAATTTCAACGTGGCGTCGCCATCGTCGAGTTCGAGGTAGGGGATTTCAACACCCTGTTCGATACGCGCGGTGTGCGAGTCGGCGGTGATTACCCGCGGGCTGGATACCACTTCACCCCGGCCTTCGATCTGTGCGGCCGAAAGCTCCATTTCCAGCAGCGTTCCGAGCGGTAATTTTGCCAGCGCAAGGCCAAAGCTACCGGCCGGATTCTGTACCGGCAGGTTGACGTTCAGGCGGTTGTTTTGCAGCAGGGTTTCGTCGTTCACCAGGTTTTCAACACCGGACAACGTACCGGAGGTATAGGCTGCGTCACCCGGAACGGTATCACCCTGGCTGTCGCGGCTGACGCCGAAGCGTACGCCCAGTTCCTTGCTGAAGTCATCGTTGGCAATAACCACGCGAGATTCAATCAATACCTGGCGCACCGGAATATCCAGTTCTGCCAACAGGATACGCACGTTGGCCAGACTCGAATTGGTGTCCTTGATCAACATGGTATTGGTGCGTTCGTCGACGCTGACCGATCCGCGCGGCGAGAGGATGGTGTTATCCTTCTGCTTCAACAGTTCCGCCATGTCGAGAGCCTTGGCATAGTTTACCTTGATGAATTCGGTGCGCAGGCGCTCGAGTTCTTCAACCTGTTTGCGCGCTTCGAGTTCGAGTTTCTCGCGCGCCGCTATTTCGTCGGTGGGCGCGATCAGAATGACGTTTCCGGCCTTGCGTTGATCGAGGCCCTTGGTCTTCAGGATAATGTCCATGGCCTGGTCCCAGGGGACGTTCTTCAGGCGCAGGGTCAGGTTACCTTCAACCGAATCGGACACTACCAGGTTGAGACCAGTGAAGTCGGCGAGCAACTGTAATACTGATCGAACTTCGATGTCCTGGAAGTTGAGTGACAGGCGCTCACCGGTGAAGCCGAACTTGTCCTTCCTTTTCTTTTCTTCTTCTTCCTTGGAAATCGGTGCGACTTCGATCGTGTAGATGCGATCGGTCTGGTAGGCGAGGTGCTCGAAATCGCCATCCGAGCTGATCGTCAGGCGAATATTGGCGCCGTCCTGCACCGAATCGATAAAGCTGATCGGTGTCGCAAAATCACTGACGTCCATGCGGCGCTGCAATTCCCTGGGTAACTGCGAACTGAGCAGCTCGACATGAACAACATTGTTTTCACGCCATACATCGGTGCTGATCGAAGTGCTGGTCAGGTCGACCACAACCCGGCCTTCGCCGTTAGGGCCGCGCTTGAAATCGATGTTGGTGACACCCTTGGCAATACCCGAAATGGTCGAGGTCGTAGTGGCGCCTGTGTTCGTCTGGGCATCAGCTCCGGCATCGGCACTGGCGAGGGCTGTTTGCTGTCCGCCGCCATCCAGTGTGAGTGTGACCTGGTTACCGCTGACATTGGTGGTATAGCTGGTTTTTTGCGTGAGGTTGAGGACCACGCGGGTACGATTTTGCGACGAAGCTGAAATAATGCTTTGCATCGTACCGATACCGACCTGCATGTTGCGTTGCTGTAACTTGTTCTCGGTTGCACCGAAATCAAGCGCGATGCGGGCGGGTTCATCAATGGTGAAAGTACGCGGTTCGACAGCGGGTTCATCAAAGGTAAACACGATCTGTACCGTGTTTCCGCTCATCACCGAGTAATCGAGCCCTACCAGCGCCCGGGCACCGGCATCGGCAAATGTGAGAAGGCAGATTCCCGCCAGTACAACGCTTTGCAATCCGCTAAATTTGTTTCGTGCTTTTACACTATTCATGGGTGTTTCCTCTCTACTCGATCAGCGTGACTGCTGATGAGCGTTCGATGTAATTTCCGAGTCCGTCTGGGACAATTTCAGTTAATCCTATGGTCTGGTCGGATACAGAGATAATGCGTCCATGGTTCTGGCCCATGTAGTTACCTTCAATCACGCGGTGAATGGTGTTGTCCGGTGCGAAAATCAGACCCCACTTGACGCCATCTTTGTCGTCGATTGTGCCTTTCAGGCGCAACGTATCCAGTGGGAAGTCTTCCAGCGGCTCCTTGACGCGATCGATGTCGGGGCGCAGTCCGGGGGAGAGGTCACTGAGCGCAGCTTCGTCCAGGTTAGGGCGCCTGAAATCGACCAGTTTGAACGGATCGCGCAGGTCGTGAGAGGTATACTCAAAATTCTGGTACGGTTGAAACTCGGGAATTGGTTCAATGCGTCCCGGTGGCTTGGCGCGAATGCCGTCGACGAATTGCCGCATGTCGTCCAGGCCCTCACCGCAGCCGCTTAGCAGTGCAATGAAGATGCCCAGAACGGAATACCTGGTCAGGGAAGCAAGCTTTGCTGTCATTGCTCGTCCTCCTGCAGATAACGATAGGTTTTCGCCGTGGCCGACATATTCAGTTTGCCATCGGGGCTATTGTCCTTTGGATCCTTTTTGAACGGCTCCAGCTTCAAGTCGCTGATGGTGACGATTCGCGGCAGGGCGGCGATACCGCTGATAAACGTGGCCAGTTGATGAAATGAACCGGACACTTCCAGCGAGATCGGCAATTCGGCATAGAAACCTTTCTTTTCCTCGGCGCTGGGCTTGAATTTCTTGACCTCGAGGCCGGCGGCAAGACCAGTTTGCGAGACGTCGACCAGCAATGATTCGACTTCAGTCGTTTCCGGCAACTGGCGTAACAGGGCGCCGAAGGACGCTTCCATTTCGGCCAGCTGTTCCTTGTAAAGCTCAAGTTTAGCGGCCTGGTCGGCCTTCACCTTGAACTCTTCCTTGAGCGCGAACTCTTTCTTTTCGTGTTTTTCGAGTACTTTCAACTGCTGCTGGGTGTCGAAATACAGGCCCGCCGCGATAATAATTACGAACAGTGTAACGAACACGCCGAGCTTGATGGCCGTCGGCGCAGTGCCGATATTATCCGGTTCCAGGTGATGCTGGAGATCATCCCAATTCATTATTTCAGGCCTCCGTCATCTTTTTCCCCTTCCGTAGCATTCGGTGAGGTTTGCTTAACGGTCAGGGTGAAGGTGCTAATACGGTTGACCGTTTTGTCTTCGATTTCGATGACCGTCAAATTAGGATCCTTGAGCCAGGCCGACGCCTGCAGGTTACGCATGTAAGTGGAAACCCGCGCGTTGGATTCAGCTTCGCCATTGATCAGCAGGTTGTTGCCGGTCTGGGCGAGGGTCTGCAGGTATACGCCGTTGGGTACGGTGGACACGATTTCGGTAAACAGGTGGACAATCGACGGCCGGCTTCCCTGCAAATCCTGGATAACTTCCATCCGTTCGACCAGGCTGCGACGTACTTTTTGCAGCTCGCTGATTTCCTTGATTTCTTCGTCGAGTTTGACAATTTCATTTTGCATGAAGCGGTTGCGCGACAGCTGATAGTCGATCTTGGCCTGCATCTGGAAATGGATCAGGCCAACGATGGCCGCACCCAGTACCATGGTCATTACCGCCATCATGACGAATTGCTTCTTCTGTTCCTGGCGCATCTCCTCGCGCCAGGGCAGCAGGTTAATCCGAGTCATGATCATGAGAATTCTGCTCCTCGAATGGCCAGTCCCGCTGCAATCAGGAAGGAAGGCGCATCGGCTTCGAGGTTTGCCTTGTTAACGCGACTCGATGAAGACATGTCGGCAAACGGATTGGCGATGGTCGTCGGTACCCCGATATGGGATTCGGTCAATTCGGCAAGGTTTGGCAGCGCCGCGGTTCCACCGGCCAGTACCAGGTGGTCAATGTCGCCGATCGGGCCACCGGCCGAGTAAAAGAATTGCAGGAAGCGGCTGACCTGCTGGGCAGTGGTTTCCTTGAATGGATCCAGCACCTCGGGTTCGTAGTTATCCGGTAATCCGCCCTGGCGCTTGGCGAGGCCAGCTTCTTCATAGGACAGGCCGTAGCGGCGCATGATTTCTTCCGTCAGCTGTTTGCCGCCGAAGTTCTGCTCGCGCGTGTATATCAGGCGGTGATTGTGAATCACGCTGAGGCTGGTCATGGTGGCGCCGATGTCGACAATGGCGACAGTCTTGTCCATGCCCTCATCGGGTAGTTGCGCTGACATCGCGGAAAACACGGTTTCCACCGTATAGGCCTCGATGTCGACGATCTTCGGCGTGAGACCGGCCAGTTCCACGGCAGCTACGCGATCATCGACGTTTTCGCTGCGACAGGCGGCAAGCAATACGTCGACGGTCTCGGGGTTGCCCTCGGTTTCACCTAGGACGTGGAAGTCGAGGTTGACCTCTTCGAGTGGGTAGGGGATGTACTGATCCGCTTCCATTTGAATATTGCCTTCCATTTCTTCTTCAGAAAGGGACGCCGGCATGGTGATCTTTTTGGTGATGACCGAGGAGCCGGAAACGGCAATGGCACAATATTTTGATTTAATTTTTGACTTGGCGAGCGCACGCTTTACACTCTCGCCTACCGATTCAACTTCGGCGACGTTTTTTTCGACAACCGCGTTTGCGGGCAGCGGCTCGACCCCGATACCTTCGATGCGGTAACTGGAACCGGTCTTGCTAAGCTCCATTAACTTGACCGATGTGGAGCTAATGTCTAGCCCAATAAGCGGCGGTTTTTTTCGCGTTAAAAACACCGGTATCCCTCGTCATGTGCCTGTGATACTCGATCTTATATGATAAATCACATTAAGATCTAGTTGTAAGTATATAAAATGTTAAATTATTCTAATTAGCGAGAAAAGAGTCTAGTGCAAGAATTATCACTTGTCGATACTTTTCATGTAATTGTTTATGTATATAGTCTAACCTGATGAAAAAGCTAGTAAAGTTTATATCATGGCTTATTTGCCGTCGGTTCTATAGTACTGGTGGCAGGGGTTTTCTATGTATATGCCGTATTGGTACCCGCATTGCCCTCTATCGATCACCTTGAAGACACTCAGTACCAGGTGCCTTTGCGGATTTATGATCGCAATGAAGTACTATTAGCAGAGTTTGGCGAACATCGCAGGATTCCGGTGCGATTTGAGAAAATTCCGCGATATCTGATCGATGCCGTGGTGGCGGTGGAAGACGATCAATTCTGGAATCATGCGGGTGTGGATCTGTATGCATTGATGGCGGCGGTATACGAGTTGGTCACCACCGGCAATAAAAGCCGCGGCGGCAGCACCATCACCATGCAGGTGGCGCGCAATTTTTTCCTCAGTCCGGAACAGACCTATTCGCGCAAGTTTCTCGAAATCCTGCTCGCGCTGAAAATCGAAAAGGAATTGAACAAGGAAAAAATCATGGAGCTCTACCTCAACAAGATTTTTCTCGGGCATCGCGCCTACGGCATCAGCGCCGCATCGCAGGTGTATTACAACAAGAAACTGGCTGACTTGACGCTTGTCGCAGGCCGCCATGATCGCCGGTCTGCCCAAGGCGCCCTCCAAGTACAACCCGATATCCAACCCGGAGCGCGCACTGATTCGCCGCAACTACATACTCGGGCGCATGCGCATACTCAAATACATTGACGAGGAAGCGCTGGAGATCGCCCTCAGCGAACCGATCAGCGCCGAGTTGCACAAGAATCGCACCACGGATGGATCGCAGTACGTCTCCGAACTGGTGCGCGCGCAATTGTTCGAGCAATACGGCGATGAGGTCTACAAGGCCGGACTCAAGGTGTACACCACGATCGACGGCGAACTGCAGGCGGTCGCCAACAGCGCATTGCGCAGGTCCCTGCTCGATTATGATCGTCGCCACGGGTATCGGGGCGTGCTCGGCCACGTCGATATGTCCAACGTCATCGGTGATCCGTTTGACGAAGACCTGGTGATCGACGAGCGCATCGGCGGCCTGCGCAAGGGTATTGTGATTGCTGTAAACGAAGCGCTGATCGAAGCTGACACCGAAGGCGGCGTTGACCTGCCAGCCGGCGCGACCTTGCTGATCTCGAACTATGAGCAGATTCATGTGCCGTTCAAGGATGGTATCGATTGGGCGCAACCGTTTATCGATGTGGACCGCAGCGGGCCTGAACCCAGCAAGGTAGCCGATGTGCTCGCCGTGGGCGATGTGGTCTGGCTGGAAAATCGGAATGGAAACTGGCTGCTGGCCGACGTGCCCGAGGTCGAAGGTGCACTGATTTCGCTCGATCCGGCCAATGGTGGAATTCAGGCCATGGTCGGCGGTTTCGATTATTTCAGGAACAAGTTCAATCGCGCGACCCAGGCGCGGCGCCAACCGGGTTCCAATTTCAAACCGTTCATCTATTCGGCGGCTCTGGAAAAGGGTTATCACCGCGGCCACCATCATCAACGATGCGCCGGTGGTGTTTGACGATGATTCGCTCGAATCGACCTGGCGCCCGGAAAATTATTCCGGCAGGGTTTACGGGCCGACGCGCATGCGCGAGGCGCTGGTCAAGTCGCGAAACCTGGTTTCGATTCGCATCCTGCAATCCATCGGGCTGCGCTATGCCATCAATTATATACAACGCTTCGGCTTCGAACGCGAACACATGCCCTACGATTTGTCGCTGGCATTCGGTAGTGGTAGCTATTCGCCCATGCAGATTGCGCGTGGCTACGCGGTATTTTCCAATGGCGGATACCTGATCGATCCGTATATTATCGATCGTGTCGAGTCCGGCAACGGCGAGGTCATTTACCAGAGCCGTCCGCAGACCGTTTGCCAGGGATGCGAGTCCGAGGACCTTGAGCAGCTGGTGGCCGCAGATCGAAGCGACGCGGAGGACGCAGGCGAACAGTGCCCAGCCCGAGGGTGGAGAGGCGAGCGCCAGCGTGGTTGAAGGCGAAGCGCCCGACGTGGGAAGTCGGCTCGAAGACGACCGGACCTCGTTACGCGCCGCGCGTCATTTCGGCGCAGAACGCCTACATCATGCGTTCGATCATGCGCGAAGTCGTGCAGCGCGGTACCGCGGTGCGCGCCAAGGCGCTGGGGCGCAAGGATATTGCCGGCAAGACCGGCACCACTAACGATCAGATCGATGCCTGGTTCAGCGGCTATAATGACCAGGTCGTTACCACCGCCTGGGTCGGTTTCGACAACCAGCGCAGCATGGGTAATCGCGAAACCGGTGGCCGCGCGGCGCTGCCGATGTGGATCGATTTCATGCGCGTGGCGCTCGATGGTATGCCGGAGAACCTGCAGGAGCAACCAGAGGGCCTGGTGACGGTGCGCATCGATGCGGAAACCGGCAAGCGTGCCGACAGTCAGCACGTCCAATAGCCTGTTCGAATTGTTTCGCGTGGAAAACGCGCCGCAGCAAAAGGCGGTGGTCGAAGTCGACGACCGGGTCGGGCAATGGTGTCATCATCAAGGTTCCGCAAACCGAAGACGAAATCGTCGAAGATATCTTCTAGCCAGCAAAACGTCATCTAGCCTGATACGTCGGACCCGCGTAATCAGGAATCTCACTACAACGCCACCATCTAAAGATTCCTGCCTGCGCCGGTCCGACGCATCGGGCGGTCCGACGTATCGGAATGGCGCTGACTTCCCATCATTTCCCGATGCGCCGGTCCGACGTATCGGTACGACGTTGAAGTTACTTGCGTATTTCGAAACCGTACTCGTGTACCGCATCGACCAGCACGCCGAGGTGGTCAGGATTGGCGGTCTGATGGATGCCGTGGCCGAGATTGAAGACGTGGCCTGGATGATTGCCGAAGCGGGTAATGACTTCCTGTACCTTTGCGCGGATGCCGGCGGGCTCCGCATAGAGTACGCAGGGATCGAGATTGCCCTGCAATGCGACGCGCTCGCCGACGCGCTCGCGTGCTGCGTCGATGTCGATGGTCCAGTCCAGTCCCAGCGCGTTGCAACCACTGTCGGCCATCGCTTCAAGCCACTGCGCGCCACCCTTGGTGAATAGCGTTACCGGAATGGTTTGCCCGTCGTGTTCGCGCTTTAACCCGGCGACAATCTGCGACATGTAGTCGAGTGAAAAGGTGCGGTAAGTCTCCGGTGTCAGCACGCCGCCCCAGGTGTCGAAAATCATGACTGCCTGTGCACCGGCTTCGATTTGTGCATTCAAATAGTCGGTGACCGACTGTGCCAACTTTATCCAGCAGCTGATGCAGTACCCTCGGGTTGCTGGTACATCATTCCTTTTATATGTCGGTATTCCTTCGAGCTGCCGCCTTCGACCATGTAGGTGGACAAGGTCCAGGGACTGCCACTGAAGCCAATCAACGGCACAGCGCCGTCGAGTTCGCGGCGTACCAGGCTCACCGCATCGGTCACGTAGCGCAGGCTGCCGGATGGATCGGGCACGCCGAGACGCTCGACGTCGGCCGCGCTGCGCAACGGGCGTTCGAAGCGCGGGCCTTCGCCTTCGGCAAAGTAAAGCCCGAGGCCCATCGCGTCCGGGATGGTCAAAATGTCAGAAAACAGGATTGCCGCGTCGAGATCGAAGCGCCGCAAGGGTTGCAAGGTAACTTCGCAGGCCAGTTCCTTGTTTTTACACAGGTCGAGGAAACTGCCCGCCTGTTTGCGAACCTCGCGATACTCCGGCAGGTAACGCCCGGCCTGGCGCATGATCCAGACCGGGGTGGTATCGGTTGGCTGGCACAACAGGGCCCTGATCAGGCGATCATTCTTAAGCGCAGGATATCCCATCTTACTTCCAGTTGGTCAGTGCTGAGATATGCAGGCTAGCCATCATACTTCCAGGTAATCGAGGATGCCTTCCGCTGCCTGGCGGCCTTCATAGATGGCGGTGACCACGAGATCCGAGCCGCGCACCATGTCACCACCGGCGAACACTTTGGGGTTGCTGGTTTGAAACGGCATGTCAGCCTGTTCCGGTGCAATGACGCGGCCGCCGTCGTCGATTGCGATGTCGTGTTCGCCGAACCACTCCGCGGGACTGGGGCGGAAACCGAAGGCAACTACGACGACATCCGCGGCCAGCACTTCTTCGGAACCGGGCACGATCTCGGGCCGCCGCCGGCCCTGTTCGTCGGCTTCGCCGAGCTCGGTAGTGATGAGCTTGATGCCTTCAACCGCTTCGTCGCCGACGATTTCCAGTGGCTGGCGATTGAACAGAAACTCGATGCCTTCCTCGAGCGCATTGTCCACTTCGCGCATCGAGCCAGGCATGTTGGCGCGGTCACGGCGATACACGCAGGTGACGCTGGCGGCACCCTGGCGGATAGCCGTGCGCACGCAGTCCATAGCAGTGTCACCGCCACCGAGCACGACTACGCGTTGCTTGCGAAAATCGATGAACTCGGGTTTACCGGCGCCGAAATCGATTTGATCATGAATGTTGGCGACCAGGTAGGGCAGGGCTTCGTACACGCCCGCCTTGTCTTCGCCTGGAAAGTCGCCTTTCATGTAGCGGTAGGTGCCCATGCCGAGAAATACGGAATCGTAATCGTCGAGCAGCGACTCGAAGCTGATGTCTTTGCCGATATCAGTGTTGAGGCGGAATTCGATGCCCATGTCCTCGAACATTTTGCGGCGCTTGGTGATGACTTCTTTCTCGAGCTTGAATGGCGGGATACCAAAGGTCAGCAGGCCGCCGATTTCCGGGTAGCGATCAAAAACCACCGAGGCGACGCCGTTACGCGCGAGCACATCGGCGCAGGCGATACCGGCCGGGCCAGCGCCGACGATGGCGACCTGCTTGCCGCTTGGAACTACCGCGGACAGGTCAGGGCTCCAGCCCTGTTCGATGGCCTTGTCGGTGATGTACTTCTCGACCGAGCCGATGGAGACCGCGCCAAATCCGGTGTTCAAGGTGCAGGCGCCTTCGCACAGGCGATCCTGCGGACAGATGCGGCCGCAGACTTCGGGCAGGCTGTTGGTCTTGTGTGACATTTCCACGGCTTCAAGCAGGTTGCCCTCGGCGACCAGCTTCAGCCAGTTGGGGATGTAATTATGAACCGGGCATTTCCATTCGCAGTAAGGATTGCCGCATTCGATGCAGCGTTCGGACTGGTCGGCCGCTTCCTGTTGTTCGTAATCGCCGTAGATTTCGCCGAATTCGTTAACCCGTACGAAGGCGGGCTTTTTGCCAGGGTCGGCACGTTGCACTTCCAGAAACTGGAATACGTTTGCCATGCCTGATCCTTATGCGGAAAGTCGGGATTTGATCAGTTGGCTGACTTTGCCCATATCGGCGCGACCCTGTAGCTGGGGTTTGAGTACGCCCATCAGTTTGCCCATGTCCTTGATCGATGCCGCGCCGGTAGATTCGATGGATTGTTCGACCAGCGCGTTGATTTCAGCCTCGGACAGTGCGGCTGGCAGGTACTCCTGGATGATGACAATCTCGGATTCTTCGACCGCAACCAGGTCTTCGCGACCGGCCTTGGCGAACTGGGCGATCGATTCGCGCCGCTGCTTGGCCATTTTGTCGAGCACCACGAGGATGCGCGTGTCGTCGAGTTCGATTCGCTCGTCTACCTCGATCTGCTTGACCGCGGCGAGTATCAGGCGTACCACGCCGAGACGATGCTTGTCACCGCTTTTCAACGACGACTTCATGTCCGCGATCAGTTGTGGTTTAAGCGTGCTCGACATGCGAGTACTTAATAGAGACGTCTGCGAGTGCCGAAGTCCTTGGAAATACGCTTGAAGTTGCGCTTGACGGCGGCGGCGGATTTACGCTTACGCACGGAGGTGGGCTTTTCGTAATGCTGGCGACGACGTGTTTCGGTCAGCACGCCGGCTTTTTCGCAGGAACGCTTGAAACGTCGCAGTGCGAAATCAAAAGGTTCGTTGTCCTTTACTTTGACTGATGGCATATTTGTGGATCCAGTTTGTTAACTTGCATGTTCAACCAGGGTGCCTGTTTCGCGTCCCCGGCTTTCAGAGCCGGCCAATTATAAGGAGCCGGCACCAAATATCAATCGCCAGATGCAATAAAACCTGAATCCGTGGGTCAATGACGGCGCAGTGCGTAATCTATTGATTCCTCAGCGGTTTAAAAAATGCCCACTTAACCTGTGGGTGAAGCTAAGATTTTTTAATTCCACTGAGAAACCAACATCTTACACCCTGCATCCGCCCTGAACCCACGGATCCAGGTTAAAATAATGTTTCTAATCGAGAATTAGCCCTGTTTTTATGAAAATTTTAGGCATTGAAAGTTCCTGCGACGAAACCGGAATCGCGGTTTATGACAGTGAATCCGGGGCAATATGGCAGCGACTCTATTCGCAGATCGAAAAGCATCGCGAGTACGGCGGCGTGGTGCCGGAACTGGCGTCGCGCGATCACGTGGTCAAGGCCGCGCCGATGCTGGTGGATATCCTCGATGAGATTGGCGGTGTGGGAGCGATTGATGGAATTGCCTATACACGCGGTCCTGGTCTGATCGGCGCACTGATGGTCGGCGCCAACCTTGCCTGCGGGCTGGCCTTTGCGATCGACAAGCCATTGCTCGGAGTACACCACATGGAGGGGCATCTGCTGGCGCCGATGCTGGACGGTAGTGGGCCGCCACTGCCTTTCGTGGCGCTGCTGGTGTCGGGTGGGCACACGTTACTGGTCGAAGTGCGCGAACTGGGAAGTTACCGCATCCTTGGCGAGTCGCTCGACGACGCCGTTGGTGAAGCTTTTGACAAGACCGCCAAATTACTCGGATTGCCCTATCCGGGCGGACCGGAACTGGCGGCGCTGGCCGATTCGGTCACCACCTCCGAGTTTCGCTTTCCGCGGCCGATGACCAATCGCCCGGGGCTCGATTTCAGCTTTAGCGGTCTCAAGACGGCGGCGCTGACCCTCGTGCGCAAGCACGAGCCGCTGGATGATGGCCTGCGCGCAGCCATCGCGCACGCATTCCAGGCGGCCGTGGTGGATACGCTACGCATCAAGTGCCGGCGCGCCCTCGAGGCCACTGGCTATCAGAGCCTGGTGATCGCCGGCGGCGTGGGTGCCAATCGATGCTTGCGCGAAGTGTTGCAATCCGAGGTGACCGAAATGGGTGGGCAGGTGTATTTCCCGGCGCTCGAATATTGCACCGACAACGGCGCAATGATTGCCTACGCCGGAGCGTTGCGCTTGCTGCAAGGCCAGCACGACGAGGGCGCAGTCGACGTGCTGGCCCGTTGGTCGCTGGAATCGCTGCCCACTATTAATAAGATAGCGAACTGATTCGTGCGGCGTTGCCCGCTGTTCGGTTTAGCCTTCAGTGCCGGTCAACAGGCGTTGAATGTTGCTGCGATGGCGCCAGATCAGGATGGCTGAAATGACTGCGAAGACGGCGCTCACCTTGAGGTCGGGCACGCGCCAGTAGACCAGCAGTGGCAGCGCGCAAAAGGAAATGATTGCCGCCAGTGACGATATCTTGAAAACGCGCGCAAACAACAGCCAGATCGCGATCAGGATTGCACCCACCAGCCAGTCGAAGGCAACGGTTGCAGCAATTGAAGTGGCCACGCCCTTGCCGCCGCGAAAGCCAAAGTACAGTGGAAAGCAGTGGCCGCTGAACGCCGCGAATGCGGTCAGCGCGCTGATAAATGGGTCGGCGAATAGCGCGACCGCGATCAGCACCGGGATTAATCCCTTGAGGCAGTCACCCACCAGGGTGAAAAATGCGGCTTTCTTGCCGGCAATGCGCAGTACGTTGGTGGCCCCGGGATTTTTCGAACCCCCGCTACGCGGATCCGGGAAGCCCATCAGCTTGCTCAGCAGGATAGCCGATGAAATCGAGCCGAGTAAGTAGGCGAAAATGAGCAGGGCAAGGATTTCGATCATGATGAGCCGGGATACCTGGGATCACCGAACTCTAACAGATATGGCCCATACTGCCAGCCTGCAAGGCTCGTGGATGGCTTTGCAGGCAATGGTTCGTTGGCTGCGGCACACAAATCGCTGATGTTGCCGCCGGGATTCAGGTAGAATCCGCTCGCGGTGAACGCAGTCGCAGTTGTTGCGTCGAATATCAATCAACCGGGAGTTTGCTTGGATCTGCTCAACCCGCCACGGCTGGACAAACGGTCAATTAAAAACTTCTTCGATAAAGCGGCTAAAAGTTACGATAATGCCGCTATATTGCAAGAAGAGGTGCGAAACCGATTAATTGAACGATTGCAATACATGCGTCACCAGCCGGAGACTATCGTCGATCTGGGCTGCGGCACAGGTAAGGGAGTGCGTGGCTTGCAAGCGGCCTATCCGCGCGCTCGCGTTTACGCCGTGGACGTTGCGCGGCAAATGCTGATGCGCGCCGGCAGCAACTATCGGCTGCTGTCGAAAAAACGCCTGGTTGCCGCGGATATGGAGCGCTTGCCATTTGCTGCACAGAGCTTCGACCTGGTGTTTTCTTCGCTTGCCCTGCCGTGGTGCAATGATCTGCCGCAGACCCTGCGGGAAATCGCGCGGGTGGCGCGGCCGGGTGCACTGCTACTGTTTTCGAGCTTTGGCCCGGGGACCTTGCGCGAACTCGCGCTGAGCTGGGAAGCGCTCGATGATTATGCGCACGTGCATCGCTTTATTGACATGCACGATGTCGGTGACGCAATGATGGCGGCCGGATTCGCACAACCGGTGGTGGATGCCGAAATGATTCGCCTCGAGTATGGAGACTTCCAGCATTTGCTGGCTGATCTGCGCAACAGCGGTTCCAGCAATGCCGACCTGGGCCGACGGCGTGGCTTGACCACGCCGGCGCGATTGCAGGCGCTGGAGGCGAGCTATCGCGAGCATGGATTTGTCGATGATCGTTTCGTGGCATCCTGCGAGATCGTTTACGGACATGCCTGGGTGGGCTAGCAGTCTGTCGGACTTAGGGAATCGCCGCAGTAGATTATCCCTAAGTCCGACAGACTGCTAACTGCCGATCAGGATGAAGGGAAAACTCCGTGCGGCTGAATCCAGCCCATGTAGAACGAAACGAAGATGAAAATGAAGGTCAGGATGGATAACACGATACGCACGGTCAGCATTTTCACGGTGCGGTTCGAATTTTTTCGATCGCTGATCATGCTGAACATGCCGGCGCCGAGGCTGAGTACGATCAGCCCGAGCAGGACCACGATGATGATTTTGACAATGAGCATGAGTTCGCCAAACGCTAGTAGTCGCGCAAGTTTACCCCAACCGGGGCGGTTGTCGATATGATCATCGGTAAACGCTCCTTCAGGCCACCCGGGTGGGCGCTAGCGCTGACCCTGGTCGGGATGGGAGTGTTCATCGCGCTGGGCCTGTGGCAGCTGCAGCGTGCCGACTTCAAGGAGAAAGTTGAAGCCAAGTTCGAACTGCGCCTGGCCGATCCTTACCGCGAGTTGTCGTCGATGGATTCGAGCGCCGACCTTGAATATCGCAAGTTGTTGTTGCGCGGTCGCTTCGACAACCAGCGTAATTTTCTACTCGATAACCAGTTGCATCGCGGACGGGCGGGCTATCACATCCTCACTCCCTTGCAATTGCGTGACAGTGATCGCATTGTGCTGGTCAATCGTGGCTGGGAAGCCTGGGGTGAGTCGCGCGATCACCCGGCGCCAATTGTGGAGCCGCCTGAGGGCACGGTTGCCGGCATCGCTTTCTTCCCCAATCCACCGGCGCTGGCGATGGGCGGCGTGCACCTATCCGGGCGCTGGCCGCAATTATTGCCCTACATCGATATCGAATCCCTGCAGGGATCCTTCGACGGGCACTTGCAGCCCTGGATATTGTGGCTTGCGCCTGAGCAGCCGGACGCCTATGTGCGTGACTGGAAGCCGGTGTGGATGCGCCCGGAAAAAAGCCGTGCCTATGCGCTGCAATGGTTTGCCTTTGCGCTATTGGCGCTGGTGTTTTTTATCATCCTGAACTTGCGGAAAATTGAATGAACGAACAGCAAACAGAGAATCTGCTGTGGCACCGGATTAAATTCCTGGCCCTGATTGGTGTCTTCCTGTCTCCCTTTATCGGCGGCTGGATGGCGTTGTACGTGTTTGACATCAAGCCTCCAAGCGGTAATTACGGCACCCTGGTAGCGCCGGTCAGGCAGCTGGACTGGCCGCAGATTGAAACCCGCGATGGTGAAATTCTGCGCGGTGGTTTCGGTCGCAAGTGGACCCTGGTGATGTTTGCCGGCAACTCTTGCGAAGAGTTGTGCCGTTCCAACCTGTTCTATATGCGTCAGCTCAGAACTTTGCTGGGACGTGATACTTTGCGTCTGCAGAATGTACTGGTCAGCTCACGTCCTCTCAGCGAGGAGATGATCGTTTATCTTGAGGGCTTTCCGAACTTGAAGGTGATTGAGGATAATCGGGATCCGGAGCTTTACCGTCAGTTCAGCCTGGATGGCGTGGGTGAGGTGGGCAGCCTACCGCGGCTTTACCTGGTCGATCCCGAGCAGAACCTGATGATGCACTACCCGGCCGAGAATGATCAGAATCGCCTGCTCGAGGACATCAAGAAGTTGATGAAGTTATCCCAAATCGGGTGATTCTGCTATCATCGCGCGATTGAATCGCGTGCGGTTTGCCTGTATAAAGGCGGCCTTTCGTGGGGCGGCGAAATAACCCGCCCATTCAGCCCGGAGATTTCAGTCCGGTAATTTTTGTCTGGAATGGGACGAGGCAGCAAACCTGTATTATCGAATGACGGCATTAACCCTCAATTACTGGTCGCAATACTACAGCCTGACCAAACCCAAGGTTGTCTACCTGATCGTGTTTACCGCGATGGTTGGCATGCTGCTCGCGGCTGAAGGTTTGCCGCCGCTCGATCTGTTCGTGTTCGGACTGCTGGGCATCGGTCTTGCCGCTGCCTCCGGTGCCGCGATCAACCACGTGGTCGACGAACACATCGACCGCATCATGGAGCGTACCCGCAACCGGCCGCTGGCCAGCGGAGATCTCGGCCAGAAATCTGCCTTGATCTTTGCACTTTCCATCGGCGCCCTGGGCATCGTTATACTGCTGGTGTTCGTCAACTTTTTGACCGCGCTGCTCACCTTTTTCTCGCTGGTCGGTTATGCGCTGATCTACACCATGTACCTTAAGCGTGCGACACCGCAAAATATCGTCCTCGGTGGTGCCGCGGGTGCGGCGCCTCCCTTGCTCGGCTGGTGTGCCGTCACCGGCACGGTAGACACCGAAGCGCTGCTATTGTTTCTGATCATATTTATCTGGACCCCGCCGCATTTCTGGGCATTGGCCATCCGCCGGCGCGAAGAATACGCCAAGGCCGATATTCCGATGTTACCGGTAACCCACGGCGTTGACTTCACCAAGATTCAGATTCTTCTGTATACGGTGTTGTTGTTCGTGGTGTCGTTGATGCCATTCATCGTCCAGATGAGCGGCTGGATTTACCTGGCGGGCGCGGTTGGCCTGGGTGTCGGTTTTTTGTATTACGCGATCCGGCTTTACCGCGACCAGCAACCCAATGTGATCGCCATGAAAACTTTCAGCTACTCCATTTTTTATCTGAGCCTGCTGTTTGCTTTTCTGCTGCTGGATCATTATGCGCGGGTCTTCATCCGCGGCTGGTTTCTGTAGTACCCGAAACCCTTTAGTTGCCGGTGAAGTGCAGCACCAGTTGTACAACCCCGATCAGGGTCATAACAAAGACTAGCCCGAACAACAATCCCATCCAGATGAAGTGCGAAACTTTGCCGCGCTTGAAATCGCGTTCGCGGTTGGCGTTACTCTGAACTCCGAGAAAAGCGGAGGAAGTGCTTTTCACCAGTTCCCAGAAACTGAGATGAACAATGTTTTCGCTGTTGTTGTCGTCTGGATTTTCCAAAACGGGGCCCTGTATTTTTTTGCAAGTTCTGCTATTGTCGCAGTTCTGCCAAACTGATGAAATAGTCCCGTCTATTCGATTGAGCGATTCACATGATTAGTGTCAATAAAGTGCATTCTGGTGACTGTTACCGAATAGTATTGGCGCCTAACTGCTCCATCAGCTGGCGTGAGTTGTTGTTGTTTTACCTGTTAACTTGCGTGCTTGCGTTGGCAGTCGGTATTTTTTTCACGCTGCAAGGATTGTGGCTGGTATTGCCGTTTTCAGGGCTGGAGATGCTGGCGCTTGGCGGCGGGCTATTCGTGACTTCGCGCAAGGTATACCGCCGTGAAGTGATCACGCTGGATGCGCAGTGCACGCGCATCGAAAAAGGTGTGCAGCGCGTCGACCAGAGCTGGGAGTTTCACACGAAGTGGGTACGCGTGATCGATGAGCCGGGGGATGACCGTGAAACCCGGCGCAGGCTGGTTATCGGTATGTCGGGAAACAGCGTTGAAGTGGGTAGTTTTCTTCCCAATTGGGAAAAGGATGCGCTAGCCTTTCAATTGAAAGACTGTATAATTCGCGTTTGATTTCAGGGCCTTCAGGATGCGTTATTTCAGGGGGCGTTTTTGTGTTTACATACCGGTGTGCGGACCGTAGCTTCCAAAACAAATCGCGGCCGTATTTTCCAGGGAGTTTAGAATGATATTTAACAAGCTGCCCCGACGCTTTTCGGTCGTCGCTACTGGCCTGGTCGCATTGCTGTCTGCGTCTGCCGTTCATGCCGAATATGCATTGAACATGACCGAGAGCGTTACCCCGATCGGGCGCGAACTTTACGGACTGCACATGCTGGTTTTCTGGATCTGTGTGATCATCGGAGCAATCGTGTTTGGTGTCATGGCCTGGTCCATCTTCCATCACCGCAAGTCTAAAGGCGCGCAAGCTGCTAACTTCCACGAAAGCACCACGGTCGAGATTATCTGGACTGTCGTGCCGCTGGTTATACTGATCGGCATTGCGATTCCGGCGACTGGCACGCTGCTCGACCTCGAAGACGCCAAGACCAACGCCGATATCAACCTGCAGGTGACGGGCATCCAGTGGAAGTGGAAATACACTTTCGTCGACGAGGACGTGAGCTTCATCAGTAGCCTCGCGCAGTCGAGCCGTGATGTGATCAAGGATCCCACCGGTAACGAAAATTACCTGCTTGAAGTCGACAATCCCATCGTGTTGCCGGTCGGCAAAAAAATTCGCTTCCTGTTTCATTCCAATGACGTCATTCACGCCTGGTGGGTGCCTGAACTCGCGGTCAAGCAGGATGCCATTCCCGGTTACATCAACGATTCCTGGGCGATTATCGACGAGCCCGGTATCTACCGCGGCCAGTGTGCGGAACTTTGCGGCAAGGATCACGGCTTCATGCCGATCGTGGTCAATGCGGTCAGCGAACCCGAGTACAAAGCATGGTTGGCCGGGATGAAAGCCGAGGCCGCTGCAGCTGCCGCTTCTGCCGAGGAGGAGTGGTCAATGCAAGATCTGATGGCGCGCGGCGAAACCGTCTACCAGGCCAACTGTTCAGCCTGTCACGGCGCAACCGGTGCCGGTATTCCGGGTGCTTTTCCGGCGATGACCGCAAGCCCGATCGCCAACGGCGATGCCGCGGGGCACATCGACATCTTGTTGAACGGCAAGGCCGGCACCGCGATGGCCGCTTACAGAGGCCAGTTGAATGATGTCGACATTGCTGCGGTCATCACTTTCGAACGCAACAGTTTCGGTAACAGCGTGGGTGATATGGTGCAGCCATCCGCGATCAAGAATGCAAGATAAGAGGAATTTTTAGATGGCTTACGAAACCACACACGACGGTGCGGCGCACGACGAACACGATCATCACGGTCCCGCCAGGGGCTTGATGCGCTGGGTTACCACGACCAATCACAAGGACATCGGTACGCTGTACCTGTGGTTGGCATTCACCATGTTACTGAACGGTGGTGCGATGGCGATGGTGATTCGCCTCGAATTGTTCCAGCCCGGCCTGCAGTGGGTCGAGCCTGATTTCTTCAACCAGATGACCACCATGCACGGCCTGGTGATGGTGTTCGGCGCGATCATGCCGGCCTTTGTCGGCCTGGCTAACTGGTTGATTCCGATCATGATCGGCGCGCCTGACATGGCGCTGCCGCGCATGAACAACTGGAGTTTCTGGATCCTGCCGTTTGCGTTCGCCATGCTGGCTTCAACCATCTTTATGGAAGGCGGGGCACCGGCTTTCGGCTGGACCTTCTACGCGCCGTTGTCGACCACCTTTGCACCGGATACCACCGACTTCTTCATCTTTGCCGTGCACTTGATGGGTATCTCTTCGGTGATGGGTGCGATCAACGTTATCGCTACCATTTTGAACATGCGCGCACCCGGCATGACGCTGATGAAAATGCCGCTGTTCGTGTGGACCTGGCTGATTACCGCTTATTTGCTGATTGCCGTTATGCCGGTACTGGCTGGCGCGGTCACCATGATGCTGACCGATCGTCACTTCGGTACGTCGTTCTTCGACGCTGCCGGCGGTGGTGACCCGGTGATGTTCCAGCACGTGTTCTGGTTCTTCGGTCATCCCGAGGTATACATCATGATTCTGCCGGCCTTCGGCGTCATCTCGGCCATCGTCCCGACCTTCGCGCGCAAGCCGCTGTTCGGTTACAGCTCGATGGTATACGCGACGGCTTCCATCGCTATCCTGTCGTTCATGGTCTGGGCACACCACATGTTTACCGTGGGCATGCCGGTTGCGGGAGAGCTGTACTTCATGTACGCCACCATTCTGATTTCAGTGCCCACCGGTGTGAAGGTATTCAACTGGGTTACCACCATGTGGAAAGGCTCGATGACCTTCGAAACTCCGATGTTGTGGGCACTCGGTTTCATCGTCATGTTTACCATCGGTGGACTGTCCGGCCTGATGCTGGGTGTCGCGCCCGTGGATACGCAGTATCACGATACTTACTTCGTGGTCGCCCACTTCCATTACGTACTGGTAACCGGCGCGCTCTACTCGATCATCGCCGCATTCTACTACTGGGTACCGAAGTGGACCGGGCACATGTACGACGAAAAGCTCGGCAAGATCCACTTCTGGTGGTCGACGATTGCGGTTAACGTGCTGTTCTTCCCGCAACACTTCCTCGGCCTGGCCGGTATGCCACGACGGATTCCTGACTACTCGTTGCAGTTTGCCGAATTCAACATGATTTCGAGTATCGGTGGTTTCGCGTTTGGCCTGGCACAGGTGTTCTTCCTGTACATCGTCATCAAGACTATTCGGGGTGGCGAAAAGGCCACTGACCGGGTTTGGGAAGGCGCCACGGGGCTCGAGTTTGAGCACCTGCCATCGCCGCCGCCTTACCACAGCTTTACCGAAGCACCTCCGATCAAGTAGTTGTCTATAAACTAATGGGGATGGGCGCTGTTAATGCAGGAAGACCAGGAGAACCACTTTACCTCCGCGGAGCGGCGCAAGCGCACTGTGTGGATCGTGGTGGCCCACTTTCTGGTCGGTGCTGCTTTTTTCATAGCGACGTTTTTCTGGGGTAATTTCGAGTGAATCAAAGCGCACTGAAACTGGCAATAATTCCGCTGCTGATGTTTGGCTTCGGTTTTGCGCTGGTGCCGCTATACGACGTGTTTTGCGACATCACCGGGCTGAATGGCAAGACCGGTCGTGTCCAGGCCGCCGAAATTGATGCGAGCCAGATCGACGTCACTCGAACCATTGAAGTGCGTTTCCTCGCCAATACCAATGCCGGGTTACCCTGGAGTTTCGAGCCGGTGGTCAAGAAGATGGTCGTCCATCCTGGCCAGGTCTACGAAGCGCTTTATCGTGTTCGCAGTAGCAGCTCTAAAAAGACCCTGGGGCAGGCAGTGCCCAGCGTTTCGCCGGGACTGGCCGCGAAGCACTTCAACAAGACCGAGTGCTTTTGTTTTACCCAGCAGGAGCTGGAAGCGCGCGAAACGCGTGACATGCCGCTGCGATTTGTCGTTGGAACCGGCATTTCGAAAGACATTGAACAAATAACCTTGTCCTATACTTTTTTCAGTGTGGACCAGGGTTAGAGACAAACTAACGTATCCAGGATAGAGAGAGATAATCCATGAGTAGTACAACAAGTAACGCAGATTATTATGTACCCCACGGCACCCACTGGCCGATCATCGGATCGATCGGGCTGTCGATGACGGTAATAGGCTTTGCCAATTTCCTGCACGGCACCTGGAGTGCTACACCGATTTTCGTCGGTCTCGCTATTATCATCTTTATGATGTATGGCTGGTTCGGACAGGTGGCCAACGAGTCACTGGCCGGCATGTACAACAAGCAGGTCGACATGTCGTTTCGCTGGGGTATGGGCTGGTTCATCTTCTCCGAAGTCATGTTTTTCGCCGCCTTTTTCGGGGCGCTGTTCTACTCACGTGCCTACTCGATTCCATGGCTCGATGGCGGTTCCAATAACGATGCAACCGCCCAGTACCTGTGGCCGGATTTCGAAGCAGCCTGGCCGCTGCTGACGCTACCGCTGGCCGATGGTTTTTCGGAAGCTCGCCAGGCCATGGGTGCATGGGGTTTACCCGCCCTGAATACCGTTATCCTGTTGACCTCGGGATTGACCGTAACCCTCGCTCACTGGGCATTGAAAAAGAAAGATAACGTCAAGCTGGTGTACTGGTTGTTTGCCACGGTAGTACTCGGTTTCGGCTTCGTGATTTTGCAGGGTGTCGAATACGCGCATGCCTACGAGGATCTCAACCTGCGTCTCGATTCCGGGATTTACGGCAGCACCTTTTACATGCTCACCGGCTTTCACGGTTTTCACGTCACCATGGGTGCGACCATGCTGCTGATCATCATGATTCGCGCCGCCAAGGGGCATTTTACGCCAGAAAATCACTTTGCCTTCGAAGCTGTTGCCTGGTACTGGCACTTTGTTGACGTGGTCTGGCTGGGCCTGTTTATTTTCGTCTACTGGCTTTAAACGGATCTGTTATTGCACTAAAGCACGGCTTCGGCCGTGCTTTTTTTTGTGCTGGACAGGGGCGGTTCAGGTTCTGGAGGCGATCAGCGCAGTCAGGTCTATCGCGCTTACCGGTCGCGAATACAGGTAACCCTGGGCATAGTCGCAGCCGAATGCCTTGAGAATCCCGTGCTGTGCCCTGGTTTCGACACCTTCGGCGATCACCTTGATACCGAGCTTGTGCGCCATCACGATGATGGCCTCGCACAGCGCGCGGTCGTTTTCGTCCTGCTCGAGATTACGCACGAAACTCTGGTCTATCTTGAGGCTGTCGATGTCGAATTGCTTCAGGTAGGACAGCGAGGAATAGCCGGTGCCGAAATCATCGATGGCTACCTGGATCCCCGCGTCACGAAAATCGAGCAGTCGGTTGGTTACCTGGTCGCCGGCATCCATCAGCAGGCCCTCGGTGATTTCGATGCCGATTGCGGAGCCATCGATGCCTTGTTCGCGCATGTGTTCAAACCACTGGTTCATCGCGGCGGTCTCGTCGATCCATTGCAATGGCGAGGTGTTGATGCTGACCTGAAAGTGGCTTCCGAACGTATCACGCCAGCTGCATATTTGCTTGCAGGCCTGGTAAAACACCCAGTTACCGATTTCGCAAATCATTCCGGTTTCCTCCGCAATCGGCACGAACACCGCGGGGCTGATCATGCCCGAATCGGGATGATGCCAGCGCAACAGGGCCTCCGCGCGCATCAGGCTGTCGTCGTTTAAATTGACGATGGGCTGGTAGTAGACCTCGAACTGCGCGCCTTGCATCGCGTCGCGCAAGTCACTGATCATCTTGCGCTTGCGCAGCGCGCGCGCTTGCAGTTCGGGCGTGAAAAACTGGTAGCGGTTGCGACCCTGGCCCTTGGCGGCGTACATGGCCTGGTCGGCGTTGCGTTGCAGTAGCTCGATGTCGGTGGCGTCGCCCGGGTAAAAGGAGACGCCAATGCTGGCAGTCATGTAGACTTTTTCGTGGCCAAGGTGAAACGGCTGCGAAAGGGTTTCAAGCAGCTGTTGACAGACACGTTGCACCGATAACTGGTCGTCGATCTGCCCGAGTATGACCGTGAATTCATCGCCGCTTAAGCGTGATACCGTGTCGGTATCGCGCACCGATTGTTTGAGCCGGCTGGAAATTTCGACCAGTAACAAGTCTCCCATGTCGTGTCCCAGGGAATCGTTGACGTCCTTGAATCGATCCAGGTCAATGTACAGCAGTCCCAGCGATAATTCATTGCGGTCACAGCTGTGCACCTCGTGTTCCAGGCGTTGCATAAACTGGTTGCGATTGGGCAGGCTGGTCAGCGAATCGAAATTGGCCTGGGTCCAGATGATGGCTTCGGCCTGCTTGCGTTCTGAAATATCGCGGATATAGGCGTTGAATTCCTGCAAGTCGGGAGAATCGATCACCGCGATCGACAGCTCCACCGGGAACTCGTGTCCGTCGCGATGCAGGGCATGGAATTCGGTCAGGGTGTTCATCACCGAAGATTTTCCAGACTCGAGGTAGCGACGCATGCCGTTACGATGCGCTTCGCGATAGCGCTCTGGAATAATGGTTTGTTCCAGGGTCAGTTCGAGGATTTCCTCGGCGCTCCAACCAAATATTTTTTCAGCCTGTTGATTCCAGCCGGTGATATATCCGTCGAAGTCTATCTGCACCACGGCATCGATGGAGGTTTCGAAAAAAGCCTCGAGCTTGGTGTGTTGGGCGAGGATAATTTCCTTCTTCTGGCGTAGATCGGCCTCAAGCGCCGAGAGCTTTTCCTCGAGCAGGGTAATTTCCTGTATTTCGTCGTGCAGCGAATCGCTTTCCGGCATTGGATCTTTGGTCGCTTAGAGTTAGCCTGATTATAGCTGGGATTGTATTCTTCGACAGGCACAAAAAAGCCCGGTAGAACCGGGCTTTAGTTTTTTGCGATACAGCGCTCAGACTGGGAAGGAACCCTTGATCGTTTTGAAGGCATTACTCTCGATCTGGCGGATTCGTTCGGCCGAGACGCCGTATTCATCAGCCAGTTCGTGCAGGGTCGCCTTGGGCTCGTTTAACCAGCGCCGGGTTACGATGGCTTTGCTGCGCTCATCGAGGTTTTCGAGTGCTTCACCGAGCATTGCGTGATTGTTCGCTTCGGTGTCCTGGGCTTCGAGCAGATGGTCGGGCGTAGGCATGCTCGACATCAGTGAGTTGGCGGGCGCAAGGTACGCGCTGTCATCGTCTTCGTCACTGGCTGGATCGAAACCGACATCAAAGTTGTTCAAACGGCGTTCCATTTCGATGACGTTTTCACGCGTTACCCCGAGGGTTTCGGCAACGTGATCGATCTCTTCCGACTTGAACCAGCCCAGGCGGGTTTTCTGGCTACGCAGTTTGAAGAACAGCTTGCGCTGCGCCTTGGTGGTCGCCACCTTGACGATGCGCCAGTTTTTCAGGATAAACTCGTGAATTTCGGCCTTGATCCAGTGCACCGCGAAGGATACCAGGCGCACGCCTACTTCGGGACGAAAGCGCTTGACCGCTTTCATCAAACCGATGCTGCCTTCCTGGATCAGGTCGGCGATGGACAGGCCATAGCCGGCATAATTGTTGGCGACCTTGATGACAAAACGCAGGTGTGGGAGAACCAGTTTTTGAGCTGATTCGATGTTGCCGGTTTCCTGCAGGTCCTGCGCCAGTGCATATTCCTCTTCCGCTGTCAGAAGGGGCACGCGCCGCGCCGCCTGGATATAAGCGTCCAGGTTTGAGCTGCCCCTTAATACGGGCATGGTGTTCATCGTGTTGACCAGTTCTGTGCTCATGGCTACCTCTCTTTTGGACTCATTTGTAGTCTGTTTTAGCACTCACATTGTCCGAGTGCTAGCTATTAGAGCATAAATATTGCAATCAGTTCAAGTTTATTAGCAAATATTAATATACCCGATAACTGTATGGTAATTAAAGGAAATATCTTTAAATTATACGCAATGAACACGATTTTGGATCATTTCTATCGCGCCAGCTGGCGATGTGTCGGCTTACTGTCATGGAGTCTCCGTTGTAACAGCAAGACGTCGGACCGTCCGGCTCGAGGGCCGGGATGGCCGGGCGGAAATTACCCTCGGCATTTCTTTTGTTGCATGTGTCCGGCTGCCAGGCACATGCGACTGGCCAGCCCTACTGTTCCCGGATTGTAGCGCCTGATATAATGCGCCCTCGTAGAGCCCGTCCGGGTCGTGTCATTTTCCCTGTTGTCTTTGCGTGCGGCAGCGTCGGCCAGAACTCGTCAGGACCTGGTATCGCCGACCTTGCGGAAACTATTTTTAACCGTCTAGATACAGGATTTACAAACATGACAATCAGCCAGAACAAGGTGGTATCCATTCATTACAAGGTCGCCGATGCGGCCAATGCCGAAGTGATCGATTCGTCCGAGGGCGGCGATCCGATGACCTATTTGCACGGCGCGCAAAACATCATTCCAGGCCTCGAGCAGGCGCTCGAAGGCAAGGTTGTCGGTGATGCGCTTGAAGTCACGGTAGCGCCCGCCGAGGCCTACGGTGAATACAGCGAAGATCGTATTCAACAGGTGCCGGTTGAAGCCTTCGCCGAAATGGAAAAAGTCGAGCCCGGCATGATGGTCACGGCGCAAACTGAAAGCGGCGAGGTTAACCTGGTGGTGACCGAAGTTGATGAAAGCACGGTAACCGTGGATGCCAATCACCCGTTAGCCGGCAAATCGCTGACATTTGATGTCACCGTGGAAGCTGTGCGCGATGCCAGCGAAGAGGAAATTGAGCACGGTCATGTGCATGGGCACGGTGGCCATCATCACGACTAACCCGTATTTCTCACCACGAACGGCGGTGAGAGATGCAGGCTAGCGGGACTTTCGGATCAGGGATTAAGGGCTTCGCTTTGGCGCTTGATGTTCACCAGCACTTGCAGGCGCGATAGCAAATCCGATTCATCGACCGGTTTGGTAATGAAATCATTGGTGCCGGCGCCGAAAATTCCGGTGAAGTCGGTGCGTTCGTCTTCCCCGGGTTCGATCGTCATCAGCAGAATTGGCAGCGTCAGGTAGTCGAGCGCGAGTTCGTTGCGAATCGTCTGGATCAGTTCGAAACCGTGCATGCCGCTACCCAGCGTTAGATCGGTAATCATCACGTCAACGGTGCAACTTCCATTTTTCTCCAGGTCCGCCTTGAGATACTCGATGCTGTCGTCGGCTTCCCTGAAATGTTGAAACTCGATGTTATTTTTCTGCAGGATGCCGGTGGTGATCGCGGTCGAGGTTGCACTCTTGTCAACATACAGGATCTTGACCGGCATTTCGTTTTGGCTACCGAGATAATTCAGGATAAAGGTCACCAGTGATTTGTGCCCTTCGGCCTTGTCAATGTACGCCGTGACCGCCTTGTCATTGGCGAAGTTGGTACCGGTGACGCGGGTGTCGGTATCGCCGGACACGACGAATATCGCGGTATCCCTGTTTTTGGGTGTCTTGCGTATTTCTTCGATCAACTGGTAACCGTCGGTATCCGGTAAGTTGATGCCGGTGGTAATGATTTCGAATTCGAATCGGCGAGCCGCGGTCAGCGCCTCGCGGCCGCTGCTGCAGGCAATAATATCGAGGTCGGACGCCTTGTCCGAGATTTCTCTGAACAGTATGGTGCGAGTTGAGTCAGAGGAATCAATGATCAAAATTCGGCGTTTTGCGGGCATTGTCAGTCGAGTCAGGTTGGCTCTATCTGGTTCAGATGCCGGGCTACCGCGATCCACGAACCGGCTAGGCCAAGCAGGGTGCTTGCGGCAATCAGAACAATAAAGTCTTGGAACGAAAACGTAATCAGGTTCATATCAGACTTATATAGCAGATTTAAGCGTGCAAGTGGCCCGGAAATTGCCAGATATCCCAATTCAACGATCAACCAGGAAATGATGCCGCCGAGCAAACCGTACCAGACACCACCATAGAGGAAGGGTCGACGGATAAACGCATCGGTGGCGCCGATTAACTTGGTGACGATGATTTCCTGGTAGCGATTCTGGATGTCGAGGCGGATGGTGTTACCGATAATCAGCAAAACCGCGAAGGCAAACAAGATGGTGACGATGGCCACTGAGCGTTTGGCGATTTCGATGATGGTGTACAGCCGTTCCAGCCACTCGGTATCGAGCTTGGCGATTTCGACCTCGGGCATGGCCTGCAGGCGGTTCAACAGATTGCGCACCGCGAAGGTATCCGCTTCACCCGGTTCGACGACGATGGTGTGTGGTAACGGGTTACTGGAGAGCGTATCGATGCTCTTGCCAAACCCGGAGTCGCGGCGGAATTCTTCCAGCGATTGCTCGCGCGAAATAAAGCGCGTGGCGACGACGTAGTCCATGCCAGCGATGTCGCGTTCCAGCGCACGCGCCTGTTTTTCGTTGGTGTTGAGTTTCAGGTACAGGCTGATTTGCGTGCTGGAGCGGAAATCTCCGGAAATCGCTTCGATGTTTTTCAGGAACAGGTAAAAACCGCCTGGCAGCGACAGGGTAATGCCGATCACCGCGACCGTCATCACGGTGGTTGCCGGGGCGTTATAAATCTTCCCCAGGCTGAACACCAGCGATTGCAGGTGATGCAGCAGGTAAGCCGAAACCCGATTGACGGTGGGTGGCTTGCGGCGCCTGACGTTATTGCGCGCCATAGCGGTCCTCGTCCCCGGTCTCGTCGAGGTCATTCAGTATGATCTGGCCCGCGTTCAGCGTCAGGCGCGGCATGTCGAGTTCCTCGATCAGGCGCAAGTCGTGGCTCGCGACCAGTACGGTCACCCCGACCTGGTTGAAATCGACAAAAATCTGCATGATCTCGCGCGACAATATCGGGTCGAGATTACCGGTAGGCTCATCCGCCAGCAGCAGCATGGGTTTGTGAACCACCGCACGCGCGATGCCGACGCGTTGCTGCTCACCGCCGGAGAGCGTAATCGGCATGGATTTTTCCTTGTTCAGCAGGCCGACCTTGTCCAGCGCTGCGCGCGTGCGCTTGGCGATTTCCTGCGGCCGGTAGCCCTGGATGTGCAATGGCAGCGCGACGTTGTCGAATACCGGGCGGTCAAACAGCAACTGGTGATCCTGGAAGATGATGCCGATATTGCGGCGCAGGTAAGGGATGCGATGGCGCGGCAGGTTCTTCAGATTAGTACGGTTCAGCAGGGCCTGACCGCGGGTCGGTTTTTCGATCAGCGCGATGATCTTCAGCAGCGTGCTCTTGCCGGCTCCGGAGTGCCCGGTAATAAACGCCATCTGCCCGTCATTGAGCTTGAGCGATACGTTTTTGAGCGCTTCGAAGCCACTTTCATAGCGTTTGGTGACGTTGTGAAACTCAATCATCAGGCGGGCCCGGTATCAGGCATCGGCCAGCAAGGCATCGACGAACTCTTCGTGGTCGAAGGGGCGCAGATCATTGACAGTTTCGCCCACGCCGATGTAGCGGATCGGTGTTTGCAACTGTTCCGCCACGCTGAAGATCATGCCGCCCCTGGCGGTGCCATCGAGCTTGGTCAGCACCAGCCCGGTTATACCGACGCTGTCGCGGAAATGGCTGGCCTGTGCCAGCGCGTTCTGGCCGGTAACGGCATCGAGCACCAGCAGGGTTTCATGCGGTGCCTCGGGGTCGAGCTTGGTCATCACGCGCTTGATTTTCTCAAGCTCGTCCATCAGGCTCATCTGCGTGTGCAGGCGGCCTGCGGTATCGGCGATCAGCACGTCGATGTCGCGTGCCTGTGCGGATTGCAGCGCATCGAAGATAACCGAAGCCGAGTCGGCGCCCTGGCCCTGCTTGATCACCGGTACGTCGAGGCGTTCACCCCAGGTCTGCAATTGCTCCACGGCAGCAGCGCGGAAAGTATCCCCGGCGGCGAGCATCACTTTGAGGCCCTGGCTTTTGAACTGTTGTGCGAGTTTGCCCACGGTGGTGGTTTTACCGGCACCGTTGACACCCACCATGAGGATGACAAACGGCTTTTTAGCGGGATCGATCTGCAGCGGGATCGAGCAGGGCGCCAGTATCTCGGACATGATGCGTTTCAGCGCGGCGATCAGGCTGTCGTTGTCGGCGAGCTGCTTGCGCTTAAGGCTCTGGGTCAGTTCTGCAGTGATCCGTTGCGTGGCCTGCATGCCGACATCCGCCATCAGCAACTGGTCTTCGAGCTGTTCCAGTAAGTCGTCGTCTATCTGCTTCTTGCCAAGCAGCAAATCAGCCAGCCCGCTGGACAGGTTTTCCCGGGTTTTGGACAGGCGCTGACGCAGCGAGGCGAACAGCCCGGACGGCTCTTCGCTGTCGTCTTTGCGGTCAGATTTAAATCCAAACATCGTTTTTCCGGGAATCAGAATTCAGGCACAATATGCTAACAGAAAGCGCTTCCATCTGTGCACTTTCAACCCCTATTAAAGCGCGAGGACGGCGCTCGACATGAAATCTCAGGTACGCATAATCGGTGGTAGCTGGCGGGGCCGAAAATTGACGGTTGTCGACGCGCCGGGCTTGCGCCCGACTGCGGACCGCATTCGCGAGACCCTGTTCAACTGGCTGGCCGAGGATTGTCGTGGTGCGGTGGTGCTCGACTGCTTTGCCGGCAGTGGGGCGTTGGGCTTCGAGGCCATGTCGCGTGGGGCGCAGCAGCTGGTGGCGCTCGAACAGCAGCTGCAGGCACTGGACGGCCTGCGCGCGGAGGTTCTGCGTTTGCAGGCCACGGCAGTAGAAATCATCGCCGGTGATGCGCTGCAATCCATCAGCCAGCTGAAGCAGCGCTTCGATATCGTGTTTATCGACCCACCCTATGCCGAGCCGCAATTGCGCCAACAGGTCTTCGAGCAGTTGCAGGCGGGTGATTACCTCTGCCCCGGGGCGCGCGTCTATTTCGAATGGCCTACCTCGGAATCTTTCGAATTACCGTCCCCGGCACTGCAGTGGCTGAAACGCAAAAGCGCCGGCCGCGTCAATTACGCTATAGCCGAATGGCAGGGAAGCCGTTAGAATTCGCCGATTGACGCCCGGGCAGCAAGCCCGGGGCAACCGAGGTAGCCAATGGCTGGAATTGCAATTTATCCGGGTACGTTCGATCCGGTGACCCGTGGACACATCGATATCGTTCGGCGCGCGCTGAAGATGTTCGATCGCGTGATCATCGGCGTTGCCGACAGTCCTGCCAAGAAACCTTTTTTTAACCTGGAAGAACGCCTGGATATGCTGCAGACCGTTTTTGCCGGCGAGGAAAATCTGCAGGTAAAGCCTTTCTCTGGCCTGCTCATTAATTTTGCGCGTGAATGCGAAGCGGCGATTATCGTGCGGGGCCTGCGCGCCATCTCGGATTTTGAGTACGAAGTGCAACTGGCGGGCATGAACCGCTCGTTGGCGCCGGAAATTGAAACCGTATTTTTGACCGCCTCGCAGCCTTTTGCATTCGTATCTTCCAGCCTGGTGCGTGAAATCGCACGCCTCGATGGCGATGTCTCCGAGTTTCTGCACCCGTTGATTTTGCAGCGATTAATCGACAAACAGAAGGCGCAAAAACAACCATGATGAGCGAGAATTAACATGGCGCTGATGATTACTGATGAATGCATCAACTGCGATGTGTGCGAACCCGAGTGCCCGAACGATGCTATTTCACCGGGCGAGGAATTCTATGAAATCGACCCTTTGCTGTGCACCGAATGCGTCGGTCATTTCGAGACGTCACAATGCGTAGAAGTTTGCCCCGTTGATTGCATTCCATTCAATCCGGAAGTCGTGGAAACCCAGGAACAGTTACTGGCCAAGTATAAGCAACTCACCGGCGACGAATAGCCCGGTTATCTCGCGCTACAAGTCTAATATCCGCCAACCGCACCCTCGCTGCGATTGTCGTAGCTCGCCTCCAGGTAACCCTTTTCATTGATCCGAACCGCCTTGATTCTACCGAGGTAAGACGGTCGTTGCTGCACCGTCTGGTGGCCCCGCTGCTCCAGTCCCGAGACTACCTCGGGTGAAAATTTGAACTCGTCCAGGTACAGCTTGTTCGGCAGGAACTGGTGATGTACCCGCGGAAACTGTACCGCGCGGTCGATGTCGAGCCCGGTAACCAGCACGCGGTATATGGTCTGGATCACGCTGCTGATGATGCGTGGCCCGCCGGCGGCGCCCAGGGTCATTACCACGCGGCCGTCTTTTTCCACCAGCGTCGGGCTCATAGAACTGAGCGGTCGCTTGCCGGGTTGCACGCGGTTGCCGAAGCCCTGCAGCAATCCGTAGGCGTTGGGCTCGCCCGGGCGTGTGGTGAAATCGTCCATCTCGTTGTTGAGCGATATGCCGAATTTGTCGGACACCACCCCGGAGCCGAAGGTGCCGTTTAGCGTCACGGTCAGGCTGATGGCATTGCCGTCGGCGTCGAGGATCGAAAATTGCGTGGTCTCGGTGGATTCGGACATGGCCTTGTCCACCAGCGGTGTCAGCTGCACCGCTTTTTCGAGGTCGATGCTCTGCGCCATTTCATCGAGGTAGGCCGGCGCCAGGATGCGTTCGAAGGGGTTGGCGTGGAAATCCGGGTCGCCGAGTAGTGCGCGGCCACGGAAGGATCGATTCAACACTTCCGCCATCAGGTGCAATTCGCCCACGCTGAGCGGTGCCTGTTGCTCGATTGTGACCCGTTCAAACAGCTCGAAGGCGGTTTTGATCACGGCGCCGCCGCTGCTCGGTGGCGGCATCATGTAGAGTTTGTGGTCCTTGAAACGGGTTACCAGCGGTGCTAGCCAGCGCACCCGGTAATTGGCCAGGTCGGCCTCGGTAATGACACCGCCATTGGCCTGCACCGTGGCGGCGATGTCCTGCGCCACCGCCCCGCGATAAAAGCCGTCGGGTCCCTGGTCACGCAACCGCGTGAGCGCATCAGCCAGGGCAGGCTGGCGCAGTATTTCGCCCGGCTTGTAAGGCTGATTTGGCGCCTTGTAAAAATGTTTGAAACCCGCTGCATTGAGCCGATCCTGCTGCGTTTCGGCATAGCGCGATTCGGTACCGGAAAACTCGATGCCATCTTGCGCCAGGCTGAGCGCGGTGGCGAACAATTGCGACCATTCGAGCTTGCCATACTTTTCATGCATGGCCCAAAGACCGGCGGCGACACCCGGCACGCCGACCGCCGTGCCACCGTTCCAGGAGGCGCCCTTGTCGAGCTGCACATAGAATTCGGGCGAAGTTGCGGCAGGTGCGGCTTCGCGAAAATCGAGCACGTCGACACCCTGGCCCATACTGAGCAGGGCGAAGCCGCCACCGCCAAGCGATGCGTTCGAGGGATTGGTGACCGCGAGCGCCAGTCCGACGGCGACCGCGACATCGATCAGGTTTCCGCCTTTGGCGTAAACTGCCTTGCCGGCATCGACTGCGTAGTCGGAGGGGGCCGAAATCATGATACGCGTGCCTTCGCCGGGCACTGCCTGCACAGCGGACACGAACATCAACGCCAAGGCTAAGCACAGGGCGCGAGCGAGCGATTTGAAAAGCATGGCGTTATCTCCGCAAAAGCCGAGTGACGATGGTAGTGAAGCCGGTGACTGCGTACAAGGGCTGTCGCCCTGGCGAGGCGCGATAATCCGCGCTTTAGTCGGCGTAGCCTGGCGCTTCGCGATCGAGGAGGCGCTTCATCGCGTCGAAATACATGCCGTCGCGTTTGCCACGGTGCCGGTCGTGCTCGTCCGGCGCCTGCACCTGGTCAATCACGGACTGGGAAATGGGCAACAGTTTCTCGCCGGTGCTCATCGCACGGATCTGAGCACGGCACACGCGCTCCAGCATGTACAGCAGGCGGTAGGCGCGGGCGATGGAATCGGTTGCCACCAGCACACCGTGATTGCGCAGGAATGCTATTTGCCTGTCGCCGATGACCGCTGCCAGCCGTTCGCCTTCCTCGAGCGTATCGGCGGTGCCAAGGTAAGTGTCGTCGTAGGCGATGTGGCCGTGCAGAAATGCCGAGGTCTGACAGGCGGGGACCAGGCGATTATTTTCCAGCATGTTGAGCGCCAGCGCCCAGTTTTGATGGGTGTGAAACACGACTCGCCGCCCGCAGATTCTATGAATGGGTGCATGAATACATTGCGCGGACAGTTCTACCAGCCCTTCGCCTTCAAGGGTTTCCCCGGCTTCGTTGAAGACGATCATGTCGCTGGCACGTGCCTCTGACCAGTGCAGGCCAAACGGCAACACCAGGTAACGGTCGTCGTAGCCCGGCAGCGTAACGGTGAAGTGATTGTCGATGCCTTCTTCGAGCTCGTGGTAAACCGCGAGACGTAGCGACGCCGCCAGGTCGATCCTGGCCTGGGTCACTGTATCGACATTGTTATCAATGGCGTGAATGGACATCGCAGTGTTTCCGCTAACTATGATCGGCCGATAATAATCCAAAACAGGTTCGAGAGAAACCGGGGCCGATAGACGGCGGATCGTTCAGGTCTGACAGCCGGGACAGTAATAGCTCGAGCGCTGTCCCTGGACCAGGTGGCGAATGGGTTTGCCACAGGCATGGCAAGGGCCCTTGTTGGCATAGACTTGCAGGGCCTGGCGAAAATAGCCGGGTTTACCGTCGACCTGGGTAAAGTCCTGCAGGGTGGTGCCCCCCTGGTCGATGGCGGCGCCGAGCGTGGCGCGAATCGCATCGACCAGCCGCGCGATGCGGGCTTTGCTGATACGCCCGGCGGGCCGCGTCGGTCGAATACCCGCAAGGTAGAGGGCTTCACTGGCGTAAATGTTGCCAACGCCGACGACGATGTGGCTGTTCATGATAAAGGTCTTGATCGCCGCGCTGCGACCACGGCATTGGCGGTACAGATAGTCGGCGTTGAACTCGTCCTGCAGTGGTTCGGGGCCAAGCGCTTTCAGCAGCCGATGTTGCAGTGGGTCCTCGGCACAGTAGAGCAGGGCGCCGAAACGGCGCGGATCCCGAAATTTCAGCGACTGGCCGTTGTCCAGCTGAAACTCGACATGCTCGTGCAAGGCGGCGGGTGAACCCGTCGGTAACACGCGCATGCTGCCCGACATGCCGAGATGCCAGATTAAACTGCCTTGCTGCAGGGACATCAACAGGTACTTGGCGCGCCTTGAGACGCCCTCGATCTGCGTCCCGGCGAGACCCGCGACCTCCGGGCTGACCGGCCATCGTAACCGGGTATTGCGCAGGATAACGCGCTCGATTCGCTGCCCGCTGACGTGGGGGGCGATGCCGCGGCAAGTGGTTTCGACTTCGGGTAATTCCGGCATTGTTGCAGTTTATCCGCCGCCCTGAGGCGCGATCAGCTGGTCGTGGAAATCGGCGCGGAAATGATATTGCACGCCAATTTCGGGGTTGGCGATGACAATTTCCGGTGCCGAGGATTGCAGCAGGAAGTCGATTTCCTGACCGTCCGTAAAGCGAAACTCGATGACTTTTCCGGGGCTGGCATCGAGGTTGAAGGGACGGATGTTACTGGCCGATAGCTGTTGCCAGTTGGTGATCAGTTGTTGCAGCGTTTCGTGGGCCAGTTCGGGCTGCTGTGGCGAATGCCATTGGCCTTCGTCGTCGCGCTGGATGACGACACCGGGAAGTCGCAGTACTTCGATATCGCTGCGCTGTGGCAACAGGCGCCGATCCACCATTCCGGACAG
Organism: uncultured Gammaproteobacteria bacterium; assembly: GCA_963835795.1. GTDB lineage: Bacteria > Pseudomonadota > Gammaproteobacteria. The sequence goes on from CAWIHJ010000121.1 coordinate 47,827, forward strand.
GCCCTGCGCGGCAAACGCCAGGTGCACGTCGGGTAGCAGGTAGAGCGCCGCATCGAGAATCACGTAACGGCGTTCGCCGATATTGTTGGTCGCGCCAAACAACAGCTGGGTGTCATTGAAGCGCCATGTCGCCACCGGTGGTTGCAGGCCGAGTGGCTTGAGGTCGACGTCAGCGATAGCCGCCACCGCGGTCGATTCCTGATTGAGGATGCTCAGCAGGCGGGTGACATTAGTCTTTTGTGCGGGCCAGTTTATCGGACTGGTTATCTGCCAGCCATCGGCCTGGCGTTGCAGCTCGAGTAACAAGGCATCGCTCTGTAGTCTCGATACGCTGGATATCGTCCGGCTTGAGTGTGCTGATGCGTGGCTGTGCCTGCTCGCCACGGGTGGCGTCGAAATTGAACGCGGCAAATGCCAGGCCGGCAATCACGATAACGAGCGCGCAATTGATGAGCCAGCGGCGTGACAGCACTAGCGATTACGCCGTTTCAGCCAGATGCGCAGCCCACTGGCGAGCAAGCCGATCGGCAGTGCCAGCAGGAAAAACACGGCGATCGCCAGCTGTGACTGCGTCGATAATTCCAGGCGCGTGTCGGGTGCGGGTTTCGGGCTGATCGAAATCAGGCGATCATCGTGGCTCAGCCAGTTGATCAGGTTAAGGCCGATTTCCAGGTTGCTACCGTTGCCGAGATAAGTGTTGGCGAGAAAGTCGGCATCGCCCACGATTACGGCGCGTTGTTCGTGCAGCTGTGCATTAATGTCTTGGTGGCTGCGCGCCAGGCTCATGCCAACTGTCAGCGGGCCGGCGATTTCATCGTCGTTGTCGCCGTTGTAAATCTGGCCGTTAACGGCCGCGCCGTGCATCTCGCCGGTTTCGTTCCAGCTGCGCACACTCGATTGCAGAAAGTTTTGCCGTTGCCAGTCTTCGGCGCCGTAAAATTCGATGGCCTGGGCGGTGGGGAACAGCGACAGGCTATTGAGGTTATTGGTAATGGGATGGCGCGGGTATTCACCGATCAATGCAAAATCGATGCGTTCGAGCCCCATCAGCTGGCCGTTCGGGTCGACGATGATGCCCGGCACGAAGCCGGACGCTAAACTCTCGGCCAGCAATTCCAGTCCTTCGAACGATTGTTCCGGGTCGGCAAGCCAGAGCAGATTGCCGCCGTTGTCGACGTATTCCTGCAACAAGCTGATCTCACCCGGTAACAGTGCCACGGCCGGGCTGGCGAGCACCAGGATATCGGTGTTGTCCGGAATGCTGGCGGTCTGCGTCAGGTTGAGGTTCTCGATGGTATATCCCTTGCGCGCCAGATGCTCCGCGAACAGGCTGTAATCGTGATTGGCTTCGCTGTAAGGGTTACGCTCGCCATGGCCTTGCAGGAATACCAGCCAGCGTTCACCCTGGCGCAGCAGGCGCTGGATGGCGTTACTGACGGTGGCTTCGCTGATCTTGGTGAGCTTTTCATTGCGTCCGAGGTACTCGAGCAATACTTCGCCGTCGTAGCGAATATCGTGGTCGCGCAAGCGGTCCGGGTGCAGGTCCGGATTCAGGCTTTGCACGCGCACATTGGGTTGCAGTCGCTGGTACCGGGCAAACAGTTTCTCCAGCGCCGCCTTGCGCTCATTGACTGGCGAAATGAATAAAGTGATATCCAGCGGCTGATCGACATTGTCCATCAGTCGCGCCGTTTCCATGGACAGACTGTTGCGCTGATTGCTGCTCATGTCGATGCTCACCGGGTGGCGCTGGCTGAGCCAGGCGAGCAGCACCAGCACGGCGATAAACAACAGCAGGAAAACGCCAGATTGAATGCGTAGCTGCAGGCGTGCGCGCGAATTCCGCTTCACAGCAGTCGCTCACGGTCGAGCTGGCGAATGGTGAGGCCGAGAAAGCCGATGATCAGCAGCAGGTAATAGGCGATATCACTGCTGTCGAAAACGCCTTCGAGCAGTGACTGGTGATGTTGCGTCAGTGACAGATAGGCCAGCAGTGACTGGCCCGTGTCGACCGATTCGGCCAGCCAGTCGATGATCCACAGCATCAGCAGAATACCGAAGGTGCCGACCGCAGCGATGGTCTGGTTTTCGGTGAGGCTGGACAGGTACAGCCCGATCGCGCTGAATGCGCCCAGCAACAGCAGCATACCGATGTAGATCGACAGCAGTTTGCCGGCATCGGGGGTCGTGCCGAGATACAGCGACAGGGGCATCAGCATCAGCATGCTGACCAGCACCGTGACAAAAAGCATCAGGCCGAGGAATTTCCCAAGCACGATTTCGCTCATACCAAGGGGTGCAGAGATCAACAGCGTCAGGCTACGGTTGCGTTTTTCCTCGGCGATACTGCGCATGGTCAGCAGCGGCATCACCATCAGCAAGATAATGGCGGCAACCTGCATCAGCGGCGTGACCACGATGTCGGTGACGCCAGGGGTGTTTTCGAGGCGCATCAATTGCGGCTGCAACAGCATGAAATTGTCCAGGTTGGTCAGAAACATGTAGCCGAGAATGACCTGGATGACGGCGAGGATGACCCAGGCCAGCGGCGCTCGGAACATGGCGATGAATTCGTACTTTCCGATTACCCAGATCATGACTCGTCAACCTCTTCCTGTTGGGTCAGCTCGATGAACAGGTCTTCCAGCGATTGTTGCTCGGGGATGAGTTCGTACAGTCCCCAGGCATTCTCGACCGCGCTGACGACCAGGGCATCCGGGTTCGCGTTTACCGCCAGCATCAGGCGATAACGTCCGTCGCCGAGGGCCTCCGCGTGGTCGACACTGTCGAGGGCAGTGAGTTGATCGAGCGTTACCGACTTGCGCAAGGCCAGGATGAAAGAGACTTCGTGCCCCTGTTTGAGCGATTCGGTGGAGGCGTTGTAAATCAGTTTGCCGGCACGAATGATTTGCACGCGATCACAGGTAGCCTGCACTTCGGACAGAATGTGAGTCGACAGGATGACACTGTGCTCGCGGCCGATTGAGCGGATCAATTCACGGATTTCACGGATCTGGATGGGATCGAGGCCGACCGTGGGCTCATCGAGAATCACCACCTGCGGGTCGTGAATGATCGCCTGGGCGATACCGACACGTTGTTGATAGCCTTTCGACAGGTTGCCGATGAGTCGAGCGCCGCTGTCGCCAAGCCCGCACTGCGCCTTGACCTTGTCAACGGATGCCGCAACGGCAGCGCGCGCAATGCCGTGCAGGCGCGCGCAGTAGCTTAGGTATTCATCGACACTGGCGTTGCGGTACAGCGGAGGGTGTTCGGGCAGGTAACCGAGGTGGCGCTTGGCCGCGCGCGGGGCTTCGAGAATGTCGTAGCCGGCGATGCTGACCTCGCCATCGCTGGGCGCCAGGTTGCCGCTGATGACCTTCATCGTGGTCGACTTGCCAGCCCCGTTTGGCCCCAGGAATCCCAGCACTTCACCGGCATTGAGGGTAAAACTCAACTGGTTGATAGCGCAATGATTCTGGTAATAACGGGACAGGTTTTCGACCTGTATTAACGCTTCGGTCATGGATTTTCCGGGGGACAGGGATTTGGGGGACAGTATACTTGTTTGCTCTGGTTCTTCAGCACTGATTTAAATTTAATCAAACAAGTATACTGTCCCCCAAATCCCTGTCCCCGAATTCCCCGGGCACAAAAAAACCGGCTGGCGCCGGTTTTTTTTGATCTACCAGGGTAAACCGGATTACTTGATCTTGGCTTCCTTGTACTCGACGTGCTTGCGCACGACCGGATCGTATTTCTTGAACACCATCTTGTCCGGCGTGTTCTTCTTGTTCTTGTCGGTGGTGTAGTAGTGGCCAGTGCCAGCGGTGGATACCAGTTTGATCAAATCTCTCATGATTCTGCTCCTAGCACTTGATGCCGCGCTTGCGCATGTCGGCGATGACCGCGTCGATGCCGTTTTTATCGATGATGCGCATACCCTTGACGGACAGGCGCAGCTTGACCCAGCGATTCTCGGTTTCGACCCAGAACTTGTGCGTGTGCAGGTTGGGCAGAAAGCGGCGACGCGTACGGTTGTTAGCGTGCGACACATTGTTTCCGCTAACAGGCTTTTTACCTGTTACTTGGCATACCCGGGACATGGTGGAACTCCGTAAGAATGGCAGGATTACTGTAAGGGCGCGAACTCTACCAGAAGCCCATGCCGGTTTCAAGCGCGTTTTGGCGCGGAATCCGGTCTCTTTTCAAGCCGCGACCTATGCCCTTTGCGATCACCTGCGGGTAGCCTTCATGCGTTATGCGGGCTAAGATTGCAGCCTGCCAAGATAACCCGGATTTACGCTAGATGGACATTGTTTTTATTCATGATTTGCAAATCGAGACGGTGATCGGAATTTACGACTGGGAGCGTAAAATCCGCCAAACCATCAGTCTCGACCTGGAAATGGCCACCGACATCAGCAAGGCGGCGAAAAGCGATAACATCGACGATGCCCTGAGCTATAAAACCGTCGCCAAGCGCCTGATCGATTTCGTCGAGCAAAGCGAGTTCGAGCTGGTTGAAGCGCTTGCCGAGCAGATTTGTCGCATCGTACTGGAAGAGTTTGCCGTGCCCTGGGTCAAGCTGACCCTGCACAAGCCGGGTGCGGTGCGCGGTTCGAAATCGGTCGGTGTCATCATCGAGCGCGGTGAGCGTCCTGCCTGATGGCGCGCGTTTACGTCAGCCTCGGCAGCAACATCGACCGTGAACGGCGAATTCGCGAGGCGGTCGCGGAACTGCAGGGTATCTACGACGAGATCGAGTTGTCACCCGTATACGACTCGGCTGCCGTCGGCTTCGACGGCAGCAACTTCCTCAACCTGGTAGCTGGTTTCGACAGCGCCCTCGACGTGGCAGTCGTGACCCAATCCTTCCATGACATCGAAAGTCGCCTGGGCCGTGATCGCGGCCTGCCGAAGTTCGCCAGCCGCTCGATCGATCTGGACATCCTGTTGTACGACGACCTGATCCTCGACGTCCCCGGAATTCGCGTGCCGCGCCCGGAAATCCTGGTGAACGCCTTCGTGCTCAAACCACTACAGGACATCGCCCCGACGCGCCTGCATCCCGAAGCGGGGCAGAATTTCGCCAGCCTGTGGCAGGCGATGGCGCCCAGCGCACCGCGACTCGCGCTGTTTGCGCTGGATTTCTAGCAACCCGACCCTACTAAGGCACTTACCCGACTCGCTGCGCGAGACCTCCCGGACTGCGAGCCGGGTTCATGCTGCCGGATGGGTTGCAAGATTTTGTTTCTCGCCCGGGTCACTGCCTTTCGACACAATCCGGGGTGTTGATTTCCGCTGGTTTACATGTCAAAGCATTCCGCAACTTCTACCGATCCCCCGCTTTCGAGTATCGGGCATTTTTTGGCATGGGCGATTGCGCTATCGGTGTCACTCGCTTCGATCAGGCTGTAGCCACTGATCGGGTTGGAGCCGCCATTGTCTTCAACGCGCCCGCCCGCCAGCACCGTGCTGCTCATACCGACCGGATGGCCGCCATCGACCAGGGAATCGCCTATCGACTCCAAGCCAGCTGCCCCAGGCATCCATGACGCGCGCTTTGTCTGCATCGGTTTCCGGTACTGTGCCGCCGTGATAAATGAATACGTACTTGGCCATTTTGCTGTCCTCGGTTAGTTTTTGATGAAACTGTAGACTATCAACGATATTTTGATAATTCATCGGGTAAAACGATGAATTTTCATCGTAAATATTGTGTAGACTGCACAATATGATGAAAAATTCAAATCCGGCGGACGAGGCGCTCGACAGCGCACTACAAGGGTTACATCGCAGTTTCACAGGCGGCAGCGGACAGCCGCCCTGGGTTTGATCGACACTGGGCTTACCGGGCGACTTGCGCGAATCGATTCTCGCCGAGGTGGAAGCCTTTACCGATTCTGCAAACCCGCAGATCGACGGCCTGTTGCAGCAGTCACCTGCAGGAACTGACGCTCGATATTCAAAAGCTGCTGCGTGGCGAGCCGCAACCCCGGTTCGAGTTTGTTGCGGAGTTTGCCAAGCGCTCTGCCGAGCAATACTTTCCGCTGGAAGCGCTGTTACACGCTTATCGCGTATGTTTGAAAGTGTTACTGCGTGGGCTGGCATCCGCATCGATTGAACGCGAAGATCAGGGCAAGCTGGGTGAGGCTGGCGCCTTAACCGATTTTCTGCTGGAGTATATTGACGCGGTCAGCCGGGTGGCGACCGAGCATCACGTGGATCAAACGCGATTGCTCGCTGACGTTGCCAGCGATCAACGTAGCGAATTGCTGACGACTTTGCTGGGCGGGTACGATGAATCCGATCGTCGCATTGCAGGCATGTTACGCGACGCCGGCTACTTCGACAGGCGGCTTGCCTACTGCGTTATCCTGGTACAGTCGATCGAGCCCGCCGAGATGAACAACGCCGCGCGTGCGCGGCGGCTGGCGGACTATATCGACCGCCAGTTGAAAAACATTCCCGGTACGCGCCTGGTCGACATTCACCGCAACAAGGTCACCATTATTTTTTCTCACCTGCGCCGGTTGTCCGGATGGAGCGCTCCGCAGACTGCGCTGGCCGAGCGTGTGGCGCAGGAACTGGTCAAGGTTGGTACCGCCGCGCGCGCCGGTATCAGTAGTGAGGTGACCTCCACCTCGCAGATTCCGGCCGCCTACCAGCAGGCCGAGCTCGCGTTTGATCTGTCGAATATCGGAAATCGTGTGGTTCAGTTCTGCGAGATTCCGCTGCAACGACTGTTGCATCACTTTGCGGGCGACGCCTTCATTCGTGTACTACCCAACTGGGCGCAATCTTTTTACACGGCCGACGCGCGTGCCAAAGGCCGGTTGGCGCGTACCCTCGAAGCTTTTGCCGGGGCGAACATGAACGTATTGAAAACGGCGCAACAGCTGCGCGTACATCCGAATACCGTGTATGCGAGGTTTAACCGGATTCGATCTCTGACAGAGCGCGATCCGCGCGTATTTCACCATTTGAATGAGCTGTTGATAATCGCCCACAGCCAGGGTCTTACCAGGACCCTTTAGTCGGCGCGAGCTACTACTGCGATACCAGGCGGCAAACCAGGAAGTATCGCGAGCTATCTAGCCGTAGGCAAAATGCTTCGACATGCGGTCGCCGCGCATGTAATCGATGCCGTCGTCCAGCAACGCAACCAGGGTGCTGTTCAGGTATTTGGAAAAGCCCTGTTGCTTCAGATCGAAGGTGGATATCAGGTCGATCATCCAGGTTGGCACTTCACCAACGTTGCATTTCAATTCGAGAATGACCGTGGCATCGGTAAACATATCGCGCGCATAAATGGTTTCGTTATCGTAGCTGATCATGTCGCCATTCGACGCCAGGCTGTGGTGATCCTGGAGGCGATATTTCATACTGACGTCGAGAGTTACCCGTGCATAGGCATCGACAACCGATGCGTAAGCGCGCCGCCGGTACTGCGTCAACAGCTTCGGTTCGATGGCGTAGCTGTGCGCGAGGCGCATGAACATTTCCTTGTTTTGCCGATCCTTCGAGGAATCCCCCTCGGCGATACGAAAGTCGGGATCGAGCAGAATCGCGGGCCACTCGGCCTGCGTTGCCATGCTGCGAAACTTGGTGCCGGTGACGCCGCTCTTGCGCTTGACCTCGAGGAAGAAGGGGCCTTCGCCCTTTTCGCCGTAGCAGCGCACACGAATATTGAAGCGACCATCCTTGCCGTACATTCGCTGCTGCAGAAATTCGCAGCCACGCGTATCCAGGTACAGGCTATTGACCAGATAAAAGTTGTCTTCGCCGATGGCGGAGTGATGGTCCAGCTCACAGTAGGGTTCGATGAAACGACAGATCGGCTCTACCAGGCGGGTCGGTATGGCGTATTTCAATTCGTGGCGTTCAATGGTGGGCGGTAGTTTTGTTTGCACGCTCATGATGATTTCCGGTTGCAGTGAAGAGCCTAAAGTGTCGGGTGGTTGACTAGCAACCAGTTGGTCAGCGGCCATTGCGCGAGGCGGCCGGTGCCGTGCAGCAGGCCGATGTAGGCGTCCAGGCCGCGGATACGCAATCGATCGATTTCCTTCTGGTTGTCCAGTTGCGCTTTTTTCAGGTCGAGCAGCAGCGCCGGTTGATTGGCGCTGCGCAGTGCCGAGAATTGACGTTCGAGCAATCCTCCCGTCGTGTCCAGCAAGTTCGCCTGGTCGCGTAACCACACTATTTCGCGGGTCGCGAGCGTCAGTTGACGCTCCATGTCGAGGCGATTTTGTTGCAGCGAGAGGCTGGTTTCATTGACATCGGCCGCACGTAGTGCGATGCCGCTGTCGTCGCCGCCAAGTGGGATAGCGACGCTGAACGAGGTTTCCTGGTCGCCGGGCCGATCGACGTATTTCAATTCAACGAATTTCAGCCAGCTTGCCGCGTCATAGCGCGCGAGTTTCAGTTTTTGTCTGGCGATCTCGGCGTCGGTGCGTTGCAGCAGATCGTCAATTTGACCGTCGTCAAAGGCCTGCGTGAGCTGCAGCCCGACGTCTATTATTTCATTCCAGCCTACCACCTGGCTCACCCAGGTTTGCAGAAAACTCTGTATTCGCGTCGTCGATATACCGTCAAAACTCAGCAGCCTTCGAGACAGGCGCGCCTGGTACACCTCCGTCAATTGCCGGGTCCGTTGAAATTCGATTTCGGCGGCCTGCAGCGCGGATATGCGAAAATCCTCGGATTCCACCAACGCGCGCTGCAATTGCAGCTGCTGGCGGCTGAGGTCATGTCGAGCCTCGAAGTAACGAAGCTCGCTGAACATCTCGATCAACTCGACCAGGTTGTCGTAGCGCGGTCTCAGTTCGTCATTCATGTACTCGCTGCGCTTGCCGCTGTGCTGCTGGTTCAGCAACTCGACGATACGGTTCTCTGCCTGGCGTTCCGAGCCAAAGCGTGGGCGGAAGCGAAACGCAATACCCTGCTCGTCGGCATCGTTGCCGCTGTAGCGCAGCTCGGCAGCGTCGAACCAGCTGCTATCGCCTTCAACCGTTTCCAGGGGGAAAAGTGATTGATCCTGCGCCTGGCCGAGGTAGCGATTGACCGCCTCGTTCGCGCCACTGGGGCCAGTCACCAGGAGTAGCCCGATCACCAGGCCGAAGTTGAGGATGCGCTTCATATCAGAGCTTTCTCCGTATCCATTGCGAAGGTGATTTGCCGCCACCGTCGAAAACGATGGTGGCGTAGCCGGCGTCGATGTCGAGTCCTTCAGCTTTCAGCCCGGGATACTCGGCGATGCGGGTCAGCTGGCGATTGTCGGTGTTGAAACCTGACAGGTAACTGACGGGCTTACCGCTGTTACTGTCGACACTCAGCAGGTACAGCTGGTTTTCCTCCATGGCGAAGTCCGAGAGTCGTTGGCGACTGCCCTTCAATGAGCCGCCGAGGTCAAGGGTTTGCCAGATGCTGGCATCGATGGCCTTGCCGGCAAACAGCGCGTCAATACTGTCCACGACGACAATGACTGTCTGCCCCGCGTCGTCGAAAGGCGATTTGAATCCGAGGTATAGCCTGTTGCCTTTGACCCGGTGAGACTCCAGGTCGATTTCATTCGCCGCGAGCGCAACGCGTAAAAACCGGCGCAGTCGAGGCTCGGTCTGGGGGCTGATGGCCAGTCGGCTGAAGACCTGGTAGAGGTCGATGGACTCGATATTGGTCAAACCCTGCTGCGCTGACTGCAGGCGCAGTAGCTTGCGGCGCTGCGGCGGCAGTTTGCCCTTGCGACTGTGCGACAGCGAGGTCGCCAGGTAAGTAACCCCGGCATCGCGGCTGATGCTTTCGAGGTCGGAGGCAAGGTGGTCGGCATCGAGGGCGAAGGCCGCGTTGACCCGGCCTTCGCGGGTGAGTTCGAAGACGGCTGAATGTTCGTCGCTGACCAGCAGGTAAGCTTCCCGCGTCGGATCCCACACCAGCCCGGAGGCTTCCAGTTCGCCGGATCCTGCGCAGTTCGATGGCTACTTGAATATCGAGCGGCACGTTCGCCAATACGTCCGTTGGGTCACCGGGCTCCGACAGTATTTTCGAGTCACTCACCCAGGCGTGAACGCGTGAAATCGGGATAAAGTCATCCAGCATCTGCACGAATCGTTCGCCAGGCGGTAGCGGCCGCTCGAGCAGCACCGACACCTTTTCGCCCTGCAACAGGCTGTTGTCAGCAGCGAGGTTGATGATCGCTTCGCGTCCCCAGGCGGCGACCATCGGGCTGCGTTTGAGGCGCAGGGGGTATTCGACAATACGACTGCCGAGGCTTTCGACCCGACCTTCGACCAGCTGGTTGTCGCCGATGGCGTTCAGCGACTGCACCCACACCCGTTGGCCGATCTGCACTCGGTTGGATACCGCCTCGTGGATATAGCCCTTGATACTCTGCGGATTGCGGCCCTGAATTGACATCACTGCGCTAAACGCCGCCACCTGTTCGCCCTGCTTGAACAGCACGCTGCCGATACTGCCCGCAAAAGGCGCGAGCACTACCAGCGCCTGTTCCTGGCGTTGTAATTCCTCCCTGCTTTTGACGAGTTCAGCAATTCGCGCATCGCCGGGCGCGGATAAATCCGCAAGCCTTTGTTGCTGCTGCCAGATTTTTGCCTTGAACAACTGTCGCTGGCGACCTTGCTCCGCCTTGAGCCCGCCAATCCGGACCTGCAGGGGACTGGCCTGCGGTTCGCTCGTCGGCAGCTCGCTACTGATCGAATTGAGCAAGGCCTGGTTTTGCCGGTGTTTCGACTCGAGGCTGTCGATTTCGGTCGCGAGGGATTGCAGGCTTGCGCTCTGTTCGGCCTTAAGTCGATTGATTTCGGCGTTGGCGTTGTGGCGCGTTGCCGTCTGTTGCGCCCTGATTTCGTTGATCTGTTCTTCGATAATCTGCAGGTTGACGTCGAGGTCGTAACGGCGCACTTCCAGCAGTCGTGCATTCTGATTCACCTGTTCGCCTTCGACGACCGGGATGTCGACGATCTCCACCGGGTATTGAAAACTGATGGTTTGTAGATCGCCTTCGGCAATACCGAAAAATTTGCTAGCGTCGCCCTGTATGCCTTGCATCAGTGCCACCGTCGCCAACAACGCCAGTATCCAGATAAGCCCGAGAAAGTGCCCGCGGGATGGCGTCACGCGCTCGGCCGCGCGCGCAACCAGCGAACGATTAGACTTCACCGGGTATTGCGGCCGCAGGCTTAACTCCGTGCTAGTGGCTGAATCGGCGGAATGTGGGTCAGGCGTGCTCACAGGTCTACCGTCGCTTCCTGCATCATCAGGTGAACTTGCTGGACCGCGCTCAGCGACTTGAGCGCCTGCAGAAATTGATCGGTTTGCCGGCCACGGCGCAGTTTGATGTGGTAGGCGTAGTCCATTCGCTCGCCCTGTTCGGTCTCGCGGATGGTAATCAACGAGAATGCACGGCAATAGTAGTCCAGAATTTCCTGTAACTTGGCGCCGTTATTGCCGGCCGTCGGCAGGTTGAAGCGCAACATGCCATCAAAATAACGGTCTGGGCCGAGCGGGGATATATACAGGACCACACTCACCAGGCAAAAGCTGACCGTGCCGATTACGGCTACCGCAAATGCGTAGGCGCCGCAGGAGATTCCGGCCGCCAGAGAGGCAAACAAAAACAGGGTGTCGCGCGGATCCTTGAAGTTTGTGCGAAATCGAATGATCGCCATGGCGGCCATGATGCCGAGGCCGCGCGCCAGGCTGTCGCCTATGGACTGGATGACCATTGCCGCGATGATCGAGATCAATACGATGGCCTGCACGTAGTTGCGTGAGTAGGACAGGCCACGATAGGTCTTCTGGTAAACATAGGCCAGCAGAGCTGACAGGATGAAGGACAGCAAGATGACGAAGATCAGGGTTTGCAGGCTGGCGCTTTCGGTTGCGGTCTGGGCAGTGAATCGTTCAATCATAATAGTCAGTTTTTTATTGGCTGGCAGATACCGGTTCCAGCGGACTCCGTGCGACCAATTAAAGGCAAACAATCTGAATTTCTTCTGAACGAGGGGTGATTTTTTTAATGTCGAGCAAGACGGGAGCGATTGGCTGGAGCGACGTCTGGGCGGATTGTTACTCGAACAGGCGGTTTTTATGCGCGTTTGTCGTGGGGCAGGCGGGATGCCTGCATCAAGCGAGGATTTTTCGAAGCTCCGTGATCAGTCGGTCGCACTCGTCGTCGCTGCCGACCGTGATGCGTAGCCAGTTGTCGATGCGCGGCTTGTTGAAATAGCGCACCAGGATTCCTGCCTTTTTCAACTCCAGGTACAGGGTTTGTGCCGCCTGTAGGGGATGGCTTGCGAGCACAAAATTGCTGCTTGAGGGCAATACCTCGAAACCCAGTTCGCGTAGCGCCGTGTCGAGACGTTCGCGGCTATCGATGATGCGCGCGCGACATTGCTGGAAATAGGTTTCATCGTCGATCGAGGCCAGCGTGCAAGTGCTCGCCAGGCTGTCGACGGGATAGGAATTGAAAGAGTTCTTGACGCGTTGCAGGGCCTCGATCAAATGGGAGTGACCAAACGCCGCGCCCACGCGCAGCCCGGCGAGACTGCGTGACTTGGAAAAGGTTTGCACCACCAGCAGGTTGTCGAACTCGGCAATCAACGGTATCGCCGTAGCGGCGCCAAAATCGACATAGGCTTCATCGATGATGACTACCGAGTCGCGCTGGGCTTCGAGCAAGCGGCGGATGTCGTCAAGTTCGAGTGCGATTCCGGTAGGCGCATTCGGGTTGGCGATAACGATACCACCGTTGCCGGGTCGGTAGTCATTCACGTCGATGCGAAACTCCGCATCGAGTGGCACAATCTCGTAGTCGATGCGATACAGCGCGCAGTAAACCGGGTAAAAACTGTAGCTGATGTCCGGCATCAGGATTGGCTCGGGCTTTTGCAGCAGTGCCTGGAAGCAATGCGCCAGCACTTCATCCGAGCCGTTGCCGACAAATACCTGCTGCGCGGTAAGCTTGTGGTAGCGGGCGAGGGCCGCGGTCAACCTGGTGCTTTCCGGATCGGAATAACGGCGCAGGGCATCGCAGTCAAAAGCTTCGAGCGCGGCCGCCACCGCGGGCGCGGGCGGGTAAGGGTTTTCGTTGGTGTTGAGCTTGATGTATTGCTGGTCCTGCGGTTGCTCGCCCGGCACGTAAGGGTCGAGATCGTTGACGATCGGGCTCCAGAATTTGTTGATTGCCTCACTCATCAAAAAGACTCACTTAACAGGCGCCCGCCATCGACGCGAATGACTTCACCGGTGATGTAGTCATTGGTGACGAGAAATAGCGCGGTATCGGCGATCACCTGCGCACCACCCAGGCGTTGCAGCGGTACCTGCTGTTGCAGTTCCTGCAAACCTGCCTCGCTGGGTCCACTTCCACTCGGCCACAGCATCGCTCCGGGCGCTATGCCGTTGACGCGCACCTCGGGCGCCAGTTCCAATGCCAGCGATTTGACCAGCATTTGATTGGCGGCCTTGGCGCTGCAGTAAACGCTGTGCCCGTTGAGCGGCAGGCTGGCGTAGATGTCCAGCAGGTTGATGATGCATCCCCTGGCCTGCTTCAACGCCGGGTAGCAGGCTTGCGCCAGAAACAACGGCGCCTTGTAATTACTGCTGATCAAATCGTCCCAGCCACGCTGGTCGATCTCGCCGAAGCGGGTAGGGAAGTAACTGGAGGCATTGTTGACCAGTATGTGCAGGCCACCGAAAGCGTCACAGGCTTGTTGCGCGAGCCGGTCGATATCGGCGTTCACCGCGAGGTCAGCCGCAATCACCTGCGCCGAGTTCGCACGATCCTGATTCAGGGCGTCCGCTAACGCGCAAGCCGCCGATTCGGAACGGCGGTAGTGAATAATGAGATTTGCGCCGTTTTGATGTAGAGTGCGGGCGATCTGCGCACCCAGGCGATCGGCCGCTCCAGTGACCAAGGCGGATTGTTCGGATAACAACATCAATGAATCGAAAGTGACAAAGTGCCATCATATCATTCCCGCAACCAGGCGCTAGCCTGCTGGCGCCTGGCGCCCGATTATTCTGACCATGCCCTCCGCTGATAATACGCCAGGACTGGAACTGCCATCCCCCGATGCCGACGCCTGCGCGCACAGTAGCCGCCTGGTGGACCTTGTTGTCGAGCGCATCGAGCAGCAGGGTGGCGTCATCGCTTTCGACGATTATATGCAGACGGTGCTATACCAACCGGGGCTCGGTTACTACTCGGCGGGCCAGACCAGGTTTGGCGCCGCGGGCGATTTCGTCACCGCTCCGGAAATTTCCCCCTTGTTCGGGCGTTGCCTGGCGCGCCAGGCCGAGGCGCTGATTGCGCAGGGCTGTGCGGCTGCCGTGCTCGAGTTTGGTGCAGGCAGCGGCAAGCTGTGCGCCGAGCTTTTGCAGGCCTTGCCCGGGTTAGAGCGTTACCAGATTCTCGACTTGAGCGCTGATTTGCAACAGCGCCAGCAACGCTTCCTGCAGCAACAACTTTCTGCGGAACTGTTTCACAAAATCGAATGGCTGAACCGGCTTCCGCAAAACTTTGATGGTATCGTGCTGGCCAACGAAGTGCTCGATGCCATGCCGGTTCATCTGCTACGCAAACAGGCGGACTGGATTGAGCTCGGGGTCGGATTCGATGGGCAGCGCCTGGTCTGGCAGCCATACGCGGCAAAAGGTGTTGCCGTTGATGCCATGCGACAAATCGAATCTACCCACGGTGATCTGCCCGTCGGCTACAGCAGCGAACTCAACTTGAATTACGGGCCCTGGATGGCCGCGCTGGCCGAGGCCTGTCATCGTGCAGTCGTGCTGATCATCGACTATGGTTATGAACAGGCGCAGTACTACCACGCGCAGCGCAGCCGAGGTACCTTGACCTGTCATTACCGGCATCGGGTTCACAGTGATCCGTTTGTTTATCCGGGGTTGCAGGACATCACTGCCTTCGTCGATTTCGACGCCTGTGCGGATGCCGCCGAAGCGAGTGGCTTCAGTGCTACCGGGTTGATCGAGCAGGGGCAGTTTCTGCTGGCTAATGGCTTGCTGGACGCGGCGCAGGAACAGGCCGTATCCGCCGAAGTGGTTCAGCAAATGGCAATTTCACAACAGGTGGCAATGCTCAGCCTGCCGCAGGAAATGGGAGAAAAGTTCAAGGTGTTGGCTTTACAGAAAAATATCGCACTGGAGATGCCGGCCATGCAACGCGGCCGCGCTTACGGCTAGTCTCGCCCGTGGATAATCTGCACATCATCATCCTGGCCATAGTCCAGGGATTGACCGAATTTCTGCCAATTTCGAGTTCGGCGCACCTGGTACTGTTGCCAGGCCTGTTGAACTGGCCCGAACATGGCCTGGTGTTTGACGTCGCCGTCCACTTCGGTTCATTGCTCGCGGTACTCTACTATTTTCGCCACGAGGTGCATCGCATGCTCTGCGCCTGGCTCGATTCGTTACGCGGGCGCGAGGCCACCCAGGACAGCCTGCTCGCGTGGTGGGTCATCATCGGCACGCTCCCGACCCTGGTCGTCGGCTTTGCGTTTCAGGGCAGCATCGAGCACCTGTTGCGTGCCCCCTGGATCGTCGCCACTGCGTCGATTATTTTTGGTGTTTTACTGCTGATTGCCGACCGTGTCGGCAGCCGTCAGCGCGATGAGTATTCGCTGACGCTGAAAGACGTGCTGCTCATCGGTTGCAGCCAGGTGCTGGCATTGATTCCGGGCACGTCGCGTTCCGGTATCACCATTACACTCGCCCTGTTTCTCGGGTTGTCGCGCAATGCGGCCGCACGCTTTTCCTTCCTGCTGGCGATGCCGGTCATTTTTGCCAGCGGCGTGCTGCAATCGGTGCGCATGTTCACCGAGGTGAATCCAATCGGCTGGGGTGAATTGCTGCTTGGAGTGGTGTTGTCGGCGATCAGTGCCGGGCTCTGCATCCATTATTTCCTGCGCCTGGTCGAGCGTGTCGGCATGCTGCCTTTCGTGATTTACCGGGTATTGCTCGGCGCGTTAATCCTGTTGTTACTTTACTGAGCGAGCCGTGGTCTGGCGAGCGACTATCCCAGGGGTTATGCAAACACTTAAATTGAGTTCGCCTGTGGTATGCCCTTGGCGTGGCGCTGTTACTGGCGGTAGCGCTGGTGTCGCTAATGCCGGTACCCGACATCGGTGTGAGCGACAAACCGTCGCATCTGCTGACTTACTTCGTTCTCGCCAGCTGGTTTTGCCTGTTGGCGCGCAATCATTTCATTGTCGCCGGCAGCGTGATTGCGCTGATTGGCTATGGCATATTGATCGAGTGGTTGCAGGGGCTCACGGGTTACCGCTATGCCGAGTGGGGTGACGTGATCGCTAATGCCGCCGGTTGCCTGCTGGGTTCGATTTGCTACTTCACGCCGCTACGCCGGCTATTCCTCCACATCGATGCAAAGCTGGCCAGCTTTTTAGCGCCGGTCAATTGAGCGGGCCTACAACTCCTGGCGCTTTTCGCGTTTAATTAACTGCAGTCGCGCCTCGCGAATCGCTCGTCCCATGGCTTTGCCGTCGAGACCACGCTCGCGAATCTCGCCGATGTCCATCGCCATCAGTTTTTCATTTAATTCGACAAGGTAGTCGGCTTGCGGATAAGCCGCATCTTCGGATCCGCTGCGCCCACGGACGTCGGCGCGGCAGGCTTCGAGCATTTTCCTGAAGCGCTCCGGTTTGCGCAGGCTGTCCGCGCGGGTAAACAATTTCAGCAGGGTCTCGGCGCGCAATTCGGCGCAGCGATGCGCGAGCAGGTGCAGCTCGGTGGTGATCAGGGCCAGTTCGGAATGCGCCTTCGGTACCCGCCAGCGCTTGCAAAAGGCCTTCACCGGATTCTTGCCGCGCGCCTCGTGACCGTGATGGCTGGGGAGTACCTCGGCGGGCGTGGTCGCCTTGCCGAGGTCGTGCATCAATACCGCAAAGCGGATTTCATTGTCGTGCTCGAGCGCGGCACTTGCCTGCAGCGCCATCATGACGTGCACGCCGGTATCGATTTCCGGGTGATACCTGGCGGTTTGCGGTACGCCGAACAGTGCATCAATTTCGGGAAACAGTCGCACCAGCACGCCGCAGTCACGCAGGCTGGTGAAGAACACCGCAGGGGTCGTTTTCGTCGAGCGCACGCGACAGTTCGGACCAGACGCGTTCGGCCACCAGCGTCTCGAGTTCTCCGGAGTCACCGATTTCGCGGATCAGTTCGCGAGTTTCATCGGCAATGCTGAAGCCGAGATGGTGAAAGCGCGCGGCGAAGCGCGCGATTCGCAGCACGCGCACGGGGTCTTCGACGAAAGCCGCGGAAACGTGACGCAGGCAACGTGCTTCGAGATCCTGCTGGCCGCCGTAGGGATCGATGAGGTTACCCTGTTCGTCTTCGGCGATGGCATTGATGGTCAGATCACGCCGTAACAGGTCCTGTTCGATGGTGATAGTCGGGTCGGTAGTTATTTCGAAGCCACGATAGCCCGGGCCCGATTTGCGCTCACTGCGCGCAAGCGCATACTCCTGCTTGCTGTCGGGGTGCAGGAAACACCGGGAAATCGCGACCGATAGGCTTGTATCCCGGCGGCCTCCATTTGTGCCGGGGTCGCGCCGGTGACGACCCAGTCGATATCGTTTTTGGGCAGCCCGAGCAGGTGATCGCGTACGCAACCACCGACACGGTAGTAGTTCACGAAGGATTCTCCGGGATTCTTGCTTTGTACGTAGTCCTTGCGAAAGCGATCGTAGTCACGCTTGTTGCCATACATCTCCGGCAGCCCCTGCAAATAGGTGACGCAGGCTGGTTTCACAGGTAGCGCCATCGGCACAGACGTTGTCGGTTTGCAGCGAGCGGTAGTTGTCCAGGGTGAACAACTTGCCGGGCAGATTTTGCAGCACGACGGCCTGTAGGCGCGACATTCCCTTGCCCAGCGGCATGATGCGTACCGGCAGGCGCAGCGTGGCGATGATCAGCTCGAGAATCTGTTGCAGGGTGAACACTTCGGGTCCGCAGACGCTGTAGCGGCGACCGAAGCTGCTGCGATCATCGATGCTGTCGACCATTTTCGCGACCAGGTCGCCGACGTATACCGGCGCCAGCTTACTGTCGGCACAGGCGAGCGGGAAATAGCCGAAGTACCAGCGCAATATCCCGGCAAAGCGGTTAATGAAATCGTCATCCTTGCCGAATACCACCGACGGCTGGAAGCTGGTGACGTGCAGGCCGCGCTGGCCAAAGGTGTGCAGCAGGTTTTCACCCTCGCCCTTGGAGCGCAGGTAGAGGCTGCTGCCGGTGGCCTGGTCGGCGCCCTGCGCGCTGACGTGCAACAAACGCTGGATACCACCCGAGCTGCAGGCCTCGACCACTGCCTTGATGAAATCCACGTGATAGCGGCGGAAGTCGCCCTTGCGTCGCTCGTTCAATATGCCGACCAGGTTGATCACTGCCTGCTGACCCTGGCACAGCGACTTCAGGTTGGCGGGATCGATGATGTTGGCTTCGAGCAGGCGAATATTGGGGTGCACCAGCAGCGCGCGATGGCGGTGTGGGCGCCGGCAGGGCACGGTGACCTGCCAGCCGCGATTGGCCAGCGCAAAGGCGAGATGCGTGCCGATAAAGCCGCTTCCCCCCAGGATTAACAGGTGACGGGGTGCTTTCATACGGCTTTCTTGTTGGGTTGTGAGCGACGCCGCGACGATCCGCGGCTGTTGCCCGGCGTACCGAGCGATTGCCGGAGCGCGGCGGACGACCGCCACCACCGGGTTTACTGCTGGGTTTGATTCTGCCTTCTTTCATTTTTACCGGGGGATTCGGCTTGATCAGTAATATCGTTGCTGATCGACATCGTCGGTATGGAGCGCCTGGTATAGGACTCTATGTCGATCAGGTTCATCGCGTAATCTTCACAGGCGAAGCTGATCGCCAGCGCCCGATTTGCCGGCGCGCGCGGTGCGCCCGATGCGGTGCACGTAGTCTTCACCCTGATCGGGTAAATCATAGTTGAAGACGTGGGTGACATCCGGAATGTGCAAGCCGCGTGAGGCGACGTCGGTGGCCACCAGGATCGCGTATTCGCCATCGTGAAAGCGCTTCAACAGCGATTCGCGCTTGTTCTGGTGAATGTCGCCGGAAATGATCGCCGCCGACAGGCCGTTGCCCTGCAGGTACCCCCAGATGCGGATAGTGGCGTGCTTGGTGTTGGCGAAAATGATACTGCGCTGCGGTTGCATGGTTTTCAGCAGACCCAGCAGCAGTGGAATTTTTTCGTGGTTGGCCGGGTGGTAGACGCTTTGCTCGATGCGATCTACGGCGGGCGAATCGGCGCTGATTTTAATCAGCTCGGGCTTCGTTCATGTGTTCGTAGGCCAGTTCCATGACCTTTTGCGCCATGGTTGCCGAAAACAGCATGTTGAGCCGCAGGTCGGGTGGCGGCAGGCGGCGCAGCATGTAGCGCACGTCGGCGATAAAGCCCATGTCGAACATACGATCCGCTTCGTCGAGTATCATCACCTCGATGGACTTGAGGTTGTACAGGTTCTGCTTGAAGAAATCGATGATGCGCCCCGGGGTACCGATGAGGATATCGACCGGTTCATCAAACTGGCGTTTTTGTTGTTCATAAGCCTTGCCGCCGTAACAGATCGCCAGTTTCAGCGGCAGATCGGCCAGCAGCGCCACGGCATCCTTGTGGATCTGGATCGCCAGTTCGCGCGTCGGCGCCATGATCAATACCCTGTGGCTTGCCGGGCGCGGTCGCTGGGCCTCGGAATGCAGGATACGTTGCGCGCAGGCCAGCAGAAAGGCCAGCGTCTTGCCGGTGCCGGTCTGCGCCTGTCCGGACACGTCTTTGCCGGCGAGTAGCAAGGGCAGGGTCTGGGCCTGGATGGGAGTGCAAAAATCAAATGCCTGTTTGTCCAGCGCACTCAGCAAACGCTCGTCGAGCTCCAGTGAGCTAAAGCGATGCTCGGTTAAATGTTGTTGGCCCATGCTAGTGCAGTTTCTCTCAGTTTGGTTGTCGTAGCCGGCTATGGTAGCAAATTGCATGAAAAGCTGCGCTGCCATTTGAAAAACGCATTTCCTGTCCCCATATGAGCTTCTTCGAGCGTCAGTTGCCCGTTGGTTATGCGCCTTCCGGCAATGATTGACAGTTAAATCTGATCCGACTAAATTGTCGGTCTACCTGATGAAGCCAAGGGGCTGGAGACACGAGTGAGCGACAAAATAGTATACCTTTCAGACGACAGTTTTGAAGCGGATGTTCTGCAGTCGGACAATCCCGTGCTGGTCGACTACTGGGCCGAATGGTGCGGGCCCTGCAAGATGATTGCGCCGATACTCGAAGAAATCGCGGACGAGTATGATGGACGACTGACGGTCGCCAAGCTCAATATCGATGAAAATTCCAGCACTCCTCCAAAATACGGTATTCGCGGCATTCCGACCCTGATGCTGTTCAAGGGTGGCGCAGTCGAAGCGACCAAGGTTGGTGCATTGTCCAAATCCCAGCTGACCGCGTTTCTTGACAGCAATATCTAGATTTCAAAGTCCGCTAAAAATCGAATAAAAAAGGGTCGTTGATTGAGGTAGACGACCCAGAATTACTGTGCTAACCTCAGTGTTAATTCGTCGCCGAATCTCTCGGCACTCCTGAACAAAAATATACTAAGTTACACTATTCCCGATAAACACCGATAGGCCGTTTTTACGTCTTCAATCCGTCAACCCTGCCACAGTACCTCCCAATATGAATCTTAATGAGCTGAAGCAACATTCCGTCCCCGATTTGATCGAGACCTTGAAATCCATGGGTGGTGATCACTCGGCGCGCATGCGCCGCCAGGACATCATTTTCAGTATCCTCAAGTCGCAGGCCAAGAAAGGCGAGGACATCTTCAGCGAAGGTGTACTGGAAATTCTGCAGGACGGTTTCGGCTTCCTGCGTTCGGCGGACAGTTCCTATCTTGCCGGGCCCGGATGACATTTACGTGTCACCCAGCCAGATTCAGGCGTTTCAATCTGCGCACCGGCGATACGGTCAGCGGCAAGATTCGCCCGCCGAAGGATAACGAACGCTACTTCGCGCTGCTCAAGGTTGACGAAATCAACTTCGACCTGCCGGAGAACGTCAAGCACAAGGTGTTGTTCGAAAACCTGACGCCACTGCATCCCAACAAGCGCATGGCGCTGGAGCGCGGCAACGGCAGCACCGAGGACATCACCGCGCGCATCATCGACCTGGTGTCACCGATCGGCAAAGGTCAGCGCGGCCTCGTGGTATCGCCACCGAAAGCCGGTAAGACTCTGATGCTGCAGAACATCGCGCAGAGCATTGCCAGTAATAACCCGGACTGCTACCTGATCGTGCTGCTGATCGATGAGCGCCCGGAAGAAGTCACCGAGATGGAACGCATGGTCAAGGGCGAAGTGGTCGCGTCGACTTTCGACGAGCCCGCCAGTCGCCACGTGCAGGTCGCCGAAATGGTCATCGAAAAGGCCAAGCGCCTGGTCGAGCACCATCGCGACGTGGTTATTCTGCTGGATTCGATCACGCGCCTGGCGCGCGCTTACAACACCACAATTCCGTCCTCGGGCAAGGTATTGACCGGTGGTGTCGACGCCCACGCGTTGCATCGTCCGAAGCGTTTCTTCGGCGCCGCGCGCAACATCGAGGAAGGCGGCAGCCTGACCATTCTCGCGACCGCGCTGGTCGAAACCGGTTCGAAGATGGACGAAGTCATCTACGAGGAGTTCAAGGGCACCGGTAACATGGAAATTCACCTCGATCGCCGTATCGCCGAAAAGCGCGTATTCCCGGCAATCAACATCAACCGCTCGGGCACGCGTCGCGAGGAATTGCTGATCGGCCAGGAAGAGTTGCAGAAGGTCTGGATTCTGCGCAAGTTCCTGCATGCGATGGATGAAATCGAGGCGATGGAATTCGTTCTCGGGCGCATGCAAGCGAGCAAAACCAACCTCGAGTTCTTCGACCAGATGAAAAAGTAGGGCCGCGTGGCCCGGGTTCAGTCGTTTGCGCCGGTAATCGGCAAGCACCCCCGTATCCTGATTCTCGGCAGTATGCCGGGCATTGCCTCGCTCGAGGCCGTGCAATACTACGCGCATCCACGCAATGTCTTCTGGCCCATCATGGGCGAATTGTTTGGCATCGATGCGACGCTCGATTACCAGCAGCGCATCGCACAAATCAGTCAACACCCGGTGGTGCTCTGGGATACGCTGAAAAGTTGCTACCGGCCGGGTAGCCTTGATTCGGCAATTACACGTGATTCCGTGGAAGCCAATGACATTCCCGAGCTACTGGGGAAATATCCCGAGATTCGTGCCGTCGCCTGCAATGGCGCAAGCTCGAATGATTACTTCCGCAAGCTGGTATTGCCCGAATTAACCGCAGCAAACGAGATCGCCCGCGATATTCAATTATTGAAAATGCCGTCTACCAGCCCGGCCAATGCGGGCATGACCTTCGCGCAAAAACTCGACGCCTGGCGGCAGCTGCTGGATTACCTCGACTAGTCGCTGCATTCGAACTAGCTTTTGAGCATGCTCTTGCGAATGTACGCGAGCGGCGCATTGTCGTCGTAGACAATCGCGTCGTTATCGAAACCGACGCCCAACTCCCGCCACAGCTGGTCGAGGTCGACCGGGAACGGAGCGGCTTTCATTTGCTGGTACAGCGGCACCAGCACGGCGACCCCGGTGGCGCGATCGGCCGATTCGAAAATCTGCATCGGCGTGGCACTCGCCTGCATCGAGTAGCCGTCTTCGAGCACGCCGCGTAACGCGTCCTGCAAACTTTTACGGTTGTTGGTGAGCTTGCGGATTTCGACGTCGGCGAGCAGGCAGAACATCGCGCCACCCCAGTAGGTGCGCCCCCAGGTCGGGGTCTTGTCGAGACCGCGGTCGCCGTTTTTGGGCAAACCCTGTGGCATGCGATGATAGAAGCCATTCCACACGAACTCTTCGCTCAGGTGGCTTTGCTGGGCGCGCGCGATCGACTCTACGTAGGTCGACAGGCCTTCCAGCCACCAGCGATTGGCTTCGGGTACATCCGCCATGGCGAGATGCACCATTTCATGCACCATGATCCAGTCTTTTCGCAGCCCTTCAGGTGTAATGTGCTCACCGACAACCACGCGCACAAACGGGGAGTCACCGCCAAAGGCCTGTCCAAAACGTACCGCATGACCCCCTGCAACCTGTACATTGATGTGTACCTTGTCGACCGGGAAGCGGCCGTAGTAAGCGCTTACGGTTTCAGCGGAGTAGATGGCCCAGTCGAGCAGCATGTCTTTCTTGCTGCGCAGCACGCTGTCACGAATTTCGACGCTGATACGAGCGCCGCCAACTGTAAAGACGGATTCGGAGTCGTTGAGAGTTTCGATCACGGGGTCGGCGGCGTACACGCCACTGGACAATACCAGCAGCAAAAAGGCGATGCGTATCATGCGGACCCTCTTGTTATCGATTATCAGTTTGAGACTGCCAGCGGGGGCAAAGGTTCAGTCGTCGGGGTCTTGCGCAACGTGTTTTGCCGCGAGGCCGGCGTCGTACCAGTCAGCGCGATCGCGCCAGTAGATATTGTCCTGCGGCAGAATGCCGGGAGGTTCGTCGAGCGAGCCCGCGGGGATGATCAGCCTGCCACTTTGCAGGCTGGTATAAGGCACCAGCGAACCGCAGTGGGTACAGAAAGCCTTGCTGATGACGCCGGGCTGATCGGGTATGTAACGCTTGACCAGGTCTTCGCCTGCAAGCCATTGCAGGCGATCTGGTTTGGTAAATATGTTGGCCGCGTGCGCGCTTCCGGTGGAGCGTCGACACTGGCTGCAATGGCACAGGTGGAAGACATCGAAGGGCCCGGTGACCTGGTATTTTACCCGTCCGCAGAGGCAGGCGCCGGTGATGGGTTTGCTCATTCGGCTTTCCTCGTTGCCTGCCAGTTGGTAATCGACTGGCTATTGGCTGGCGATCAGGCGTGCAATCACGTCGTCGAAGCGGCGCTCGTGCACGTTGGCGAATGCCAGGCGGATAAATGCTTCCTGGTCCTGGCCGAAATAGCTGCCGGGCAGGCACAGCAGTTCGTGTTCCTGCACCAGGCGGCGCACCACGTCGCGCGCGGGTTCATCGAAAGGATGCTGCACGTAGGCGAAGTAGGCGCCGGCGCTGATCAGGCGATATTGTAAATCGGGATTTTCGAAACCCGCGCGAATCAAGACCGCGCGCTGCGCGAGCTCGGCCGATTTTTTAAGCTTCCAGTCGTGCAGATTGTGCAAGCCGTAAACCGCGGCGAGCTGGCCCGCGTGCGGCGCACAGATCGCGGTGCAGTCCTGCACCTTGCTGAGTTGTTCGAGAAGTTCCGGGCCGCAAACCACGGCGCCGGTACGAAAACCGGTGAGGCTGAAAACCTTGGAAAAACTGTACAGGTGCACCAGCGTGTCGCGCCAGTCGTCGCGCGCAAAAAGGCCATGCGGAAGCAGTTCGATGTCGATGAAATCACGATAGGTTTCATCGATGATCAATGCCAGCCCGTGCTCACGGGCCAGTTCGAAAAAACCAGCGATGCACTCGGGGCTGTAGATAGCGCCGCTGGGGTTATTCGGGGTGACCAGCAGAATCGCGCGCGTGCCTGCGCCGATCATTGCGCGCGCCTCGTCGACATCGGGCATCGCGGTTTCCGGGTTGAACGACAGGTAGCGTGGCACCACGCCGCGCGTGGTGAGCCACATCTGGTGATTGAAGTAACAGGGCAGTGGCACGATCACTTCGTCGCCAGCCTGGCACAGGCTGTCGATCACCGAGCAAAACGCCTGGTTGCAGCCCGCGGTGATCAGGATGTCGGCGCTGTCGACACTGCCCTGGTAGCGTTCGCTGATGTTTTGCGCGAGCGCTTCGCGTAACGGCGGAATGCCACGGATATCGGTATAGGTTGCTCCCTGACCGGCCTTGATGGCGTCCCCGAGGTAATCGCGTAAAGCCTGCGGCGGCAGGTGCGCCGGCACCGCCTGGCACATATCGATCAGGTTACTGGAAGCCGGGTCGCGTACCCAGGACCAGGCTTCGGCGATCGGCGCCGAGGCGCAGTCAAGGACATTGGGATTGAATTTCATGGCAATTTTCAGTGGTTGATCAAGCGATGGTAGTGAATTCCGCGACGCCTTACCAGCGCCAATCGGCTATGTCATAATCGACGCTTGTTCAACCACGGAAATGATAGATGAAATACCTTCACACCATGGTGCGAGTGCACGATCTGGATGCCTCGCTCGAATTTTACCGTGACTTGCTCGGCCTGGTGGAAACCGGCCGCCACGAAAGCGAGGAAGGGCAGTTCACGCTGGTTTTCCTGGCCGCACCCGATGACCTGGAACGGGCCGAGGCCGAGCGGGCGCCGCTGGTGGAGTTGACCTATAACTGGGACCGCGAGGTTTACCAGGGCGGGCGCAATTTCGGCCACCTGGCCTACCAGGTCGATGATGTCTATGCCTTGTGCCAGAAGGCCATGGATGCCGGCATCACCATCAATGTACCGCCGCGCGACGGGCACATGGCGTTTTTCCGTTCGCCAGACAACGTCTCCATCGAGTTACTGCAAAAAGGCGATCCGCTGGAACCCGCCGAACCCTGGATATCCATGCCCACCACCGGAGAGTGGTAAACCCGCTTGGACACTTACCTGGAAGGCCGCATTGCGCTCATCACCGGTGGTTTCAACGGCATCGGCAAGGCGATCGCGATCGCCCTGGCCGAGCGTGGCGCGACGATTGCGGTCGGCGCGCGGCGTGAGCCAAACGCGGCGGTCATCGAAGAACTGGACACGGTCGCGGACAACCTGTTTTATCAACGCCTGGACGTGGGCGACGTCGACAGCATCGATGCCTTTGTCGACGCGCTGGCGAGCGCCTATGGTCATGCCGACATCCTGGTGAATTCGGCGGGTGTCACCGCGCACGAACTCGTCTGTGGCCACGATGAGCAATCCTGGCTCGAGGTCATCGATACCAATCTGTCCGGGCCGTTTCGCATGATTCGTGCCTGTCTGCCGAAGATGATCGAGCGGCGCTGGGGGCGCATCATCAACATTGGCTCAACCGCGGCCAGCACCGCGGTGGCCGATCACGCGGCCTATTGCGCATCAAAGTCGGGATTACTCGGCCTGAACCGCGCGGTTGCACTTGAGGGCGCGCCGCACGGCGTAAGCTCGGTGGTCATCAGCCCGACCTGGGTGCAAACCGAAATGTTCGATAGCAGCATGGCGATCCAGGCGCGCAAGGCCGGGCGCAGCGCGGAGGAAGAAATCGCCGCGCTGGTCGCGCAGCAACCACAGCAACGCCTGGTGCAGCCGCGGGAACTGGGAGCGCTTGCCGCCTTCCTGTGTCGCGACGACGCATTAGGCATCACCATGGAAGACATTCAGCTGAACGCCGGCGCGCTCTGGTAACGCATCCGCGGGTTTTGCTGCCGATACTTTTTCCAGGCCTCGATCTTCGACTTTGGCCCAACCCGATTGCGCCGCCAGGCTATCCGACAAGCGTTGTTTCCGCTTACCCGGACGCAGGGATACAGGCCAGCCAGGCATCCGCTCGATTTACGCAGGGTGTTTCTCATTTCCGGCATAACCCGCATCTCCCGGAGCCTTTACTTCATACCTGCGTAACAACCTGTCGGCAAAGATCGAATCTATTTGATTAGCCGCCATGTGTTAATTGTTGACGCAGGACAGTAGGCGTCATTGCGGATGCGATTAATATTTCCCGATTAAACGAATCCGCAAGGCTAACGTGCAGCTGAAATGATTCTGCAAGGGTACTGATACAGTCACTTGCGGCGCTCACGGGTAAAGCTAACGCCTTGCACAGACAATTCTCAGATCGAGTAAAGCCGGGGGTAGCATGAAAATTTCATTCCACGGGGCCGACCGGGACGTTACCGGGTCCTGTCATCTGGTCGAATGCGCGGGCCAACGCATTCTCATCGATTGCGGCATGTACCAGGGCAGGCGTGAACTGGTCGAGGAGAATGCCGAGCCGATGGGATTTGACCCGGCCGAAATCGATTTCCTGTTGCTGACCCATGCCCACCTCGACCACTGCGGGCGCATCCCCCTGCTGGCGAAACGCGGCTTCAGCGGGGAAGTGATCACGACAGCGGCGTCGGTCGAACTGGCGCGCCTGGTGCTGCTGGATGCGGCAGGTCTGCAGGAAGAAGAGGCACGCTACCAGGAGCGCCGAGCAAGACGCCGCCACGGTAAGAAACACAAAGAAGACTTTGAACCGCTTTATACCACCCTGGATGCGCTCAACAGTCTCGAATATTTCGGCCGCCGTGCAAGTTACGATGAACCGCTGCAACTGGTGCCGGGTATCCGCGCGACCTTCCTGGATGCCGGGCATATACTCGGTTCCGCCAGTATTCTGCTGGAACTGCAGGAAGACGGCCGTTCCCATCGGCTGCTGTTTTCCGGTGACCTCGGCTACAGTGGACGCGCAATTCTGCGTGATCCGGCGACGCCGCCAGCGGTCGATACCGTGGTCATGGAATCAACCTACGGCGACCGCCTGCATAAACAGTTGCAGCCGTCGATCGACGAACTTTACGACGTGATAAACGAGACCGTCGGGCGTGGTGGCAATGTCATTATCCCTACCTTTGCGCTCGAACGCGCCCAGGAGGTTCTCTACTACCTGCGCGAAGGGGCACAGGCAGGACTTATCAATCGCTACACCACCGTATTCCTTGATTCACCCATGGCCATCTCCGCAACGCAGATTTTCGCGCGCCATCCGGAATGTTACGACGCGGAAGCACTCGACCTGTTGAAAGATGGCAACGACCCATTCGATCTTCCAGGACTGCACTTTACGCGAGAGACCGCCGACTCCATGGCGATCAACCGAATCGAAGGGGGTGCCGATAATCATGGCCGGATCGGGTATGTGCACCGGGGGCCGGGTCCGCCATCACCTCAAGCACAACCTGTGGAATCGTCGTAACAGTGTCGTATTCGTCGGTTTTGCGGCGCATGGCACACTGGCGCGGCGCATCGTCGATGGGGCAAAACAGGTGTCGATTTACGGCGAGGAAGTTGAGGTACGCGCCAGCATCCATACCATTGGTGGATTTTCAGCCCACGCTGACCAGGCGGAGCTGCTTTCCTGGCATGCCAAAACCGGCAATCCGAAAACGACTTACCTGGTTCACGGCGAGGAAAGAAGTATGCAGGCGCTGGCGCAGAAAATTGCCAACAGTCATGTGGAAATGCCGGAATTGCACCAGCAATATGACCTCTGATGAATGCTGGCGGCAGCGCATCAACCCGATCGCGGACAGGACTGTGGGCACACGACCGGTTCAGGCATCGAGCGATTAATAATCTTATAGATTAGCCATGGAACCACTAAAACTTCGCCGCGTAGCGATCGATACTTACAAGGAGAACGTTGCCTTCCTGCATCGTGACTGTGCGCTGTACCGCAGCGAAGGCTTCCAGGCCCTGAACAAGATCGAAGTTCGTACCGAGGACGCTGGTGAATCGGTTATCGCCGTACTCAACGTGGTCGATGACGAAAGGATTACCACTGCCGACGAACTGGGCCTCTCCGAGCAGGTTTTCGCACAATTGAACAGGGCCGAAGGAACGGCAGTTTTCGTGAACCAGGCGAACCCTCCCAGGTCATTGGATTATGTACGCGGAAAAATCTCCGGTGGTCATCTCGACTACGATGAGATCCTGGCTATCACCCGGGATATCGCCGCCAATCGTTATTCTAAAATCGAAATCACCGCTTTCCTGGTGGCCTGCTCGGTAACCGGCCTGGAACGCGAGGAGATCGTCTCTCTGGCTCGCGCAATGGTCGCCTCAGGTGAGCGCCTGGACTGGGGCGAGTCACTGGTGGTCGACAAACACTGTATCGGTGGAATTCCCGGAAATCGCACCAGCCTGTTGATCACGCCTATCGTCGCTGCGCACGGTTTGTTGATGCCCAAGACATCGAGCAGGGCGATCACTTCGCCAGCCGGCTCAGCGGATACCATGGAAGTGTTCGCCGGGGTCGAGCTGGAAATAGAGCGTTTGCGTGAAATCGTCAAGCAGGAGCGTGCCTGCCTGGCCTGGGGCGGTACCGCCAGGCTTGCTCCGGTAGACGATATCCTGATATCGGTAGAGCGACCGCTGGGGATGGATTCTCCCGGACAGATGATTGCGTCGATCCTGTCCAAGAAGGTGGCCGCCGGCGCCAGTCACCTGCTGATCGATATTCCCGTAGGGCCGACGGCCAAGGTCAGGAAGCGCTCGGCGGCGATGCGGTTACGCAAGCTCTTCGAGTATGCGGGAGACCTGCTGGGACTTCACCTGGAGGTCATGATTACCGACGGTAAACAACCGATTGGCAGGGGAATCGGGCCGGTGCTCGAAGCCAGGGATGTGATGCTCGTGCTCGAGAACGATCCGCTCGCACCGACGGATCTGAGAGAGAAATCGCTGCAACTGGCGGGCCGCATCCTGGAGTTCGATGCCGATGTGCGCGGTGGCAAGGGCTATGTCATCGCGCGCGATATTCTCGAGTCCGGCCGCGCCCTGGACAAATTTAAAAGCATCGTTAACGCCCAGGGCGCGAGCCCGAATTCCTTTGTGAGCGGCAGGTTGACACAGGATATCGTCGCCCCGGCCAGCGGAAAAATCGCGGCCATCGATAATCTGCAAATGGCACACATTGCACGCCTGGCCGGAGCGCCGATGGACAAGGGCGCTGGTATCGACCTGTACAAAAAACTCGGCGACGAGGTACGCGAATCCGAACCGATATACCGTATTTTCTCCGAATTCGGCGCGGACTTCGAATTCGCCCGACAGGCGGCAAAACTCGACAACGGCTACCGGATTGACAAGAGTGGAGCCTGAAACCTGCCTGTTGGCATTCCCCAACTATGTTACCGAGACACGCAACCTGGCGGAGCTGCTGCGTCTGGACTGCGAGCTAGTCGAAATTCATTATTTTCCTGACGGCGAAAGCAAGCTGGTGTTGCCCACCACGCTACCCGAGAAACTGGTCATCTGTCAGACGCTCGACCGGCCGAATCAAAAACTGGTTGAACTGATACTTGCCACAACGGCGGCCCGGGAGATGGGCGCGAAATCGATTATCCTGGTCGCCCCCTACCTCTGCTACATGCGCCAGGACAAGGCGTTTCGACCTGGAGAGGTGGTTAGCCAGAGAGCCATTGGCCGTTTACTCGCCGATCACTTCGATGCGGTGATCACCGTTGATGCACATCTGCACCGGATAGATCGGCTGTCACAGGCAATACCCCTGCAACAGGCGCTAAATCTGCACGCAACCGATGTAATGGGGCAGTTTTTGCGGGATAACTGCCATCGGCCCTTGCTGGTCGGCCCCGATGCTGAATCCGAGCAGTGGGTTGCCGCGATTGCAGCGCATGCCCGGCTCGACTATTGCATTGCGCACAAGCATCGCCTGGGTGATAAAGACGTCGAGGTCAGGCTTCCCGAGTTCGAGTTTACGGGACGCGACATCGTTCTCGTCGATGACGTGGCCAGCACCGGCCATACGCTGGAAAAGTCAGCAACGGAACTGATGCAACGGGATGCTGCCAGCGTCAGCGTACTGGTCACCCATGCCCTGTTCGTCGATGATGCCTGTTTCCGCCTCGAGCGGGCCGGGGTCAGCAATATCTGGAGCTGTGATTCGATCCCCCATACCAGCAACTGTTTGTCTCTCGCACCAGTGCTGGCAGCGGGTCTGCGCCAGCTACTGAATACAAATTAGTATACAGACGAGCAGATACTCCACCAGGAGGATACCTCACACAGCCAGAGGGTCCTCGTGACTGGCTGCGTCAACCACGTTTGCGGAGTTGATCTGGGTCAACCGTCACCAGCAGTAAATGGTTAGACTTTCCCCAGGTAATTAAGGAGATTAACATGAGCAGCGACATTGACGACTTCTGGGAAAAGTTAAAGACCCAGAGAGACGAGATGAGAGTTCAAGCTCATCTTGCCCGTGCGGAGCTTGGCGACGAATGGGATGAAGTCGAGAAAAAATGGCAAAAGGCCGAGCAGAAACTGGATCAAGTGCAGGATCAGGCAATAGAAACAACCGCCGAAATGCAGCGTTCGGCAAAGGTGATCATGGAGGAAATTGCCGCAACCTACAAACGCATCAAGAAGCGTCTGGACGACTGACCGGCTGCATCTGTACAGCTCGAAGCTTCCGTTTTCATGGCAGTAGTCCTGTCACACCAGGCCTGCAGACGGGTACTCAAGGTCGCGGCAGTCGGCTTGACGTCAGCATGGTGTTGCAAAGGAGCAATCCACATGATCTCCATTCAGTTAAATGCAGTACCTTTTTTCAGGTTTCAGAGATGATGGACAGGAAAAAGTTGGTAAGTCTCTGGTATTTTTTCATGGCCGTTCTGGCCATGTTCTATCTACAGAACTATGTGTTCGGATCCTCGCGGGCCGAGTCGATCAGCTACAGTGAAATGATCCACCTGCTCGAGTCGGGACAGATAGTAGCGGTGGAAGTCGACGAGCAATACATTCGCGGCCACTTGAAATCTGCGCGGCCGGGCGGCAGTCAGTACGTGGTGACGGCACGCATGGATACTGAACTGGCCGGCCTGCTTGGGCAATACAACGTCGAATACAAGGGCATTATCCAGTCGCATCTGCTGGCTAACCTGTTGTCGTGGATTATGCCCATGGCGGTTTTCCTCGGCCTCTGGTATTTCATCATGCGACGCATGAGCGCGGCACAGGGAGGGCTCGGCGGGTTGACCGCGATCGGCAAGAGTAAAGCGAAAGTCTACGTGGAGACTGACACCCAGGTTAGCTTCGACGATGTCGCCGGGGTCGATGAAGCCAAGCTTGAATTGCAGGAAATCGTCAGCTTTCTCAAGCATCCTGATCAATACGGACGCCTTGGTGCGCACGTGCCCAGGGGAATATTGCTGCTCGGCCCACCGGGTACCGGCAAGACCCTGTTGGCGCGTGCGGTTGCCGGTGAGGCCAAGGTTCCATTCTTCTCGATCAATGGATCCGAGTTCGTCGAAATGTTCGTCGGAGTCGGCGCGGCTCGGGTACGCGACCTTTTCGAACAGGCGCGCAAACAGGCGCCCTGTATCATTTTCATCGACGAACTCGACGCCCTCGGTCGCGCACGAGGCATCAATCCCTACGGTGGTGGACACGACGAAAAAGAACAGACACTGAACCAGTTGCTGAGCGAACTCGACGGCTTTGACCCAGGACAGCAGGTGGTCTTGCTGGCGGCGACCAATCGGCCCGAAATTCTCGATCCGGCGTTGCTGCGGCCCGGGCGCTTCGATCGCCAGATACTGGTTGACCGCCCCGACAAGATTGGCCGCGTCGCAATTCTCATGGTGCATCTGAAGAAGGTCAAAATGGACGCCCATTTAAAGGTCGACGAGATCGCCGCGCTAACCCCCGGTTTCACCGGAGCAGACCTCGCAAACCTGGTCAACGAAGCGGCGGTACTGGCGACCCGAAGAGATGCTGACGAGATTTCACTGGACGATTTTACGAGCGCAGTTGAACGTATCGTAGCCGGTCTCGAGAAACGCAATCGCCTGTTGAATCCGCGTGAGCGCGAGGTGGTCGCCTATCATGAAATGGGGCATGCACTGGTGGCAATGTCTTTACCCGGAACCGACGTAGTCCACAAGGTTTCCATTATTCCCCGAGGAGTGGGAGCGCTGGGATACACAATTCAGCGTCCTATCGAAGATCGCTTCCTGATGACTCGCACAGAGCTGGAAAACAAGATGGCGGTTTTGCTGGGAGGCCGTGCTTCTGAAGTTCTGGTGTTCGACGAGCTATCGACCGGGGCTGCGGATGACCTCGCCAGGGCGACCGATATCGCACGCAGCATGGTAATGCGTTATGGCATGGACGAAAGTCTGGGTCTGGTTGCCTACGAGCAGCCGCATGGCTCTTTTCTGGCTGGACTCCCGGAAAATTATGTGGAAACAAGAAAATACAGCGAAGCCACGGCGCGCGACATCGATCAGGCCGTTCTCGGCATTATCAAGATCGCCTTCGATAACGCCACTGACATTCTCGGTCAACAACGCGAACTGTTGCAGAAATGTGCGCAGCAACTGCTCGAACATGAGACCCTTTCTCGCGAGGCTTTACTTGCGCTGGTTAAAAACGATTCCCCGGGGCCGAAACTGGTCAACAACCTTAAACCGGGTTGAGTGCCGCCACGAACTCGAGCAACCGGTAACTACTGCCACTCGACAACTCCTGGTGCCAGAAATTATGCTGCACCACCCGGACCAACAACGCCTTACCGGAGTTACCGAGCGACCCCGACCTGAATGGGGAGGCGGTATTTCAGGCGGGGGCACAGCTTACCTGATTAATCAGAGACCTCCGACAATCCCTTGCCGCAGACCATCGCAATCTAAGGCAAACGGATTTGGCTGACGGCCCGACTCAGGAAAGATTTGATTTCATTCAGGCTCAATCGGTCATTCCAGGTTCCTGCTCTGTATCTAACTCGATGATATGCAGGCTAGTGCAGGGCTAAATGACTGTTGACCCAACGAACGATATCCGCAGTTCCTATTGCTCCCGACTGACGCGCCACCTCTCGCCCCTTGTGAAATAGCGCCAGCGTAGGAATGCTGCGGATATTGAACTGCGCCCCCAGTTGCTGCTCGGCTTCGGTATTCACCTTGAGCAGTTTGACTCGAGGCTCAAGTTGAACCGCTGCCTGTTGGAAGGCCGGTGCCATTACCTTACAGGGTCCGCACCAGGGCGCCCAAAAATCCACCAGCAAAGGGATATCATCGCGCTCGATGTGTTTTTTGAAACTGGCTGCGTTCACTTCCAGCGGTCGTCCTGCGAACAGGGGCGCGTGGCATTTGCCACATTTTGGCGCTTCCTGCAGGCGCCCGGCAGGAATGCGGTTAAGCGCACTGCAACTTGCGCAAAGAATATGCAATGTCTCACTCATTTCAATATCTCGGTCTACAACCATTGCCGTTATATGGGGTTTAAAATCATTATCCCCAGCACGCGGGCTCCGGCTTCACTCCTCGAAGCGACGCAAGCGTGCTCGCAATTGTTCGAGTTCTTCGAGCAATTCCAGTGCCAGGGCGGCACCGGGTGCATTGACGCCCAGGTCGCGTTGCAGGTTTCGGGTTAAACGAACTCGACGCAGGCTAATACTTTGGAAACGCCAGTTGGCCGGTTTATTCCCCAGTGGGTCGATGACACCCTGATTGACTAACTCGACAATCTGCGCCTCCGTTAGCTCGCAGGCATTGCACAACTCGGTAATGCTCAGTTCCTCGTCCTCTTCAAGTAGATCACCAGTAAGCAATGTCAGGTTTCGGCTTTTCATAATGGCTCAGACTCCCAGGCTGGTGCGTGGATTGAAACGAGTTGCCTGTTCGAACTCACGATAGGCTTTTTGGGCAGCTTCCGAATCGGCGGGCGGCAGCGCGATCTGCAACACCACATACAGGTCTCCCGGCTCTCTGGACGGGATGCCCTTGCCTTTGAGCCGCAACTTTCGGCCGGCGACAGAATTGGCCGGTATTTTAAGGTCAAGCTTACTGGCGGGCGTCGGTATCTTGACGCTGGCCCCGAGTGCCGCCTCCCAGGGGGTAACGGGGAGGTCCAGGTACACATCACTACCTTCAACGTGATAAAAAGGATGGCGCGCAAATTCTATTTCGAGGAAGAGGTCACCGGCTTCGCCTTTGCCGAAACCTGCACTTCCCTGTTTGGCCAGGCGAATGTGTTGCCCCTGGCGCACGCCTTTTGGGATGCGCACATTCAGGGTACGCTCTTTCAACTCGGGCCGGCCGTCCGCGCCCAGCTCTGAATGTTTCAGCGTCAGTGTTCGGTTTCCACCCAGATAAGCGTCTTCGAGATCGATTTGTACCCTGGCATGGGAATCCTGGCCACGCGCGTGAAATTCACCCTGGCCGCGTTCATGGCTACTGCGGTATCCTCGCTGCCCGAACAGGCTTTCAAAAAAATCACTGTACTGTGAGTCTTCGAATCCGGCCCCGTCATGCTCGAATCCCTGGCCCCAGTCCGGCGGCGGTTTGAAATCCTGGCCTGCCTGCCAGTTTGCCCCCAACTGATCGTAAGCGGCGCGTTTTTCCGGATTCTTGAGCACTTCGTAGGCTTCACCCACCTGTTTGAAGCGTGTTTCTGCATCCGCTTCCTTACTCACGTCAGGATGAAACTTGCGCGCCAGTTTACGGTAGGCCCTCTTGATTTCATCCTGACTGGAATCCCGCTTTACCTCCAGGATGTCGTAATAGTCTTTAAACTCCATGGCTTAATCCGGCTCGGGTGAATATTTGGCGGGCGCAATCAACGGTTCAGGGTGATGTCACAGATTTAATCAGTTCGCGCAATGATTTCCAGATAAGCTCGAACTCGGTTTCAAACTCTTCCCAATCCTCTTCGCCGGACTGTTTTATCCGCTGGAACTTTTGATTGGCATATTCCAGTTTTACCTGCAGTTCGTCAATCAATGTGTAGTATTCGAGTTGCAGGTTAATTTCTGCCTGCTCGACTTTTTTCCTGAGTTCGTCAATCTCGGCCTTTAACTCATCGAGCTGGGCCTGCAGTTTGTTTTCATAGGTCTCTTTTAAGCTCATATGGGTTCCATAAAAATTCAAGTCAGCTTTCAAACTGCGGAGTCAGATTTGCTGAAGTGTGTGCCGGGCATTGCGAACGGCGGGTTCGCCTATACCTGGCCTGCTTTTCGCGACTGTCCAGACAGGTTGTTGAAATAGGTACATTAAATGCAATTGCACCAGGTGAAGTTGATGACGGTCAATCAAACTGGTAACGGTGTTTTAGCAATCTGGTGTCATTAGATAGCCGGGAACAGGAATTAGCGAGAATATAGTGTTAACGTCTGAAATCTTCAGCTCTTAGCCCCATATTGTAGCGATCCCGGATCTCGAGCGCCTGGTCAGTTGATGCACAGTACTGCGTAATTTTTTTGCGCTCGGTTTGATTGGCTGTCATCATGGCGTCTTCAGCGACAGCCCTGTCGGCCGCGTCCTGAATAAATTTATCCGGAGGGATATCGAGTGTCGATAAACAAAAAAATTGTCAGCGACCTGGTCAATAACTCGGTTGAGTTCATAACCACCGTTCCCTGCAAGCAACTGGCAGGTGTTATCGATGAAATTGATCGCAGTGAGCATATTTACCACATACCGTCCAACAAGGAAGACGAGGGCATGGGGCTATGTGCGGGCGCCTTTATGGGCGGCAAGCGTTCGGCTATCATCATGCAAAACACCGCGATTGGCGTCACCATCAATACCCTGGTGACCTTGATCCAGTATTACCACATCCCGCTGCCGATGCTGATCAGCTACCGCGGCGAGCTCGGCGAACCGGTGGCTTGCCAGACCGAGATGGCGGTGCACACCAAGGCCTTGCTGGCACAGCTTAATATTCCCACTTACCACTTCCACGCCGCCGCGGACGTCGACGAACTGGACGCCATTTTGAAATATTGTTTCATGAGCAAGAAGCCGGTCGCGATCCTCACCGATGCCAGTTTCTGGAAAGGAGCCTGATATGATTCGCAGTGAAGTTTTGAAATCCATCCTCCCGGTGATCAGTGACAAACTGGTGGTCTGCAATATCGGCCTGCCCAGCCAGGAACTGCATTTGCTCGACGACCAACCCAGCAATTTTTACATGCTGGGTACCATGGGCCTGTCGTCCTCCATCGGCCTCGGCGTTGCGCTGGCACAGAAAGACAAGGTCATTGCCATCGACGGCGATGGCTCGGTGTTGACTAATTTTGGCACCCTGCCGACCATCGCCAACAACGTGGCGGATAATTTCGTGTTGTTGATCATCGATAACGGCAGTTACGGTTCGACCGGCGATCAGCCGACCTACGCCGGCCTGAAAACCTCTTTGACCGAGGTGGCAAAAGCCTGCGGCTGTGAAAACGTCGTCGAATGCCAGGCCGAGGATACCGCCAGCGTCCTGCAACAGGCGCTCGACTCGAATCAAATGACCATCATCGTGTGCAAGTGTGAATCCGGCAACATCACGGTACCGGTGATCGATATGGATCCGGTGGTGATCAAGCATCGCTTCATGCAAGAGGTCAAAGCGCGCAACGCAGGCTAAACTGCGTTGCGTGAATCAGACCTGAGCCTGATCGCAACCCGTTGATATATCGGGTAAGAATACAGGTTTCGGCGGCCCATAAAAAAGACCAGATAACGGGATAAGGGATATCCCGATACCTGGCCCAAGGTTACAACCGAAGAGCGCGTGTAACACTAATTCGGAGAATCTTGATCGCTACATGACTAATCCCAGTTCAGTGCGCCTCCTGTCTGGTATTCAGTGACGCGGGTTTCAAAGAAGTTCTTTTCCTTCTTCAGGTTTGCCTGTTCGTCGAGCCAGGGCAGCGCGTTTTCGGCGCCCGGGAACGGGATGACGTGATCCAGTTTGTTGGCGCGGCGGTTAGCGATGAAACGGAACTGCGCAATGTGATCCTCAGCGCTATAACCGAGAATCGGATCGGGCAGCAGGAAATTCGCGTATTGCATTTCCGCGGCCTCGGCTTCTTCCCACATTTGCTGGATCTTTTTCGGATCGAGCTTGAGGTTTTCTTCGAGGATGATTTGCTTGCACACGCGGATACCGAAAGAGGCGTGCAGCACTTCGTCGCGCATGATGTATTGCAATTGCTCCGAGGTACCCTTCATCAGGCCACGGCGTTGCAATGCAAAGATCGGGCTGAAACCGTTGTAGAACCAGGTGCCTTCAAATACTCCGGCGAAGAAGGTATAAGCCATGACGAAATTTTCCAGTTCGTCGCGATCGCGGAGATCGATGTCGGGGCGCAAAACCGATTCGAGGCGGCGGTTGCACATCTGAATCTTGTGGTTAATCTCCGGTACCACGCGGTAGCGGTTATAGATTTCACTCTGGTTGAGGCCGAGGCTTTCGATGCAGTGCTGGTAAGTCCAGGTATGCATGGCTTCTTCGTACACCTGGCGCGCCTGGTAAATCTGCAGTTCCGGGGCCGTCATCTTTTCCATTACCGCGAGGCCGATGTTGCGCATCGCGAGTATGTCCGAAGTGGTCAGGTAAGACAGCACATTTTCGTAAACATGACGTTCTTCCAGGGTCAGCTTGTGCTGGAAATCGTGCACGTCCTGGGTCATGTTGATGTCGAGCGGGGTCCAGTGATTCTTGTTGGCGTTCAGGAAATATTCCCAGGCCCAGGGGTACTTGAACGGCGCCAGCTGGTTGATGTCGGTCTGACCATTGACCACCCGCTTGTCTTCCGGATTGATCGGTTTTGTTGAAAGCGATGCAGGCGTATTTTCTCTAGCCAGGATCTCGGTTACCGGGGTCGGCCCAGCAGGTTCGCTGACGCGGGGTATCTCACGCTCAGGCGGCGCTTCAGCCACCACTTGCGCGGCGATCACCGGTGCTTCAACCACCGGGGCTTCGGCAATGGCGGCGCCTATAAACGCTTCGGGTTGCTGCGGTGCTATCGGGCTTAAAGGTTCGTCCCAATTCAACATGTGTTTCTCCTGTTTATATTTCTACTTCTTGTATCTTTGGCTGCAGATTGTCTGCAACTAATTGTTAGCAACCAATTGTTAGCAACCAATTGCTGGCAACTAGCTGACCTGCCTATTGGCAGGCCTCGCAATCCGGGTCGAGGATCGAGCAAACCTTCGCTTCGGGCTCGACCGCTGCCTGCGGGGTTTCAGTGGCCGATTTCTCGACCGCCGTCGCACCCAGCGAACGCAGGTAATAAGTGGTTTTCAAACCGCGCACCCAGGCCAGCTTGTACAGGTTGTCGAGCTTTTTGCCCGATGGCTCAGCCATGTACAGGTTGAGCGATTGACCCTGGTCGATCCACTTCTGACGACGCGATGCGGCTTCCACCAACCAGCGCGAATCGATCTCGAAGGCTGTCGCATAAATTGACTTCAGGTTATCCGGCACGCGATCGATACTCTGCACGCTACCGTCGTAGTACTTAAGGTCATTGACCATGACTTCGTCCCACAGGCCCTTTGCTTTCAAATCGTCAACCAGGTAAGGGTTGATCACGGTGAACTCCCCGGACAGGTTCGACTTGACGAACAGGTTCTGATAAATCGGCTCGATCGACTGGCTGATGCCGCAGATGTTTGAAATCGTTGCCGTCGGTGCAATCGCCATGGTGTTTGAGTTGCGCATGCCGATGGTGGTAACGCGCTGACGCAGGCTGTCCCAGTTCATGCGTGAACTCTGATCCTGCTGCAGGTAATCACCACGCACTTCGCGCAGTTTACCGACCGAGTCGATCGGCAGAACACCCTGGCTCCACAGTGAGCCCTGGAAACTGGAATAGCTGCCACGTTCTTCGGCGAGACGAACTGAAGCCTGGATCGCGTAGTAGCTAACTGCTTCCATCGATTCGTCGGCAAACTCGATCGCATTTTCCGAAGCATAGGGGATGTGCTGCTTGTAAAGCGCATCCTGAAATCCCATGATACCGAGCCCGACCGGGCGATGGCGCAGGTTGGAAGTGCGCGCCTGCGGTACGCTGTAGTAATTATAATCGATGACATTGTCGAGCATGCGCATCGCGGTGTTGATCGTCTTTTCCAGCTTCTCCAGGTTCAGGCCGTTGGCATCGACGTGCTGCGGCAGGTTCACCGAACCAAGATTGCAGACCGCGATTTCGGTGTCCGAAGTATTCAGGGTGATCTCGGTGCACAGGTTGGATGAGTGCACAACGCCGTTGTGTAACTGGGGTGAGCGAATGTTGCAGGGATCCTTGAAAGTAATCCACGGATGACCGGTTTCGAACAGCATGCCGAGCATCTTGCGCCACAGGTCCTGTGCCTTGAGGCGGCGGAAATTCTTGATTTCACCGCGATCAACGCGTTCTTCGTAGGCCACGTAAGCGGTTTCGAATTCGGCACCGTACAGATCGTGCAATTCGGGCACTTCACAGGGTGAGAACAGGGTCCATGAACCTTCTTCGGCCACCCGTTTCATGAACAGATCCGGAATCCAGTTGGCGGTATTCATGTCGTGCGTACGGCGACGCTCTTCGCCGGTGTTTTTGCGCAGGTCGAGGAAATCTTCGATATCGAGGTGCCAGGTTTCCAGGTAGGCGCACATCGCGCCTTTACGCTTACCACCCTGGTTGACCGCCACGGCGGTATCGTTGGCGACCTTGAGAAAGGGAACCACGCCCTGTGACTTGCCGTTGGTGCCCTTGATGTGCGAACCCATACCGCGCACCCGGGTCCAGTCGTTACCGAGGCCGCCAGCAAATTTGGACAGCATTGCGTCGTCCTTGATGGCGCTGAAAATACCATCGAGATCGTCCGGTACGGTGGTCAGGTAGCAACTCGAGAGTTGCGGGCGCAAGGTACCCGAGTTGAACAGGGTAGGGGTGCTGCTCATGAAGTCGAAAGACGACAACAGGTTATAGAATTCGATCGTCCGAGCTTCACGCTGAACTTCGTTGATGGCTAATCCCATGGCAACCCGCATAAAGAACACCTGCGGTAGCTCAAAGCGAACCTCGTCAGAGTGAATGAAGTAGCGGTCGTAAAGGGTTTGCAGGCCAAGATAGGTGAACAGGTGATCGCGTTCCGGCTTGAGCGCCTGGCCGAGTTTTTGCAGGTCGAAATTGAGCAGTTCGGTGTCGAGCAGTTCGAGCTCGACGGCCCGGTGGACGTAATTCTTGAAGTAATCGCCGTAGCGCTGCGACATTTCCGTAAAGGTCGCCATGGGTGCGCCATCACCGAGGAACTCGAGCGATTCCGCACGCAGGCCGTCGAGTAACAGCCGTGCTGCGACCTGTGAATATTCGGGTTCGCGATCGATCATGCCGCGTGCACTCATGACCGCCGTCGGCGCGATGTCCTTAAACGCCACGCCATCAAACAGATTCCTGACGGTTTCGGTATAGACCTTGTCCGCGCTGACGCTTTGCAGGCCTTCGCAGGCTTCGCTAATGATGGTGCGCAGGCGCTGGGTATCGAGCGGCTGGGTGCTGCCGTCGGCGAACTTGACATTGAGTTCGACGCGGTCGTCTTCACTGGCTAGCTCGGGGGTATCGATCTTGCTCTGCGCGCGCGCCGAGGCGTGCTTTTCACGATACAGAACATAGGCGCGTGCGATCTTTTGCTCGCCATTGCGCATCAACGCCAGTTCGACCTGATCCTGGATGTCTTCAATCTGAAAAGTCCCGCCATCGGGCTTGCGACGGATCAGGGTTTTGACCACGAGATCGGTCAACTTTTCGACCGTTTCATGCACGCGCCCGGAGGCGGCCGCCTGGCCACCCTCGACAGCGAGGAACGCCTTGGTCATGGCGATGGCGATCTTGTCCTTGTCGAAACTGGTCAACTTGCCGTTACGGCGCACGACGTTGTAGTTACTGTTGAGGGTTTTATCCCCGCTATCGACGCCAGCGGGTGCCGGATCAACGGCAGTAACTGCTGCCTCGGTCAAAGGTGATTCGATGTTTTGCATGTAATTCTGGTCCAGTGATTTTCAGAGGTTATGCCCGACACTAATGCTCGGGTCACCAGAAGCCGACTACGTAATCCCTGTCAATAGTTAAAGTAATTTGTAACTATCGAATTCAAGTATTTGTACTAATTATGGAATGGAACGATCCAGCCAGCTTCGTTAATTAGTTTAGGATGAACATTCAACCTGATACACAATATAATGTGTTTTCGCGTGAGGTCAAGTACATTATGTTGTGTATTTGTCTGTGGAGCGCGCGGGTAAAACCTGTGGATAAGTACTGTTGTCCGGCTAGAACTCGCGCCAGCAAAGGCTTCCAGGTAATTGATTTCAATAACCCGAAAAATGAACCTATAAAAAACTGTAATAGTGTGAAAAAATTCATAAAAATTTTGAATATCGGCCTGCCGGCCAGACCGCTTCGAGGAGGTGATCGGTGACTTTGCGCATGGGTATTGACCTCGGCGGAACCAAGACCGAGGTGCTGGTGGTCGACGCCAGGCGGCAATCGCTGTATCGCGAACGCTTCGCCACGCCGGCACAGGATTACACCGGCATCCTGGATTTGATAGCCGCGCGAGTTCGCGCGAGCGCGTACCCGTTTCGGTGATGATTTGACGCTCGGTATCGGTATTCCCGGTGCGCTTTCGCCGCGCACCGGGATGTTGCGTAATTCCAATACCCAGTGCCTGAATGGGCGTCCTCTGCGCAGTGATCTCGAGGCTCGCCTGCGCTGCACCGTGCGCATCGAAAACGACGCCAACTGCTTTGCGCTGTCGGAGGCGCTGGGCGGCGTGGCCCAGGGCTATCGCGTGGTGTTCGGCGTGATCATCGGCACCGGCACTGGCGGTGGGCTGGTGGTCGATGGCAAGCTGCTGAACGGTCCGCATGCAATCACCGGGGAATGGGGCCACAACCCGTTGCCCTGGTGGCGCGAAGACGATGGTGCGGCAACTTGCTATTGCGGTAAGCAAGCCTGCATCGAAACCTTTCTGTCGGGCCCAGGCTTCGCGCGTAATTACCAGGCACGC
Source organism: uncultured Gammaproteobacteria bacterium (assembly GCA_963835795.1). Classification (GTDB taxonomy): domain Bacteria; phylum Pseudomonadota; class Gammaproteobacteria. The sequence continues at coordinate 90,427 of CAWIHJ010000121.1, forward strand.
TACGGCGTAGCGCTGGACTCCGCGGATATCGTTGCCGCCGCTGCGCGAGGTGATCGATCCTGCCTCGATATGCTTGACTGCTATTACGACCAGATGGCGCGTTCCCTGGCGCATCTTATTAATATCATCGACCCGGACGCGATCGTACTGGGTGGCGGCATGTCAAATATCGATGCCATTTACCCGGCACTTGGCGAGCGCCTCGGTGACTATGTGTTCTCCGACTTCGTCGCCACACCGCTGCTGAAGGCAGCGCGCGGCGATTCCAGCGGAGTTTATGGCGCCGCTTTTCTGTGGGATTGAAGTTGCCAGCGTATTCCAGTTGACCGGCCTCGCTTGCCGAACTCTCCAGTGGTCGATTAAACTTTGTCGTTTTCTCGCAGCCGACGTGGTTGGTAGCTGGGCCTGGCAACATGACCGGTAGACGCCAACGTTTTCGATGAATGACAAACTCGCAGAAGCATTCGTGCCGGAAACGCTGATCGGCAAGCATTTCCCGCGCAGCAAAACCTGGACCAACAAGGTGCTGGAAATCGCCTTGCAGGATCTCGTGCGGCTGCTGGGGCGCGACGACCTGCGTTTCCCTGTCGTCGCCGATGTGGGCTGTGGTTACGGGCGTTCGCTGAAGAAGCTCAATGACCGCTTTCACCCGCTGCGACTCATCTACCAGGACGAAGCGATTCAGGAATACTTTCGCGTGCTCAAGCCCGGCGGAGTGTTGTTATTTGCCGAATCGACCAAACGCTACATTGACTCGTGGATAATCCGCCTGTTTTTTCGACACCCGATGAGCGTACAGAAAACGGCCGACGAGTACATCGCCCTGATTCGCGGCGCCGGGTTCAGCGTATTGGAGCGGCAGATCTCTTACCCCTATCTCTGGTGGAGCCGGGAGGATTTCGCCATTTTGGAAAACTGCTTGGTATCGACCCACCGCAAATTCGCGAGGAAACCCTGATCAACCTGGTTGCCAGAAAACCCGGGCCGTGAATTATCGCTTCAGCATCCGCCAGACGCGGTGGCAGACCGTTGTTAACCGAGGATCAAGGTGGCGAGGCCGAGGAAGGCGATGATGCCAACCACGTCGGTGACGGTGGTCAGCACGACGCCGCCGGCGATAGCCGGGTCGACCCCAAGATTGCGCAGCACCAGTGGAATGACCGCACCGGCAAAGGCGCCGGCCAGCAGGTTGACGATCAGCGCAAAGGCGATGATCAGGCCGATATTGAAGTTCCCGAACCAGAGGATGGAGAAGCCGGCGACGACCACGGCCCACAACAGGCCATTCAGCAGGCCGACCAGGATTTCTTTCTTGATCAGCGCGCGGTAATTCGAGGTGCCGAGCTGGCCCAGCGCAAGGCCGCGGATGGCGATGGTCAGCGTCTGCGAGCCGGCAATGCCGCCCATGCTGGGAACGATGGTGATCAGAATCGCCAGCGCAACCACCTGGTCGAGGATGCCTTCGAAAAAGCCGATCACCCAGGCCGCGAGGAAGGCCGTCAATAAATTGATTCCGAGCCAGATGCCGCGTTTTTTCGAAGTCTGCAAAACCGGCGAAAACATGTCTTCCTCTTCCGATAATCCAGCCTGGCCCATGATTCCGCGGTCGCCTTCGTCACGGATGACGTCGACCACGTCATCGATGGTAATGCGACCGATCAACTTGTGTTCCTCGTCCACCACCGGCGCGCTGATCAGATCGAAGTTTTCGAAATCGCGCGCCACCTCGGTGTCCGACATGAGCGCGTACATGGCGTCGACCTTGGGGCGCATCAGATCCGCGACCTGCGTTTCCGGGTCATTGGTGAGCAGGTCTTGCAGGTAGAGTGCGCCCAGGTAGTGATCGTGGCGATCGACGACAAACAACTGATCGGTGTGATCGGGGACTTCACCGCGCATGCGCAGGTAGCGCAGCACGACGTCGAGCGATACGTCAGCGCGAATGGTGACCTGGTCGAGATTCATCAGGCCACCGGCGGTGTCTTCGTCGTAGGCGAGCACCGACTCCAGTTGCGCGCGCTTGTGCGCATCCAGCGTGTGCAGAATCCTCGCCAGCTTTTCGGCCGGCAGGCCGAGAATCAGGTCGGCCTGATCGTCGACGTCGGCCAGCGATTCGACGATGGCGGCGATTTCTGCGGGTTCGAGGTCCTTGAGGCGGGCGTCGCTGACGTCGTCCTGCAGTTCGAGCAGAATGGCGCCGAGTTCCGCGGGTTCGATCAGTGGCCACAGAGCGTCGCGTTGCTGCACCGGCATCGACTCCAGCAGCAGGGCAATTTCAGCGTGGGTAATGTCGTGCAGTATTTTGCCGATTTCGAGCTGGTCATCGTTGACCAGCGCGTCGACTATGTCATGGCGCAGTTGCTCGAGTTCGTCTTCGACCATTAGCCTGGTCTATCCCGGGATCATTCGCTTTCGCCGAAGCGATTACCGATCAATTCCACCAGTGCCTGTTGACAAGCCTCTTCGTCGCTGCCGTCGACTTCGAGCTCGAGGTCGACGCCTTTGCTGGCGGCCAGCATCATCACCCCCATGATGCTCTTGGCGTTGACGCGATTACCGCTTCGTGCGATGAACACCTCGCTTTCAAACTGGCTGGCACAGTTGACCAGCTTGGAGGCCGCCCGCGCGTGCAGGCCGAGCTTGTTGATGATGGTTATGTTTTGCTTGATCATGCTTCACCCTGTTGAATTCCCTGCAGCTGAACACCCGATTTGGCGCCGCAAATTGCGGTGTCGCACAGCTGCTGCAGGGTTTGCTCCGGGTAGTTTAATACACGCAGCAGCATCGGCAAATTCACTCCGCTAATGACGCAGGCATTGCATTGCTCGCCAAAATAGCGCGCCAGGTTATCCGGGGTGGCGCCGTGGATGTCGGTGAGCACCAGCACGCCGGCACCGCTATCCATGTGCGTCATGGTGTCGCGAATGCGGTCGGCATACATGCCGAGTTGTTGCGGCTCGATGTTAGCGGGTACCGAGACCTTGGCCAGTGGAGCGATATCCTGACAGCAGATGGTTTCCGCGATCGCCGCCAATTGGGAGCCCAGTTGCTCGTGGGTAACCAGCACGATGCCGACGGTCATTGCAGGTCCCGGTGTCGCAGCGACAGGTTGGCACGTTGCTCGCGAAGGGCAGTGGCGCAGGCGTTCCGCGAGGTAGACCGAGCGGTGCTGACCGCCGGTGCAGCCGATAGAAATGGCCAGGTAACTGCGGTTCTCCTTCTCGAAGCGCGGTATCCAGGTGTCCAAAAACTGATGGATCGAGTCGAACATCTCGCCGACGTCGGCGTAACTTTCCAGGTATTTTATAACGGCGCCGTCGCGCCCACTGAGCGGCTTCAACGTTCTTGCCAGTGCGGATTGGGCAGGCAGCGCACGTCGAATACGAAATCGGTATCCGGCGGCACGCCGTTCTTGAAGCCGAAGGACTGGATCAGCAGACCCATCTCGGAACCGGCTTGCGAAGTTAGCCGGTCAATGATCACCTGCCGTAATTCGTGCACGTTCATGCTCGAGCTGTCGATCGACAGGTCGGCATTGGCGTGAATTTCCTCCAGCAGTTTCTTCTCTTGCTGAATGGCGTCCGCCAGCGGCAGTCCGCTGCGTGACAGGGGATGCTTGCGGCGGGTTTCGCTGAAGCGCTTGAGCAGGCGAGAAGTGTCACAGGTCAGAAACAGTATTTTAAGCTGCAGATCATGCTTGCCGATCTGGCCAATGATTTCGTCAAATCGTTCCGAGCTATCCACGCCGCTGCGCGCGTCGATGGCGATCGCCACCTGGTCGTAAGGTTGGGCCGTGGTGCGGTTCATCGTGTCGACCAGTTCCGGCAACATGCCGAGCGGTAGATTATCGATACAGTAAAAGCCCGGAATCTTCCAGGGTGTGCAGGGCCACGGTTTTACCGGAACCGGAAAGGCCGCTTACGATTACCAGTTTCATCTTGCTGCTTTCCTCGACGACTCAGTCTGTACTATTGGAGCTATCGCCGGCGATCGCCTGGTTCTGACGCGCGATCAGATCTTGCGCCGCATTGTAATCATTGTCCTGCAAAAGATAATTGCGCGCTGCCGCTTCCACCAATACGGCGAGATTGCGGCCCGGTGCGACCGGCAGGGTGACCTCCGGGAACTGCAAACCCAGTATTTCACGGGTTTTCTGCTGATCACCGAGGCGATCGAAAGCGGCATCGTTGTCTCGATCGAGGGTTACCAGATTGATGATCAGGCTGAGCGGCATATCGCGTTTCAACGCATTGGCGCCAAACATCGCGCGCACGTTGACGATTCCGAGCCCGCGCACTTCGAGAAAATCGGTCAACAACTGCGGGCTGCTGCCTTCCACCAGGTCGGGGGTAGTGCGCGAAAAACGGGTGATATCATCGGAGATCAGCCGGTGTCCACGCGAGATCAATGCCAGCGCCAGCTCACTTTTGCCCACCGCCGCCTTGCCCGTTATGAATACCCCCAGGCTGTAAACTTCGAGATACACACCGTGCTCATTGCAGCTTTCGGCCAGTGCCTGTGACAACAGGTGGCGCGTGTTATCGAGTAACTCGGAATCGCTGAGTGCAGACTGCATCACGGCGATTTCGCGGGACTCGCACAATTGCACCAGGGTCTCCGGCAGCGCGTTGCCCTGGCTGCAGATAATGATGCATACCGGTCCGTGAAACAGCTTCTTGAACAGTGTGGTTTGCTGCTCCGCTGTGAGCGTATCGATATAGCGCGATTCCTGGTAGCCCACCAGCACCACGCTGGACGTGCGAATCACGTTAAAATAGTCGGCCGCGTCAAAGGTGTCGGCGGCCTGGCGTGACAACAGGATCTCGCGGTCCAGACCAAGCTGGCGGGAAGTGAATTCTAGCTTGAGTTTTTGTTGGTATTGCTTGAGAAAGTCGCGATCTTTAACGAGGGTCTCATTGCTCGGCCAACTGAATGATTTGCTCGATTTCTTCCTTGCTGGTGGCGGAGCGGATGGCCTGGCAGACATCAGCCTGGGAGAAAATACGCGCCAGCGAGGACAGAATCAACAGGTGCTCTTCGGTAGCCTCTTCCGGAATGACGATGGTAAACACCAGATCGACCGGCTGGTTATCCGGTGACTCGAAATTTACCGGTTCTTTCAAGCGAAAGAAACAACCGATGGTCTGCTCGAGATCAGGTACGCGTGCATGTGGCACTGCGATTCCCCGGCCGAGGCCTGTACTGCCCAGGCGCTCCCGATTCAACAGGTTGTTGTATATTGTCGATTGCGCGAGCTGGGATCTGTCGGCGACGATATTTGCAATCAATTCCAACAGTTTTTTCTTACTGGTGACCTCGGTATCGAGGAAGATTTTCTGCGGCGACAAAAGTGCTGAAATTGTCATTGTTCGTGGGCTGAAAAACAGTACACCTGAAACCAAAGCGGGAATCTTAAGCCTATTCTACGAGTATGCAAGTGTCATGGATCTCGTTTTGGACAAAAGAAGGGGGAGTAAACTCCCCCGTTTGAATCACTCCACTTCTTCAGTGGGCGTAGCCTTTAGCCGGTGGCTCTTCATTTTTTCCTTGTGTTTCTTGCCCTGGCGATCGAGTTTGTCGATAAGGCCATCGATGGCGGCATACATGTCTTCGCGCACGTCGTCGGCGTGCAGATTGCCACCGCTTACGTGTAAAGTGGCTTCGGCCCGGTGCCGCAGTTTCTCCACGGTGAGTACCACGTGAATGTCTAGTGCCTGATCGAAATGCCGGTCCAGTCGTTCTATTTTTTCGTTGACATAGTTGCGCATGGAATCGGTAATTTCGACGTGATGACCGCTTAAACTTACTTGCATCTGAAACCTCCTCGGCTGTGAATCTCGCATTGCTGCGAAACGATTAATATCTCAAAAGAGACGCTTGCGCTCACTGGATGAACGTATGTTTAAAGTTTCCCTGTATTTGGCTACGGTTCTCCTGGCAACCTTAATCCCCTGGTCACCCAGTAACTTGGTAATCCGGTTATCGCTCAATGGCTTGTTCTGTTTCTCGGCGGCGATGAGTTTCTTGATGATGGCGCGAATCGCCGTGGCCGAGCACGCCCCGCCATCGGCCGTACTGACGTGGCTGGAAAAAAAATACTTGAACTCGAAAATGCCACGCGGGGTGTGCATGTACTTGTGCGTGGTGACCCGCGAGATGGTCGATTCATGCATCTCCAGCAATTCGGCGATATCGCGCAACACCATGGGTTGCATGGCTTCTGCGCCGTAGTCGAGAAAGGCATGCTGGCGTTCGATGATCGCTGTTGCCACGCGCAGCAGTGTTTCGTTTCGGCTTTGCAGGCTCTTGATGAACCAGCGTGCCTCTTGCAGGTGATCTTTAAGATAAGTGTTTTGTTCGCTGCTGTCGCTACGCTTGATCAGGTTTGCGTACTGGTCGTTGACGCGCAGTCGCGGCGCATGCTCGGGATTGATGCTGGCGCGCCAGGCGCCGGCGTGTTTGTTGACATAGACATCCGGCACCACGTATTCGGCGTGATTCTGGCTGATGCTGTGTCCCGGGTGCGGGTTCGTGGTCTGAATTAAATGGATGATTTCACCGAGCTCGCGCTCGCTGGCCTGCAGGCGACGTTTGAGCAGGGCGACATCGTTGTTGGCGAGGTGTTCGAGGTACTTGTCGACCAGCACCATGGCCTTAGCCAGATGCGGTGTGTCCGGGTCGTACTGACCGAGCTGGATGCTCATGCATTCGCTCGGCGAACTGGCGGCCACGCCCACCGGGTCGAATCGCTGCACCAGCCGTTGCACCGCAATCACTTCGTCCAGCTCCAGCGAATAGTGCAGCTGGGTCAGGCCCAGATGTATTTCTTCGATGGATTCTGTCAGGTAGCCGCGCTCGTCGATGGCATCGATAATCGCTTCGCCGACATCGTGATCGACATCGGATAAATGCGAGCAGTCGAGTTGCCACTGTAAATGATTCTTCAGGGTATCCTGCTCACCCGCCTGGTTTTCGAACAGGTCGCGGTGGTCAGGGCCCTGGTTTGCATTTGCCGAGGACGCATTACCGGGGGTGTCGTATATATTCTCCCAGCTGGCGTCCATGGGTAATTCGTCGGGCAAGCCTTGTTCAGCGCGATTTTCAGCGAGCCGCAGCGAATCGATACTGAACTGGGTAGTGTCGGTGAACTGGTTCGCCTCTTCCGAATCGCGCACTCCGTCGTAATTGATGACGGTGATTTCGCCCAGGTTATCGTCCTGGTCGAGTAGCGGATTGGCGTCCAGGGTTTGCTGAATTTCGGTTTGCAGTTCGAGCGAAGATAGTTGCAGCAAGCGGATTGCCTGCTGCAACTGAGGCGTCATCTTGAGGCTTTGCCCGATTCGCAGTTGCAGGCTTTGTTTCATCGGCGGGGCGGTCCCCTGTCTGTGATTTCTTCAGGATATTTGTTGTCTCCCATGCGCACAGTTATAGCTTAAAATTGTCGCCCAAGTAAATCTTTCTCACCATTTTATTTTCCAGGATTTGTTGCGTATTGCCGTCCGCGAGTATCTCGCCCTGGCCCATGACGTAGGCGCGGTCACAGATACCGAGGGTTTCTCGGACGTTGTGATCGGTAATCAACACACCGATACCGCGATCGGCCAGTTGGCGGATTATCGACTGAATATCGATGACTGATATCGGATCCACCCCGGCAAAGGGTTCATCCAGCAGGATGAAATTGGGCTGATTCGCGAGCGCACGGGCGATTTCCACGCGTCGCCGTTCACCGCCGGACAGCGAAATGCCCTCGTTATTGCGCAGGTGTTCGATCTGGAAATCTTCCAACAGGCCTTCCAGCATCTGTTGGCGCGCAGCATTGTCGAGATCTTTGCGCAATTGCAGGATGGCGAAGATGTTCTGTTCGACGCTCAGGTTGCGAAATACCGAGGCTTCCTGGGGCAGGTAACCGATGCCGAGGCGAGCGCGCAGGTGCATCGGCAAATGGCCGATTGATTTCTGGTTGAGCCGAATCGTACCGGAGTCGTTTTCGACCAGGCCGACAATCATGTAAAAGCAGGTGGTTTTACCGGCGCCATTGGGACCCAGCAGGCCGACAATTTCGCCGCCCTTGACGTGCATCGAGACCGATTTTACGACGCAACGGCGCTTGTAGGATTTCGCCAATGCCTCGACTTCGAGACGGTTATCGGTGCTCCCCAGGAGTTCAGTCATTGGTGGTCGAGTCGCTGGACCCGGCGTCCGACCCTGTTGTGGGCGCATTGGCGGGCTTGGGGCTGCGGGGTTTGATTACCATTTTAACCCGCTCATCGGTCTGGGTTCCGCCGGCTTCGATACCGTTGGTCGCGGTGTTGAGACGAATCAGCTCGCTTTTGATCGTATCGCCGGCCTGCCTGAGAAAGGCAGACTGACGCATGATCAGCATTGATTTGGCTTCACTGTAGTCGATTTGCCTGGCTTCACCATAGAGTTCCTGCTGCTGGTTATCGAGTTGCCGCAAGGTCGCCGGTTTGCCGGTCATTTCCATCAACGTCAGTTCGTTGGCCTCGTTAAAGTGAATGACGAGTCGATCCGAGTTAATTTCAAGACTGCCCTGTACCAGCTTGACGTTGCCTTCGTAGATACTGACATGTTCCAGCTCGCGTACTTCCAGGCGATCGGCTTCGACATGGATGGGTTGTTCGCGGTCTGAGTCGAGCGCCGCGCACGGCAGCGTCGTCAGCAGCAACAGGAGGGCGATGGGATTAACTGTCTTCATGTTTGTATACGGCGCGTGTGCGTTGCAATTTGTAGACCTGGCGGGCGAGATCAAACTCGGCGTGATCGGCGTGTATGCGTGCGTTTGCATCGATCATCAGTATTTCGCTGTCGGCCGTCACCAGTTCACGATCCGGTTCGAAACGGATACTCTCGGTAAACACCTGTAGCGGGGAATCGCCCTGGCGTTGCATTACGACCTCGCGGGTCAGGTGCAGCAGGTTGTTGCCATGCTGGTATTCACCGGCCAGCGAATCCACCAGCCACGGGACGGTTTCGGTTTCAATCTGGATCCACGGGACTTCCAGGCTGCTCACATCATTGTGCGGGTAGTGTTCAAGCCTCGGTGTATAGAACTGGAAATCGACTTTGCCGGCGGCGTTCAGCGCGCGGTAATTCATGTTGGTCATGAAATAGTCAATATCATCCGGGATAACGAGACTGGTCTTTTCTTCGGGCGCACGCAGGTTCGATTCGTAGACCCAACCCACGGCGATGGCGCCAAAGCCGAAGATAATAACAAAGATGAGCAGGCGTGATTTCATTCGAGATAGCTGTTTTGCAGGGCATCGAGCAGTGACTGGGATTGCAGGATGAAATCGGTGACTTCGCGCACCGCGCCGCTGCCGCCGCTGCGGGTGGTCACCCAGTCACAGTGTTGCTTGACGAAGCCGTGGGCATTTTGCACCGCGACCGCGAGGCCGACGCACCGCATGATGCGCAAATCCTGCAGATCATCGCCGACGTAGGCGACCTGTCCGGGCTCCAGCCCTGTTTTCTGCAACAGATCTTCGAAAGCCGTCAGCTTGTCGCGACATCCCTGGTAGAGGTGTTTAACTCCCAGGTCGCCCATACGGTGGCTGACGATTTTAGATTTGCGCCCGGTAATGATCGCCACCTCGATGCCGCTGTCCAGCAGCATGCGGATGCCGTGACCATCCAGCGAGTTAAAGGTCTTGTATTCCTCGCCACGATTATCGAATTGCAGGCCGCCATCGGTCAGCACACCATCCACATCCAGGATGAGCAGGCGTACCAGGCTTGCGGCTTTGGCTGATGTCATGCGGGTCTCCTATACGACACCGGCTCTTAATAAGTCATGCATGTTTAACGCTCCCTGAACGCGGCGCTCGTCGTCGACGACCATCAGCGCGTTGATTTTCTTGTCGTGCATGATTTTAAGCGCCTCGCTGGCGATGCGCCCGGCCTCGATGGTAACGCAATTCGGGGTCATGAAGTCAGCTACCTCTGCGGTCTCGATATTGGGCATGCGATCGAAGGTACGTCGCAGATCGCCATCGGTGTAAATGCCGACCAGGCGGCCGCTGGCGGCGTCGATGACGCCTGCCATGCCGAGGCCCTTGGCGGTCATCTCCAGCAGGGTTTCTTTGAGCGTGGTGTCGGTGTTGACCAGCGGTATGGCGGCGCCGGTGTGCATGATGTCGCTGACGCGCAGCAACAGTCGTCGCCCGAGGTTACCGCCCGGATGCGACAGCGCAAAATCATGCTCGGTGAATCCGCGTGCTTCGAGCACCGCTACCGCGAGCGCGTCACCCATCGCCAGCATGGCGGTGGTACTGGAGGTCGGAGCGAGGCCGAGTGGGCAGGCTTCGCGGCTGACGCTGACATCGAGGTTGATATCGGCGCTGCGCGCCAGGGTCGAGCTGGGTTTCCCGGTGAGTGTGAGCAATGGAATGCCGAGGCGTTTAAGCAAGGGAAGCAGCAGGGTAATTTCGCTGGTTTCACCCGAATTCGACAACGCGATGACCAGGTCTTCGGCGGTGATCATGCCGAGGTCGCCGTGACTGGCTTCGCCAGAATGCATGAAGAAAGAGGGCGTTCCGGTGCTCGCCAGGGTGGCTGCAATCTTGTTGCCAATATGTCCGGATTTACCCATGCCGGTCACCACGACGCGGCCCTTGCAGTTCAGGATCAGGTCACAGGCACGCGTAAAGCTATCGTCCAGCCGCTCGATCAGGGCTGAAATAGCGTCGGCTTCGGTTCTAAGGACCGCGAGGCCTAGACTCTATATAGGGGCGTTTCGTCATGGGTTATGCCAGGGCGACCTCATAATACAAATACAACTGGTAAATGACAAAAGAGATGAACAGGAAGATTCCCTTGGTACGCGTTAGCAATCGTGGCAAGGCTCCCGGAAAGCGCGACATCAACAACAGCATCAGGGTCAGGCCGATGACCACGATCAGGTCACGGCTACGCGCCGACGGATTGACGCTGAAAGTGGTAAACAGCGCCGGTAATCCGATCACCGCGAGTGAATTAAACAGGTTGGAACCGATGACGTTGCCGATGGCGAGGTCGGGGTTGCCTTTCTTCAGGCTGGCGATGGAAGCCGCGAGTTCGGGCAGACTGGTGCCGAGCGCCACCACCGTGAGACCGATGATCAACTCGCTGACGCCAAGCGCGGTGGCAATGCCGCTCGCACCCCAGACCAGCAGCTTCGAACTGCCGACCAGTATGACCAGCCCCAGCGCCAGCCAGCCAAGGGCGGCGGGCATCTTCATTTCGTGCACCAGTTCTTCGCTCTCGTGCTCTTCGCGCGCGTATTCTGCCGGGTGTTTGCGATGCTGTCGGATCAGCCAGTAGAGGCTGAAGAGCAACAGGCCAAACATGGCGATACCGTCGACCAGGTCCAGTGTCAGATCGTAGAGGCTCCAGGCCATCACGGCGGTCGCCAGCAGTAACAGGGGATACTCGGTTTTGAACAGGCGGCTGGCCACCGGAATGGGCACGAGGATTGCCGTGATGCCGAGAATTAAGCCGATGTTGGCGATGTTGGAGCCCAGCGCGTTGCCGATGGCGATATCGGGCGTATCCTCGATGACGGCAATGATCGATACCACGATCTCGGGCGCCGAGGTACCAAAGCCGACGATGGTAATGCCGATGATCATGATCGACACACCGAGCAAGCGGGCCATGGCTGCGGCCCCTTCGACAAATTTATCGGCGCTCCAGATCAGCAGCGCTAGTCCCGCGATGACCGCGGCGATGAAACTCATCATGGAGGGGGCTCGCTTCTAAAGCTGTTCAAAAGTCGTCGGTCGAAGTGAACAGGCCGACGCGCAAATCTTTCGCGTTGTAGATTTCCCGACCGTCGACTTCCATCACCGCATCACCGATCCCCATCACCAGTTTGCGCATGATTACGCGCTTCATATCGATGCGGTAGGTCACCTTTTTGGCGCCGGGTAACACCTGGCCGAAATACTTGACCTCGCCTGCGCCGAGCGCACGCCCATGGCCCGGGCCACCCTTCCAGCCGAGGTAGAAGCCGATCAGTTGCCACATCGCGTCCAGCCCGAGACAACCCGGCATGACCGGATCGGTTTCGAAGTGGCACTTGAAAAACCACAGCTCGGGATCGATATCCAGTTCCGCAAGGATCGAACCCTTACTATAGGTACCCCCGTTTTCATCGATATTGACGATGCGATCGAACATCAGCATGGGTGGCAGCGGCAGCAGGGCATTGCCAGGTCCGAACAGTTGGCCTTTGCCACATTCGATCAGTTCATCATAGCTAAAGCTATGTCGGTCGGTCAGGGGAGAGCTGGACATTTTATTGGTTGTTGTAAGATTGTTGGGATTTCGAACACTAACGATTATGCGACAAATTTACCAGTAATTCATCGGAATGACCGGTAAAACGAGGGATCGTCGTTCACTTGCACTCGCGAAGCGGATAGACTCTGCGTGGATAAATAGATCGAGTCAGCTGCTATTCAGCCTTAACGCGGAAAATCAAGCTCATGAATAGATTACTCCAATCGATTATCGGCATCATGCTGATACCCTGGGTGGGATTTTCGGTGCAGGCGCAGGAGAAGCTGAGTGTCGCTGAGGCCATCCAGCTCGCGCTGGCTCACGATCCGCGGATCGATGAAAAGCAGGCCTTTGTGCGCAAGGCGCGTGGCCTGTTGCAGGAAGCCAGGGGTTCGGAAGGGTTTCGCTACACGGTGGATAGCTTCCTCGCCATTGCCAACGGAGTGGACGGTGGGTTTTACGAGGATGGCGAGCGTTCCTGTAATGGCGATTGCCGGCCACGTGATGATCTTTATGACCTGAACGACGGCTTGTCCCTGTGGGGTGGGTTGACCTTCAGCATCGTCAAACCCCTGGCGACCTTTGGCCGCCTGGAGAATTACCAGGAAGCCGCACAGCACAATATTTTCATCAAGCAACAGGACGTTGAACTGCAAAAAGACGAGATCGCACTGCAAGTGGTCAAGGCTTACTACGGTTACCTGACGGCGCGCGATAGCCGCTTGTTGCTGGAAGATACGCGCCAGCGCCTCGCCGGCGCACTGGACCTGGTTGAGGGTTGGCTTGAGAAGGGCACGGGCAACGTCAGTCAATCCGACAAGTATGCCCTGCAGTCGGGCCTTGGCCTGATCGATAAATTTCTCGCCGAGGCGAGCAGCCTGGAGCTGATCGCGATGGCGGGCCTCAAGTTGCTGACCGGGCGCGAGGAGGAACTGATCGAACTCGCGGACCGGCGGCTGCAACCGGTGTCGTTACCCGCCGAGAGTCTGGATGACTGGATTGAACTGGCGAACGAGAATCGCCCCGAGTTCAAACAGGTTGCCGCCGGGCTGACCGCCAGACGCGCGTTGGTTGAGGCTACGCGTGCAGATGAAAAGCCGATTGTATTTGCGGGTGTTGCGGGTTCGCTGGCTTACTCACCTGACCGCGATCGCCTCGATAATCCGTACGTAAATGATCCCTTCAACCATGCCGCGATGTCACCGGTGATTGGTATGCGCTGGCAGTGGGACCAGGGTGCGCAGCCCGCCCGCGTACAGCAGGCACAGGCCGAACTGGATGCCCTGGTGCACAAGGCCTCGTTTGCCAGGATGGGGATACCCTTCCAGGTGCGCGAACAGTATTATTCGATGCAGGCCAAGCACAAGGCTATCAGCTCGATGCGTGAAAGTTCGCTTGCGGCTCGTCGCTGGATGATTGCCGCCTATTCCGATTTTGAAGCCGGCCTCGAAGAGGCTGACGACATCATTAATGCACTGCAGGTATACGTGCTTGCCTATGCCGAGTACCTGCGTGCAGTGAATGATTTTAATAATCACGTGTCCAAGTTGCGCAGCGTAAGTGGAGTATTTCAGTGAAACAGATTATTTTCGCCCTGGTGTTGATGCTGGCGCTGCCGGTAATGGCGGCAAGTGCTCCGGAACAATTGATCAGGGAAACCTCGGATAAGGTTCTGGATGAGATAAAAACCAACGCGGAAACCTATAAGAGCGATCCCGGGCGTATCTATGACCTGGTCGATACGGTGGTATTGCCGCATTTTGATTTCGCCGCGATGACCGACCTCGCGCTCGGTAGTTACAAGGATGAAGTCAGTGCCGAGCAACGCCCGGCAATCGTCAAGGAGTTTCGCCAGCTGCTGGTGCGTACCTATAGTTCTGCACTGCTCGAGTACACCAACCAGGAACTGATTTACCTGCCGATGGAAGGCTCGGAAGACGCAGGCGAGGTCACGGTGCGCACCGAGATCGAACAGCAGGGTGGTTTTCCGATTCCGATCAATTACACGTTGCGCAACGGCGATGATGGCTGGAAGGTTTTCGACATCAGTGTTGACGATGTCAGCCTGGTCACCAATTATCGCTCCAGCTTTTCGCGCGCGATCAAGAAGAGTGGTGTCGACGGCTTGATTAAAACACTGCAAGATCGAAACCAGGCGCAGTAGTCAAACGCTGAGATATTCGGGTTTTAAAAGCCTGCCGATGCCCGAATCCAGTTACCGATGATGCGGCCGCTCAATCGCTGCGGGCCAGGCATTTTGCCCGTCGGCAGGTACTACGCGAAAATCGGCACACCCGGTTTTTTTTTCCTGATAGAATGACGACCTTATTGTCGATGGTCCTGCATGAATAAGTTAATCATTAATGGTGGCGTACCCCTGTCCGGAGAGGTGCGGGTTTCCGGTTCCAAGAACGCGGTATTGCCCATATTGGCGGGTACCTTGCTGTCCGATACCCCGGTGATTATCCGCAATGTACCGCACCTGCACGACGTTACCACGACGATGGAATTGCTCGGTCGCATGGGTGTGTCCCTGACGATCGGCGAGAAAATGAGCATCGAGGTCGACCCGACCACGCTGGAAAATACTTTCGCACCCTACGAGTTGGTCAAGACCATGCGTGCTTCTATCCTGGTGCTCGGGCCTTTACTGGCGCGTTACGGCGAGGCCGAAGTGTCGCTGCCGGGTGGTTGCGCCATTGGCGCGCGTCCGGTGGACATGCACCTCAGCGGGCTCGAAGCCATGGGTGCCAAGATTGATGTCGAGCAGGGTTACATCAAGGCGCGTTGCAGTCGCCTGCAGGGTGCGCGCATCGTCATGGATCAGGTTACCGTAACCGGCACCGAAAACCTGATGATGGCGGCGAGCCTGGCCAATGGCACCAGTGTCATCGAAAATGCGGCGCGCGAACCCGAAGTTGTCGACCTGGCTGATTTCATCAATGCCATGGGCGGCAATATCGTCGATGCCGGCACCGACCGGATTACCATTCACGGCGTGGAGCATCTGCGCGGTTGCGACTACACGGTGCTGCCGGATCGGATTGAAACCGGCACTTACCTGGTGGCGGCGGCAATTACCGGCGGCAAAGTGTTGATCAAACGCACCGATCCCCGATTGCTCGATGCGGTGCTGTCCAAGCTGAAAGAGGCGGGCGCGATCGTCGACGTGGGTGACAACTGGATCGAGCTCGATATGGAAGGGCGCAAACCTGCGCTCGGTCAATATTCGTACCGCGCCTTATCCCGGCTTTCCCACCGATATGCAGGCGCAGTTTTGCGCGCTCAATGCGATTGCCGAAGGCACTGGTTCGGTGACTGAAACCGTGTTTGAAAATCGCTTTATGCACATCCAGGAATTCGTGCGTCTCGGCGCCAACGTACAGCTCGAAGGTAACACGGCGATTATCAAGGGTGTCAAGATATTGAACGGCGCGCCGGTAATGGCCACCGATTTGCGCGCCTCGGCCAGCCTGATTCTCGCCGGGCTGGTGGCCAAGGGCGAAACCGTGGTCGACCGGATTTACCACATCGATCGTGGCTACGATCACATCGAAGAAAAGCTGGCCGTGCTGGGCGCCAAAATCAAGCGCGTCCCCAACTAGTGGTCCAAGCGCCATGTCCGACGCGCTAACCATTGCACTGGCCAAGGGCAGGATTC
>CAWIHJ010000122.1:0-35416 GCA_963835795.1 uncultured Gammaproteobacteria bacterium
ATAACAGTGAGCCGCCCACCACGCTGACCAATATCGAAAAAGCCATCCCGCTCGATATCAACTGGGTGGTCGATACCCGTGCTTCGACCAATCGCGCGGCTTATCGGTTACGCCCGCTGATTATCGGTGAGCGGGCCTACACCATCGATACCAGTGGCCTGGTGCGGCGTATTAACCTCTCCAAGGGCCGCCGCATCTGGCGCTTTGAAACCGACTATGAACCGATCACGGGCATCGGTGGTACTGACGACCAAATGCTGATCGTGACATCGCGGGACGGCGATGTTGTCGCTTACCGCGAAGTTAAAGGTGGGCTGGAGAAAATTTGGGCCACGCGAATCGGTAGCGAAATACGCGCGACCCCGGTAGTCGACAAGGAGCAGGTTTTCGTGCGCAGTGTCGACGGCAGCCTGCACAGCCTGTCCAGCGAGGATGGCAGTGTGCAGTGGCAAGTGTCGCGACGGGTTCCAGCGCTGTCGCTAACCGGTAACAGTAATCCGGTGGTGGTTGGCGATATGGTGATCGTCGGCTTTGACGATGGCAAATTGACGGCTTATGACCGCAATAGCGCAAAAACCTTATGGGAAACAACGATCACCCTGCCGCGTGGTCGTACCGAAGTCGAACGCCTGGTCGATCTGGACGGTCACTTCGTGGTGCGCAATGGCGTCATCTACGCGGTTTCCTTCCAGGGACACCTGGCCGCCGTCCAGGCGCTCTCCGGCGATATTATCTGGTCGCGTGAGTTTTCCGGTTACCAGGCCATCGCCATCGACGACGATGCCCTTTACTTGAGTTCCAGCGATGGTGATCTTTGGTCGATTGATCGGCGTACCAGTGCATCTTTCTGGAAGCAGGATGTGTTGCATGCGCGCAGGATTACCGCGCCGACCCTGGTCGGCGACAAGTTGGTGGTGTCGGATTTCGAGGGTTACCTGCACTGGTTTGCCAAGGATACCGGCAAATTGCTGGGCAGGATTCGCAGTACCACCGAACGCAACTATGCGCAGCCGCAGGTCTGGCAGGATTCGATTATCACACTCGACCAGCTCGGTTTCCTGTCGTCGATTACGCAACGGCTATGATTCCGGTCATCGCCCTGATTGGACGCCCCAACGTGGGCAAGTCCACGCTGTTCAATGTGTTGACGCGCAGTCGCGATGCGATCGTCGCTAACGAACCGGGTTTGACACGCGACCGTCAGTACGGAGTAGGCGAGCGCAATGACAGAACTTTCATCGTAGTCGATACGGGCGGTCTTACCGGCGAAAAACAGGACCTCGACGAATTGATGGCGCAACAGACGCGCCTGGCCATGGAAGAGGCCGATGAAATTCTCTTCCTGGTCGATGCCGGGGATGGACTGACCAGTGGCGATCGCCTGATTGCCGATATGGTGCGCAAGGCCGGTCAGTCCTGCCAGGTTGTCGTCAACAAGGTCGATGGCGCCAATCCGGACCAGGTACAGGCCGATTTTTTTGCGCTTGGTTTCGAGCACATGCGCCTGATATCGGCGGCTCATCGTAAAGGCACCGGGGTGTTGATCGACCAGGTGCTGGAGCGCTTTCCCGTCGATGACACGCCTGCCGAAGCCACCGATAGCGGCCCGCAGGTTGCCGTAATCGGCAGGCCCAACGTGGGTAAATCGACCCTGATCAATCGTCTCGCTGGCGAAGAACGCGTGGTTGCTTTCGATCAACCGGGAACGACCCGCGATACCATCTCGGTACCCTTCGAACGTCACGGCAAACCCTATACCCTGATCGATACCGCCGGAGTACGACGCCGCGGAAAGGTGCAGGAGACAATCGAAAAATTCAGCGTTATCAAGGCGCTTGAAGCCATCGAAAAAGCCCATGTCGTAATCGTTGTCATCGATGCGCGCGATGGTCTCACCGACCAGGACATGACCTTGCTGGGCTATGTCGTCGACAGCGGCCGCGCCCTGGTCATTGCAGTCAATAAATGCGACGGGCTGGATCCCGATCAACGCGAGGAAAATCGCAGCAATTTGCGCCGCCGCCTGAGTTTTGTCGACTTTGCTGAGCAGCATTTTATATCGGCGCGACACGGTACCGGTGTCGGCGAAATGGTGGCGTCAATCGACCAGGCATATGCCTCGGCATTCCGCGATTTGAATACCCGCTACCTGACCGACTTACTCGAAGAAGCCGTGTTCAAACACAACCCGCCGATGCACCACGGACGGCGCGTCAAGCTACGCTATGCCCATCAGGGTGGGCGCAATCCGCCGGTCATTGTGGTCCATGGCAATCAGACGCAGCACCTGCCCGCCGTATACCAGCGCTACCTGAGCAACTTTTTTATCAGCAAATTGAAACTCAAAGGGACACCGCTGCGCATCGAGCTGAAATCCGGCAAAAACCCGTTTTCGAGCAAAAAAAGCGTCAAAAAGCATAAAAAGTGAATCGTAGTTAAAGAAATTGCCTAAAAATGTGGCCTAAAGTGCTGAAAAAATAACCATTTCGACATAGACTTCGATTCATGGGCTTACAAAGAATCATTGTCACCAACGCCAAGGGCGGCTGTGGCAAGACCACCATCACTACCAATATTGCCTCGCACTATGCCTTGCAGGGCAAAACTGTGCGCGTGTTCGATCATGATACCCAGGGTTCGTCGCTGTCGTGGATTAACCGGCGCCCGGAAACGGCTGCGCCGATTGTTGGCATCGACGCATCGAAGAATTCCGACCATCGTTTAACCCGTTCCTGGCAGCTACGCGTGCCCCCGGAAACCGATATCGCTTTGATTGACTCACCCGCGGGAACCGATATCACCGAATTGACCTCCCTGTTTCAGCAAAATGACTCGGTGTTGATTCCGGTATTGCCGTCGCCCATCGATATCCATGCGACGGCGCACTTCATCAAGGCGCTGCTGACCACCGGTGGTGTGCGCAAGCGCATGATTCGGCTCGCGGTAATCGCCAACCGGGTGCGCAAGAATACGCTAATGTACCACTCCCTGGAGCGTTTCCTGTTCAGCCTCAATATTCCCTTTATTTCCAGTTTGCGTGATACGCAGTTGTACGCGAAGGCCATCGAGATGGGCATTGGCGTGCAGGAAATTCCTTCCGCGCGCAACAAACCGGATCGCGAGCAATGGGCGCCAATTTTCCGTTGGCTGGAAACGCCGGTAGTCAAGGAAGCGTCCCCGATAACGCCTTTGTTCAATAGTTCCGAGCGTTAAAATCCCGGCCTGCATCAGGCCAATGTAAACTATTTCAATTTATCCGGTTCGGATGCTTGGTGGCGTCGGACGCTATGGTATGATTGCGCAAATTTTTATACGGATCGGCCATGAAAACCTTGTATCTCTCCTGCATCAGTCTGTTGGCACTGGCCTCGGTTACGGCAGCCAACGCCAATGATTTTGAAGCTGCTTTAAGCTCGGAAACCGCCCAGTTCACCTTTCGTTCCGATTCCAGCCTGATTGGATGGGGCGGCTCCGATCTCGCGCTTGGATTATTCTACAACGACGAGAGTGACTTTGTTGTCCAGGCCAGCCTGATGCAGATGCGTCAGGCTTCTGAAGAAACGCCGCTGACTTTTGGTGTAGGGGTTAAGGGATATCTCGGTGCGATCGACGATCTTGACCAGGACATATTCGCCTTCGCAATCGGCGGTGAAATTCGTTACACGATTCCCGGAACTATGCCGATGGCCGTTTATGGACGCGCATTTTTTGCGCCGGGCATTACCAGCTTCTCGGACACCGAGGAATTGCTCGACTATACCATCGGCTTTCAGATCGAGGCGTTACCACAAACCATCGCCTTCATCGGCATACGCCATTTTGAAGTGGAAACCGAAGACGAGGGCGATTATGATCTCGACGATGACAATATTCACATCGGCGTTCGCCTGACCTTTTAAATCTGTTCGCCGGATTGCTGATTATTCCATTTCTGATAATTCTATTTCTGATCACCAATAAATAAAGCGGGATCGATCCAGGTCCCGTTCAAACCGAGGCTCCAGTGCAGGTGCGGGCCGGTCACGCGACCGGTGGCGCCGACCGTGCCGATCACCTGGCCCTTGCTGACCTGTTCTCCGAGTTCTACGTTGATTGAATCCAGGTGTGCGAACAGGGAAATCAAACCCTGTCCGTGATCGATGTACACCAGGTTACCGCTGAAGAAAAAGTCACCCAGCTCGATAACCTTGCCAGCGCTTGGCGCCAGTACCGGTGTGCCGGTATCGGCGGCGATGTCCATGCCACTGTGCGGACTTCGGGGCTGACCATTAAACACCCGCCGCTGACCGAAGCTGCCGGTTTGAATCCCTGATACCGGTAATAGGAAATCGACGTCCACGTCGGTAAACCGATAGTGATCGCGCGCGACCTGCTTGCGTTTCTTTTCCGCCAGGATGCGCTCCATGTCGCTGGCATAGGGGTTCACTTTACGCTTGTCCTTGATCTCGATATGTTGGGTGCTGTACTGCTTGTCGACGACCCTGAAAAACTTCTTGTGGATCTGCCCCGAGTCACTTTTTTCGATGGAATGCTCGCCGACGCCAAGATTGAGGGGTAAACCGACAATGGCTTTGGGCTTGCCATCGATTGTGGCTACCAACACCGGTTTGTTGCGGAAGCGGTAGCCGCTTTCGTCACCGGGATCGAGTTCGATAATGGCGACACCACCCGGCACCAGTGATTGACTCGGTGCGGCATGGGCACCTGGCAGTTGAATAAACAGCAGGAAGAATATGAGTGAGCGCACAGCTGGACACCGGATCGGAATTACGTGAGCAAGTATGCGAACTTTTCAATCCGGGTCAAGGTCATAGTACCCGCACGCTGGTAGCTTCAATTCGAGGTGGGTTGGGTGACGATTAATCTGGAAAACGGTAACAAAATGAACGATCTCGGAAAAATTGAAGATACCATGCTGATGTTCGGCGGTCCCTACAGCAATTATGCAGCCACCGTCGCCATGCAGGCACGTGCCGGGGCTGGGCATCCCGCCGTCGAACGCATTATTTGTAGCGGGGATGTCATCGCCTACTGCGGTGAACCCTGTGAAACCCTCGACCTGATTCGTGACTGGGGCGTCAATCTGGTGATGGGTAACTGTGAAGAGTCCCTGGCCTTTGGCGAAGCTGACTGTGGCTGCGGCTTCGCTGCGGACAGCGAGTGTTCGGTGCTGGCGGTGACCTGGTACGAATACGCCAATCGGCGCGTCACCGCAGGGCAACGCAGCTGGATGCGCGATTTACCGCGCCAAATCGATTTCACCATGGCCGCAAACCGGTTTCGGGTAATCCATGCGAGCCTCGACAGCATCAACGAGTTCGTCTTCGCGTCCACCGACACCGAGCTCAGGCTGGCGCAGATGCGCCGGGACGGGCTCGATGTGGTGATCGGCGGTCATTGCGGGATTCCGTTCGGGCAACGCCTGGCGGAGCGTTACTGGCTGAATGCCGGCGTCATCGGCATGCCGGCCAACGATGGTGGCAGCCACGGCTGGTACCTGTTGCTCGAGCCGCGCGACGAAGGGATTGATGTCAGCTGGCACCGGCTTGATTACGACCATGCGGCAAGCCGCTCGAGTACCCTGGCAGCCGGTATGTCAGCCTATGGGCAGGCTCTGGCTGACGGCCTGTGGCCGAATGTCGATATACTGCCCGCGGCTGAAGTGCGGCAATCCGGTCAGCCGCTTGATCTGCCGCCCCTGCGCATTGCCGCGGCACCTGGCAGGCTGCGCGCCAGCGGTGATATCCCCACCGGCTAGTTTTACCTGACCACCCGACACCAGTCATGTATTGGGCATTGGTATGAGGGTTGATGTGTGGCGCTTTGATATTGTCCAGGTGCTGTTCTGGGGGAAAGACCACAAAAGCCGCTACCGCTAAATAAGGGGACAGTATACCTATATCAGTTGAAAATCAGTTTGATTAGAGTCCCGTTGAAATAGGTATACTGTCCCCTCATTTATCGGCACATCCCTGTGTTCGCTTGGAGCACGACGTCCTGTCGCGCTACACTTTTGTGGCCTTTCCCCCAGAGCAGCTAGTCATAAGAAGACAGAGCCTTGATATTTATAAACGTCAGGAATCCGGGCGTAGTGGATTGTGGTTTGTGTTTTTTGATCCACGCCAGGTACTGTCGGCAGTCGGCATCCTCAACGAGCTTTTTGTATTCGCTACCCCAGGACGGCTTACCTTGGAATGTGACATTCAGGGTAGATGAGACCTGGGCGGCGCTCAGGTTGTGGTGTGTTTGGCCTGGAACTGTTCGACCCACAGCAGGGTGGCGCCGGCGACGGCGACCGGCATGGTAACGAAGTTGATCATCGGAATACTGGTCAGAACCATGATGCCGCCACCGAAGCCGAGCGCGATGCCGCGACGTTCGCGCAGGTAGCGCTTCTCCTCGTCGAAGACGATATCGTGGTTGCCCATCGGGTAGTCGAAGTATTCCAGCGACAGTAGCCAGGAACCGAACACCACCCAAAGCACGGGTGATATCAGGTTGATCACCGGCACCAGGCTTATAAGGAACAGACCCAGCGCCCAAAGCATGATATATACCAGCTTGCGCAACTGGGAACCGATGGCATCCGCCGCCATTCGGGCAAAGCTGATGTCGGAAGACGGCGCCTTGCCGGTGAGGTGTATTTCGATCTTTTCCGACATCAGCGCATTAAATGGCGCCGCGATGATGTTCGCCAGCGGGGTGAAGCTGAAGAAAACGGTCACCGCTGCGAGCGTGCCGAAGAATAGCCAGATCAGCCATTCCAGAAAATCGAGGAAGCCGGGCACGAACGACATCATCCACTCAACGAAAGGATAGAACAGGCTGTAGCCGTACCAGATCAGTGCACCGAACAGCAACAGGTTGATAGCCAGCGGAACGATCACGTAAATGCGCACGCCCGGCTTGTTGAGCAGGCGTATACCGCGCGCCAGCGCCTGGATGCCGATGGTTACGTCGCCGACCATGAATGCAACTCGTAAGCCAGGTCGACGCGTTCGGGCGCCTGCCAGCCGTCGGCGCGGTGTTCGACGACGACGCGGGTATAGACGCCACCGCGTACGTTGAAGTCCGCGTTGATGCGCATGAAGCGCGGGTTAGTCGCCGCCACCAGGTCGGACAGGATTTGATTGGTGACCGCTTCGTGAAACGCGCCCTGATCGCGGTAGGCCCAGAAGTACAGCTTCAGCGCCTTCAGTTCGAGGCACGATTGGTCCGGTACATACTCGATTTCGATGGTGGCAAAGTCGGGCTGTCCAGTGAGCGGGCACAGGCAGGTGAATTCCGGGGTGTCGATGTGAATCGTGTAGTCGCGCTCGGGATTGGGGTTGTAAAGGTGTCTAGCGCCTTGGAAGGCTGGGTACTCATATCGTTTCTCGCAGATTAGATGTAGCTGCGCCGGGCGGATCGGCCGGAAGTCGGCTGCGTATTATATCGGGGCCTGCGCAATAGGCAATTTTTTACGACCTTTTACTGCTGATGTTTAGCGCAAATGATATACTCTGCCGGCACAAAATTTACCCTGGAATTTCCCGCTCGAATGCGTCTCAGTCAAATCAGGATTGCCGGTTTCAAGTCGTTTGTCGACCCCAGCAAAATCAGCTTTCCAGCCAATATTACCGGTATCGTCGGTCCCAACGGCTGCGGTAAATCCAATGTCATCGACGCGGTGCGCTGGGTGATGGGCGAATCGTCTGCGCGCAATTTGCGTGGCGAATCGATGGAAGATGTCATTTTCAGCGGTTCTTCGGGTCGCCAACCGGTCGGACAGGCTTCGGTTGAACTGGTATTTGACAATTCCGATGGTCGCGTTTCCGGTGAATATGCGAAATACAATGAAATTTCAGTGAAGCGCATCGCCACGCGCGTCGGCAAGTCCAAGTATTTTCTCAATAACACGCGCTGCCGGCGCCGTGATATCGCCGATATTTTTCTCGGCACCGGGCTCGGTCCGCGCAGTTACTCGATTATCGAACAAGGCATGGTGAGTCGAATTATCGATGCCAAGCCGGAAGAGCTGCGGGTATATCTCGAAGAAGCTGCGGGGATATCAAAATACAAGGAACGCCGCCGCGAAACCGAAACCCGTATTCGTCATACGCGCGAAAACCTGGAACGCCTGACCGATTTGATCGACGAAATCGACAAGCAATTGACACGCCTCGATCGCCAGTCGAAAACCGCCGAAAAATACAAGCAACTGAAACAGGATCAGCGCCGCCTGGAGGCCGAGAGCCTGTTGCTGCAAAAGCGTGAGTACGATGCCGAAATCGAAGCACAGCAACGCAAACTGAGTGGTGTCGAAACCAGCATGGAGCAGCGCAATGCGGAGTTGCGTGAAACCGAGCGCGAAATCGAACAGGGTCGCCAGACCCTGAGCGAAGCGAGTGAGAAGCACAACCTGGTGCAGGGCCAGTTTTATCGATTGGGCTCGGATATCTCGGGCAAGGAACAGGCGATCGAACACCAGAAGAACCTGCGCCAGCGAAGCCGTGAAGAACTCGCAGGCTTGCAGCAGTCGTTGCAGGAAGCGGAAAAAATGCTCAGCGATGATACGGCGCGCCTGCAACAGTTTGCCGCCGAACTGGGTGACATCAACCCGCAGCTCGAAGCCGGTAACCAGCGCCTGCAACAACAGCAGGAGACGCTTGACCAGGCCGAGGCGAAGATGCAGGAGTGGCAGGAACTCTGGGATGAGTTTCGCCGCGAGTTTCACCAGGTGCACGAGGCGGCGCAGATCGAAAACCGCGGCATCGAACACATCGAGCGGCAGGTGCAGCGTACCGAACAGCAGCGCGTTCGCCTGCAGCAGGAGCTCGACAACCTGGATAGCTCGGAAGCGATACGCGAAATCGATCAACTGGAAACTGCCGTTGAAATGCGTGCCGATGAGTACGCGGCGACCGTGACGCAGGCGCAGACGCGCGCCGACCAGATCCAGGCCTTGCGCGGCGAATGCGAAGAGCGCGCCAATCAGCTCGACGAGAAACGCAGCCAGGTGCAAACCCTGCGCGGCCGGTTGAGTTCGCTGGAGGCTTTGCAACAACACGCGCTCAGCGAAACCAGCGATACGGTAAAACAATGGCTGGCCAGCCATAATGTTGATTCGAACCGGCGCCTCAGCAGTCTGCTCAAGGTAAAAGGTGATATCGACAAGGCCGTGGAAATCGTATTGGCGCCGTTTCTCGGTGCCTATAGCGTCGGTGTCGGCCAGTCGATACCGGAAGCCATCGTGCCCCAACAGCACCTTGCGCTGTTCGAGCGTCAACCGATCACCGGCGGACAGCAGTCCCCGGGACTGGCCGCGCCTGGTCGACTACATCGAATGCGATATCGATCTGTCCTCGCTTTTGAACGGTATTTACCTGTGTCGAGATTTGCAGGACTTGCACAGCAAACGTCGGCAGTTAAAAGCCGGTGAAAGCCTGGTGACTGCGCAAGGTTTGTGGGCGGGTGGAAACTGGGTATTGCAATTGAGCGATGAGGACGAGCATGCGGGAACGCTCGCACGTGCGCAGGAGATTGACAGCATTCGCGCCAACCTGGATTCGATTACGACAAACGCGATGGAGATGAAGTCGCGTTACGACGGCGATCGGCAACGCCTGACATCGCTCGAGCAGGAATGGGACAACGATCAGAAGGGGCTTGCCCGACTGCAGCAGCAACTTTCCGATCTGCGCCAGCAATTGAGTAATCGCCAGAGCCAGGCGGAGCAGGTGCAGCTAAGGCGTGAGCAGTTACAGGTGGAACTGGCGGAGCTCGAAGAACAGAAAGCCGGTCATACCACTGAATTGCAGTCGAACAGCAATAAGCGCAATGCATTTCTCGAGCAGATTGCCGAAATGACTGATCTCGAGGCGACCCTGCTGGCCAAAAAAACCGAGCGTCAGCAGAGTCTTGCCGATGCGCGTGAGCGCATTGCAGCAGGCTCGTGATGCGGCGCAACAGCAACAAATTCGAGTGCAGTCACTGCAGGCGGAGCAGCGCGCTGCACAGTCGAACCTGGAACGCGTCCAGCAGCAAAGCGATCAGTATGGCCGCCGTATCGAGGAACTGGCTGCAGTGATCGATGGCGCAGATGATCCGATTGCGGAACTTGAAACCGAATTGCAGGCACTGTTAAGCCAGCGCAACCAGAATGAGCAGGAATTAAACCAGTCTCAACAGGGCGTCAGCGAACTCGAAAATCGCCAACGGACGCTGGAGCAGGAGCGTAATAGTCGTCAGCAGCGCGTCGATGAATTCCGCAATGAACTGGAACGCGAACGCCTGCAGTTACAGGAAGCCCGTGTTCGCTGCAAAACGATCGAAGAACAGCTACAGAAAACCGGGCAGGACATTACCAGCCTGGTCGAAAACCTCGATCCTGAAGCCGAGACTAGCCCTGTGGACGCAACGCCTGGAAACCCTGAACAATCGCATCGAGAAGCTGGGGCCGATCAACCTTGCCGCGATAGACGAATTTCGTGAGCAGGCTGAGCGCCGTCAATACCTGGACGCCCAGAACCAGGACCTGATCACGGCACTCGATACGCTCGAAGGTGCGATCCGCAAAATCGATCGCGAAACCCGCGATCGATTCAAGGAAACCTTCGAGCAGGTAAATCAGCGCATTTCGGAACGCTTCCCCAAGTTGTTTGGCGGCGGCGAGGCCCACCTCGAAATGACCGAGAATGACTTGTTAAACACCGGCGTGCTTATCATGGCGCGCCCGCCGGGCAAGCGTGTCACCAATCTGCAACTGTTGTCGGGTGGTGAAAAAGCATTGACCGCGGTGGCGTTGATTTTCGCCATTTTTGAGCTGAACCCGTCACCCTTTTGCATGCTCGACGAAGTGGATGCACCGCTCGACGATGCCAATGTAGGACGTTTTTGCTCGATGGTGGCGGAAATGTCCGCGCAGGTGCAGTTCATCATGATTACGCACAACAAGATCACCATGGAAATTGCCCAGAACCTGACCGGCGTCACCATGCACGAGCCGGGTGTGTCGCGCCTGGTCTCGGTCGATGTCGGTGAAGCCGTGGTGCTCGCCGGGGTGCAGTAATGGATGCGGCCACCTTTCGCTGGGTGCTGGTGATCATCGCGCTGCTGACAGGGCTGGCCATTTACCTGTACGGCAAACATCAATCGCGTTTACGCCGGCGCAGTGCCATCGATACCTTTACCCGTGAAGAAATTGACTCGGCCTTTGTCGAAGATGAACAGCTGCGCAGCGAACTGAATAATCTGAACCAGATACTGAAGGATAACGAAATCGAGGAAAATCTCGACAATATCGAGATCAATCCCGCGCGCGATGTGCAGACCACGCCATTTGCCTTGCCCGATCCGGAAATTTACGTACATCGCGATATTGCGAAATGCGATGCGACACGCCTGATCAATTACCATCTGCGGCATGACGATTTTCGCCTGATCACCGGTGAGGAAGCGGATGCCGCCAGGTGCCAGGCGGGACTGGAGCTGGATGACCAGGGCTTGCTGGAATTTCGCGACCAGGACGCAGGTCGCGTTTCGTATCGCCAGCCTTTCCGCTCCCGGAGATTTTTCCGATATCGAGAATCTGGAATTCAGCACGCTGGGCTTCAACTGTTTTATCGATCTGGATGATTGCGAAATCCCCAGCGCCGCCTACGAGGCACTGCTGAAAAAAGTCGACGAACTGGTGCGCTTTCTGAACGTCAAGGTGTACAAGTCAACCCAGGAGCTATTGACCATCAGCGACGTCACCACGGCACGCAAGAACCTGCTGGACTAAATCCGGAACCGCCACTGATGCCTGCCAGCAAAGCAATCCAGAACCAGGTCGTGCAATTGCGCAAGGAACTGGAGCAACACAATTACCAGTATCACGTGCTCGATGCACCCCTGATTACCGACCAGGCTTACGACAAGCTGTTTCGCCAGTTACAGCAGCTTGAGCAGGAACATCCCCAATTGATCACCGCGGACTCGCCGACGCAGCGCGTCGGTTCTCTGCCTGCGAGCCAGTTCGAAACGGTGCAACACGAAGTGGCGATGCTGTCGCTGGACAATGCCTTTGACGACGAGGAGATGCTGGCATTCGACCGGCGCTTGCGCGAGCGCCTCGAACAGGAAGGAGATCTCGCTTACTGCGCCGAACCCAAACTCGATGGCCTCGCGCTCAGCCTGTTGTACGAAAATGGTGAACTATTGCGTGGCGCAACCCGCGGAGATGGTCGCAGCGGCGAAAATATCACCGCCAACGTGCGCACCATCAAGTCTATTCCGCTGACTCTCAGGGGCAAGGATATCCCTCGACGCATCGAGATTCGTGGCGAGGTTTACCTCGAAATAAAAGCCTTCGAAGCCCTCAATCACAAGCAGCGTGAAACCGGCGGCAAAGTGTTTGCCAACCCGCGCAATGCCGCGGCCGGCAGTCTGCGCCTGCTCGATTCCCGCATTACCGCGAGCCGGCCGCTGACATTTTGCAGCTATGGTGTTGGCCTCTGTGAAGGCATTGAGTTGCCAATGGGTCAGTATGAGCAAATGCTGTTTCTACGCGAGCTTGGCATTCCCATCAGCCGCCAAATCGAACGCCTGGCCTCGGTCACCGACTGTATTGACTATCGCCGGCGCATCCTGGCCATGCGCGAGCAACTTCCATTCGACATCGATGGCGTGGTGTTCAAGCTGGATGATATTGCCATGCAACGCGAAGCCGGTTTCGTATCGCGTGCCCCGCGCTGGGCGATTGCTTACAAGTTTCCCGCGCAGGAAGTGATGACGCGCCTGCTCGATGTCGACTTCCAGGTCGGTCGCACCGGCGCGCTGACACCGGTCGCCCGGCTGGAGCCCGTGGCGGTTGGCGGTGTCATGGTCAGCAACGCTACCTTGCACAACATGGATGAAATCAGGCGCAAGGATATCCGCATCGGCGACCTGGTTATCTTGCGCCGTGCCGGCGACGTCATCCCCGAAGTCGTCGCTCCGGTGGTAAAAGAACGCAAGGGCGAACTGCAACTGCCGGTAATGCCGGATGTCTGCCCGGTCTGCGGCTCGGAAGTTTTACAGCAAGCGGGGCAGAGCGCCTATCGCTGTGTTGGCGGCCTGTTCTGCGCGGCGCAGCGCAAGGAAGCCATCAAGCATTACGCGTCGCGCAAGGCCCTCGATATCGAGGGACTGGGCGACAAGCTGGTTGAGCAATTGATCGAGCAGGATTTGATCGACTCGGTTGCTGATCTTTACGACGCTTACCCTGGAACAATTGACAGGGCTAGAACGCATGGCGGAAAAGTCGGCGCAAAATCTGCTGGCCGCGCTCGACAAGTCAAAGCACACGACCCTGGCGCGGTTTATTTATTCGCTGGGTATTCGCGAAGTAGGCGAGGCAACGGCCGAGGCCCTGGCGCAGTATTTTGGTGATATCCATGCATTGATGGACGCCGAGCTGGAAACCCTGCAACGGGTCGAGGACGTGGGCCCCGTGGTGGCTGATAATATTCGCCACTTTTTCGACCAGGTGAATAACAGGGACATAGTGAATCGGCTGCTTGGCGAGGGTGTCAACTGGCCGAGTGGCGATGCGAGTCGACAACAGGAGCAGACCCTGGAAGGTAAGACTTACGTGATCAGCGGCACGCTCGAAGGTATGAGCCGAGATCAGGCAGCGAGCCTGCTGAAAGCGCGTGGTGCACGCGTCAGTGGCAGCGTATCGGCAAAAACCAGCGCGCTGATTGCGGGCGAGAGTCCGGGGTCAAAACTGGCAAAAGCCGAGGCAGCTGGGAGTTGAAATTATCGATCAGGCCGGGTTTAATCGGCTGCTGGAGGATTCTGCTGGTGGTGAGACGATATGATTTTTGACGACGCGCAATAGGCCGAGCTGAAAAAATATACCTTCGCGGTGTATATCCTGCAGGCGTTGAACTTCGTCATTCCGTTGATGGCGGTCGTTGGCGTGATCATCAATTACATCAAGGACGACGATGTGCGAGGCAGCTGGCTGGAGTCACACTTCCGCTGGCAGAAATCAACCTTCTGGTACGGACTCTTATGGACCGTACTGGGTTTTATCAGCCTGCCCATTCTGATTGGTTACCTGGTGCTTGCCGGGGTGATGCTGTGGTTGATCTACCGCATTGCACGCGGCTGGATCAACCTCGTGGATGGCAAGGAAATGTACCTGGCAACAAGTGGAGATAGCAATGACTGACGAACAGGACTGGAAGCAAAAACTGTCACCCGAGGAATACCGGGTGTGCCGGGAGAAGGGCACCGAACCGCCGTTCAGCGGTGAGTATAATCATAATCCGAACAAGGGCAGGTATCTGTGCAAGTGTTGTGGTGAAGCCCTGTTCGAGTCGTCCAGCAAATTCGATTCCGGCTCGGGCTGGCCTTCCTTCGACCGCCCGACCAGCGACCAGGTGATTCACTACGAGGAAGACAGCAGTTTCGGCATGCGCCGGGTCGAAGCCTCCTGTGGTCGCTGTGGTTGTCACCTGGGGCACGTATTCGAGGATGGTCCGCGTGACACCACCGGCAAGCGCTATTGCATCAATTCACTGTCGCTGGATTTCACGGCAAGCGACGATGAATGAATCGGATTTCGATCAACTCGCCGAAGACACCATGCTGGCAATCGAGGAAGCCATCGACGCCTGCGGTGTCGATATCGATTACGACAATGTCAGCGATATCCTGACGCTGGAATTCGAAAATGACAGCAAGATCATTATCAACAAGCAGACGCCGCTTTCACAGCTATGGGTGGCCGCGCGTTCGGGTGGATTCCATTTCGATTACGATGCCGCCGACGAATGCTGGCGCTTGCAGGGTAGTAGTGACGAACTGTTCGATTGTCTCGGCCGCTATTGCAGCGAGCAGGCGGGTACCGAAGTGGTGCTAGAGCGCCAGGGATAAACAATCCTCACGCTTGCGGGGTCAGAGTCGATCAGTATTCGCGGCGTTCGCCTTTATACAGTTCGGATTCGATACCAAACGGAACTTCGCGGCCAACGATGGCTTCCAGTAATTTGAGTTCAGCATCCGTGTGATTCTTGAACGGAGCTGGACGGATGTGGGTATTGCGCGCCTTCTTGTCGGTGATGTACTTGGGTGCATCGTGGTGCGTCGCGGTGATCAGCTCTGAATCGTTCAGATCCTGGTTGGAATAGAGGCCGACCTGTCCATAGCAGGTGCACAGATAAGTCAGGCCCGGTTCGGATTCCATGTACACACCGGTACCGCGGATACCGATGGTCGCCGTAGATGAATTCATCGTCAGTTGTTTTTGCTGCGCATTGCGGTTGCCGAACACCGACAACACACTACCGGTCAACATGCGCAATGCATCGACGAAGAATCCACCGCCCTCGATTTCCATCTCGCTTTCGCTGCGCAGGATAAAAGAATCGCTGCCCACTGCAAAAACGACTTCACTGTTACGTTTGGTACTGACGACATCGCCACCGGCGATGCGTGTTTCCAGGTCGGCCTTTTTACCATTGACGCGCACATCACCTTCGAGGCTGAAGATGGATTTATCATCTTCCAGTTTCTTCGGCGTGCTACCCCACCAGGCAGCGTGCAATACGCCCATTGGGGTCGCAGTCAGTGCGCTCATGGTCAACAGTTTGACCAGATATTCCCGGCGTTTCTCGTCTTCGGGGTGCAGATCGTCGTCGCGAATCATAACTCTATACTCGTGTTTTATTGTTTGTGGCAAATAGTATAGGTAAATTAATATCGAAATATCGCTTAAATTATTGAAGGTAGTCACACTCCCAAGGTAGATATTTCGCAGTATTGCAGCTAAAACTAAGTACAATATTCGCTTAGGTCTCGCTCTTGCCTGATTTATGAGAAATAAAAAAATAAGAATAGCTGGAGTCATATTAAGTCTTGCCGTTGTCTTCAGTGGCCAGGCCTTTGCGCAGTTGGGAAGTGAGTCCGGTCCGATATCCGGATATCACGGCAATCCCTCGCAGTGCGATTCCTGCCACTTTGGCGGTGCCTATTCGGGAACGGCCAGTTTTACTACCCCTGCCAATGTTCCGCATAACACCACCACTACTGGCCAGGCCTTCACATTCAATATAAACACCAATGCACCCGCCTGGGGATTTAATATTGCAATATACAATCCCAGTGCCGTCAAGGTGTCGGGTGGATACAGCAACTTCGACACCTCGGTCATCAATTCGGGACAAACCAGCGGTGAGTTGCAGCACTATAATCGACAGACGGACGATATCAATGATGATCCGACCTTCGACTGGACCGCTCCGGCCGGCCCCACCGCGCTTGGCACCTACACCATATACGGCTGTTTGAATCAGGTAGATGCCGCATTTCCGCCGGCAACGGCAACCGAGGCGGGTGATGGGCCTCCGGTGTGTTCCAGTAGTACCTTTAACGTGATCAATAACAACCCCAATGCTGTCAACGATACCAATGCCATCACCGTGAGCGAAGGTTCAGGGCTATCGGCATCGTTTGGCGTTTTCGGTAATGACGTGGCGACGGAGGGTGATTCGTTCTCCATTTTTTCGACTAATACCTCCGCTACGACTGGAACCGTTTCACTGGTCAACGCCGCGGCGGGAACTTATCAATACAATCCGAACGGACTATTCAATTACCTGAGCCAGGGTCAGATTACGACCACTACCTTCGACTATACCATCGAGGAAGACAGCTTTTCAGGGGCGCGAGACACCGCGACGGCTACCGTAAGAATCAGCGGGATCAACGACCGGCCGACCGCTGTCGACGACGGCACGGCCGGCGTCGGTGCCTACGTCACGGTGCAGGAGGGCATGGCAGTCGATAATGGAACTGACGGCGACGGAAGCAATAACGATTTGGCGAGCAACGATACCGACCCGGATACGAATGACGCCAAGGATGCGACGCGCACGGGTTGTCCCGCCGGCGTCACCGACCCGGTTAACGGAACCATTACCAATTTTGGCGCCGACGGCACCTTTACCTATACCCACGACAACAGCAATACCACGGCCGATACTTTCACCTACTGCACCATCGATAATTCCGGGACCGGCACCAGCCGGTCGCTGAATTCGGCCACGGTACACATTCGTATCACGCCGATCAACGACGCCCCGACGATTGCCACCTCGGCAGGCGATACGGCATTCACCGAGCAAACCCCGGTGATCGTCGACGGTGACCTGGCCCTGGTGGACGGCGACAGCACCGAATTCAGCGGCGCGACAATGCAGGTCACCGGAAATGCGCAGGCTGGCGATGCACTCGCCTGCGGCGCCTTGCCTGCGGGTATTAGTTGCAGTGCACCGGGAACATTGCTGACGCTGTCCAGCACCACGACGACCTCGCCGATCGCCGATTTCGAAACAGCACTCGAGGCAGTCACCTTCACCAGCAGCTCAGACAATCCCGACCTCGGTGCGCGCACCATCACCTTTATTGTCGAAGACGATTTGAACGCATTTTCATCCGCGGTCGTGAGCGCGCAGAAAGCCATCGATCCGATTACCCGCACCAACGATTCGCCATCCCTGGCCGCGATCAATCCGCCAACGATCGATGCCGATTCGAATCACGCCTATGAAGATACGGGAGCCGATCCCTACACCTTCAGCATCACTGCGATCGCCAGCGACGTCGATTCCGATGATGACGTGAACGACGGCAGCCTGATCAGCGGCGGCAGCGGTTCGCTGACCTATTCGCTGACAGGGGCCCCCGCGGGTATGACGATATCCAACGACAATGCCAATCCGGGCCTGATCACCTGGAATCCGCCGATCACCGGCAACTTCGGCCAGGCGTACGGGCCGATTACCGTGCGCGTGGTGGATGGCGGCGAGAACGGAGCGGTAGCCGCGACGCGAAACTTTAACCTGACTGTCAGCCCGCCGGATGACGATGGCGATATGGTCGCTAACTACGATGACTACTGCGTGTCGGTCGCCGACCCGAGCAATATCAACACCGATGGCGACGGCACCCTGGGCACCGATGGCCCCGCTGCGGACGAGGGCGGCAACGCCTGCGATAGCGACGACGATGACGACGGTATGCCGGATATCTGGGAGATCGCCAATTCGCTGGATCCGCTGGTCGATGACTCGGCCGACGATGCGGACGGCGACGGGGTCAGTAACCTGGATGAGTATCTGAATGGCACCAGCCCGAACCAGGCCAACCTGGTCATCGACGCCACTGGTTACCTGACGCCGTACAAGTTGAAGTCGCCCAGTCCAACCAGTATTCATACCCTGGCGACCGCGGTGACGGCCAACGACTATGGTCCCTTATCGTCCGGGCGATAACACCATCACCTGGACACCGTCCAATGCCAACGACGATGACCTGGCCACCAATGATCCGGGCAACCTGGTCTCGGACCCGCCCGAGCAACCCTTCTTCATTCGCCCACTGGTGAACCTGGGACCGAATCAGCAGGCGGAGGAAAACGCCGCGGTGATGGTGACCTTGACGCTGAACGGCGATTCACCTTCCTGGCCCGCAAATCCGGCGACGGTGACTTACAAGGTGTCTGGAACCGCAGGCGCTGCTGACCACGACGCGGTAAATGGCGTGGTGACGTTTAACGATGGTGAATACATCAAGACCATCAGTTTCAATACCCTCGCCGACACCAAACAGGATCCGGACGAAACCGTCGTGTTCACGCTGACCAAGGCGACCAATGCCGCACTGGGCAGTAACAAGACGCACAAGGTAACCATCGTCGAAGACAACGTGGCGCCGCAGGTTGAGCTGCAGTTCACCCAGGGCGCCATCGTGGTTGGATCGACCTATGCCGGTGATGGCGCGATTACCATTGACGCGCTGGTCAGCGACGTCAACGGCACGCAAGGTCACAGCTATGACTGGTCGAATACGGACAATGCACTGGTACCGCCCGGGAACGTCGCCAGCTGGTCACCCGTG
The DNA here is from genome assembly GCA_963835795.1 of uncultured Gammaproteobacteria bacterium. Lineage (GTDB taxonomy): Bacteria > Pseudomonadota > Gammaproteobacteria. The sequence continues at coordinate 18,910 of CAWIHJ010000122.1, forward strand.
GCGCCAATGGCCGGTAACTACCTGATTGACGTCATCGTAACCGATACTGGAAATCCCAAACCGTCGAAATCGACGCGTATGACTCGCATATTGCGCGTGAACAGCGGGATGGCAGCGGCGCTCGGCGGGGGAGATTCGGACCTGGACGGGACGCCCGATAACGACGCGGCGGAAGGTTATGCCGACGATGATGGCGACGGTATCCCCAACTACCTGGATGCCATCGATGGCCTGGTAGCCGGCGGCAACCTGGTGCCGGATCAGACCAGAAATGCCAGTGCCAGCATGTTGTTGCAAACCGAGTCCGGCCTTCGCCTCGGGCGTGGCAGTACCGCGCAGGCGGCTAACCGCTTCGGCGCCCTGCTAACGGATACCGAGATTCGCCGCTTTGGTAGCATGAATGGCGACCGAGCCGACTAATCCAAATGATAACCAGGACCATGTCGGCGGCATTTACGATTTCGAAATCCGTGGCCTGGTGCCCGGGGCAAGCGCCAGCATCGTGATTCCATTACAATCGGCGATTCCGAAAAATGCGGAATATCGCAAGTTCCATCCGTCCGGTGGCTGGACAGTGTTCGCCGAAGATAACAATAACCGGCTCGCCAGCGCGAGCGCTGAAGACGGTGCCTGTCCGGAACCGGGCAGCAATGTTTTTCAGGATGGTCTGAACTACCTGGATAATTGTCTTGAATTGACGATACAGGATGGCGGACCGAACGATACCGATAATCGCAGGAATGGTGTAGTTAGCGATCCCGGTACCGTCGGAACTCGCCTGAGCGACCCGCAAGAGGAAGAAGTAAAAGATGGAGGGGGACGGCTGTCACCGTTGATGCTGATGACCCTGCTCACGCTTGGTGGTTTCGCCTGGTGGCGTCGGCGGCGAGAGGTTCCAGCAAGGCAAAGGTGACCAGCGTCGGTTATTGAAAACAACAACTAAAAAATAATGAAGATCGCAATATTAGTAGTATGTATGGCTTTAAGCTGTGTCGTGATTCGGGGGAACGCGGCGGAACCGGGCAGTTATGGGCCGGTGCAGGCGAATGAAACGCTGTATCGAATTGCGCTCAGGTACCGACAAAAAAATATCACCGTGTCGCAATTGATGATGTCCATCTACGATGCCAATCCCGATGCCTTCCACCAGGGGAATATCAACCGCCTCAAGTTGGGCGCAACCCTGAAAATCCCGGATATCGCGACCATTTCGAGCGTTAATCGAACGCAGGCTTACCTTGAAGCCAGCGCGCAAATCGATACCTACGAAGACGAGCTCAGAGCACGGAAGGTCGAACGCGGCGAGCTCGAGCCGCTGAGCCAGGCGCCGCGTGACCCCGATCTGACCACCGGTGCCCCGGTGACTGGCGGTGAGCGAATCGAGCCTGGATCAGATCGAGGAAGTCAAGCAGGGACTGGCGGCAGACGAGCAACAGGTAGCCCAGAGCATTGCCCGAACCCAAGGCGGCGCAGCGGGCCCGGAAGGCAAGTTCCGCTGGATCGGTGTTTCGCTACAGCTACGATATTTCGTTGGCAGACGACGACAATGTGCGTCTCGCACAGGAAGACGACGACATTCGCGGGGATTTCATCCTGAGCACTAAAATTAATGCCAGGGGAGGTAAATCGCTCGATAGTTTCAGTATTCTGAATTACGGCGCCAGCGCCAGCTACAACAAGTTTGAAACCTTTGACACCCTCGATAATTTCGAATTCGAATTCAATACGCGCTATCGTTTCGCACTGAGCTCGGGATTTACCTCGCCAATCTACTCGTTGCGTGCAAAAATTGGTGGGCGTGAATTTGACACGGAGATGCGGGATGCCACCTTCGTAGGATTGTCTGCGGATTTGAACAAGTGGCTCACCAATACCCTGAACATGACAGCCGGAATCGACTATAACGCACAGGAATCAAAAAGCGAGGTATTCGATACGCAAGAATGGCGCGTATTTTTCAACCTGGATACAAATTTTAGCAAGACAGATCTGGTTTACACGACCTTCACCTACATTACCGGGGACACGGTATCGAGTTCGACGCCCTCGCTCGGCGTGATCAACGCGGCGGATGCAATCGAAGCCGATGATGCCTTTGGCGGTATCGAAGCCAACCAGTTCGCCTATCGAATCGATGCCGATACTTATGTTTATACCCTTGGGTACAATCGCATACTGACGCAAGATCTGTCGATCGACCTGTCTGCGAGGTATGTCGATTCCAAAGCCAGTTACGATTCCAGCATCGCTTACGAGCGCACCATTTTCACAGTTAGCCTGCTCGGGAGGTTTTAGGCATGCGATTCTTGTTTAAACTCGCTCGCCAATGGGTAATGTTGCTGTTGGCCACAAGCGTCGTCGGTTGCGGTGGTAGCGGCGATGAGTACGAAGGCTTCGATGTCACTGTATCGAGTTCTTCGCCGAACCGGTTTTTGACTTTCTTCAATCGGCAGGGCGATTTGCCTGCCGGCAAGTACACCCTCGTCGTAGGTACCAACAACCCGGCCGGACAGTCGGGCAGCTTTAGCGTGTCGATTAAACGAAACGATGGCAGCGACGAGGAAATAATCACCGGCAAATGGAAAAGTTCAGGTGGCCTCGACCCCGATCCGGCCTGTGCCAGCGGAAATCGTTGTTACTCGTTCGACATACAAGATGCCACCGGCGCGACCTTCACGCTGAATACGGCGCGTGACGGTGTGCTCTACCTGGTCGACGATAGTATCACCACACGGGTGGTCGCAAACGGCCTTGCCAACGGTGCCGGGACCGCAGTAAAAATGAAATTTTCTGATTCGGAACTCGACGAAACCGCCTTCGCCAGGGCTTATTACAAAGCCGTTGATCCCATGGGCCTGCGCAAAACCGCGCAGGACTATATCGCCCTGCACGGGCTCGATAACCCGGACGTTCACGTGATCTTTCGTGACTCCAAGGATCTCGGCTACGGACGCGACATGTACATGGTCAGCTATCCGAATCCCGATCTCGGTTGCGGTGGGCAGATCATGGCTTTCCTGGTGCGCAACTTTTCCGTGCAAATTGTCGAGGGATTCGCCTATGGACCGGTCAACCTGGAAGGGGCCATTGCCGAAGACCTGGATTACCATGTCGGCACCAATGCGATCGAGTTCGGCAAGGGGCGTTCCGATATGGGGGATACCTGTAGCGACGAACCGATGACCAAGTTTTATACCTTCGAACCGGATTACAGTTCCCCGAATGCGCCACACAAACTACGCTTGAAAGTTGACCTGGATGCGCGCGGTGCAAAGGCGATGCCGCAACCGTGTATTTCCTGTCACGGCGGCAAGCTGCGCCCGCTGGATCGTTTCGGCCGCTTTGTTGCCATGCATGCCAACGACGATGTGACGCAGCTTGGTGATACCAAGGCGCGTTTGCAAGCTTTCGAAGTCGACACCTTCGAGTTCTCCGACGAGCCTGGGCATCGGCGCCAGGACTATGAAGATGGTCTGCGTAAACTGAACGCCGCGGTGTATTGCACCTACCCGGGAAGTGCCGGACATCCTGCCTGCAACAAGCACGGTGGCGGCGTAGCGGCACAGGCCGATATCGGTGAGTGGAGTGGTGATTTCGGTCGGGAAATGCTGCTCGGATGGTACGGTGACGATGGCGCGAACAATCGATTGAACAAAACAGGCGCTAAATACAATGGAAAATTTGTGCCCACTGGCTGGAAGCCGACAGTTGGCGGCGCGCCGGTAGGTGCCGATGCCTTGTTCAAGAAGGTGATTGGTCCCAACTGTTTCGTCTGCCACGGTAAACGCGGCAATGAACTCGGCTCCAACTCGAATATTTCGGGTGAAGGCAAGGACCTGGATTTCAGCGACTGGAACAAGTTCATTTCGCATGCCGACGAAATCGAGCGGCTGGTCTACGATGAAGGCAAGATGCCAATGGGTTTGCTTAACTTTCAGAATTTCTGGAATGATCCGGAAAAAGCCGAACTGCTGGCCAGTTTTATCGCACCCTACGTGAGTAACTCGTCGAGTTTCGAGAACAGGCGGGTCGATGCACAAGGTGATATCATTTTGCCGGGACGGATAGTGGCGCGTGCGGGTCCAGACCGGATCACCCGGCAAAACGCACCGATCACACTGAATGCCCAGGCAAGCCTTTTCGCGACCTCCTATTCCTGGGAAGTGATTTCAGCCCCCAACGGAGCCAAGGTGAGCCTGAGTAGTAATTCGAAAATGAAGGTCCAGTTCAAGGCAGATACGGATGGGGATTACAAGGTCCGCTTGACGGCCAGTTCCGACGATGGCGGCAGTAAAACCGATATGCTGAAGATCAAGGTGGACAATTTGCTGGCCGTCGCACCGCGTGATCTGAATTTTGTTGATCATATCATCCCGGTATTTGGGGCAGGGGGGGCGAACTGTATTACCTGTCACGACGATGGGGCGCAGGCGGGTGTTCCGGTGTGGTGGGTTGCAGACGCCGCGCAACCCGCGGGCGCCGGTTTTACCGGCATCCCGGCAAGCAAGGCCGATACCCCGGCGCTCGGCTTTTACGAGCAGGTGATGGCGCGGGTCAACCTGGAAGTGATCGAGGACAGCCTGCTGTTGAAGAAGCCATCGAACAATCACCACTTTGGTGGTCTGCAGCCGAATTTCGACGCCTCGCTGGACGTCGGTGCCGGCGGGCGTTCCAATTACGATTTATTCGTCAACTGGATGTCAGAAGGTGCGCCCTGTGGCCGCATCCTGGAGGCCGTATCCGCGCAGTGTGTCCGCTAATCCTGCAGCTCGAGGTGTAAACTGCGCGGTATTCTGACACGCCTGTTTCGCTATTTCTCGGTGATCATCGCCGCCGCGGTGATCTACGTGTTGCTGGATTTCAGCATCGATGTTCGCCCGCCGGCAGTGCATTCTTCGTATCATTTCAGGGTCGGCGCCCTCGCACCCGATGAAGCGCGCATACTGCGCCAGGATAATTTATCGATCCTGGTGATCCGGCGTTCTGCCGCAACCCTGCGCACACTCGAGCAATCGAGTGAAACCCTGCAGGACCCGCAATCGAGCCGTAGCCACCAGCCCGACTATGCGGGTAACCCGTTGCGCTCGCGCCACGCCGAGTATTTTGTCAGCTATGCCCTGGGCACCGAGCTGGGATGCCCGCTACGGGTGGAGGGCTCGACCTTGCAGGAAATCTGCGGCAGCGCGCGCTACGACTTCGCCGGGCGCGCGTTAAAAGGTGCGAAACAATTTCCGAATTTGTCCATCCCGGATTATACTTTTGCCAATAATTTCAGCAGCTTAACCGTTAATCCCTGATGTGGAGCGTATCTCATGCCGTCATTTGACGTGGTTTCCGAAATCGACCATCACGAACTCAAGAATGCGCTGGACCAGGCCAATCGTGAAATCGGTACGCGCTACGATTTCAAGGGCTCCAGTGCCCATATCGAACAATCGGACAAGAATCTATTGCTGGAAGCTGAATCCGAGTTCCAGATCAAGCAAATGACCCCGATCCTCAAGGAAAAGATGTCGAAGCGTGGCATCGATGTCGATTGCCTGGAGTTTGCCGATATCGTCGAAATGAACAAACGCGCGCGCCAGTCGATTGCGGTGAGAGAGGGGCTGGATACGGATCTTGCCCGCAAGATGGTGAAGTTGATCAAGAACTCCAAACTCAAGGTGCAGGCCGCCATCCAGGGCGAACAGCTCAGGGTTACCGGCAAGAAACGCGACGATTTGCAGCAAGTGATGGCGCTGTTGCGCGATGCGAAGCTGGGCATTCCATTACAGTTTAATAACTTTCGCGATTGAGCCGCTTACCGCATGGACCACTAGGTCAGGCCGTCAGGTAGATATCAAAGCGAATGGTTTTGGCGCGTTGCACCAGGTCTGGTTTCGCCCCGCCGAGTGCCGCCGCCCTCGCGCCACGTTTGACCACCACCCGTTTGCGCGCCCGTGAGCGGGCCAGATCCAGACAGGATTCCATCTCCGAATTATCGGTGAGCGCCTGCAGAATCTGCATTTCCTTGGCCGGTTTGGCGCCTGATTTATGCGCCGCAAACATTGGGTCCAGATAGATGCAGTCGAAATCGTGTTCGTCGGGCAAGTCCCGCAGAAACTGGCTTGCTTCGGCCTGCTCGAGGGTTAGCAGGCCTGCAATCGATTCACCTTCGGTCGTGCTGGCAAGTTGCTGCAGTGAATGCTCGACCACGAAATGCACCAGTGGATTGTGTTCCAGTAGCGTGACCTGGTGACCGTGACTTGCCAGGATCAACGCATCGACGCCCCAGCCGGCGGTGAGATCGAGGACCCGGTGAATACTGCGTTGCTTGTTATTGCAGGCTTTCAGCAAAAGTTGGGCTGATTGGTGGACACGCTTTGCCAGCGGACCTGAAACAAAGCTGTGTACGAAGCGCAGACCGGCATCGGTCAGTTCGATTTCGAATCCCCGTTCAGTGGCTTCAATGCGCAAATGTTCAGACGACTGTGCTGCGAGCTGTTGCAGCTGCGCCGCCGAATCAGCCGAAACACGCTGCATCAGTAATGCGGGGGTTGTTCGAAGCCAGGGTCGATGTCGCCGGCGGCTTCAGAGCGTAGCGATTGCAACTGCAGCTGGACCTGCTCGAGACGCAGCGTTAGCGCTGTCAATTCCCGATCTTGTTGGGTCACGGTGTTGTTGAGCGTCTGAATGGTGTAGTCTTGTTCGCTGTACAACGCTTCCAGCCGATCGAGCCGGGACTGCAGGTTATCCGCCGGTTTGCTGTCATTCATTCTGGCCACCTTCAATAAATCGGACCAGTTTAACAAAATTAATCGTCAACTAAGGATATAATGGCGTTTACCGATGAGACAATCATCCGCATAATAAGGCATTCGGTCCGTCAGCGATGGCGCCGACTACAGCCTAAACGAGGAGAGCTGTGAGCGAATCACAAATAGACAAAATTGCGCAAATCGCCGAGAGGATTTCGGCGGAAGAAAACCGGCGTACCCGGCAAACCCAAACGATTAATTCCCTGTTGAAGGAGCGGCAACAGGTATTGGTTTCGATGTGCGAACTCGCCGAGCTTGAGTCGAGCGATGTGAAACCCGACACCGTCATTCGCAATCTGCGAAATTTTAACCAGGGGCTGGTCGATTACACCGCGCTCGGGCATTTCGAGATTTACGAACGAATCATCGATGGCAAGGAGCGTCGCGGCAACATTAAAAAGGTCGGTGATCGTGTCTACCCGTCAATTTCCAGGACCACCCAGTTGTTTGTCGATTTCAACGATAAATACGAGGGCGCGGACGAACAGGAAAGTCTGACGAATTTGTACACTGACCTGTCATCGATCGGCGAAGCGATGGCCGAGCGGATCGAGTCCGAAGACTTGCTGCTCAGGGAAATCAGCGACAACCTGGAAAGTCCGAGCAAGGATCTCTAGCCTGACCCCGCTGGTTCTGCTAGCGGTCAGGGGATTTCGCCAGAAATGGCTGTGTAATCTGTCGCCTAAGGCAGTACTTTCTTGAATGGTTTGACCATAACCGAAGCATACGCCCCGGACTTGATGTAGGGGTCCTCATCTGCCCAATCCTGGGCCAACTGTAGCGAATCGAACTCCGCGATAATAATGCTGCCAGTAAATCCCTCGGCGCCCGGATCTTCACTGTCGATGGCTGGATTCGGTCCGGCGATAATCAGACGTCCCTGCGCGCGCAGATCCTGCAGGCGTGCGACGTGTTCGTCGCGCACGGCCAGGCGCGCTTGCAGGCTATTCGGGTTATCGATTCCTACAATACTGTAAAACATCAACTGGCTTCCTCGTCGGTTTTGGGCATGTACTTTGCCAGGTACAGGGCCTGAGCGATGACAAATACCAGGGTCATTCCCATCAGCCCAAACAACTTGAAATCAACCCAGGTGTCCTCGCTGAACTCGAATCCCAGTGGATCGATTTCGGGTGCGACGAGCAGGTTGGCGATTCCGGCTACAATGAAAAATGCGACCCAGGCCAGGTTTAACTGCACCCAGACGCGCTTCTCCTCGATCTCGATCGCATGTCCCATCATGCGCTGGATCAATGGCTTGTTGCCAATCAGGTGGCTGCCGAGGAATGCCAGGGCAAACAGCCAGTTGATCGCAGTCGGTTTCCACTGGATGAACACGGGGCTTTTGAATGCGAGCGTAGCGCCGCCGAGGACAATCAGCAACGCCAGTGTAATCAACGGCATTTTCTCGACTTTTTTGACAATGATGGCAGATGCCACGACCTGTATCAGGGTGACCACGATGGCCGCGAGAGTTGCCAGGTAAATGGCATCGCTGGGCTCACCGGGAGTCAGGTCCATCAGTGGTATCCCGGCGTTAACTGCCAGGATTAACTCATCCGGCAAGTCCAGGTAGAACTTGTAGAGGATGAAAAAAAGCAGGATCGGGAAAAAATCGAGTAATTGTTTCATTGCAACCTTGGGTTTTCGGAGCAGGCCAGATTCTAGCCTATTCTGCCTGCCTTTGGTGACTAATTTATGACCCGATGCTATCCTCGAAGTTCGTTGTATAACCCCTCAATTTCATCGTGCAAGACAAAACATTTTTCTACCTGGCCGGGCTGCCGCGCACCGGCAGTACCGTTCTGGGCGAGATCTTGAACCAGAACGATAATATCCACGTATCGCCTGCATCGCCGCTTTCCGAGATCATTGGCGAGGTGCTGGCCAAGTGGCGTATGAACACGGTTACCTTAAAGGCGTATCAGCATCCCGAGCAGTTACCGAATGTCTGGCGTGGGATTCGACAGGGAATGTATCAACATCGCAGCGAGTCCTGCATCGTCGATAAGTCCTGGGCCTGGCACATGAATGATGCCATCGAATCGACGCGCAAAGTGCTGGGTGAAGAAATGAAGGTGATTTGTCCAGTGGATGATATTGCCGATTGCCTGGCTTCATTCATCATGCGCATCAGGGCTAACCCCGATTACGTTTCCTACATCGATGACTACCTGCAGCAAAATCGGCTGGAGCCAAACGATGCCAATCGCTGCGCGGCACTGATGGATCCAAAGATTGGCACCAGTATTGGTTGGTGTTATGAAAACCTGAAACAGACCTGGCAAGGATCCAATCGCTCCAATTTGCTGCTCATCGAACGCGCTGAGCTGGTCAAAGACCCGGTTACCGTAATCGACCGGATTTACCAGTTTCTCGGGATTCCTGCACTCGCCACGTGGGGCGACGGGCAGGGGCATTATTTCGACCACATCGAAAAAGAGTTAACCGAGAACGATGGCAGTGCCTACGGTATTCCCGACCTGCACCAGGTCGGCCCCAAACTACGCGATCGCCAGTGGAAAGCGAAGGACGTACTGGGCAATCAATTGTTTTTTAAATACAAGCGCATGGAATTCTGGCGCCCTAAAAAACGCAGTTTCTAGCCCACCAGGGTCTGATCCCTATAACAGACAACACGCCCCCGTGCGTCGTCCGATGCATCGGGGCGTGACGTCAATAGCGGCGTCGTAACTCGATCATCGGTCATTGCCCATAGCCGTCATTCCGATACGTCGGACCGCCCGAAGCGTCGGACCGCTCCCCAGTTCCGTCATCCCCGCGAAAGCGGGGATCTGAAACGGTGGCGTTGTCATAAGATTCCTGCTTTCGCAGGAATGACGGTTTGGGGAGAGGCTGCGTCTGTCGACCCGATACAGCGGGGGAGAGGATGCTGGAATTTCTTGTCATTCCCGCGAGGTGGATTAAGGCTTTCCTGGTTTGCAGGCATAAAAAAGGGCTCCCGAGGGAGCCCTTTAGGTACTGCTTACGAACCGTGTGCTTAGATGATGTCGTATTTCAGGACAGCCATTGCAGCGGTACGATCGTCGTCGGAATCACCAGTATCGTTGTCGATCTGGTTGAGTTCGAAGTACATCGTGGTCTTGCGACCCAGGCTCAGGGTGTAACCCAGAGTTGTGCTCAAACGATCCTGGTCAGTTGCATCAACGCTCAGAGCTTCGATGTGAACGTAGAAACCCATGATGCCGGCGTCAATCAGGAAGCTGCTGTCGTCGTCTTGCGACTGTGCACCAACACCCAGTGAAACGGGACCAAGGTTGATTCCGCTAACGGCCAGACCAACGATAGACGTCGTCGTTGCCAGCTGAACCTTGAGCAGTATCGCTAGCTGTGCTTTGAGCAGCCAAACCAATAGTGATGTCGCCAATACCGAAGCTCAAACCAACTTCAGTTTGATCAACTGTTTCTTCTTCAGCGTCCGGAGTCATGTAGACAGAAGCACCGAAGTTGACTACACCAGCACTACCGGCATAAGTCACAGCGTTGTCAGTACGACCGCGGTAGTTAACCATGGCGTAACCAGAGTGCCACCAGGGATTATCAGTCGGACCAACAACAAAGTTGTAGAAGGTGTGGTAAGTCTGGCCTACCAGAACGCTACCGAAACCGCCTTTCAAACCAACGTAACGGTGACGGACACTGATGTCGTCTTCGCCTACGTCATTGTTGAAGTCAACGTCCCACTCGTAGCGACCGAAACCGCTCATTCCGTTGCCCAGATCAGTTTCGCCTTTAGCGCCGAAACGTGATGAAAAGCTGCGAACGTCCCACTGGTTGTTGTCTGCGCCTTGATCGACATTCCAGATACCAACGCGAGCCGAAGCGTAAAGCTCGTCAGCAGCAGCTTGTACAGCGACAGGAGCGGCTACAGAACCGGCTACAGCCATTGCAATTGCAGTAGTTTTAAATTTCATGAGTAATTACCCTTAAGTCAGTTATTTTTGAATCAAACTAAACGGTCTCGATCAGATTGTGCAAGAACCCAAGGTCTGCCCAAGACTGCTTATGGGCAAGCATAATAGTCAATTTTGACGCAATAGCAACCCTAAATCTCGAAAAAAACAACATAATTTAATTTTGTTGTATAAATGCGACAGTTTTTTCGCTTAATCTTCCTTGTTAAGATTAACTTTTCCGTCTAATTGATTGATTTGAAATAATATTATCATCGTTGTTTTTTTCCAAAGGATTTACTGTATGATCGCGTCCGAACTTTTCGAATCCTGGTTATGGCGCAGTTCTTTGAAATTCATCCCGACAACCCACAGCGACGTCTGATTCAGCAGGCTGTTGCCATTATCGCTAGTGGCGGCCTGGTCATTTATCCGACCGATTCGAGTTATGCACTGGGTTGTCATATCGGCGACAAGACGGCGATGGAACGTATCCAGCGAATTCGACGTACTGATAACAAGCATCATTTTACGCTGGTGTGCAGCGACCTCTCCGAAATCGGTACCTACGCCAAGGTCGACAACTCGGACTATCGCCTGATGAAGACGCTGACCCCCGGGCCCTACACATTTTTACTGCGCGCAACCTCGGTGGTGCCGCGGCGCCTGATGAACCCGAAGCGCAAGACCATTGGCGTGCGAGTGCCCGATAACAATATCGTGCACGCGATGCTGTCGGAACTGGGCCAGCCAATCATGAGCAGCACGCTGATCCCACCGGGGGCAAGCGCGCCACTCGACGACGCGTTTGAAATCAGGCAGACCTACGAGCATGAAGTCGACCTGGTGATCGATGGTGGCTTCTGTGGAATCGAGCCGACCACGGTTATCAGCCTGATCGATGGGCACCCGGAAATATTGCGCCACGGCAAGGGCGATGTGTCCTTTCTGGAGAACTAATCGTGTTGCTAGTTAGATCTCGCATCGGCGCATTAGTCACGAACCATGCTGACGGATCCGAGTCGAGGCATTCTCCTAGGTTGTTTGCCGGGTTCTTTGTATAATCGCCTCCTGGCCATCATTCTTTGGATCACCTTTATTGAACACCATTAGTCAAAACAATCGCGTGCTGTCTGGCATGCGTCCAACCGGCCTGTTGCATCTGGGCCACTATCACGGCGTCCTCAAAAACTGGATCGAGTTACAGCACAGCTACGAATGTTTTTATTTCGTTGCCGACTGGCATGCGCTCACCACCCATTACGAGGATCCTTCGATCATCGCGGAAAGTGGCCGCGATATGGTGATTGACTGGCTGGCTGCGGGCGTTAATCCCGGTAATTCAACGCTGTTCGTGCAATCGCGTGTTCCCGAGCACGCCGAGCTATTTACCCTGTTGTCGATGATCACGCCGCTGGGTTGGCTGGAACGCGTGCCCAGTTACAAGGACCAGCAGGAAAAGATGAAGGACCGCGACCTTGCGACCTTTGGGTTTCTCGGTTATCCGCTGCTGCAAAGCGCCGATATCCTGATGTACCGGGCCGGGTTTGTGCCCGTCGGCGAAGATCAGGTCGCGCACGTCGAATTGACGCGTGAGATTGCACGTCGCTTCAATCATTTCTATGGCCGCGAGCCGGATTTTGAAAGCAAGGTGAACGCGGCGATCCGCAAGATGGGCAAGAAAAACGCCAAGCTTTACCAGCAGGCGCGCAAGCGATACCAGGAGCAGGGTGACAGCGATGCACTGTCCATCGGTCACGCATTGCTGGAATCGCAGCAAAACATCAGCATCAGCGACCGCGAACGCTTGCTCGGTTACCTGGATGGAGAAGGTCGAATCATCCTGCCTGAACCGCAATCGTTGTTGACGGTATCGCCCAAAATGCCGGGCATCGACGGGCAGAAAATGTCCAAGTCCTACAACAATACGATTGCCCTGCGGGAAGATCCGGACAGCGTCGCGCGCAAGATCAAGACCATGCCGACGGATCCAGCGCGAATACGGCGCACCGACCCGGGCGATCCGGAAAAGTGTCCGGTATGGGAATTCCACCAGGTGTATACCAGATGAAGCCACCAAGGCAGAACTGGCGCATCGGATGCAAGACCGCGGGGATCGGCTGTATCGATTGCAAACAGTACGTCATCGACTCCATGCTCGAGGAATTGAAACCGATACAACAGCGCGTCGCCGAATACACCGGCGACCTGGCGGCCGTCGATGCGCATTATCAACGAGGGCTGTGAAGCCGCGCGGGACGTCGCCCAGGACACCATGGAAGAGGTGCGCAAGGTGATGGGTCTGAGTGGTCGAAAGTAGTGGAAAAGGGTTACACAGAATCGGCTTCAAGCCAGTCGGAAATGCCTTTTGCGCTGGTGCAGGGCGAACCGCTGACCGTGATTCCGCAGGACCTGTACATCCCGCCGGATGCGCTGCTGGTGTTCCTGGAAGCCTTCGAGGGGCCGCTGGACCTGCTGCTCTACCTGATCAAACGCCAGAACATCGACATACTCAATATTCCGATCGCGGCGATTACCAGGCAGTACATGGAGTACATTCACCTGATGGATCAGCTCGAACTCGAGCTCGCCGCCGAGTACCTGGTGATGGCCTCGATGCTGGCCGAGATCAAGTCGCGCATGCTGCTGCCGCGGCCCGATGCACGCTCCGAGGACGAGGACGATCCGCGCGCCGAACTGATGCGCCGCCTGCAGGAATACGAACAGTTCAAACAGGCCGCCGAGGATCTGGATGCGCTCGATCGGCTGGAACGCGATATCTACCTGACCTCGATCGACATTCCGCGCTTCGAAATCGATGTGCCGCTGCCCGATGTCAGGCTGTCAACGACCTGATGAACGCGTTTCGCGACGTGGTCAACCGCGCCGAGCAGTTCGCCAGCCACCACGTCGAGCGCGAGCCGCTGTCGGTGCGCGAGCGCATGGTGATCGTGCTGGAACGAATCCGTGCCGACGAATTCACCAGTTTCACCGATTTTTTCGATCCCGCGGAAGGCCGTATGGGAGTGGTGGTCAGTTTCATCGCGATTCTCGAATTGCTCAAGGAATCGCTGATCGAAATCGTGCAGAGCAAGCCCTATGCACCCATTTACGTCAAAGCGCAAGCTGATGGGTCATGCCTTATGAATAATGACAAAACTCAAGCCCATACTCGAAGCACTGTTTGCCGCCAGCGACAAACCGCTCTCGGTGAACCAGCTGTTCGATCTGTTTCGTCGGCGATATCGATCAGCCGGGCAAGGACGATATTCGCAAGGCGATCCAGGATTTGATCGAGGAATACCAGCACGGCGGCATCGAGCTGAAGCAGGTTGCCTCCGGGTTCCGCCTGCAGGTGCGCTCCGATTACGAAACCTGGGTGGCGCGCCTGTGGGAACAGAAGCCACCGCGTTACTCGCGCGCGCTAATGGAAACCCTGGCGCTGATCGCTTATCGCCAGCCGATCACGCGCGGTGAAATCGAAGATATCCGCGGGGTCAGTGTCAGCACCAATATCATCCGTACGCTGGAAGAGCGCGACTGGGTGAAGTCGCTCGGCCACAAAGAAGTGCCCGGCCGTCCGACCCTGTACGGCACCACGCGCGAATTTCTCGATTACTTCAATCTGAAATCGCTGAACGAACTGCCGACCCTCGCCGAAATTCGCGACATCGACCAGTTCAATCCCGAATTCAGTTTCGACGACAAGGCCGCAGCCGCGTCCAACTGACCGATATCTTTCAGATTACTCCTCAACCTTGCGCCTCCGTATCGGGATGGCGACAGGGAGCGTGGGGATCTCGCAAAGACCGCGCCGTGCCAGAATCGGCAACATTTAACCTCATAACCACTGCCGTAGCTGTATAATCGCCCGATGGAACGCATTCAGAAATATCTTGCCAATCAGGGTGCCGGCTCGCGCCGCCAGATCGACGCGATGCTGCAGCAGGGGCGCATCAGCGTCAACGGCAAGGTCGCCAAGCCGGGTGACCAGGTCGAGGGACGCGAAAAAATTGCCATCGATGGCAAGTTGTTGCGCCTGCAGCGCCAGCTGCGCGGCCCAAGATCCTGATGTATCACAAGCCGTTGGGCATCGTCTGTACGCGTTCCGATCCGGAAGGGCGCGAAACTGCCTATCAGAACCTGCCGGGCCTGAACCAGGGGCGCTGGGTCAGTATCGGCCGACTCGATATCAACACCAGCGGCCTGTTGCTGTTCACCAATGACGGTTCGCTCGCCAATCGCCTGATGCATCCATCCTATGAGGTCGAGCGCGAGTACGCGGTGCGTGTACACGGTGCGGTCAGCCTCGAGATGCTGCAGCAACTGCGCGATGGCGTCGAGCTGGAAGACGGCCCGGCCCATTTCGACGACATTCTCGATTCGGGCGGTTCCGGCAGCAATCACTGGTATCACGTGATCTTGAAGGAAGGACGTAATCGTGAAGTGCGGCGCTTGTGGAGAGCGGTTGGCGTCGAAGTCAGCCGCCTGGTGCGCGTGCGCTACGACCAGTTCAATCTGCCCAAGTGGCTGAAACCCGGCAAACACCGGTTTCTCGATGACGATGCGGTCAGCCGCGTGTACCAGCGCCTGGGCCTGGAAAGCAAGGGCAACAGCGATAGCGCGGCGCGGCGTTCAAGGCACCGCGCCTGATGGCGAGCCGCGACATTTCCCGGCTGTGCCAGGCGGTATTACCGCCCGGATTTGAACAGGCCAGGCGCCAGTTGCCACAGATTCAGCAATTCCTCGATGAAAATCTACCCGAGGCGGTGCGCCACAGCGTGACCCTGCTGAGCATCAATGCCGAACAGGTCGTCATCGCCGCGAATACACCGATGGTCACCAATTACCTGCGCCTGCACGGAGCCGAGATCCAGCAACAGTTGCGCGAAACCTTTCAGCTGGAGCAGGCGCTGCACTTTCGAACCATTCCGGATGCGTTGTTCCAGCGCCGCAAACCGTTAACGGTAGCGAAACCGCGGGCCGTCGGCAGCGAAGCCGTCGCCGCGATCAGGCTGAATTCACAATGGATCGAAGACGACAATCTGCGCGCCGCGATGCTGGCGTTGGCCGATTGCCTGGCAACCGATTCGACAGACCCGTAGGCACAATAATCTGCCGTTCAGGTGGGTTGATCCTGCGGGCTTGATTTCAGGCCGGCGTTCGCGATATCGGCGTAGATATTCTTGATTCCGATGACGAGTGTCGCCTGGCCGGGCGAAGAGGGCTTCGACAGGATCATCAGGAAGATTTCCAATACTCGATTTCGGCGCCGATACGGGTGGAATATCCAGGTTAACAAGCAAAAAAAACCCCGGCATAAACCGGGGTTTTCCAGTCGCTATGCTGTTTTAGTTTCAGGCTTTGCTTTTGCGGCGTCCGAATCCGACGAGACCCAGGATAGCCGTGCCAAATAACCAGACGGCCGCCGGCAGCGGAACCGGGTTTGGGTTCGGGTCCGGCAACGGTGCGCCATCGATGGACAATACCGATTTCGCCAGCGAAACACCCCAGAAGTTGGTGTCGTTCTGATCAATCAGGATTTGCACCATCAAGCCGGCGGCAATTTCGTCGAACCAGCTCGCGCCTAAATTGAAAGTGGTGAATGAAAAGGTATTGGTTGAACCCGCCAATTCACCGACGGTTTCCCACAACGCTGTATCGTTGTTGAATGCCTGGATTTCATCGATTTCGTCCGGGTAGGTACCCGGGAGCGACGTTGGCTTGTCGACGTCCCAGGCGCTGATGCTGAGCGTCGCCGGTCAATTGTCGCCGGATCGCTATGAGCGATGCGGC
>CAWIHJ010000123.1:0-43567 GCA_963835795.1 uncultured Gammaproteobacteria bacterium
GCCATACCTTTGGCAGACGCGTGAGGGCAGCAGGTTGGAGTAATGAAGACAGGAAAGACCTGTTAGGACACAAGAATGGAGACATCACGACGCACTACTCAGCGGGTCGAAATTGACCACCTGAGAGAGGTTGTGGAATCCATTACGAGGAAAATCTCCTACAATTCTCCTACATTGAGGGTTGTCGGAGAGTAGGAAAGAGCGCTAAGTCATTGAAAAAATGGTGGCTACGCCCTGATTTGAACAGGGGACCCCATCATTATGAGTGATGTGCTCTAACCAGCTGAGCTACGTAGCCGTAATTTTCATGCCAGCCGGTTTGCCCGACCCTGAAGAGCGCGCGATTTTCGCCGTTACGCCGCCCGCTGTCAAGGCGCAGCGCGCTGCTCCCGTAGCAAAAATCGCGATGCCAGGAGCCATGCGGACACTTCGAGCAGCTCGTCGCTGTTGCCGGATTTAGCTATTGTTTGCTAATCCAGGCGGCGTTGACGGTGGCCGATTCGATCAAAGCCTTGCGCAGGTTTTGCGCGGCGGCCAGATCCACCAGGCCATCGAGCTGGATGCGGGTGTAGCGCAGTCCATTGACTTCGGCGCTGCGCGCCACCACCGGATAACCAATTCCGCGGAATTGCTCGAGAATGGCCGCGACATTGGCGTCATCCTGCAGCGAATTAAACACCAGGCTATAGCGCCCCGCACGGCTCGCGATACCGGCGGCCGCATCGAGCTCGGTTTCGGGCGCCAGGCTTTGCACCACGGCAAGCTCGACCGGTGTTACCGGGTCGGCGGCTGCTGCCTTTGCTTTTCGGTAAAGCGTCAGGGGCTTGTCCATGATGTGCCCTTGATCACCGGCAGACGACACTGCGATAATGCCTTCGATCAGCGCGACAAAGTCTTCGCTGTCGCTCGAGCGGCCCCAGATGTCCGTGCCGCGAACACCCGCGGTGATGGCGCCGATTTCAATGTTCACCTGGTGCGACGCCACGCGCGCGGCGGTGAAAAATTTGCTGGTAAAGCGGAATGCACCCTGCAGAACATTAAACGCGGCATCGAGTACGGTTTCGTTCTCGGCTTGACGAAACTCGGCTTTTTCGATCACGAAACGCGTGCGCTGGCCAAGCTTGACCACGCTGCCGTCGTCGATGAACAACCACACACGGCCGGTCTGCCCGGTGCGGACCACGTCACCGGCCAGCAGTTTGTCGCCGGGAGCAATGGGCGACACTTGAGTTCCGCGCTCTACCCAGACCGGGAAGTTGAGACTGTCTACCGATACATTCGCGAGTGCTTGCGGCGCGATCAAAATCAACAGGCAGGCGCCGATTAAGGAGTGAACTGATTTCATGGGGAGCCCCTTTTCAGTTTTGGTAGGTTGGGTACGCATCCAATGACCATCTGGATGCTGTTGCGGCAGCGTTTTGTGATGAAGTTGACACAGAAACCTGGATCTGAAGCCATTTTTGGGTAATTTCTTCAGCAACGCGGCTAAACGTTGAAGCGAAAGTGCACCACGTCGCCTTCGCGCATCACGTATTCCTTGCCTTCCAGGCGCCATTTGCCGGCATCCTTGGCGCCCTGCTCGCCGTTGCCGGCAATGAAGTCGTCAAAGCCAACCACTTCCGCGCGGATGAACCCCTTTTCGAAATCGGTATGGATGACGCCGGCAGCGCGCGGCGCGGTGTCACCGGCACGAATGGTCCAGGCGCGCACTTCCTGCGGGACCGGCGGTGAAATAGGTTTGCAGGTTGAGCAGTTTGTAACCTGCGTGAATAACGCGATCGAGTCCCGGTTCGGTGAGCCCCAGTTCCTGTAGAAACTCGGCTGCCTCGTCGGCGTCCAGTTCGGCGATATCGGCTTCGATCGCGGCACACACCGCGACTACTTCGGCGCTTTCCTTATGCGGCGAAGTCGACGACGGCATCGAGATGGGCGTTGTTCTCGAAACCGTCTTCGGCGACATTGGCGATGTAGAGCACCGGTTTGGCGGTAATCAGGTGCAGCTCTTTCATCCAGCGGCGCTGATTATCCTGCAGGTCGAAGGTGCGCGCCTGCTTGCCGTCCTCGACGTGTGCCTGCACCGCCAGCATGAATTCGTACTTGGCTTTCGCCTCTTTTTCGTTGGACTTGGCGAGCTTGCCGGCGCGCTCGGTCTGGCGCGCGATGGACTCCATGTCGGCCAGTAAAAGCTCGGTATTGATGGTTTCGATATCGTTCAGCGGATCGATGCGATTGGCGACGTGAATGATGTCCTCGTCCTCGAAGCAGCGCACCACCTGGGCGATGGCATCGGTTTCGCGGATATGGCCAAGAAACTGGTTGCCGAGCCCCTCGCCTTTCGACGCGCCCGCGACCAGCCCGGCGATGTCGACAAACTCCATCGTCGTCGGCAGGATCTTCTTCGGTTGCACGATGTCGGCCAGCTGCTGCAGGCGCGGATCGGGTACCTCGACTATGCCGACGTTCGGATCGATGGTGCAAAACGGATAGTTTTCCGCCGCGATGCCCGCCCTGGTCAACGAGTTGAACAGGGTCGATTTGCCGACATTAGGCAATCCGACGATGCCACATTTGAATCCCATGATAATTTTCTCAGGTATGCAGGGCTTGCATCGCTTTGTCGATGCGCCCTTCCAGAATCTGCGGCAGCACCGCGAGCGTATCGCGATTGGCCACATCGATCGCATTCAGGTCCGCCACCGAAGGCTTGTGCAACACGTAATTGATCACATCGCGGGCGTTACCCGGATGGCCGATACCGACGCGAATGCGAAAAAACTCGCGACTACCGAGGTGATTGACGATATCGCGCAAACCGTTGTGCCCGCCGTGGCCACCGCCTTGCTTGATGCGGTTGGTGCCGGCTGGCAAATCGAGTTCGTCGTGGATCACCAGGATTTCCTCGGGCGCGATCTTGTAATAGCGCGCCAGTCCAGCTACCGACTGTCCGCTGCGGTTCATGAAGGTCTGCGGTTTTTGCAGAAATACGTCGGCGCCGGCAACTTTTAACTTGCACTCTTCCGCGTTGAAACGCTTTTCGAAGCGAAAACTTAAAGCCTGATCCGCGGCCATCAGGTCGATTAACCAGAAGCCCGCGTTGTGGCGCGTATCAACGTAATCGGCCCCGGGGTTACCGAGGCCGACTATCAAACGAATGTTTGCGGTTAATGCCGCCATCGAGACTAGTCGTCGTCTTTGGCTTCGTCTTTGTCCTTGGCTTCGCCCGCATCGGCATCGCCTTCGGCCACTTCACCGTCTTCATCGCCTTCCATTTCAGGCGCTTCAGGCGCTTCGTCTTCAATGACTTCTTCACGCGGCTTGATGACCGAGAGCACGCCGACATTATGCTGGTCGTGTTCGATGTCCTCGACATCCTCGATGTGGGTCAGCGAAACGATTTCAACGCCTTCCGGCATCTTGATATCGGTCAGGTGCAGAATCTCGCCGAGATGCAGGTTGAGCGCATCGATTTCGAGGTGTTCAGGCAGATCTTTCGGCAACGCGATGATTTCGATTTCAGAAACCAGTTGCGTCATCAAGCCGCCATCGGTCTTCACGCCGACACAGTCTTCCTCGTTGAGCACGTGCAGCGGAACCACGACCTTGATCGGTGTGTTCTTGTCGATACGGAAAAAATCCGCGTGCAATACCCGGTTCTTGAAAGGGTGGCGCTGCAAGTCGCGCAAGATGACTTCCTGCACCTTGTCGCCCATCTTCAGATCGATGACCTGGGTGTAAATGGTTTCCTTCTCAAGCTCATGCAGTAATTCATTGTGCTTAACACTAACTTGCACGGGGTCGAATTTGCCCCCGTAAACGATTGCTGGCACCAGTTCCTGGCGTCTCAGGCGGCGGCTCGCACCTTTCCCTGAGTCGGAACGGGGCTCAACATTCAGCGTAAGTTTATCTGACATTGTTGTACTCCAAAAATAAAAAAACCGTCTCTCGACGGAAACCTGCCTTGCGACCAGGCAGGAACGTATAACGCCGCTACTGCGACGCTCGTCAGTCCATATACAACGAACTGACCGATTCTTCCGAATGGATGCGGCGTATTGTTTCCGCCAGCAATCCTGCGACCGACACCTGCCGAATTCGCGTACAGGCCGTAGCCTCCGCCGAAAGCGGGATGGTGTCCGTTACCACCAGTTCATCCATGGCGGAATTTTCCACATTCTCAATCGCCTTGCCCGACAATACCGGGTGGGTACAGTAGGCAAACACGCCTTTGGCGCCGTGCTCCTTGAGCGCATCTGCCGCCTTGCACAATGTGCCGGCGGTATCGACCATGTCATCCACAATAATGCAGGTCTTGCCTTCCACCTCGCCGATGATGTTCATCACCTGCGCCTGGTTAGCCTGCGGACGGCGTTTGTCGATGATCGCGAGGTCGGCGTCATCCAGCTGCTTGGCAATGGCTCGCGCCCGCACTACGCCACCGACGTCCGGTGATACCACGATCATATCCGGATACTTCTGTTTCCAGATGTCACCCATCAAAATCGGTGACGCGTAAACATTGTCTACCAGGCAATCAAAAAAGCCCTGGATCTGGTCGGCGTGCAAATCAATCGTCAACACTCGATCAACACCGACACTGGTCAGCATATTGGCCACTACCTTGGCGGTAATCGGCACGCGCTGCGAGCGTACCCTGCGATCCTGTCGCGCATAACCGAAGTAGGGTATTACCGCAGTAACCCGCTCCGATGACGCGCGCCTGATGGCATCGATCATCACCATCAATTCCATCAGGTTGTCATTGGTTGGAGCGCAGGTTGGCTGGACGATAAACACATCCTTGCCGCGCACGTTCTCACCGATCTCGACTGAAATCTCACCGTCGCTGAATTCAGACACCGGGGCAATGCCCAGTGGAATATCCAGGTACTGGACTACTTTTTTAGCCAGCTCCGGATTCGCATTGCCGGTGAAGACCATCAGGTCACTCGCAGCTACACTGCCAACCATCGGGTTCTCTCTTTATAGAAAAATCTTAGGCCGTCAGGCAGGAAGTACAATCTGTACGACCTCGACTAACGACCTGTGTATGGCTGGGCCGGCTGGATTCGAACCAACGAATGCCAGGATCAAAACCTGGTGCCTTACCACTTGGCGACGGCCCAATTAATTCTTTGCTTCTCGTTACTCCTTGTTTACCGCGGATGGCTCACGATCAATCACCATGTAGCCTCATGCCGGCTGGATTGCGAAATACATCCTGTATTTCGCCCTGCGGGCCGCGCTGCGCGCGTCCAAAATCGCTCCCGGCGATTTTGTCGAACCAACGAATGCCAGGATCAAAACCTGGTGCCTTACCACTTGGCGACGGCCCACACATTCTATTCAAACCAGCAACCCGAGCTGCTGGTGCACCGGGTTGCGATTCATTGCCGAGACAACGTATCCAGCCCAGGGTTCGGGAACCTGCGATTTTAGCGTTTCTGCCCGCCGAAGGCTATCGACCTCGACAAACACGCAAGCGCCGGTGCCCGACATTCTGGCGGCGCCAAATTGCCCCAACCAGTCGAGTGCTTCACCCACCTGCGGATGGCGTTTTCGCACCACGGGTTCACACACATTCCTGCCCACACCGCGCAGAAAGGCGCGTATTGTGATGGGATCGCAGTTGCGTGTCAATTCTTCGGCAGCAAATATTTGTGCGGTCGAAACCGTGATTCCGGGGTCGATTAACAGGTAAACCGGCTCATCGATATCGACGGCTTCCAGCACTTCGCCGATTCCTTCGGCCCAGGCTGCCCGGCCCAGCACGAATACCGGCACATCGGCACCCAGTTCGAGCCCGATCTCGGCCAGTTGCGCAAGCGTAAGCCCAAGCCCCCACAAATGGTTCAGCGCCAGCAAACAGGTCGCCGCATCGGAGCTGCCACCACCGAGGCCCCCACCAATGGGAATTCGCTTGTCGATGCGAATACTCACGCCCTGATCGGTTGCACAGCGCGTCTGCAGCAGCTTTGCCGCGCGCAGCGTAATTTCATCGTCCTCCGCCACAGCCTGATTACCATCCAGTCGGTGGATTCGGCCACCTGCCTGCAGCTCGAATTCGAGCCAGTCACACAGGTCGATGAACTGCATCACGCTTTGCAGCAGGTGGTAACCGTCGTTGCGTCGGCCGGTGATGTGCAACATCAGGTTGAGTTTGGCAGGTGCCGGCAAGCGCAGCGGGGCGGCCATCAGTCGAAGCTCGGAAACAGGTCGGCGTCGCTGCTGTCGGTGGGCGCCTGCTGCCACCGCTCGATGGCAAGCTTGAGCGTCAGCTTGTCGTTGGCGAGGCTCAGGCGGCGCGGCAGTGCGGGGCTCTCATCGTCAAAGTAGTCCAGGTAGCTGATGTCCCAGCCATCCTGCACAATGGACTCGGCGCGACCCGCCGCATCGAGCCGGTGACGGCTCGCGGAGCGTGGGTCAGGCAGACCGCGAATCCAGTAATCGAGGCCACTGATCGGCAACGACCAGCCGACGACCTCGTCGAGCAAGGCTTCCGCGCTGCTATTTTCGAAGCGGCTGCCATTCGGCAGCCTGAGCTGGTAGCGCTCGGGCCCGAGGCCATCGATGCGCAGCACGCCTTGCCCGAAAGGCGCTTCAAGAAACATGGTGAAGCGGTCGTTGTCCACGCGCTGCCAACGGATACCGACGTTATAGGCTTCACCTTTCAATCTGAGCGCACCGCGCGCGTAGAGATTCCAATGGATCAACTCGCCCGCGGCCTGCTGCTGGGCAACCCACATTTGTTGCCGCTGCGGGTCGTCCGACAGGCCGCCTTGCCGGCTACAGGCCGACAGCGCCAGGATAATCAGGAGCGGGAGAGTGGAACGACGAAACAAGCCTGGAAGCTGTTTCAGGGGATAAAGCGCTGCATGACTTTCAGCAGTGCCGGGGCATCCGGCGATTGCTCCAGCGCCTTTTGCCAGATACCGCGGGCTTCCTGCTGGTTGCCAATCACCCACAGCACTTCGCCGAGGTGGGCGGCGATTTCGGCATCGTCGAAGCGCGACAGGGCCGTGCGCAACAAGCGCACCGCTTCATCGAAATTGCCCAGGCGATAGTTCACCCAGCCGAGGCTGTCGATGATCGCCGGATCATCGGGCATGATTTCGATCGCGCGCTTGAGGTAGCCATAGGCTTCTTCATAACGATCGGTCTGATCGGCCAGGGTAAAACCCAGCGCGTTCAGCGCATGAGCGTTATCCGGCTCGGTTTTGAGGATGAAGCGAAGATCGGCTTCGAGTTGATCGATGCGGCCCAGCCGCTCGGCCACCAGAGCGCGCGCGTACAGCAGGTCACTGTTGCCGGGCACGATGCCAAGCGCGGTATCAAACACCGACATGGCCGCTTCATAGCGCTGCGCCAGGCGCAGTAATTCGCCCTTGGCAACGTAGATTCGCACCAGTGTTCCGTCCGACTGGCTGCCCTTCAGCATGGCATCGAGGTGCTCGACAGCTTCGTCGGTTTTACCCGCCAGTCCCAACATGTCGGCAATGCGCAGGCGCGCATCGAATTGATAGTCGCCGATGTGCACCTGCTCGTACCACTCGATGGCCTTGTCGTACTGCTTGCGATTTTCGTAAATGCGCCCGAGGTAATACTGGGCTTCACCGTCACGCTCATCCATGCGTACCAGCATCATCATGTATTTTTCGGCATCGTCGAGGCGCTGCGATTCCAGCGATAGCAGACCTAGCGTATACAGCAATTCGGCATCGTCGGGGGACGCATTGTGCAATATCTCGAACTCGGCACGCGCCTTGTCGTATTCCTTGACGTCAACCAGCAGGCGCGCATAGGTCAGGCGCAGGTTCTGATCGGTGGGATTGGATTCAACCGCTTTTTGCAGGCTGACAACTGCCTCGTCCGCGCGACCAAGGCGTAACAGGACCCGCGCACGCGCGGCGTGGGCGCCGTCAATTTCCTGCAATGCCAGCGAGTTGTCCAGGTATTCGATTGCGGCTTCGGAGCGACCATTTTGTGCTGATAACATGCCGTGCAGAAACTGCGCGTAGGCGCGATCGGGATATTCCTCGGCAATGCGCTCGGAGACATTGAGCACGGTATCGATATTCTTCTCGCGCGCCAGGATACCGAGCAGCGGCGGAAACAGTTGATCGTCTTCGAGTTCACTGGATTCGATAAGACCGCCAATGTAGCCAAAAGCTTCTTCGGCCTTGTCCTGGCGGATATAGATTGCGGCGATGACCTGGTGGGCTTCGATCCGGTCAGGTTCGAGTTCAACCCAGCGTTGCGCGGCTGCGATCGCGGCATCCATGTTTTGACCGTAAACCGCAATTCGCACTGCACGCTCGGCGATCGCCGGATTCTGCTGGGTTTGCGCCAGGCTGCTATAACGCTCGACCGCCAGGTCAGTATCGCCCTGGTTGAGCGCGATTTCGGCCACCATCAGGTCGTAGGCGGCATCGGCCACGGGATCGGCCCTTTGGGGCGCAGCATTGACCACCAGCGCAGGCGATTCGAGGGGTGCCGAATCGGGATTGCCCAGGGTGGAAAGACTGGCGCAGGCGGAGGTCAGCATTACGGTCGCGAAGCATGCGAACCGAATTAGCAGGGTGGTTAATTTCAAACTGGTATCCACTAATTAGGTAAATCGGGAGTGTAGCATCTCGAGATAGGATTGTATTTACCGTGATTTGTTCCACGGAAAGTTGTATTTGGCGGACTTATACCCGAAAATTGTGCGTTGGCACGAAACCTTCCTCGAACATGGCCTTATTGTCACTTGGCATCAATCATTTAACTGCTCCGGTCGATATACGCGAAAAAATCGCCTTCGCGCCCGAGCAGATGACGCGCGCCCTGCATGAATTGCAGGATATCCCCGCGATCAATGAGTCGATCATCGTTTCCACCTGTAATCGTACCGAGATTTACTGCGACGCATCGTCGGATTGCAGCGAAGTCATTACCCACTGGCTGACCGCGCATCACGGTATCAATGAAAACAGCCTGTCACCTTACCTCTACCATCACAGTGACCGCGAAGTGGCGCGCCACCTGTTCCGCGTGGCCTCGGGGCTGGATTCGATGGTGCTCGGCGAACCGCAGATTCTTGGCCAGTTGAAAGATTCCTACGATCGTGCGCGCGGTGACAACGCCGTCAATTCGATTCTCGATCGGCTGTTCCAGCATTCGTTCAGTGTCGCCAAGCGCGTGCGCACCGATACCGAAATTGGTTCCAACCCGGTCTCGGTCGCGTTTGCCGCGGTCAGCCTCTCGAAGCAGATCTTCGGCAGCCTCGACGACTCGCACGCCTTGCTGATTGGCGCCGGTGAAACCATTGAACTGGTATCGCGGCACCTGAAGAGCCAGCAGATCGGCTCGATGACCATCGCCAATCGCAGCATCGAGCGCGCCCGCCTGCTGGCCGATCAGATCGGCGCCGAGGCGGTGCAGATCAACGCCGTGCCGGAACAGCTGGTGCGCGCCGATATCGTCATCTCGTCGACCGCGAGCCAGTTGCCCATTCTCGGCAAGGGCGCGATCGAATCGGCACTGAAACAGCGCAAGCACCGGCCGATTTTCATGGTCGACCTGGCCGTGCCGCGCGATATCGAACCCGAGGTCGGCAAGCTGGAGGACATTTATCTGTACACGGTGGACGACTTGAAGACCGTGGTCGACGAAAATCTGCGCGGACGGGAGCTGGCCGCCGAGGCCGCACTCGAAATCGTCAATCTCGAGGTGACACTGTTCGATCAATGGCTGAAAACCCATCAATCCTCCGACCAGATCCGCCAATTGCGTGACGGCGCCGAACTGGTCAAACAGCAGGCCATTGAAAAGGCGCTGGCGCATCTGGCGCAAAACTCGGATCCCGAACAGGCGATGCAGCGACTGGCCAACGAAATTACCAATAAACTGCTGCACAAACCCACCATCGAAATGCGCAAGGCCCTGCAACAGGGCGATGAAGAGCGCATCCGGTTGCTCAAATCGCTGATCTCGCCCGACTCGAAATAATGCCCCAGTAGGCCATATGAAAGAATCGTTACTCACCAAGCTGGAAACCCTCAGCGCCAGGCACGAGGAAATTGCCGGGCTGCTGTCCGATATCGAGATCATCAACGACCAGGATCGGTTTCGTAACCTGTCGATGGAATATTCCCAGCTCGAAGACCTGGTAAAGAGCTTCAGCGCCTACCAGGAAGCGCAACAGGCGCTGGCGTCGGCACAGGAGATGCTGGAGGAAGACGATGCCGAGATGCGCGAACTGGCAGAAGAGGAAATCGCCGCCAATAATGCAGCGATTGAACGGCTTGAAGTGGAGCTGCAAAAGTTGTTGTTGCCCAAGGATCCCAATGACAACGCCAACGTGTTTCTCGAAATTCGCGCCGGCACCGGTGGCGACGAGGCAGCGATTTTCGCCGGCGACCTGTTTCGCATGTATAGCCGCTATGCCGAATCGCGCCGCTGGCAGCTCGAGGTATTGAACAGCAGCGAAGGCGAACACGGCGGTTACAAGGAAATCATCGCGCGCATCATCGGTAATGGCGCCTACTCGCAGCTCAAGTTCGAATCCGGCGCGCACCGCGTGCAGCGAGTGCCGGAAACCGAATCGCAGGGGCGCGTGCACACCTCGGCGGCGACCGTGGCGATCATTCCGGAGAGCGAGGAAGTGCAGATGATCGAAATCAATCCAGGCGATCTGCGCATCGATACCTTTCGCGCCTCGGGCGCCGGCGGACAGCACGTCAACAAGACCGATTCGGCGATTCGCCTGACCCACCTGCCCACCGGCACCGTGGTCGAATGCCAGGACGAGCGCTCGCAGCACAAGAACCGGGCGCGCGCCATGTCCTTGCTGCAGGCGCGCATTTACGACGCCGAAAAGCAAAAGCAGGACGCCGAACAGGCGGCTGAGCGCAAATCTCTGGTGGGCGGCGGCGATCGCTCGGAACGAATTCGCACCTACAATTTCCCGCAGGGACGCATGACCGATCATCGCATCAACCTGACGCTGTACAAGCTCGACGAAATCATGCAGGGGGATCTCGGCCAGGTGGTCGATCCGCTGATGCATGAATACCAGGCCGAACTACTCGCCAATCTCAGCGACGACAGCGGATTAAACTAAGCGGAGAGTGACATGAGCGAAGCACGCAAAGCCCGTGCCATAGGCATCAATCACATCGCGCTCGAAGTCGACGACATCGACGCGGCGCTCGAGTTTTACGGCCAGCTGTTCGCCTTCGAACTGCGCGGCCGCAGCGATACCATGGCGTTTATCGACCTGGGCGACCAGTTCCTGAATTTTTCCACCGGCCGCAAGCAGGCCGCCGACGACGAACGTCATTTCGGCCTGGTGGTGGACGACCGGCAACTGGCGCTCGACGTACTCGAAGAGCTGGGTATTCCCTTATTGCCGGGGCCATTCAAGGATTTCCTCGATCCCTGGGGCAATCGCATCGAACTGGTCGACTACGCCACCATCCAGTTCAGCAAGACCCCCGAGGTACTGCGCGGCATGGGCCTCGATCATCTCGACAAAACGCAGGAAGCCCTCGACGAACTGCGCGAAAAAGGCATGGCCCCCGACTAACCCGGCGCCACGGCTGCCGTCAACAACGCGTTCCGTGACAGTTAGCGGCTAGCCGGAGCCCCCATTGGTCATGCAAACCCGGCTGGGTTCCATTGGTCTATCATCTTCAGGCGCGCCGACTCCAGGCGTTCTGACATCAACGCGGCAAACCGCTTGAACAGATCGTAACCAAACCCTGGATCTGCTTCACATCGCGCCAGAATGGCGCTGCCGTCGAATTCAATCAGGTCTGATTCTTCCACCGCACGCGCCAGAAAATTCCACCGGTAAGGCGGTATTAACCAGGACCAGCCGAGTATCTGGTTTTCACCGAGCACCTGCAATTCGAGCGGCGGGCCGACGAGCGCTGGCACCTGCACGGATACCTTTCCACTGCGCAACAGGTAAAACTTGTCGGCAGGTCTGCCAAGCTGAAACAGGACTTCATCCTTGGCGGCATGTTTTTCGGTGGCAAATTCGGCTAGCAGTTTGACGTAATCTTCGCTCATCCCCTTGAAGAAAGCATGACCTGATAAATAATCTTCTATGGACGACATGTTAGTGTTCTCCAGTTCACGGAAGTATATTCTCGGCGCTACGCGCACAGGTTTTATTGATCTTCGGCAACTAGACCGTGCAAATCCGCGTCTGACCGCATTCCGTCGCGGAAAGCGCAAGCCAAACTCGACCATTGGGTGAAAAAACTTCACTGGTTACCAACCGAACTATTCGAAGTCGGTGGGAGATCCCGGATAAGTGCTGCGCACATTCCGGGACGACCTGCGGTTGTTTTTAACGCCGCAATCGCGGCATCAACGTAAACCGATTGATTTTGTATCCTGTTACTGGTTTGAATGTTTCTGACGCCTTCAGTGTCGCGAGTGCAAGGCAAAAACTTACGCAATAGCGCGAACCATACAAACAGTATGTGAGCGTTTTGCGAAAGTTTTTAACGCCGCAATCGCGGCATCACCTGTAAACCGAGTTGATTTTGTATCCTGTCACTGGTTTGAACCTTTCTGACGCCTTCAGTGTCGCGAGTGCAAGGCAAAAACTTACGCAATAGCGCGAACCATACAAACAGTATGTGAGCGTTTTGCGTAAGTTTTTAACGCCGCAATCGCGGCATCACCTGTAAACCGAGTTGATTTTGTATCCTGTCACTGGTTTGAACCTTTCTGACGCCTTCAGTGTCGCGAGTGCAAGGCAAAAACTTACGCAATAGCGCGAACCATACAAACAGTATGTGAGCGTTTTGCGTAAGTTTTTAACGCCGCAATCGCGGCATCACCTGTAAACCGAGTTGATTTTGTATCCTGTCACTGGTTTGAACCTTTCTGACGCCTTCAGTGTCGTGAGTGCAAGGCAAAAACTTACGCAATAGCGCGAACCATACAAACAGTATGTGAGCGTTTTGCGTAAGTTTTTAACGCCGCAATCGCGGCACTGAAGGCGTCAGAAAAAAAAGGCCGTCCCTGGCCACGTGATATCATCAATAATTCGGGGGGAGGAGGTATTGATGTACACAAGTCCTATATATAGGCCATCCCGCGAATTTCCATAGTGAACAAGTTCATATTCCATGAGTAAATTAATCGATAGCGCTTTGCGCTGGGCGCGAGAAAAATTCGCCGCTTGCAGCGACAGCCCCCGGCTCGATGCCGAACTGTTGTTAGCGCACTGTATCAACAAGCCGCGCAGCTACCTGTACAGCCACCCCGAACAACCCCTCGACACTGCCAGCTGGGAGCTGTTTCAACGGCTGGTGCAAAAACGGCTCGAACCAACACCGATCGCCTACCTGCTGGGATCGCGCGAGTTTTACTCGCTGGAATTTCACACCCGACCGCAGGCACTGGTGCCGAGACCCGAAACCGAATTACTGGTCGACCTGGCGTTGCAACTGATGCCCGAGCAACAACCCCTGCGCGTCTGCGATCTCGGTACCGGCACCGGTATCATCGCCATCACCCTGAAGAAGCAACGGCCTCAAGCCGTGGTTTACGCGACCGACGTCGACCCGGCATGCCTTGCGCTGGCGCAGGAGAATGCGCAGCAGCACCTGGCGGATATCGAGTGGATCGAATCGGACTGGTATCAAAACCTGCCCGCTGAACTCGAGTTTGACCTGATCGTTTCCAATCCACCCTACATCGCCGCCGCACACCCCTTTCTCGCCCAGGGTGACCTGCCTGCCGAGCCCAGCCTGGCGCTGACTCCCGGCGACACCGGCCTTGAAGCACTGCAACAAATAATCAAAGACGCCCATCATCACCTGGTAGACGGGGGCTACCTGCTGCTGGAGCACGGCTACGACCAGCAAAATGCCGTGGCAGAACTACTCGCATCGAATGGATTTGCCGAGATCCGCTGCGTGTACGATTTCAACGACCTGCCGCGCGCGAGCAGCGCGAAACGGGTTGAAAATCCGAATTCCCAGGCGTAGGCTGAGCCGATGGATAACGCGGACCGCTATCGATGTCGCCGCATTTACCTGACGCCCAGCGACAACCCGGCCTACCAGGCCGAAGCTGCCTGTGATGCGCTGGCGAACATCGACGGCATATTGCTGGCAGCACCGTTTAGCACCCATTGCATTCACATCATCTATTCCATCGACAAGCTCACCTTCGAAATCGTCATGGAGCTGCTGGACGAACTCGAATTCGAAACCGACCAGTCACTATTGATTTCGCTGCGCAACACTATTTTCTGTTTCCTGGAAGACAATGCGCGCGATAACATGCAGGTCGACGTAACCGAGTTTCAACAGGATGATCCCGAGGACCCTGAAGCGATGTCGCAGCCAGCCAGTCCCGAAAACTCCGACCCGGCTTTGCAGCCAGATGACGAGAAATACTGGGACGACTACCGTTGACCCGCATATCTTACCCATTTACGTAGCGAGGGCGTCGCAAAGACGCTGTGGCGCGCCGCACAGACCAGAGGTCCGCGGCCGACGTAGTCTACGCTACGTTTAGCGGGCCGGCGGGAGTACGGCGCGTCACAGTGCGCTTTGCGACGTCCGCACGACGGCAGGGATGCCGTGGTCCGGCATTCCGGCGGTCCGACGCTTCGGGGTAGAGCAACGCATGTAGCAGTTGCCGAGTAGGAAATCGATGAGATATGCGGGTTAACGCAAGCTTCGGGTGATGCGCGTCGAAATCACCGCTACAATGGCGATTCACCGCAACACCAACCAGGAAAACTTACGTGTATGCCCTGACCCTGGCTGACATCGCAGTCGCCTTTATTCCCGTACTGGTCACCCTGGTGATCATTTTCTACTGGTCGAACAGCATCCGCCACGCCAGCATCGCGATCCTGCGCATGCTGCTGCAATTGCTGTTGATCGGATACGCGCTGGAATTCATTTTCGGCGCCAACAACCAGTGGGTAATTATCGCGGTGCTGTGCTTCATGCTCACCGCCGCCAGCTGGATTGCGCTGGGGGCAATGCCAGTCAAGCGTTCTACCTTGATGGCCCACAGCCTGATCGCGATTGCGGTGGCTGGATTGTTCAACCTGATTCTTATCACCCAGGGGGTATTGCACGTCGACCCCTGGTACCAGCCCGCGGTGATGATTCCACTGGCCGGGATGATATTCTCCAACTCGATGAACAGCGTGAGTCTCGCCGGCGAACGCCTGTTCAGCGAACTCGAGCACCACCAGGACTATGCGCGCGCGCGCAACACGGCGTTCCAGGCCGCACTCATTCCGATTACCAACTCGCTGTTGGCGGTCGGCCTGGTGTCGCTACCGGGCATGATGACCGGGCAGATTCTGGCTGGCACTTCACCGCTGATCGCGGCGCGCTACCAGATCATGGTCATGTGCATGATTTTCAGCTCGGCCGGTATCTCGGCAGCGCTGTTTCTGTGGCTGATACGAACGCAGGGGCAACGCGCCTGCCGTCAACTGGGGGATGAATGATGTGGATCCTGATCACAATTGTTGCGGTTGTCTTGCTGGCGGCCCTGGTTTACCTCGCCTGCCTGGATGGTCATTTCCAGGTGCGCCGCAGTTTGCTGATCGAAGCACCAGTCGAGGCGGCTTTTGCCGCGGTGGTAGACTTTAAATCCTGGCCATTGTGGAGCCCATGGCTGATGCACGAGCCGGATGCCAAAATCGTTTACAGCGATAATTATCGGGAGAACAGTGGCTACTACAGCTGGGAAGGCGAGGTCGTTGGCGCCGGTAAAATGACGCACCTCGAGATCAGGCCAAACCAGTCGATCCATCAGCAAATCGATTTCCTCAAACCATTCAAGTCGACCAACGAGGTGGATTGGGAATTCGAAAAGCAGGAAGGTAACACCCTGGTGAGCTGGGAGATGAACGGCAAGATGCCCTTTCTGTTTCGTTTCATGGCACGCCGCATGGAACCGATGATCGGGCGCGATTACGAACTTGGGCTGGCGCTGCTCGGCGGTTACCTGAACGCCAACATGGCGCATCCGGTGCTTACCATCGATGGCCGCGAGGCGCTGGATGGTTTCCGCTACTGGGCGATTCCCTGCAACGGCAACCTGCGCCAGCTCGAATCATCGCGGCGCAGCAGCATCGAAACTCTGCGCGCCAGCGCGGCGGCCCGCATTGGCCTGGCGTTGACCCTGTACCATCAGTTTGATCCGCTCGGTGCGCAGTTCCAGGCCGAGATCGCGGTGCCAATCGGTGACAATCCGCCGGCCTCCAACTATCAGCCACGCAACTTCGACGGCGGGCAGTATTTCAAGCTGACCCTGCGGGGTGATCTCAGGTTTCTGCCCATGGGCTGGTATGCGCTGGCCACTCACTGTCGAATGCACAAGATCAAGGTCGAGCCGGCACGGCCCGCGCTCGAGATCTACCAGCAGGACCCGGTCGCGATCGAAGATCCCAACCAGGTGGTTACCACGCTCTACCTGCCGATCAAGGAATAGCCGCCGTTCCAACTTTCATCCTGGTTATTCCAGCGCCCTAATACGTCTTACCTGGCCTCAAATCTCGTCATTCCTGCGTTCTTATACGTCTTGCCTGACCCCAAATCTCGTCATTCCTGCGTAGGCAGGAATCTTTAAACGGCGCCATTGTTGCAAGATTCCTGCCTACGCAGGAATGACGGGAGAGGTGGCAGGAATGGCGGGAGAGGGGACAAGGGAGGCCGGAAATTATGGCGCACAAAAAAAAGGCTGGCCTGTGTAGGCCAGCCAAATTGTCGTAAATGACAATATAACCAAAGGAGGACATCGTGAGAGAGGTTAGGTGTTCTTAACCTTAACACGCTTACATATATAGGACATTTGCTTAAAATATCCAGAAATATTTTGATAAACGGTATAAAAAACAGTATATATGGGCGCTTTTGTTGATCTTGTTTGTCGGTTAACCATCATAAGTATTTGATTTTTATCAATTAAATTGCGCCCCATCAAAAATTCACAAAAGTTGAAAAAAACTTGACATTTCGCCTTATTTTTTCGTCAAACGTCGAATCAGGCTCGAGGTATCCCAGCGCCCGCCACCCATCGCCTGCACTTCGCCGTAATACTCGTTGACGATACGCGTGACCGGTAATTCGGCGCCGTTACGTTCGGCCTCTTCGATGCAAATACCCAGATCCTTGCGCATCCAGTCCACGGCAAAGCCAAATTCGAACTCATCCTTGAGCATGGTGTTACCACGGTTTTCCATCTGCCAGGAGCCCGCGGCACCCTTGGAAATCACCTCGACCACCTTGTGACCGTCAAGCCCCGCGCGCATGGCAAAGTCGAGCCCTTCGGACAAACCCTGTACCAACCCGGCAATACAAATCTGGTTCACCATCTTGGTGAGTTGGCCCGCGCCCACTCCGCCGAGCAGTTCGGCCGCGCGCGCATAACTCATGATGACCGGGCGTGCCGCACTGAATGCCGCCTCGTCGCCACCAACCATCACCGTCAGCACGCCGTTTTCGGCGCCCGCCTGGCCGCCCGAAACCGGTGCATCGAGAAATGCGACCGACGCACGTTCGGCGATCTCACGCGCCACATCGGCCGACGCCGTGGTGTGATCGACCAGGATTGCATCCACTTTGCAGCCAGCCAGCACGCCGTCATCTCCGTATACCACCGAGCGCAAATCGTCATCGTTGCCCACGCAGATAAACACGAAATCGGCACCCTCGGCAGCTTCGCGGGGTGTCACCCCGTGGCTACCACCGTGCTCTTTGCACCATTGCTCCGCCTTGGCGGCGGTACGGTTGTAAACCCGGGTTTGGTACCCGGCCTTGGCAAGATGTCCGGCCATCGGATAACCCATCACGCCCAGCCCGATGAAGGCTACTGTCTGCTTACTCATTGGAACCTCTGTCTGCTCTAAAAATGAAATGATGCGGCGGCGATTTTACACCACCCGTTAAACTTCTGCTGGCCATTTCCGCGCAGCAATTTCCGCGCAGCGATCCCGCCAGACCTGCTCAGGCGGGCTGAAGGTTGGCCATGCTCGCAATCAGCCACTTGCTGCCGTCCTTTTCAAAATTCACCTGCACCCGCGATTGCGCTCCCTGTCCTTCGAGGTTGAGTACAACGCCATCGCCGAAGCGCGCATGGTTGACTCTCTGACCGACAAACAACCCGGTTTCTTCGCGAGCACGCTGCTGGCCCACCGCCGGGGCCGCCTGGATCACCGGGCGGCTGAACTGCGCCTTGGGGCGAATTTCACGTTTCAGCTCATCCGGGATTTCGCGCACGAAACGCGACAGCATGTTGTAGCTTTCGTTGCCGTAGAGACGGCGCACCTCGGCGCTGGTCACCACCAGTTGCTCGCGCGCGCGGGTGATGCCGACGTAACACAGGCGGCGCTCCTCTTCCATGCGCCCCGGCTCTTCGCTGGAACGCTGATGCGGAAACAGACCTTCCTCCATGCCGACCAGGAACACCAGCGGAAACTCCAGCCCCTTGACCGAATGCATGGTCATCAATTGCACGCAGTCTTCCCAGGCATCGCCCTGCGCTTCGCCGGCTTCGAGTGCGGCATGCGCCAGAAAAGCGTCGAGCACCGTCATGTTTTCCTCGATCACCGCGTCGAATTGAAACCCCTTGCCGGCGCCGATCAGTTCCTGCAGGTTTTCGATCCGCGACTGGCCTTTTTCGCTGGTATCCTTTTTGAAATGCGCGTCCAGGCCACTGCTCTCGATGCCGAACTGGATCTGGTCACCGAGCGGTAACTCGGCCAGTTCGTCGGTCATGCGCTGCACCAGCTCGACATAGGTTTGCAGCGCCCCGCGCGCGCGCGCCGTAAGCTGGGTGGAGGCGATCAGTTGCAGACTCGCGTCCCACAGCGAGATCTGCTGAACCCGGGCATGCGCACGAATTTCATCGATGGTTTTCTGCCCGATACCCCGCGGTGGATGGTTGACGGTTCGCTCGAAGGCGTTATCCGCGCTAGGGCTCGAAATCATGCGCAAATAGGCCAGCGTGTCCTTGATTTCGGCGCGCTCGAAGAAACGCAGCCCACCGTATACCCGGTAAGGCACACCGCGCGTGACCAGGGTTTCCTCGAATTGGCGCGATTGCGCGTTGGAGCGGTACAACACCGCGATTTCATTGCGGCTGCGCCCATCGGCCACCCAGGCCTCGACGCGGTCGATGACGAAACGCGCCTCGTCTTTCTCGTTGTACGCCGAGTAATACAGGATCGGTTCGCCGTCGGCACTCTGGGTCCACAGCTCCTTGCCAAGCCGCGACTGGTTGTTATCGATCAACGCGTTCGCGGCCTTCAGAATGGTGCCGGTAGAGCGGTAGTTCTGCTCCAGGCGGATGACCTGGGTGTTGGTGAAGTCGCGTTCAAAATGATGGATGTTCTCGATGCGCGCGCCGCGCCAGCCGTAGATGGACTGGTCGTCGTCACCGACCACGAAAATCGGCGTGTCGCTGCCTGCCATGAGCCGCAACCAGGCATACTGGATCGCGTTGGTGTCCTGGAACTCATCCACCAGGATATGCTGGAAGCGGCGCTGGTAGTGCCCGCGAACATCGTCCTTGTCGCGCACCAGTTCGAGCACGCGCAGCAACAACTCGGCAAAATCGACCACGCCGGCACGCTGGCAGAGTTCTTCGTAGAGCCGGTAAATCTCCACCATCTGCTGGGTTATTGGATCGTGCCCGGCATCGATATTGGACGGGCGCAAACCCTCGTCCTTGTTGTGGTTGATGAACCACTGCGCCTGCTTCGGCGGCCAGCGCGCCTCGTCGAGGTCGAGTTGGCGCACCACGCGCTTGACCATGCGCAACTGGTCGTCGCTGTCGAGAATCTGGAAGTTCTGCGGCAGGTTGGCCGCCTCGTAATGCAGGCGCAGCATGCGGTGCGCGATGCCGTGGAAGGTGCCCACCCACATCGCCGCGGCCGAGATACCGAGCAGGGCCTCGACCCGGGCGCGCATTTCGGCGGCAGCCTTGTTGGTGAAAGTCACCGCCAGCACGCTGTAGGGCGACAGGCCGTTGACTTCGCAAACCCAGGCAACGCGGTGCGTGAGCACGCGCGTTTTACCGCTGCCGGCGCCGGCCAGCACCAGCAGCGGGCCGGGCTCGGCGCTGACGGCTTCGCGCTGGCGCTCATTCAGCGGATCGATAATGTGGGATACGTCCATTTTTGGCAGGCTAGAAATTCAGGCGCACATTGTAACAACTGGACCGCAGATTGCATCGCTTTCGCGCCGGGGCGGGTTCGATTAATGCGGCGCGAGCCGCCACGTAGTGATTTCGGCTAGAGCACAAAGGCCGGATTCGTCAGTCTTCCCACTTTTTGCGCGCCAGGTCATCGCTGGCCCGCGAGTCGACCCAGCGCTCGCCCTGCTCGCTGACTTCCTTCTTCCAGAAGGGCGCCTCGGTCTTCAGGTAATCCATGATGAACTGGCAGGCTGAAAACGCGTCGCCGCGATGCGCGCTCAACACCGAAACCAGCACGATCTGATCGGCCGGTTTGAGCGCACCGACGCGGTGAATGATGGCCAGGTCGGCAATTTCCCAGCGTTGCTGCGCCTTTTCCACGATTCCAGCCAACGCCGATTCGGTCATGCCGGGATAGTGCTCCAGCGTCATCTGCTGCAGCGGGTCTCCGGCCAGGTCCCGTACCAGGCCGATAAAACTGGCGATGGCGCCGACGTCGCTGCGCCCGGCCATCAGTTCGCGGTTCACCTCGGCCACGTCAAAATCAGCGGGTTGAATGCGAATGATCACCTGTGCCTCACTCGAAAAACTGCGCGAATGGCAGGTAGTCGACGCGGTCACCGCGGCGCACCGTGGCATTTTCGGCGATTTCGACGAAACCATCGGCCCACACCGTCGAGGTCAGTACCCCGGAATCCTGTTTGGGGTAAATCTGCACGCAGGTTTCACCGTCGTCCGCACGCAGCAGGCGCGCGCGCAGAAATTCACGGCGGCTATCGGGTTTGGGCCAGTCGAAATCGGCGCGCACCGGCAGCGCAATCGGCTTGCGCCATGCGCGGCCCTGCATGATCTGGATCACCGGACAGACGAACAGGCAAAAGGTCGCAAAGACGGAGACCGGGTTACCCGGCAAACCGATGAACGCGGTATCGTTGATCAGGCCATAGGCGAGCGGCTTGCCCGGTTTGATGGCGAGCCGCCACAGGCGTAACTCGCCGAGTTGTTCGAGGGCGATGCGCACGTGGTCTTCCTCGCCGACCGAGACACCGCCGCTGGTCACCACCAGGTCGGCCTCGCTGGCGGCACGCGACATGGCCTCACGGGTGGCCTCAAGCGTATCGCCGACCAGGCCGAGGTCGACGATTTCACAACCCATGGATTCGATCAGGCCGTGCAAGGTATAGCGATTGGAGTCGTATATCTTGCCGCTGGCAAGCGCCTCGCCGGGCTCAACCAGTTCGTCGCCGGTGAAAAAAATACCCACCCGCACCGGCGTATACACCGGCAGGCTACGCAGGCCCACCGACGCCGCGAGCCCGATGTCCTGGGGTCGCAAACGCTGGCCCTGGTGCAAAATCGTGGTGCCGCGTTCGATGTCGTTGCCGCGCGGGCGGATATTCTGTCCGCTCGGTGGACGCTGTTGGAAACGAATGCTGTGCTCGTCCGCATCCACCTGTTCCTGCATGATGACCGCGTCGGCGCCGGCGGGTATTGGCGCACCGGTAAAGATGCGTGCGGCGCTGCCGCTGACCAGGGTCGCCTCGGCATCGCCGGCGGCAATGCGTTGCGCGAGGGGTAACTGCGTTTCCACACTGTCGGCAAGATCCGAAGTATTGATGGCATAGCCGTCCATCGACGACATCGCGCAGCCGGGCACATCGATTTCAGATTCGATCGAGCGCGCCAGCACCCGGCCTCGGGCCTGCATCAGCGGCACGTCGACCACATCGGCGAGCGGTGCCACGCTCGCGGTCAATTGCGCAAGCGCCTCGTCGTAGGCCAGCAGGGGAGTGGTATCGCATCGATTCATGGCTTCGCATTAGACCGCAAAGCCCAGCTTGGGCGCAACCGCAATTCGATTTTTAAAGTTCAAACCAGGATGCCACGACACCTGGATGTGTTTAACGATGCGAAGTCAAAAGTTACCGTTGAACAAGCGGACGAAAGCTAACGGGAAAGCCGGCTTTCAGTTTTAGCCTGTAAACACGTGGGAAGTGCCCTGAGCGGCCATTTTAGTATCAGTTTGGTGGCTGGTTTAACGGGAGAAGATCAGCGTCCGTTGCATGCGTTTGTTAGAGTTATTTATCACTACTAGCTAACAAGATGGAGTCATTCATCCAGCTTGTTTTTCTGCTCCTTTTTTCTTTGCGCCATTACCCTGGGTATGTGAACTCTTATTAGCCAATATACGCCGACCAATCCCACACAAAAAGACAATACAGCTAACTCCATCATTCCTCCGCGCGGTCCAAAAAAAGCTTCAAAAGAAAGTATTTTTCCCAACCCAATTGTTACTGCGCCCAGAATAAGCACGACGGCTGCTACGACGACTATGACGAGTAATTTTTTAAATATCATTTGATTGGAGAAAACTCTAACGTAAAAGGGGACGGAGGGATTTAATATTAATCCCTCCGTCCCCTTTTGTGTTCCGCAAGAAATCCGGCTTTGTCGCTCTTTAGGTTTCCTAGCATTATCGAGCTATGGTAGATGAGTTTAATAAGGAATATGCAAGAGCCAATAAATGACAATACTAGAATTCCAAAAATTACTAATTCCCCATCCATAGTTATAATTGTCCGAGTTTTTTCAAAAACGCCTAACGCCTCGCATCAGCGGCTGAGGCGAGCGCCAGCTCGCCGAAGTCCGGCTGAACCGTAAAAGGGGACGGAGGGATTTAATATTAATCCCTCCGTCCCCTTTTGTTTTCATAATTTGCCTTTCATTCAAATATTCCAGAAAAGATAGCATAGCCCAGCACCATGCTAACCCCAATAACTGCACAATTATCCGACCTGCTTAGATATTTTTTTCCAATGTTGGAGTAATCCTCAATTTGGCCGCGTCTAAAAGAATTAATTAGCGTTATCTGTAATGTGTTTTGATTCTTTAGGTGATTCCGCGCACGATACTGATACATGAATCCCACAAAACAAATCAGAATTCCGATTATTCCAATGATATTGATGATTAATTTCATGACTTATAATGCCTCGCATCAGCGGCGCGCAGCGAGCGGAGGGCCCGACTGCATGCGATTGTTCTGCGACGACTGTTTATTGCCTGGTGTCTGATTATTGCCACCTCTCTCCTAGTAATCTTGGAGCAACATCAATAGGCCAGATAGTTTTCTTGGACGAATGACCGCATCTACAGGGAGTTTCCGATATTCTGTCTTCAACAATCTGAAGATCAGATTCGCTCCAGCCTTCAATGGGGAGGTAGTATGGCAGGGCCTTCGCAAAATCCACCATCGTACCTGTAACTGACCTATCTTGGGTTGGACCCACTTGCACATCTTGCATGGCACTCAATTCTGAATCGACCAAGTGATCTTCTATACCTAGCCTCCGTAATCTGTCGGTAATGAGAATAGATAGACGCTCTGGTATGGTTTTGACATTTCGTGCTGGTGCCAACATTGTAAGTAACGATTTTGAACTGACAAATAACAATAATGGTTGGCGATCAATAACTACTCGATTTACGTACCAGTCACCGAGTGCTGTATCCGACGAACTATCCTTCTCCAATGAACGTGGAATCGACTTCAATACTTTTTGTGTGGCTCTCAATATGACCATTGGTATCTATTCACCTAGTCGCATAACGCCTCGCATCAGCGGCTGAGGGGGCGCCAGCTCGCCGAAGTCCGGCTGCATGCGTTTGTTATGAGCGTGATTGCCAATGCTTCGGGTTGCGTCGAGCATGAGTGACCGCCAATACGATTACTTCGTTTTCAGAAAGTGTGTAATAAATCCCATACAGAAATTTCTTTACTAGAGCTCTTCTTATTCTATCTAGAACAGACCGGAACTGTTTTGGATTACGTTGTATCCTAGACAGCGACTCATCGATGCAAAGCATGAAATCTGTGCCCAGCCCTTCACGACAACTTTCATAGTATTGATAGGCTTCAGCGATATCAGCTTCGGCTTCCTTCCGAATGGATAGCTTATAAGCCACTTATAGGGTGCTTTGAATCCTGGCCCTTACGTTTTCCCAGGAATCCCCGGACTCACCATCTTCGTCGTACGCCGCCAGCCTGACTTCGAGCAGTTTGACCTGCTCGGATGAAAGTTCAATTTCATCCGATTTGTCGTGGACACTATCCCAGAGCTCTTCGGCTAGCAGAATTCGTTCAGATGTGCTTAGTGAGTGAATGTCCATTCGGGGATTATACAGTTTTGCCGGAAATTTTCAGAGTGTTGAAAGCGCTCATAACGCCCCGCATCAGCGGCGCAGCTTTGCTGCGTCCGGCTACATGCGATTGTTAGGTGCCAACACGAAAATTTACCCCCTGTCCTGGATGAAGTTTATGCTTGCTGTGAGTTATACCGGCTTTTTGCTGTTTCAAGTTTTCTAGCGATGTTGACGATAGGCGCACACTAGCCTCATCAGGATTAGTCCACTTCCACATGAAGCCAAAGTGAAAGCTAAAGTCATCAGCCCCGGTTTTCAATTTATTTGCGAAAAAGGGGACGGAGGGATTTAATATTAATCCCTCCGTCCCCTTTTGTGGCCTTTGCGGCGTCGGACCAAGGTGGTTGGCGCCTTTCCGGATGGTCACTCGGCATTGATGCTGGTCGCGGCCAGGTTACGACACGTCTCGGCAACCAACTGGGGAACTCGAAAATACATGAACATAAAACTGTTAGATGAGATGGACAAGCAACTGAAATACTCAGTGGCTTAACCATAAAATGGGGACATAAAAGGGGACGGAGGATTTAATATTAATCCCTCCGTCCCCATTTGTTTAATTCTTTTGTTTAATTGAATATACTGCCCTCGGAAATCAGGAATTTAATGTGTCTTCCCGGGAGTTATACAAGGGTAATCCTAAACGAATAAATATGAAACCTACAGGAATCACATTTCACCGCAATAAAATGACCAGCCTGAGCCAGCACTCCAGTCCCAGCTAAGACCACATATAGCACCAGTAGGGCCTCCAAACTCACGGACAACTTTTGTTAGAACATCATCCGTAAAATAAAGGTGGGTGTTTCGATAGCCAACTGGCATAACTAGTGGCACAGGTATAAAACCTATTATTACAAACGGACCTGACCACGCCAATTCTCGCCGATACACCCAGATTTCGTCCTGGCCTTCGTGTCTCGTTCTTTCCGGGGACCCCCAGGCACCCAGTGCATCATCCTTCTCGATGCTCGGTTGCTCTGGATCTATGTGAATGTATCCAGGTTTATTCGTCAGTTCCCAGCTAGTAGCCTCTTCGGTAACGGTTTGCTCGTGGATCAATGCAACGCCAACACATCCACTGAGCACGACTAGATAACACAGAGCTGCGAGTATTCTGATGCAAGATTTTAAAGTCACTTTGTCTCTCCAGAAAAGCACTTCATTGGACAGTATACCTATTGCCTAAGGTCTGAATTGGCAAGTTATACTGAATAAGTATACTTTCCCCGGCATTCTCCTAACAGCGGTGTCATTGTAATAACGACTGTTGCGGGCAATCTAATGGAGGTTATTAATTAGCTTCATAAATTGAATTCATGAGGTATAAAACGACAACTGCGATCACTTCCATTTACTACCACATCACCTCGCGTTGTGGGGTCAAATTGATTGCGTAAAAGGGGACGGTCGTAAAAAGGGGGCGGAGGGATTTAATATTAATCCCTCCGTCCCCTTTTGTGATTTTCCTGATAGGGACCAAAGAATTAGTGTCGATTAATTTTTGTCTTAGCTCTAACGGCTATAAAGTGTCGAAAGTTGCCAAATACCTTATATTTATGAATGACAGCTTAGGCGCAACTAGCCGACGTCGGTGTAGTCCTGGCGTTCGCCGATCCAGTTGCGCAACAGTTCCGCGCGTTCTTCCCGGTACTCGGGTTGCTGCATCAGTTTGGCCAGCGCTTCGACCTGCGGAAACCATTGCTGATCGCGCATCAGGTCGGCGATACGAAAACTCATCTCGCCCGTCTGGCGGGTGCCGAATACCTCACCGGCACCGCGCAACTCGAGGTCTTTCTCGGCAATTTCAAAACCGTCCTGGGTGGAGCGGATGATGTCCAGGCGCGCCCGCACCTGGCTGGATAACTGATTTTTGACCAACAGGATACAGAAGCTTTCGCGCGCCCCGCGCCCGACGCGGCCGCGCAGCTGGTGAATTTGCGCCAGCCCGAGGCGTTCCGGGTTTTCGATAATCATGATGTTGGCGTTGGGCACGTCGACACCGACCTCGATCACCGTGGTCGCCACCAGGATGTGGATGTCGCCTTGCTTGAAAGCGCTGATCACGGCTTCTTTTTCGCGCGCTTTCATGCGCCCGTGCACCAGTCCGACGCTAAGCTGCGGTAACTGTCGCGTCAGCGTTTCATGGGTGATTTCGGCGGCCTCGCACTGCAACACCTCGGATTCCTCGACCAGCGTACAAACCCAGTAGACCTGGCCACCTTCGGCACAGGATTTGGCCACCCGTTCGATCAGGCTGCCGCGCTGCTGTTCGGAAACGATCGACGTGGTGACCGGCTTGCGCCCCGGGGGCAGCTCGTCGATCTGCGAGTAGTCGAGATCGGCATAAATGGACATCGCCATGGTGCGCGGGATCGGCGTCGCCGTCATGATCAGCTGGTGGGGCATTTCACCGTCACGCGTCTTCTTCTGCAGCGCGAGCCGTTGATCGACGCCGAAGCGATGCTGCTCGTCGAAGATGATAAACCCCAGGCGATGAAATTCGACGCTGGCCTGAAACAGTGCGTGGGTACCGACTACTACCTGCGCTTCACCGGAGGCGATCAAGGCCAGTTTGCTTTCGCGTTTCCTGCCCTTGTCGGCGCCCACCAGGGTCAGCACCGTGATACCCAGCGGCTGCAAGCCACAGGCACAGGTTCTGGAAATGCTGTTCGGCGAGTATTTCGGTCGGCGCCATCATCGCCACCTGGTAGCCCGAGCCAACGGCCGGCAGGCAGGCCAGCGCAGCGACCACGGTTTTACCCGAGCCGACATCGCCCTGCACCAGGCGA
The DNA here is from genome assembly GCA_963835795.1 of uncultured Gammaproteobacteria bacterium. Classification (GTDB taxonomy): domain Bacteria; phylum Pseudomonadota; class Gammaproteobacteria. The sequence continues at coordinate 27,171 of CAWIHJ010000123.1, forward strand.
ATCATCGGCTTGCCGGCGCTTAAATCCTGCAGTATTTCCGCGAGAACCCGCTGCTGGGCCGCGGTCAATTCAAACGGCAGGTTTTGCAGGAACTGCTGCTGCAAACCTGCATCGGACACGATGCGCGGTGTCTTGCGGGCGCGCAGTTGACGCCTGCGTTCCAGTAGCGCGAGCCGATGCGCGGCCAGTTCCTCGACCACGAAACGATGCTGCGCCGGGTGACGATTGTGCGTGATCAAATCGCTGTCGCTGCGACTCTCCGGGCGATGTAAATCGATCATCGCCGAGGTGAATCCCGGAAAGTTATTCTGCTCGAGCCAGTCCTCGGGTAAAGTCTCGGCAACGCCGTCCGCCTGCAGCTGGTCGATCACCTGCGCGAGGATACGTTTCAGCGTCAACTGGTGCAGGCCTTCGGTCGTGGGGTAAATCGGGGTCAAAGTGGCAGAGAGCGGTGCCGGATCATCGACATCGATGCGTTCGACTTCCGGGTGAATCATCTCCAGTTCACCGAGCGCCGAGCGCACCTCCCCGTAGCAACGCAACCAGTTGCCCTTCTCGAACAACTGTTGCTGGCGCGCATTGAAGAAGAAAAAGCGCGCGGTGATCACCCCGGTGTTATCGGCGAGCTTCGCCACCAGCACGCGCCGCGAGCGGCCCATGCGGCGGAATTGCACGCCGGCCTGCAACACCTCGGCCTCGATCTGGCTGCGCTGCCCGGGTTGTAGCGAACCCAGCGGCGACACAAAGGTGCGATCTTCGTAGCGTAGCGGCAGGTGAAACAGTAAATCCCGCTGGTTGTTCAATCCCAGCTTGTGCAGCTTTTCGGCCACCTTGGGGCCGACGCCTTTCAGATACCTCAGTCCCTGTGTTGACCAGTGTTCCATTCGAGCCCTGGTTCCTGCGATGCGTAAGGCCGGCTAGTCGACAACCAGCACCGCATCCATCTCGACGCCAACACCCTTGGGCAATGCGGCAACACCGATGGCAGCGCGTGCCGGGTAGGGCTCGGAGAAATACTGCGCCATGATTTCATTGACGGTCGGGAAGTTGGTCAGATCGGTGAGAAAGATATTCAGTTTGACCACGTCGGCCAGGCTGCCACCGGAAGCCTCGGCAACGGCTTGCAGATTGTCGAAGACGCGCGTAATTTCGGCCTTGATACCGCCTTCGACGACTTCCATGCTGGCAGGATCGAGCGGAATCTGACCGGAAATGTAAACCGTGTTGTCGACCTTGACGGCCTGCGAATAGGTTCCGATCGCCTGCGGCGCGGCATCGGTATGAATAATGGTTTTTGCCATCGTGCCTCTCCTTTGGAAAAACCCGGATTATGAGGCGTTTGCGCCGATCGGCAAAGTCTATTTACGCCAGATGCGGTTTACCACGGCGAGACTGCGCAGTTTTTTCATGATGCGCGCGAGGTGGATGCGGTCCTGCACCGTGATCACGAATTCGATGGTCGAGATGCGGCCGTCCTTTTCGGTCAGGTTGACGTGCTCGATGTTGGAAGACGTATTGGCGATGGTCGCCGCGAGTGTTGCCAGCACGCCACGCTGGTTGGCCACCTGCACGCGCAAATAGGCGAGGAATTCGCCTTCGACATTATCCGACCACTGCACCGACAACTGCCGGTCTTCCTTACTGCGTTCGGTCATGTTGGGACAGTCGCGCTGATGAATGACGATGCCCTTGCCCGACGACATGAAGCCGGAGATGGGATCGCCTGGCACCGGACGGCAGCATTTGGCGAACGACACGACCATGCCCTCGGTGCCCTTGATCGCCAGTGGCTTGCCGGTATCGTCGAAGCCGGTGACATCGTCCTCGACATCGAAAAGCGCTTTTGCCACCAGGCTCGAATTACGATTACCCAGGCCGATTTCGGCGAGCAACTCCTGCTCGTCCTCGATGTGGTATTGATCGAGCACTTTTTTCAGCATGCTCTCGGTAATCTCGACGTCGCTACCCTTGATATTGGCTCACGGAACGCTGCAACAGGCGCTGGCCCAGCGATACTGCCTCGGTGCGCTGCAGCGATTTGAGGAAGTGACGAATGTTGGTGCGCGCTTTGGCGGTATGCACGAAATCGAGCCAGCTCGGGTGCGGCCGGCTCGCCTCGGAACAAATGATTTCGATGGTCTGGCCGTTGTACAGGCGGCTGCCAAGCGGTGACATCTGGTGATCGATGCGCGCCGCCACGCAGGTGTTGCCGACATCGGTATGCACCGCGTAGGCAAAGTCGACGACGGTAGAACCCCGCGGCAGCTTCTTTATATCGCCCTTGGGCGTAAACACGTAGATTTCGTCCGGAAACAGGTCGACCTTGACGCTCTCCAGGAACTCCTGCGAGCTGCCCGACATCTGCTGCATTTCGAGCAGGTTCTTGAGCCATTCCAGCGCGCGTGTCTGCGCGCTGGTGGTGGTGCTCTCGCCTTCCTTGTAAATCCAGTGCGCGGCGATACCGGATTCGGCGAAATAATCCATTTCGACGGTGCGGATCTGCACCTCGATGGCCACCCCGTGCGGACCGAACAGGCTGCTGTGCAGGGACTGGTAGCCATTGGTCTTCGGAATCGCCAGGTAATCCTTGAACTTGCCCGGCAACGGCTTGTAGAGGTTGTGCATGACGCCCAGCACGCGGTAACAGTCGTCCACCGATTCGGTCATGATGCGCACGCCAAAGACGTCGGTCAACTCCTTGAAGCTGAGCTTTTTCTCCTTCATTTTGCGGTAAATACTGTGGATATTCTTCTGCCGATACTTGACCGTGGCGTCGATATTGCTGTCCTTGAGGCGCTGGCGAATAGCGGCTTCTATGGTGTTGAAGATTTCCTTGCGATAGCCGACCACTTCCTTGCAGGCGCTTACCAACGCACGGTAGCGCATCGGGTAAGCCGCCTTGATCGACAGGTCGAGCAGTTCGTGGCGCATCTTGAAGATGCCCAGGCGATTGGCGATCGGCGCGTAGATGTCCATGGTTTCGCGGGCGATGCGGCGGCGCTTGTGCGGCGGCATGGCTTCGAGGGTACGCATGTTGTGCAGCCGATCGGCCAGCTTGATGATAATGACGCGAATGTCTTTGACCATCGCCAGCATCATCTTGCGAAAATTTGCCGCCTGCGCCTCGGCCTTGCTGCGAAAATCGATCTGCGTCAGCTTGCTGACACCGTCGACCAGGTCGGCGACCTCGTTACCGAATTGCTCGGCGATCTGCTCCTTGGCCGTGGTCGTATCTTCGATCACGTCGTGCAGGATCGCGGCGATGATACTGCGGCTATCCATGCGCATTTCCGCGAGGATGCGCGCGACGGCGACCGGGTGGCTGATATAGGGCTCGCCCGAGACCCGGCTCTGCCCCTGGTGGGCCTCGGCGCCGAGCAGGTAGGCGCGGTAAATCTCTTCGACCTGCGCCGGTTCCAGGTAGGTCTCGAGCTCGGTACACAGTTCGGAAATACGGGTACCACCCTCGCTCGGTACCCACGTTACCGGCAATCACTTCAAACAGATTGGCGTAGTTCGCCCCCATTGCGCTCCAAATATAAGGAAAGATGATATGTTAATGGGGTTTTATAACACATTTACAAGGTGCAGGCCGCATAAAGCAACGGCCGCTAAAGCGGCCGTTGCAGTGTTACAAATTTGACAAAAACGAAGTGCTTATTCGGTGGTGACTTCGTTCATTTCCATGCTGGCCTGGGCGATCTGGCGGATGAGATCGTCGTCGGTAGAAATCTTTTCGATTTGAGCCTGGGCTTCCATTTCGTCCATGGATGCGTCATTGATCAGGTTTTCCGCAATTTCGCGCAAGGCGATAACGGTGGGCTTGTCATTTTCGGCGGGCACCAGTGGTTCGGCTCCCTGGGAAATCTGTCGTGCGCGTCGGGCGGCCAGTAACACCAGGTCAAAACGGTTTTCTACGTGTTCGAGACAGTCTTCTACGGTTATGCGCGCCATGCGAATGGGTCCGGATCAAAAAAGGGGCGCAATGATAGCGGAAAACCTTGCAAATCTAAAGACTTAAAACAAATAAATACTAACCGGATTAGACCCCGTCATTCCTGCGTAGGCAGGAATCTTATAACAATGGCGCAATTGAAAGATTCCTGCCTGCGCAGGAATGACGTTTGTTGGGTATTTTAGTCGATTGCGGCTGGAATCGAGTCGATCAGCGCCTGGTGTTTCAAGCGCTGGCGGGCGAGCTTCAAACCCTGGCTGTGAATGATCGCATCGAGGTCGAGCAGAGCTTGATCGAAATCGTCGTTGATGACCAGGTACTCGGCGTCACCGTAGTGTGACATTTCGCGATCGGCGTCGCGCATGCGCCGCGCAATGACGGCTTCATCGTCGGTTTTACGCGCCCGCAGGCGTTGTTCGAGTTGTTCGCGCGACGGCGGCAGGATGAAGATGCCGACGGTGTCCGGCAGTTTTGCCTTGACCTGGCGCGCGCCCTGCCAGTCGATTTCGAGGATGACGTGCTTGCCGCTGGCGAGCAGGGCTTCCACCGAGGCGCGCGCGGTGCCGTAGCAATTGTCGAATACGCGCGCATGCTCGAGAAACGCATCATCGGCCACCATTGCCTCGAACTCGGCGAGCGTCACGAAGTGATAAGCCAGCGCCGTCGACTTCGCCGGGGCGTTTCGCGCGCGTCGAATGCGATACCGATACCGCGACGCTGTCGCGTTTTTCCAGCAAGGCCTTGACCAGACTGGTTTTGCCGGCACCGGACGGTGCCGAAATGGTGAACAAACAGGCAGTACTCACAGGGATAAGATTGGTTTCATGATGGCGCCACATTGTAATCACTGTTCCGGGCCAGACCAAACCCCATTCACAGTTTGCAACATATTTACCTGCACTAGAGTTGCCGCGGACTTTCGGCATCGATTTTAATGGGCACAGCACAACCGGTTTGAGTTAGCATTAGGCGCATCTGCTCAAGCAACCGGGTGTTCCTGTTGACCCCATCCTATAAGAGTCGCTTCGAGGGCCTCGGCCGGGTTTTCGGCGAATCCGCCCTGCCACACCTCGCAGGCGCGCATTTCTGTATCGTCGGCATCGGCGGTGTCGGCTCCTGGGCGGCCGAGGCCTGTGCGCGCTCCGGCATCGGGCGGATCACGCTGATCGATCACGACGACATCGATATCGGCAATACCAATCGCCAGATCCACACCCTCGACGCCACCATCGGCCAGGCCAAGGTCGAGGTCTTACGCGAACGCATCCTCGGCATCAATCCCGAGTGCGAGTGCACGGCCGTCGATGACCTGGTCACGCGCGGCAGCATCGATAAGTTCGATTTTGCGCAGTTCGATTACGTCATCGACGCCATCGACCACGTCAGCCACAAGCTCAGCCTGATGCACCATTGCCGGCGCAACAAGATCCGCTGCATCTCCACCGGTGGCGCCGGCGGGCGCAGCGACCCGACACAGATCATGGTCAAGGACCTGACCCTGACCTTCAACGATCCGCTGCTCGCGACGGTACGCGCACATCTGCGCCAGCAAGCTCGGCTACAGCCGCAACCCCAAACGCCGCTACGCGATGGACTGCGTATTTTCCGCCGAGCAGGCGCGCTACCCCACGGGCGACGGCACCGTTAGCCACGAAAAACCGGAATCGCCGGAGCGCACCACGCTCGATTGCAACAGCGGTATCGGCTCCTTCGTCGGCGTCACCGCCGCTTTCGGCTTCACCGCCGCGTCGCACGCCATCCGCAAGTACCTCAAGGCCATATCCTGACGTCATTCCTGCGTTTCATCCCGTCATTCCTGCGCCCCTCCTTACCCGTCATTCCCGCGCCCCTCCTTACCCGTCATTCCCGCGCCCCTCCTTACCCGTCATTCCCGTCCCCTCCTCACCCGTCATTCCCGCGCAAGCGGGAATCTCATAACGATGCCACCTTCTAAAGATTCCCGCTTGCGCGGGAATGACGGGGAAAAGGGTGCGGGAATGACGGGGTGGGGATGCGTATTAGAAAAAATCGCCTTCGCTGATAATCGAAGGGTGGAGCTTGCCTCCGGATTTCCACAGCAGGTTGTTGCCCTTGACGAGGACGTCGTAGCAGGCCTCGGTGGGCGAGGGCGGCCACACCGAGCAGTATTGACCCATTGCATTGACGCTCCAGGTGCCAAGACTTTGCGGTCCGTCGCCTTCGCGGTAGCGGGTCGAGCCGCTGATATCAAAGTGCTGGGTGAAAGGACGCCCATCCCATTCGCCCTGGATGGTGTTGCCGGTCAACAATTGTCGCAACTGCTGCTGGGTCGGCGGTTTGGCGTCGCCCAGTTCCATGGCGCTGACCGCCAGGCTGAACAGCCCAGCGGTCAGGCAGACGATCAAACGCTTCACAACTCGATTGCGCCGAGGTTGAGTCCGTGTTCTTTGGCGCACTCTTTGGCGATGTCGTAGCCCGCATCCGCGTGGCGCATGACGCCACTCGCCGGGTCGTTCCACAGCACGCGCTTGATGCGCGCCGCCGCGGCGTCGGTGCCGTCGCAGCAGATGACGAGACCGGCGTGCTGCGAGTAACCCATGCCGACGCCGCCGCCATGATGGAAGGATACCCAGGTCGCACCGCCCGAGGTCGCCAGCAGCAGGTTGAGCAGCGCCCAGTCGGAGACCGCGTCGGAACCGTCCAGCATCGATTCGGTTTCGCGGTTGGGGCTAGCCACCGAACCGGAGTCGAGGTGATCGCGGCCGATCACCACCGGGGCCTTGAGCTCACCGCTTTTGACCATTTCGTTGAAGGCTACGCCTAAGCGATCGCGATCGCCGAGGCCGACCCAGCAGATGCGCGCCGGCAGCCCCTGGAAGCTGATGCGGTCTTGCGCCATGTCGAGCCAGTTGTGCAGATGCGGGTCGTCGGGGATCAGTTCCTTGACCTTGGCGTCGGTCTTGTAGATGTCCTCCGGGTCACCGGACAGCGCCACCCAGCGAAACGGGCCGACGCCACGGCAAAACAGCGGGCGAATGTAAGCCGGCACGAAACCGGGAAAATCGAAGGCGTTCTTGACGCCCTGGTCGAAAGCTTCCTGGCGAATGTTGTTGCCGTAATCCACGGTCGGAATGCCCTGCTGCGTGAAATTCGAGCATCGCGCGCACGTGCACCGCCATCGACTTGCGCGCCTCGGCGGCAACCAGCTCGGGATCGGTGTTGCGCTTCATCGCCCACTGCTCCATGCTCCAGCCGATCGGCAGGTAACCGTTCACCGGATCGTGCGCCGAGGTCTGGTCGGTGACGATGTCGGGTTTTACCCCGCGCTTGATCAGCTCGGGCAGGATTTCCCCGCCGTTGCCGAGCAAGCCAACCGATACGGCCTCGCCTTTGGCGCAGGCATCGTCGATCATCTTTAGCGCCTGATCGAGCGATTCGGCTTTCTTGTCGAGGTAACGTGTGCGCAGGCGGAAATCGATGCGCGATTCATCGCACTCGATGCACAGCATGCTGTAACCGGCCATGGTCGCCGCCAGCGGCTGCGCGCCGCCCATGCCGCCGAGGCCTGAGGTCAGGATCCACTTGCCACGAGTATCACCGTTGAAGTGCTGGCGACCGGCTTCGACAAAGGTTTCGTAAGTGCCCTGCACGATGCCCTGGCTGCCGATGTAAATCCACGAGCCCGCGGTCATCTGGCCGTACATCATCAGGCCCTTGCGGTCGAGTTCGTTGAAGTGTTCCCAGTTGGCCCAGGCCGGCACCAGGTTGGAGTTGGCGATCAGCACGCGCGGCGCGTCGACGTGCGTCTTGAACACGCCGACCGGTTTGCCGGACTGCACCAGCAGGCTCTCGTCGTCGTTCAGTTCGCGCAGGCATTCGAGAATCTTGTCGTAGCATTCCCAGTTGCGCGCGGCGCGGCCGATGCCGCCGTAGACGATCAACTGTTCCGGCTTCTCCGCCACCTCGGGATCGAGGTTGTTCTGAATCATGCGGTAGGGCGCTTCGGTGAGCCAGCTCTTGCAGGTGAGTTCGCTGCCGCGTGGCGCGCGGATTTTTCGGCTGCTGTCGGTTCTATCTAATGGCATTTCGGTATCCTCTTAACCAGGTCAGTAATCTTTGGCTGCTAGCGCAGCTGGTATTCGTTGGTGGCATAACGCGCGCCGAGTTCGTAGCGATCCCCGGGATAGGTTAATGTCACGTGGGTGACCACCTGCTGCTGGTGCCAGGTGCGTCGAATCAATTGCAGGCAGGGTTGCCCGTCCAGCATGCCCAACAAGTCACGCGTCGACGCATCCGGCATCACCGCGCTCACGCGGTGTTCCATTTCGTCGGGCTTGAATTGTTCCAGCAGGTAGGCCGTCGGCGTAATCCGGGTAAAGTCCTGCACCATGAACTCAGGCATCGCGGCCGGGTTCACGTAGCGCGACTCGAGCTGGATCGGCAAATTGTCCTGGAAGTGCACGACGCAGATATAAAACACTTCCTGCGCGGTCGGCAATCCCAGTTGCACGGCAATCGGCGCGCTCGCGCACACCGTTTGCTGTTGCAGTATGTGGGAATGGTGACGTTTGCCGTCCTGCTCGATTTCCAGCGCGATATCCTGCAATTCGATCAGGCTGGCGTGGCGCGGGGTTTCCGCGACAAACGAGCCTAGCCCGTGCACACGCCGGATCAAACCCTGCTGGGTCAGTTCGCGCAGTGCGCGATTGATCGTCATGCGGCTGACTTCGAGTGCGCCGACCAGTTCGTTTTCAGACGGCAGCTTTTGCCCGGCCGGCCATTCACCGCTGTCGATGCGTTGCTGGATGGTGGTCTTGATCTGCTGGTAAATCGGCTCGGGGCCTGACTTGCTGATGTCATCGAAACTGTCAAGTATCGCGCTCATGCCGACACCTGCCGCCATTTGCCCGCCTGCATGACGTCGACGCAGGGGTTCATGCCGATGCGATAACTGAGCAGCGCGGGCCGGTCCACGTCCCACACCACGAGATCCGCCAGCTTGCCGGTTTCCAGCGAACCAGTAAGCTCGCCGATGCCGAGTGCGCGCGCGCCGTTTTGGGTAATGCCACGCAGCGCCTCGGCCGGCGTCATGCGAAACAAGGTACAGGCCATGTTCATGGTCAGCAGCAGCGAGTGCAGCGGTGAGCTGCCCGGATTCGAATCGGTCGCCAGCGCGATCGCCACGCCGTGCTCGCGCAATGCGGCGAGCGGCGGCAACTGTTGCTCGCGCAGCACGTAGAATGCGCCCGGCAGCAACACCGCAACGCAGTGGTGTTCGGCAAGCACGGCGACGTCCGCCGGCGCCAGGTATTCGATGTGATCGACCGACAGCGCACCGCGTCGCGCCACCATCACCGCGCCACCGAGGTCGCTGAGCTGTTCGACGTGCGCCTTGATCGGCAAGCCGAGCTGCTGCGCCGCGGCCAGCACGCGCTCGCCCTGCGCGCGGCTGAAGGCAATCGATTCGATGAACACGTCAACCGCGTCGACCAGGCCCTCGGCATGCGCGGCGGGCAGCATTTCTTCGCACACCAGCGCGATGTAGTCGTCGGCGCGATCGATATATTCGGGCGGCAGGGCATGCGCGCCGAGGAAGGTCTTGTGCACACGTAAACCCAGTTCGTGCTCGAGCATCGCCGCGGCGCGCAGCATCTTGATTTCATTGGCCGTGTCGAGCCCGTAGCCCGACTTGATCTCGACCGTGGTCACGCCTTCGCGCATCAACTGGCGCAACCGCGGCAAGGCTTGTTCGACCAGTTGTTCGACGCTCGCCGCCCGCGTGGCGCTGACGGTGGACACGATACCGCCCCCGCTTGCGGCGATCTCGGCGTAGCTCGCGCCTTCGAGGCGCAGTTCGAATTCGTCGGCGCGGTCGCCCGCGTAGACCAGGTGCGTGTGGCAGTCGATCAGCCCGGGCGTGACCAGCTTGCCCGCGCAATCGTAAACCTCGGCGTCAGCGACCTGCGGGCAATCGGCCATCGGCCCAATCCAGCTGATCGTGTCACCTTCAACCAGCAACGCAGACGCCGCGCGCAGGCCATAGCCGGCGTCGCCATCGACGCAGGCGAGGGTTGCATTGGTGAGCAAGGTTTGTGCCATTAATTTTGTGGTGCTCTATACTTGTATAGACAAGTATGATACGCTGCCCGGCAAACAATTGCAACACGGGCATTATTGATGACAGGCAAGATCTGGGCGGCTTCAGCCCTGCTCGCAGATGGCTGGGCCGAAGGCGTCGCAATCACCATCGATGACAACGGCGATATCGATAGCATAGCGCCGGATACCGCTTACTCCGAGGGGGAACGCGCGCAGGTAATGATCCCCGCCATTCCCAACGTCCACTCGCATGCGCATCAACGCGCGATGTCCGGCCTCGGCGAGCGCGCCGGCGACAGCGCCGACAGCTTCTGGACCTGGCGCAAGGTGATGTATCACTACCTCGAACGCATTCAGCCCGAACACCTGCAACACATCGCCGCGCAGCTTTACCTGGAAATGCTGAAGACCGGCTACAGTTGCGTCGGCGAATTTCAGTACCTGCATCACAACCTCGACGGCAGCGCCTACGACAATCGCGCCGAAATGAGCCTGCACTGCCTGCAGGCCGCGCGCCAGGTCGGCATCGGCTTCACCGCGTTACCGGTGTTGTACCGCTATGGCGGCTTCGGCAGCGCCGACCCGCTCGACGGCCAGAAGCGTTTTCTGAACGATGCCGACGGTTTTATCGAGATCGTCAAAACTCTGCAACAGGCTACCAGCGGCGATGCCAACAGCTCGGTCGGCATCGCGCCGCACTCGTTGCGCGCGATCAACCGCGAACTGTTGAGCGAGGTCATCGGCTCGCTCGACGGCCTCGCCGCGATCCACCTGCACATCGCCGAACAGACCAAAGAAGTCGATGATTGCCAGGCCTGGTGCGGGCAGCGCCCGGTGGAGTGGGTCTACGACAACTTCGACGTCAATGATCACTGGTGCCTGATCCACGCTACGCACATGACGCCAGCGGAAACTTCGCGTATGGCGCAGAGTGGCTGCGTGGCCGGGCTGTGCCCGACGACCGAGGCCAACCTCGGCGACGGATTTTTCAACGCCGTTGAATTCACCGAGCAGCAGGGCGCCTGGGCCATCGGCTCCGACAGCCACATCTCCATCGATCCGGTCGAGGAACTGCGCTGGCTGGAATACGGCATGCGCCTGCAGACGCGGCGCCGCAACGTGCTGGTTGCGCCGGGCGTTGCCAACACCGGGCGCAACCTGCTCGATGGCGCGCTCAGCGGTGGTGCCCAGGCTTGCGGCCGACGCATCGGCAGCATCGCAAGCGGATATCGCGCCGACCTGATCGCACTCGATGCGTCTCACCCGCGCCTCTATGGCCGCCACGGCGACGATTTACTCGATAGCTGGATTTTTTCCGGTAACGAAAACCTGGTGCGCGATGTTTACGTCGGTGGTCGCAAGATTATCGACCAGGGTCATCACGCCGATGAACAGCGGATCGCGCAGAACTATCGCGACACGCTCGACCAACTCGCCAACTAGTGGTCCAAGCGGTAAATTAAGGTAATGCTTGGACCACTATCACAGAGGACAAGGCCTTGACAGAACAACTGACGCTGAATCCCGGTAAAACCACGCTCGCCGAACTGCGCCGCATCTACCGTGAATCCTTCAAAGTCACCATCGATCCGGCCTGCCAGACGCGCGTTGACGCGGCCCAGGCCGTGGTCGCAAAAGCAGCCGCGGGCGACGCCGCGGTTTACGGCATCAACACCGGCTTTGGCAAACTCGCCAGCAAACGCATCCCGGCCGAACAGACCTCGCAACTGCAACGCAACCTGATCCTGTCGCATTGCTGTGGTGTCGGCGAACCGCTACCGCGCGCCGTGGTGCGCCTGATCATCGTGCTCAAGATGCTGTCGCTCGGGCGCGGCGCCTCGGGCGTGCGCTGGCAGGTCATCGAACAGTTACAGGCTTTCCTGCAAAACGACCTGATACCGGTGATCCCCGGCCAGGGCTCGGTCGGCGCCTCGGGCGACCTGGCGCCGCTGGCGCACCTGACCGCGGCCATGATCGGCGAGGGCCAGGTGCATTTGAACGGGCAAAAGATGACCGCCGCCGCGGCCTTGAAAACCTGCGGGCTCGAACCCCTGGTCCTCGGCCCCAAGGAGGGGCTGGGCATGATCAACGGCACCCAGGTATCGACCGCGCTGGCGTTGGCCGGACTATTCGACGCCTGGAGCCTGGCGCAGACCGCGCTGATCTCGGGCGCGCTCAGCACCGATGCGCTGATGGATTCGACCGCACCCTTCCGCCCGGAAATTCACGCCCTGCGCGGTTTGCGCGGCCAGATCGATGCGGCGCAATCATTGCGCGGCTTGCTCGAGGATTCGGCGATTCGCGAATCGCATCGCGAAAACGACGAACGCGTACAGGATCCGTACAGCGTGCGTTGCCAGCCGCAGGTGATGGGCGCCTGCCTCGACCAGTTTCGCCAGGTGGCGCAGACGCTCGAGATCGAGGCCAACGCGGTAACCGACAACCCCATCGTGGTGATCGAAGATGGCTCGATTCTATCGGGCGGCAATTTTCATGCCGAGCCGGTGGCCTTCGCCGCCGATCAGTGCGCGATGGCAATCTCCGAAATCGGTTCGATTACTGAACGCCGCATCGCGATTACCGTCGATCCGGCGCAGAACTTTGGCCTGCCGGCCTTTCTGACCCCCGACCCCGGTCTCAATTCGGGCTTCATGATCGCCGAGGTGACCGCGGCCGCATTGATGGCCGAGAACAAGCAGCGCGCGACGCCCTGCTCGATCGATTCAACGCCCACCAGCGCCAACCAGGAAGATCACGTGTCGATGGCTTGCCACGGCGCGCGTCGCATCACCGAGATGAACCACAACCTGGCCCACATCATCGCCATCGAATTGATGATCAGTACCCAGGGCGTCGAATTCAGGGGGCCGATAGAAACCAGCACGCAATTGCGCCGGGTGATGGCCTGCCTGCGCGCGCAGGTACCGCCGCTCGAGGGCGACCGCTACCTCGCCGATGACATCGCCGCAGTCAAGCAAATGGTGTTCGAGCGCCACATCATCGCGGCCCTCGACGACGATGCACTGCTACCCGAGCTCGCCTGATGAAGCCCACGATCACCCGTGGCGACGGCCCGCTGCTGCTCGCACAACCGCACGGTGGCACCGAAGTGCCCGAAGCTATTTTCAACCGGCTCAACGCCGAGGGCCAGGCGCTCGCCGATACCGACTGGCACATAACCCGGCTATATGAAGGACTGCTGGCCAACGTCAGCGTCGTCAGCACCCCGATTCATCGCTACGTCATCGACGCCAACCGCGGGCCGGGCGACGAATCACTGTATCCCGGGCAAAACACCACCGGCCTGTGTCCGACTACCACTTTCGACGGCAAACCGATTTACCACGACGGACAGTCGCCGTCGGCCGATGAAATCGCGCAGCGCCAGCAAGACTACCACCAGCCCTACCACGACGCGCTACAGGAACAGCTCGAGCGCATTCAGCAAAAGCACGGCTATGCGATTCTGTACGATTGCCATTCGATTCGCTCGGTCGTGCCTTACTTGTTCGACGGCAAGCTGCCCGACTTCAACATCGGCAGCAACAGCGGCAACAGTTGTGATCCCGCCATCGAGAAGGCCGTGCAGCGCCATTGCGAAGCCGCCGAGGGTTATCGCAGCATCCTCAACGGCCGCTTCAAGGGCGGCTGGACGACGCGCCACTACGGCCAGCCGCAACAGGGTTTCCACGCCATCCAGATGGAATTGGCACAGTGTAACTACATGCGCGAACAGACGCCGTGGACATTTGTTGATGACAGTGCCGCCAGACTTCGTGTTATTCTTGCCGGCATACTCACTGAGCTCGACCACCACCCTCGCCTGAAGCACTGACCACGCATGCTGAAAATTATCTCGGAGCCAATCGGCGAAGGCCGTGAACGCGCCTGCTATATCCACCCGGAAGATCCGCGCCAGGCGATCAAGATTCCGACCGGGAAGGTGAGCGAGCAGACGCTGCGCGACATCAAATTCTACAAGCGCCTGAAAAAACTCGGCGTTACCGACAATGCGCACGTGCCGAAGTATTATGGCCTGTGCGAAACCAGCCTCGGTCGCGGTATCGTGGTGGAACTGATTCGTAACTACGACGGTGAAATCGCGCGCCCGCTCAACTGGTACCTGGCGCAGGGCGTCCCGGTAGAAGAATTCAAAATTTTCTTCGAGGAAATGCAGCAAGCGTTTCTCGATGACCTGATCATCTTCAATCACGACCTGACCATCGGCAACCTGCTGTTCCAGAAAACCTCGACCAACAGCGCGCGGCTGGTGGCCATCGACGGCCTCGGCGATACCGTCGCGCTCGACTGGTTGGATTCCATTCCCTTCCTCGTGCGACGCAAGATCAAGCGCCGCTGGAAACGGTTCATCGCGCGCGTCCAACGTTCGCAAGAGGTGCGCGCGCAGCGCGCGGCCGAGAGCTCGAAATCATAGCGTCGCCGCCGCCGATTAAACGCCTGCCAGGGGCAGCCGTTCAATGAGCGGACTGGTTTTCATCGCCGCGCTCGCCGGCGTCATTATCTTCGGTGGCTCGGCGATCGCCACCAAGGTCGCGGTGTCGGCGATCAGCGCCATCGACGTGTCGATCATGCGCACCATCATCGGCGGCATGCTGGCACTGCCACTCACCCTCGGCCTGCGTATCCCGTTACCCGCGACGCGCTTGCAGAAGTACCTGTTACTGGTATCCGGTTTCTGCGGTTTCATCGCCTTTCCGCTGTTGTTTACGCTCGGCGTCAACCTGACCACCGCCAATCACGCCACCATGATCCTCGCGATACTGCCGGTGATGACCGGCGCCATCGCCAATTTCTGGGATCGCGTGCGGCCGCGCCTGCTGTGGTGGCTGGGCTGCGGTATCGCGTTTGCGGGTGAAATTCTGTTGCTTTACGACCCGGCGGCGGTGGCAGGCGAGGCCAGCGTCGAAGGCGACCTGCTGGTGTGGAGTTCTACGCTGTTCGCCTCGCTGGGTTACGTCGCCGGCGCGCGCCTGCAACGCAGCGGCTACTCGGCGCGCGGTACTACCTTCTGGGGCGTCGGTCTGTTTGCGTTGCTGCTGCTGCCGCTGCTGCCGATGGTTGTCGACCTGGATACGCTCGCCAATGCCGGGCTTTACGCCTGGTCGGGGCTGCTCTACCAGGCGATCGGCGTCACCATCGTGGCTTACATTTTATGGTACTGGGCACTCGGCACCGGCGGCATCGCGCGGGTCGGCCTGTTTCAGTTCCTGCAACCGATTTCCGGCGTCATCCTGGCCTGGCTGATCCTCGGCGAAACTTTGTCATTGATATTCCTGCTCGCCTCGTCGATTATCATGGTCGGTGTCATTCTCGCCTTCCGTGCCAAATAGCGTGCCCATTAACTGATGTCGAATTCGTCCAAGCTGTCACTGCGCGATTATTTTCATCCACCCGCCATCGCCGCGGGCTTCACCGCGGTGCTGATCGGCTACGCCAGTTCGGCGGTCATCGTGTTCCAGGCGGCGATGGCCGCTGGTGCGAGCATGGAACAGTTTGCCGGCTGGATGATGGTGCTCGGCCTCGGCATGGGCGTCACCTGCATCGGCCTGTCGCTGCGCTACAAGATGCCGATCATCACCGCCTGGTCGACCCCCGGCGCCGCGTTGCTGGTCACTTCGCTTGGCGACATCACGCTCGCCGAGGCAACCGGCGCCTTTCTGTTTTCGGCCGCACTGATCACCCTGAGCGGCATCACCGGCTGGTTCGAACGCATCATGGAGCGCATACCGCTGCCGCTGGCCGCCGGCATGCTGGCGGGCATCCTGTTTCAGTTTGGCGTCGATGCCTTTACCTCGATGGAAACTCGCGTTGGCCTGGTGGCGACGATGTTCGCGGTATACCTGGTGGCGAAGATTCTGCTGCCGCGCTACACCATCATCCTGGTGCTCGGTGTCGGCATCGCTTTGTGTCAATGGCAGGGTTTACTCGAATTTTCCCAGGTTTCGCTGAGCTTCAACTGGCCGCAGCTGGTGGTGCCCGAATTTTCTGTGAGCGCGCTGATCGGCGTCGGCATTCCGTTGTTCGTGGTAACCATGGTATCGCAAAACATTCCCGGCATCGCGGTGCTGCGCACTGCCGGTTACGCGGCGCCTGTCTCGCCACTGCTCACCTGGACTGGCCTGACGACTCTGTTGCTCGCGCCCTTCGGGGGTTTTGCCTACAACCTCGCCGCCATCACCGCCGCCATCTGCACCGGCCCCGAGGCGCACGCCGACGCCGACAAGCGCTACGTGGCCGGCTTGAGTACCGGCGTCTGCTACCTGCTCCTCGGCATCTTCAGCAGCCTGGTAGCGTCGTTGTTCAGCGCCTTTCCGGTCGAATTCGTGCTCGCGCTGGCGGGCCT
>CAWIHJ010000124.1:0-32440 GCA_963835795.1 uncultured Gammaproteobacteria bacterium
GTAGCAACCGAGCGTTGCAGTGTCTCCCAGTCCTGGCCAAGACCGACCGGCGCTGTGGATGCTTCGAGCATGCCCTTGCCCTTGATGATATCCGCCGCGCGCTCGGCCAGCATGATGGTCGGGGAATTGAGATTGCCATTCGGAATGGTCGGAAAGATCGATGAATCGACCAGGCGCAGTGATTCGATGCCGCGCACGCGGGTTTCGGAATCGACCACAGCCATGTCATCTTCACCCATGCGGCAGGCACAGGACGGGTGATAGGCTGACTCGACCGCGCTGCGCACGAAGGCGTCGATTTCTGCGTCGGATTGCACCGCTTCGCCAGGCTGGATTTCGGGACCGCGATAAACGTCCATGGCCGACTGCCCGATGATTTCACGGGTCAGGCGCACGCAGGCGCGAAAGCCCTCGATATCATCCTGGTGTTGCAGGTAGTTGAAGCGAATTTCCGGCTTGTCCTGCACGCTCGGGGTACGCACGCGGATGCTGCCGCGACTGCTCGGCTTGTTGTGTCCGACATGCACCTGGAAGCCGTGGCCGTCGAAGGCCGCATTGCCATCGTAGCGCATCGCACCGGGCAGGAAGTGATACTGGATGTCGGGCCACTTGACGCCGGGTCTGGAGCGGATAAACGCGCAGGATTCGAAATGATTGGTCGCACCCAAACCTTTCTTGGTCAGCAGCCAGCGCGCGCCGATGAGGAACTTGCGCCAGGGATTGAGTTCCGCGTTCAGTGTGATCGGTTGTTCGCAGCGAAACTGGAAATAAAATTCGAGATGATCCTGCAGGTTTTCGCCGACGCCGGGTAAATCGTGCACCACGTCGATGCCGGCCTGTTGCAACACCTTGCCCGGGCCAATGCCGGAAAGTTGCAGTAACTGTGGCGAAGCGATCGGACCGGCACTTAAGATCACTTCACGCCTGGCACTGATGACCTGTTTCGTGCCGGCCCGCAGGTACTCGACACCGGTGGCGCGCCGCCCATCGAGCACCAGGCGCTGACTCAGCGCGCCGGTAATCACCGTCAAATTGGGGCGATGCATCGCCGGCTTGAGATACGCGTTGGCGGTTGACCAGCGCCGGCCGTTTTTGACCGTCATGTGCATCGGCCCGAAACCTTCCTGCTGGCGGCCATTGTAATCGTCGGTCTTCATATAACCCGCCTGCGCCCCGGCCTCGATGAAGGCGCGGTACAGCGGGTTTTGCATGTCGTTGCCGTTATTGACGGACAGTGGTCCGCCCTGGTTGCGGTAGTCATCGCTGCCGAAGGCCCAGTCGTCGGCCTTCCTGAAATACGGCAGGCAGTGTCGATAGCCCCAGTCGCGCGCACCCTGCGCCTCCCATTCATCAAAATCCATCGCGTGCCCGCGCACGTAAACCATGCCGTTGATCGACGAAGAACCGCCGAGCACCTTGCCGCGCGGGCAGTGCATGCGCCGGTTGTCGAGATAGGGTTCGGGCTCGGATTCGTAGAACCAGTTGTACTTCTTCATGTTCATCGGAATCGACAGCGCGGTCGGCATCTGGATAAAAACGCTGCTGTCGCTACCGCCGAATTCGAGCAGGGCGACGCTCACGTCGGCATCTTCAGTGAGGCGACTGGCGAGCACGCAACCGGCCGAGCCGGCGCCGACAATAACGTAATCAAAAATTTCAGACATGATGGCGGGTTACCTGTAAGTCATGGTGGTGGCTGGCATTTCAGTAATCCGCGTAAGTCTGGAACACGTCGACCTGGTTGTCATTGCTGATCGAGTACACTCGAAACGGATCCTTGCGCGCACCGACAGGGTCCATGCCCGGCGTGCCGGAGGGCATGGCGGGAACCGTTAACATGCGCACATCGCCCGGATCGGCCAGCAAGCGCTTGATGTCCTGTGCGGGCACGTGTCCCTCGATGACCAGGCCATCGATCACCGCGGTATGACAGGAGGCCGCCTGGGTAGGCACATCGAACTGTTGCTTGAAGCGATTCACATCGTCGACGGTCACGTCCCTGACGATAAAATGATGATCCTCGAGATGACTGATCCAGCCCTTGCAACAACCGCAGGACGCGTGGCGATACACGGTGATTTCATGGCGGTCAGACGTTGCCCCTTCGAGCCAAAACGGATTGGCACCCCAGGCTGGAACCGCGAACAGACAGATCAATAGTCCTTGCGTCAGAGATTTGAGCATTGAATTAAAGCGCCTCCCGGAATCACCCGTAAAGCCGCAATATTATCACCCTTTCGCCGCGCCTCGAAAAAATCTGTGCGCGGGTATTGACCTTTCTTAATATGTCGATTATCGTCGACATATGGACACATTGATTACGGTAAAAAGCCTCGCCGCACTGGCGCAGGAATCGCGCCTGTGCGCATTCCGGCTGCTGGTACAAAGCGGGCCCGACGGCCTCGCGGCCGGCGAGATTGCACGCCAACTGGGCGTACCGCACAACACCCTGTCCTCGCACCTGGCAATCCTGGTCAACGCCGGCCTCGTGGAATCGCGCCGCGCGGGCCGCTCGATCATTTACAGCATCGATTTCAGCGGCACGCGCGAATTGCTGTCGTTCCTGATGGAAGATTGCTGCCAGGGTCAACCCGAACTATGCGAACCGGTACTCGACAGCCTGATGCCGGATTGCTGCACCACCCCACTGACTCCCGGAGATTCAAATGAAACGCATGCACCTTAACGTCTCGGTCAGCGACCTGACCGCCTCCATCGCCTTTTACAACTCGCTGTTCGGCAGTGAACCCAGCGTGACCAAGGTGGATTACGCCAAGTGGATGCTGGACGATCCGCGCGTCAACTTTGCGATTACCACGCGTGGAGAGAACAAGGGTGTTGACCATCTCGGCATCCAGGTGGAGAACGACACCGAACTCAGCGAAGTATATACACGCCTGGAAAGCGCCGGTGCGCCGATGATCGAGGAAGGTGAAACCACCTGCTGTTATGCCGAGTCGGAAAAAAACTGGGTCTTCGATCCCGATGGCATCGCCTGGGAAACGTTTTTGACACGCGGTGAAAGCCCGGTTTACGGTAACGATCAGATCAAGCACGGCAAGGCACAGTCGGCCTGCTGTACGCCTGCCCAGAGCAACGCAAAACCTGCTTCCAGTTGTTGCTAGTGATGTTATCGACCGCCATGACAAAAACTCCGGGGAGTTAACAATGGGATTGTTTGAACGCTACCTGTCCGTTTGGGTAGGGCTGTGTATTGTTGCCGGGGTGACCCTCGGTGCGTGGATTCCCAACAGTTTCGAGTGGATCGCGGGTCTCGAATATGCCCAGGTCAACCTGGTAGTCGCCGTGTTCATCTGGATCATGATTTACCCGATGATGGTCAATGTCGATTTTGCTTCACTCAAGGATGTTGGCAAAAAACCCAAGGGCCTGTGCATTACGCTGGTGGTCAACTGGTTGATAAAACCGTTCAGCATGGCGGCACTCGGCATTTTGTTTTTCGAGCACATTTTCGCCGGCCTGGTGGAACCCGAGACTGCACGCGAATACATTGCCGGCATGATCCTGCTTGGAGTAGCGCCCTGCACCGCAATGGTATTCGTGTGGAGCCAGCTGGTGCGCGGTGATGCCAACTACACGCTGGTGCAGGTCTCGATCAATGACATCATCATGGTGTTCGCCTTCGCACCGCTCGCGGCATTGCTACTCGGGGTCACCGACATCGTCGTCCCCTGGGAAACATTGCTGTTGTCGGTGGTACTTTACGTAGTGATCCCCCTCGCTGCCGGTTACGTCACGCGCAAGTGGCTGGATCGGGGCGACGATCACCAGGGCATTGCAGACTTTACCGCCAGCATGAAACCGTTTTCAGTGATGGGCCTTTTGGCAACCGTGGTGCTGCTATTCGGTTTCCAGGCACAGACCATCATCGAAGAGCCACTGGTAATCGTATTGATCGCAGTTCCACTGATGATTCAAAGTTACGGCATTTTCGCCATTGCCTACGGCTGGGCCTACCTGTGGCGGGTGCCTTTCGATACGGCCGCGCCCGCGGCGCTGATCGGCACTTCAAACTTCTTCGAACTCGCGGTGGCCGTGGCTATCGGCCTGTTCGGGCTCAAATCGGGAGCAGCACTTGCGACGGTGGTCGGTGTGCTGGTCGAGGTTCCGGTGATGTTGTCGCTGGTGGCGTTTGCAAACCGGACCCGACACAGGTTTGCGTAACTGCTCGCCATTCCGATACTTCGGGCCGCCGGAACGACCCCGATACCGGTCATTCCCCGAGACGTCGGACCGGCGAAAGCAGGAATCTTAGGACGGTGGCGTTTTTGCAAGATCCCGGAAACTCCGCGGAGTTATCCGGGATGACCGTGCGCCGCATTGCGGCGAACGTCAGCTCCAGGGGAAGGGGCTGTGCGAAACCGGGTGCAGCTTGCCCTCGGCGTAACGCGAGTAACGGAACGGCTCCAGCAGCGCACTCTTGTCACCACACAGCTCTTCGGCCACCAGCTTGCCGACGCCGAGCATCTTGTAGCCGTGGTTGGAATCGGCTACCAGGTAGCAGTTTTCGCGGAATACGTCGAACACCGGAAAGCTGTCCGGGGTAAACGATCCAATGCCGCCTGACGGCTCATTCTTGTAAAACTCGAACTGCCCCTCGAAACGCTTCTGGCAGTGCGCCAGCGCCGAAGTCCACATGTGCGCGAAGTCTTCGCCGACGATGAAATCGGGGGAATCGACGCCGTATGGATCGACCGCGACATCGTCGGGGTCGGTCTGAATCGCGTAGGGCGCAGCACCCCCCTGGATGCCACCGAAGTGAAAGTCGGGCTTGTAGTAAATGCCCCACATCTTGTCGGTGATCAGGCTGCCATCATAGTCCGAGTACAGGGGTTCATTGCTGTCAACGTGAATCACCGGCGGGAACCGGCCGTCGTTGGTTTTCTGCAGGTCCGGATCGACACCCAGCGTACCTTCCTGCAACGACCAGTAGATCCACATCGGCACATCGTCGTGCACGACGCCGTCGGCGCCCTTGATGGAAACGGTCTTCGGCAGCTCCAGCATGTCCCACACGGTCTTGGCCCAGGGGCCCGCACCGATAACGATCTGGTCGCAGCCAATTTCACCCTTGTCGGTTTCCACGGCCTGGATTGCACCACCGGCCGAGTCACTCTTGAAGCCGGTGACGGTGCAACCCGTGAGAATGCGCACACCCTCGTTTTCCGCCTTGGTAGCCAGCGCATACATGGCCTTGGTGTTGTTGGCGTAGCCACCGCGCTTTTCGTGCAGCACCGAGGTAATGCCTTTCGCCTGCCAGTCGTGGAACAGTGTCTTCATGTAGTCGGCCGAATCCTTTTCGCCCTCGATGAAAGTCGACTCGTAACCGATTTCCTTTTGCTGACGGGCGATGCTGGCGACGTCTTCGTGCATACTTTCCGGGCTGATCTGCATGTAGCCGACCGGGTGGTAGCTGTAAGCTTCGGGATCGGTTTCCCAGACACCGACACTGTGCGCCATCAGTTCGCGCATGGCCGGCTGGAAGTAATTGTTGCGCACCACGCCACAGGCGATACCCGAGGCGCCCGCGGCGATGCCGCTCTTGTCGACGATGAGGATATCGCGGCCATCGCCACGTCCTTTCGCTTTCAGCTGCAGCGCCAGATGATACGCGGTGGACAGCCCGTGTATGCCCGCGCCGATAATCAGATACTTCACATGAGAAGGAATAGCCATCGATCAACCTGTTTTGTTCGAGTTTTGGGAAAGCGCCCATCCCCGGAGGAAGCGGCGCATCATGTAATCGCAAAAGAGTATCCGAAACCGCCAAAGGCTCGCCGCGCTAGAACGACCCATCAAAAGACAATTACGACATGGCAAAAAAGCCGCGCCGGTGATCAGGTCCGCGCTTCGACCGCCCTGCGCATGCGCTCGACGGCTTCCACCACGCGGCTGCGCGGGCAGCCGAAATTGAAGCGCATGAAATCGCGGTCGCCGAACTCGTGACCGGTCGACATGCCCACGCCAGCGGCCTCGAAAAACCCCGGCGGATCATCGAGCCCGAGCCCGGACACGTCGATCCAGGCGAGGTAGGTGGCTTCCACTGGCCCGGCTTTCAGGCCATCGATGGCATTGATCGCTTCGAGCAGATAGTCGCGATTGCCCGCCAGGTATTGGCACAGCTGGCGACGCCATTCATCACCCCACTGGTAAGCGGCCTGCGCGGCCGCATAGCCCATCGCGCCAACATAGGGGACGATCCCCTTGCGCGCCTGCAACATTCCCTTTCGCAACTGGCGGTCCGGCACAATGGCGAATGAAAATCCCATACCCGCGAGGTTGAAGGTCTTACTTGGCGCCATCAGGGTGATGCAGCGCTGTTCGATCTGCGGGTTCAACGCGCCGATGGGGATGTGCTGATTGCCCTCGTCGAGCACCAGTTCGCAGTGAATCTCGTCGGAACAGATCAACAGGTCATGGCGCTCGGCAAAATCGGCCAGGCGCTGCAGTTCACTGCGGCTATACACCGTGCCCCCGGGATTATGCGGATTGCACAACAACAGTAATTGTCCCGCTTGCGGAGTTTGCCGATCCAGCCAGTCGAGGTCGATCAGCGGCCGGCCGTGTTGCCAGGTCATGGGCACTGGCTGTTTCACGCGCGCGCTCAATTCCGCAGCCTGGGCGATATTGGGATAAACCACCGCGGGCGTGTACACCGGATCACCCGGCTGGCCGATGCTGCGACAGGCGCAATTGATGGCGCCGACCACGCCGGGCAAAAACAGCAGCCATTGCGGCTGTATCTCCCAGCCATAGAGACGTTGCATGCGCTCGACGATCACCTCGATCAATTCGGCGGGTGGATCGGTATAGCCGTAGACCGGGTGCCGGGCACGCTCGATCACGGCCTGCTGAATCACCGGCGCCACCGCGAAGTCGGTATCGGCCACCCACATCGGTAAAACGTCGCGCCCGCGGTATTTCTCCCACTTGCTACTGCTGGTGCCGGCACGATCGATGATCTGGTCAAAATCGAATTTTTCGCTCATAGCCATCCAGGTCTGCTTCGTCACTGCGCGATCATAGGTGAAGCCCGCAGACTAGCCAAGACGAATTACGCATTTGCGATTTGACCCGATGCACAACAATTGCGATGCTGCGCCCCCATGAAGCCTGAATACGACTACATCATCCTCGGCGCCGGTTCGGCCGGCTGCGTGCTCGCCAATCGGCTCAGCGAAAGCGGCGAACACAGCGTGCTGGTGGTCGAAGCCGGGCCGATGGACAACAAGTTGATGATCCACATTCCGGCCGGGGTGTCCTCGGTTTACAAGGACCCGTCGATCAACTGGAATTACCAGTCCGAGGCGGAACCCGACCTCGCGCAGCGCAATATCGAGCTGCCGCGCGGCAAGGTGCTCGGCGGTTCATCGTCGATCAATTCGATGGTGTACATGCGCGGACACCCGCGCGACTACGATCGCTGGAACGACGAGCTCGGCCTCGATGGCTGGCGCTACGCCGATTGCCTGCCCTATTTCCGCGCCGGCGAAACATCGGAACGCGGCGAGAACGAATGGCGCGGTGGCAGTGGCCCGCTTGGCGTGGCGCGCGCCAAACTCGAAAACCCGCTTTTCGATGCTTTTCTGCAGGCCGGCGACAGTTCCGGGCAGGGTGTTTCGCAGGATCTGAACGGTTTCCAGCCCGAGGGCGTGGCGCGCCTCGACAGCACCATTCGTAACGGCAGCCGCTGCAGCGCCGCGGTCGCGCACCTGAAGCCCGCGCTTGGCGCGCCCCAACCTCGAACTGATCACGCTGGCGCTGGTGGAACAGGTGTTGCTCGACGGGCATCGCGCCACCGGGGTACGCCTGCAGTATCGCGGCGCGCAACACGACATCCACGCGACGCGTGAAGTGATCGTCGCCTGCGGTGCGATAAAATCACCCCAGTTGCTGATGCTGTCCGGGATCGGGCCACGCGCGGAGCTCGACAAACACGGCATAAGCGTGCGCACGAACTACCCGGCGTGGGACAGAACCTGCAGGACCATCTCAAGATTCACTGCACCTGGCACTGTACCCAACCGATCACTTACCACCATGTCGACCCGCCCCTGGAACAAGCTTGCCATCGGCCTGCGCTGGCTGACCACGCGCAGCGGATTCGGCGCATCCAACATCTGGGAAGCCGGCGGTTTGATCCGCGGTAACGAAGCAGGTCGAATACCCCAACCTGCAATATCATTACGCACCCATCTGCTGTGAATTCGAAGGCCGGCGCATTCGCATGACGCAGGGTTTTACGCTGCAGGCGGATCAACTGCGACCGGCGAGCAGGGGATACATCGCACTCAATTCCGCCAATCCGGCCGACAGGCCCGCGGTGCACTTCAACTACCTCGCCGACGACTACGATCTGCGCGAACTGCGCGAAGCCTTCTACAAGATAAACGAACTGGTGTCGCAACCGGCCTTCGACGCGTTGCGCGGCGCGCGCAGCGACCCAATGCCCGAGGTGACATCGCCTGCAGACATCGACCGCTGGATTCGCGCCACCGCCTCCACCGATTTTCATCCCAGCTGCAGTTGCCGCATGGGCAGCGATGACCTTGCGGTCGTCGATGGCGAAATGAAAGTGCACGGTATCGATGGCTTGCGCGTGGTCGACGCGTCGGTGATGCCCGACATCGTCAGTGGCAACCTCAACGCACCGACGCAGATGATGGCCGCGCGCGCAGCGGATTTCATTCTCGGCAAAACGCCGCTTGCCGCCGAACATGCCCACTTCCATTTCCAGCAATGATTAGCCTGCGCACTTGGTCAGCGCAACGGAATGTTGGATAATGGCGCGCGAATAAACCGGGTGTCACCATGAAACAAAAGCTGCACAAAGAACTCCAGGCGCTGTTTGATTTTTATCAAAAGCAGCGGCAAAACCTGCCGGAGGCATTTACCTACAAGGCGGGTGTTATCGACAAGCCGAGCTTCTTTACCGTTGCCGACCTGCAACGCCACCTGAACAATCCACTGTTACACCCCGACTGGCTTTACCTCAAGCAGGATGGCGTGCGCGTGGATATTCAGAAATTCGTTTTTTATAAAACCGTGCAAAACAAGCAGCTCAATTTCATCGACAAGGACTTGCTCAACAACGAAATCAACAAGGGCGCGGCGGTGGTGCTGGAAGGCATCGATCTACTGGATGCCGGTGTCAATGAATTTGTCACCCGCCTCGACGATTCGCTGCCCTGCGTATTGTCGAATGCCGAGGTGTTTTTCTCACAACAGGACAACGAGGCCTACGAGGCGCATTGCGATGCCGACGATGTGCTGGTGGTGCATCTCGCCGGCAAGAAAACCTGGAATCTCTACCAGCCACAGCAGCGGCGTTATGCCGACATCCAGAAACTCAGCGATGAGCAGCTGGGGCCGGTGATGCAGGAAGTGCAGATGCGCCCCGGGGATGCCCTCTACCTGCGCGCCGGGGTGCCGCATCGCTGCGTCACCTCCGCGCCGCACAGCCTGCACATGTCCTTCGACCTCGTCGACAGTGCGCCCCAGGTGGCTGAAATCACCAAGCAGGCCACCAACCAGTACGCGCACGCCTGCGAACTGCCCTACGTACCGCTGGCCAATGTTGTCGAGCGCTACGTGTCGATTCTGCAATCCGAGCAGTTCCAGCAGGCGCTGGTGCAAGCCACCCAGATCAGACGCGAGGAAATTATGAATTTTCGCAAGCTGGTCGGGCGCACCAGCTCGGTCCGCAGCCTGAACAAGTTCACCTGAGTCTAGAGTAATCCCGATTTACAGGTAGCGCGCCGGCGCGCAGGCGGCCATGTCAACGGGCTGCTCGGCACCGCTGACGCAATTGGCGATCATGCGCCCGCTGATCGGCCCCAGGGTAAACCCCATGTGTGAATGACCAAACGCGAGCCACAGGTTTTCGTGGCGCGGTGCTGCGCCGATGATCGGCAGGGTATCGGGCAGCGTCGGCCGCCGCCCCATCCACGGTTCGGGCAACAACTGTTCGGCGAGCGGAAAGGCTTCTTGTGCTCGCGGTATCACGCGCGCGACCTGGCGGGGACTGGGCCGGGTCTCTCGATGTACCAGGTCAGAGCCGGTCGTCAGCCGCAGCCCGGCTTCCATTGGCGCCATCACGTAGCTTGCATCGGCATCGAAAATGGGGCGCGACAGGCGCGCGCCCCGCGCCGGTGCAAACAGGGTATGGTAACCGCGCTCGATGGCGAGTGGGTTGGCATAGCCGAGCGGGGTGAGCAACTGCGGGGTCCAGGCGCCCAGACTGACGACAAGCTTCGCCGCGGTTTCAACCTGTTGCGAAGTAGTCACTTCCCAGCCCGCCGCAGCTCTGGCGCAGCGAGCGCAGCTCGGCGCGGACGATTTCACCGCCGGCGGCGCTGAACATTCGCGCGTAGTGCTTGCACAGCTGCTGCGGATCGCGAATCGAAATCGTATCCTCGATCAACACCGCCTGCGCGAAGATTCGACGCAGATCGGGTTCCAGCTCGTAGATCTGCTCGGCCTCCAGCACGCTAAAGCGCACACCGCACAGCTGCAGTAATTCACGCTCGAGCCGATCGTGCAGGAAAGTCTCACGCTGGCGGAAAAGTTTGAGCGCACCGACCGGGTTCACCAGTGCTGTGGCCCCGGCCTGCTCGATCCACTGCCGGTGCATTTCTATCGATACACTGACGAGCTCGTGCATTGCCGCACCATCGCGCAAATAGGTTTCGCGGCGACAGCGGGCCAGGAACTTCATCAACCAGGGCAGTAACGCCGGCAACTGCGAATAGTGCAGCAATAAATCGTCTTCCAGGTTCAGGGCCAGGCGCCACATCCGCGACCACAGGGCGGGATCGGCAATCGGCGTGATGTTGCTGAGACTGAGTAGGCCCGCGTTACCCGATGAAGTCTCTTCGCCTGGCCCGCGGCGGTCCAGCAGCCTGACCGCAAACCCCTGGCGTTGCAGTTCCAGCGCACAGCAGATGCCGACCATGCCGGCACCGAGCACGGTGACGGATTGCTTCATGGTTTTATCCACTAGTGCCCCTTCAACTTTATAATTGCGAGTTCAGTTAGCCTGCCTACGTCCACGGCAAGGCGTGCCTCGCAGGCAAGGGCCACTCCCTTGTCAAGCACTGCAACGCGGCTGCGGGACACCACAGGGATGCTGAATCCGTAATTATAACGTTGAAGGAGCACTAGGCCTTGCGTTCAGTCGCCACTTGCGAGCGGTGATTGCGCGGCGAACTGCCGAAGTGTTTACGGTAGCAGGCGGTAAAGTACGACTGGGTTTCAAAGCCGGTTGCTATCGAAATGTCGATCACACTGCGGTTGGTGTTGAGCAGCAACTGCTTGGCATGCATCAGGCGCAACGACAGGTAGTACTGGCTTGGCGTCAGTTCGCGGTACTTGTGAAACAGGCGTTCGATCTGGCGCAATGACAGTTTGCACTTTGCCGCGATCGACGGCAGCGTCAAGGGTACCTCGATATTGTTTTCCATCAGGTTGATCACATCGATCAACTTGGGGGCACTCATCGCCAGGTCGATGCGGTCGGCCATTTGCTGCGAATCGATTTCGGTACGGATACGATCGTGCTGAAACTGCTGCGAAATCTGCTGCGCCAATTTGCGGCCGTACTGGTTTTCGATCAACTTGAGCATCATATCGAGCGCCGCGGTGCCGCCGGAACAGGTCATGCGTCGTTCATCGATTTCGTAGAGGGTGAAGGCGACTTCGAGCTGTGGGTACAATTCCTTGAATACCGGAATATTTTCCCAGTG
The DNA here is from genome assembly GCA_963835795.1 of uncultured Gammaproteobacteria bacterium. Lineage (GTDB taxonomy): Bacteria > Pseudomonadota > Gammaproteobacteria. The sequence goes on from CAWIHJ010000124.1 coordinate 11,766, forward strand.
GATGGTACAGCGACAGCCGTCCAGCAGGCCGGCGCGCGCGAGGATAAAGCTGCCGGAGCTGGCGGATCCCAGCCTGACCTTTTGCCGATCCAGCGATTGCAGCAACTTGAGCGTTGGCGCATGGTCAAAATTCTGTGCCGTGTTTGGGGCCACGATAATCAGCGATTTCAGGTCTTTCGCCGTGCCGAGCGCACGGGTTGGCACGGTAATACCGCAGGAAGCTGTTACCGGCTCGTCGTCGGGGGCAAAATACTCCCAACGATAGAGTGGTTCTGCCGATAGCCGGTTGGCCGAGCGCAACGCATCGACGACGCAACTGAAGGGTATGATCGGGTAACCGTCGATCAACAAGATACCGATCGTTTCAGTTTGCGTCGCTAATGATTGAAACTCCTGCTTCGACGCCGGCCGCTTGCGCATCATTCTATCTGAATCAACATCATCCACAACTTGTAACTGGCCTGGCAGGCATGGCTACAAATGGCGCTGGCAAACAGTTCAGGGTCGCGCTTAGGTTAGCTCGCAGTAACGCCTAAACCGATACTGGCCGATTGAATCTACATTATTCTGGGAAACCAGGAGTCAGCAATGAGCCAGGAAGATCGAGCAGGACGTGGCAGGCGTGGGCGCGGTGGCCGCGACGGGCATCGAGCCGGTGTTACCGTCGTCAGCAAGGGCGTTCCCTATGTAAAACGCAAGATTCCCGTTTTCGAAGTGCTCGACGAAGAAGGTCTGCAGCTGATCGAACGCAATGCCGATACCATACTCGAGGAGATCGGTATCGAGTTCCGCGACATGCCGGAAGCCCTCGACATACTGAAGCAAGGCGGCGCGGAGATCGACGGTGTGCGCGTACGCTTTCCCGCGCGGTCTGTGCCGTTCGATCATCCAGGCCTCGGCGCCGGCCGAGTACACCCAGCACGCGCGCAACCCCGAGCGCAACGTGCAGATCGGCGGCAAAAACACCGTGTTCGTGCCGGCTTACGGCAGTCCCTTCGTCTACGACATCGAAAAGGGCCGGCGTTACGCGACCCTGGAAGACTTCCAGAATTTCGTCAAGCTGACCTATTCCACGCCCAGCCTGCATCACTCCGGCGGCACCATTTGCGAGCCGGTCGACGTGCCGGTGAACAAGCGCCATCTCGACATGGTTTACTCGCACATCAAGTATTCCGACAAGGCTTTCATGGGTTCGGTCACCGCGCCGGAACGCGCCGAGGACACCGTCGAGATGATCAAGATTCTTGCCGGTGAGAATTACATCGATGCGGCCACCGGTCGCCCGCGCACCTACGCCACCAGCCTGATCAACGCCAACTCGCCGATGACCTTCGACGACACCATGCTCGGTGCGGCCAAGGTCTATGCCGAGAACAACCAGGCGACCATTATTACGCCGTTCATCCTGGCCGGCGCGATGTCACCGGTGACGGTCGCAGGTACCGCGGCGCAAACCCTGGCCGAGGCACTCGCCGGGATGACCTTTGTGCAATTGGTCAACCCCGGCGCGCCGGTCATCTTCGGCAGCTTCGCGAGCTCGATGTCGATGCAGTCCGGGGCTCCCACCTTCGGCACCCCGGAACCGGCACTGGTGCTCTACACCATGGCCGCGCTGGCGCGCCGGCTCGGCGTGCCATTTCGTTCAGGCGGTGGATTGTGCGGTTCCAAGCTGCCCGATGCACAGGCTGCCTACGAGGCCGCGGCAACCTTGATGCCGGCGGTCATGGCGGGCGTCAATTTCGTGCTGCACACCGCCGGCTGGCTGGAAGGCGGCCTGGCGATGGGTTACGAAAAATTCATCATGGACGCCGACCAGGCCGCGATGATGGAGATTCTCATGGGCGGGGTTGACCTGTCTGAAAACGGCCAGGCGATGGATGCCATTCGTGAAGTCGGGCCCGGCGTGCATTTCCTCGGCTGCAATCACACGCAGAATAACTTCAAGACCGCCTTTTATCGCTCACCGATTACCGACAACAACAGTTACGAACAGTGGCAATCCGACGGTAGCCTGGATCACGCGCAACGTTGTAACGCGCGCTATAAGAAAGTCCTCGCGGAGTACCAGGCACCGGCGCTCGACCCGGCCATCGACGAAGCCCTGGTGGCCTACATCGAGCAACGCAAAGCGTCCATGCCCGACGCCTTCGTTTAAAAATCCCGGTCGTCCTTGCGAAAGCAGGGCGGTCCGCCGTTTCGGCCTTGCAACAACGCCAACTTTATGAGATTCCGATACGTCGGACCGCTGCCTACGCAGGAATGACGGGGTCTAGTGTCGTCCAGCCGCAGGCATGACGGGGGATTAGTGGCGCTTTTTGTCTGATTAAAAAAATCGTGCAATAGGAAAGCTTAAAGTCTAGTATTCTGGCGGATTGGATGCGGGTGACCCAACCCGGACTGTCCATCGCTATAATCGACCTATGAGCGACGATAAACCCACCACAAAAACTGAGCATTTCGGCTTTTTGCAGGTTCCTAATTATTCGATGATTGCGTTTTCGTCTGCCATCGAACCCTTGCGCATGGCTAATCGCAATTCCGGCAAGGAACTCTATCGATGGAGCATTTACACCATCGACGGCTTACCCGAAAAGGCCAGCAACGGTCTCGAAATCACCCCAGATGGCAGTATCGAGAATGCCCACGACGTCGATACCCTGTTCGTCTGCGGCGGCGCCGATATCGCCGATACCTGGTCCAGACAGCTTCAGTTTGCCCTGCGGCGCATCGCCAAGCGTAGCCATGTTCGACTCGGCGCCCTGTGCACCGGTAGTTACCTGCTGGCCCGCGCCGGCTTGCTGGATGGCTACAAGTGCACCATTCACTGGGAGAACATCGCCAGTTTGCGCGAGGAGTTCCCCGAAGTCAGGGTCTGCGATGACCTGTTCCTGATCGATCGCGATCGCGTTACCAGCGCCGGTGGCCAGGCCTCGATGGACATGATGCTGAAGTTGATCCACGATCGTCACGGCAGCAAAATGGTGACGCATATTTCCGAACAATTCATGTGCGAGCGCATTCGCAGCTCGGATGACCGCCAGCGCATTCCGCTACACCTCGCGCTCGGCTCCAACCAGCCCAAGCTGACCGAAGCGGTGACCTTGATGGAAGCCAACATCGAAGAACCGATCAGTCTCGACGAGCTCTCCAACTATGTCGGCATTTCCAGGCGCCAACTGGAACGCCTGTTTCAAAAGCACCTGAATTGCGTGCCGACCCGCTACTACCTGAACCTGCGGCTAAACCGCGCGCGCCTGCTATTGCTGCAAACCAGCAAGTCCATCGTCGATATCGCGCTCGCCTGCGGCTTTATTTCCGCGCCGCATTTCAGCAAGTGTTATCGGGACTTGTTCGGCATACCGCCGCGCGATGAGCGCCGCAAACTGCAACAGAAGGCGGCTGCCGAAGCCAGCGAATGATGTCAGCCGCGGCCGCGGCGCCTTCGTGAACGTCGATTGCGATCGTCACCGATATTGGTATCCGCCTTGGGCTTGGTCGGCGGCAGCGTCACGACACGCGACAACTCTTCGAAGCGATCGGTCTTGTGCGGGATCGCCATGGCGTCGATGAAATATTCCTGGAATTTCGGCTCGATGGCCGTTTCGATTTTTTCCACCTTGGGCAGAATCTCGCTGATTTCACGCCGCGACGGAAAGTTCAGCAGGGCGATGCGCGCACCGGTCCCCGCGGCATTACCCACCGAGCCCACCTTGTCGAGATTACAGTCGGGAATCATGCCCAGCACCATCGCGTACTTGACGTCGATGTGACTGCCGAAGGCGCCGGCCAGGCCGATGCGATCGACCTTTTCAATTCCCAGGTGGTCGAGCAGCAAGCGCGTGCCCGCGTGCAGCGCAGCCTTGCCGAGTTGAATCGCGCGCACGTCATTCTGGGTGATGCGAATCGAGCGCTCACCCTCGCGAATGACGTAAGAATAAGTGCGTCCGTCTACGACGATGCGCTCGCTGGTCTTGCCGGGCACCAGGCCGATCACACCGTCTTCGTCGATTACACCGGACAGGTACATTTCCGCGATGACTTCGATGATCCCCGAGCCACAGATACCGCTGACGCCGACGCGCGCACTCTTTTCGGCAAAATCCGGATCATCCGACCAGACATCACAACCGATGACGCGAAAGCGCGGCTCCAGGGTTTCCGGGTCGATGCGCACGCGCTCGATAGCGCCCGGTGCGGCGCGTTGCCCGGAACTGATCTGTGCGCCCTCGAAGGCGGGGCCGGTCGGGCTCGACGCGGCCAGCAGGCGATGGCGATTACCGAGAACGATTTCGGCATTGGTGCCCACGTCGACCAGCAATACGTTTTCGTCGGCGAGGTCCGGACGCTCCGAGAGGATCACGCCGGCGGTATCGGCGCCGATGTGGCCGGCAATACAGGGCAAGGTACAGATGCGCGCTTCGGCGTGCATCTGGATGTCGATGTCGGCGGCGCGGATCACCTGCATTTGATCGGTGGTCAGCGCAAACGGCGCCGTACCGAGCGGGGTCGGATCGATACCGAGGAACAGGTGGTGCATGATCGGGTTGGCCACCACGGTCATATCGAGAATGTCTTCGCGCTGGATGCCGGCGGTTTTGCAGGCGCGCTTGATGAGCTGGTTGAAGGCTTCACGCACGACCTCGGTCATCGCCACGTCGCCGCCCTCGTTCATCATCACGTAGGACACGCGGCTCATCAGGTCTTCGCCGAAGCGAATCTGCGGATTCATGGTATCGGCAGTTGCGATGACTTCGCCCGTGGTCAGGCTACACAGCTGTGCGGCAATGGTGGTCGAGCCAAGATCCACCGCCATTCCGTAGACTTCCTTCTTTTCGCCAGGCCAGATGCCAACGATTTGTTGAAACTGGTAAACCGCAACCGTTATCTGGCGATGCCCCTTTGCCAGCGCCGGTTGTAACAGGCGCAGCTGTGACATTTCACAATCCATCAGCGGCAGATCGTAATCGTCGATCAGGGCCTGCTGCATGCGGCGCTTGTCCGAAATCGGCAAATGCATGTCGGGTTCGGGCAGGGAGACCGTGTACAAATGCAGCGCCGGCTGCACCTGGATGTCGTAGGCGGTGATCGCCTTGGCAATGTGCTGCTTGTGCTGCTGGCTTTCCTCGGGCACATCGACGACGATATCGCCGAGTATGCGCGCATTGCAACCGAGCCGACGCGCGCCCTTGAGGCGGTTTTTCGACTGCTGCATCAGCTCGGTTGCGGTCAGTTCGGACAGGTGCTCGACGCGTGAATTGATGCCGTGCTTGGCAAATTCACCCTGCTGCGGCAACACCTGACACTTGCGGCACTTGCCCTGCCCACCACAAATCGATTCCAGATCGACACCGAGGCGTTGAGCCGCCTGCAATACCGTGGTTCCCACCGGCACCTGCCCGCGCAGGCCCGAGGGCATGAACAGCACGCTGACTTCTTCGACGATAGTCTGATCGGATTCCAAAATGCTGCCTCAGGCGGCTGGACGACGACGGCGGCCGCCGCCACGACGACCGGTACCGCGCACGACGGCGCCTTCCGCCGCCGGTTCGCGAAAATGCTTGATCCAGCGTGAGCAGTCGGGATCTTTACCCAGCATGACATCGGCGCCCAGGCTTGCGGCGACCACTTCGGCGTGCAGCGGATTGGTGATCGCCGAGGTCATCCCGGCCTGGATCGCCATGCTGATGAAGGCACCGTTGAAGCCGTTACGATTGGGTAAACCGAAACTGACGTTCGACGCACCGCAGGTGGTGTTGACCTTGAGTTCGGTGCGCAGACGGTGGATCAGCCGCAGCACTTCACGCCCGGCGCTATTGATCGCGCCAATCGGCATGACCAATGGATCGACGATGACGTCGCAGGCTGGAATACCGTAGTCGGCGGCGCGCTCGACAATCTTCCTGGCCACGTTATAACGCACGTCGATGTCTTCGGAAATGCCGGTTTCGTCGTTCGAGATGGCGACCACCGCAGCGCCGTGTTTCTTCACCAATGGCAGCACGCGGTCGAGGCTTTCGTCTTCCCCGGTGACCGAGTTCACCAGCGCCTTGCCCTGGTAAACCGCGAGCCCGGCTTCGAGCGCGTCGATGATCGACGAATCGATGCTGAGCGGCACGTCGGTCAGGCTTTGCACCAATTGAATGGATTCGGCCAGAATGCGCGGTTCGTCGGCCAGCGGGATGCCGGCATTGACGTCGAGCATGTGCGCGCCGGCAGCAACCTGCGCCAGCGCATCGCTTTCCACGCGGCTATAGTCACCAACCTTCATTTCCTCGGCCATGATCTTGCGGCCGGTAGGGTTAATGCGCTCGCCGATCAGCACGAACGGACGCTCGAAGCCGATGACTAATTCTCGGGTGGCTGAACTGACAACCGTTTCGGTCATGGTAAACTCCTCAAAATCTCACTAAGTCAAAATATTGCAGCAGCCGTCAGGCGATACTGGTCTGTAGATCGCAACCCGGGTACCAGGGCACTCGCCCTGCCAGTACTCCGGACTGCTGAACGATTTCACCGACTGCCGCTTCCTGTCGATAGGCCATGATGTGTACACCGCTCACACCTTCGATTTCACGCATTTGCTGGATCAGCTCGACGCAGATCTTGCGGCCTTCCAGTTTCGCATCAGCGGCGCCTTCCAGGCGCTTGATGATCGCGTCGGGAATGTGAACGCCGGGCACGTTGCCACGAATCCACAGGGCGGTGCGCGCCGATGCCAACGGACCCACCCCGGGCAATATAAAACACTGCTCCAGCAATCCGAGGTCGCGCGCTTTGGCCATGAATACGCGTAATTGCTCGATATCGAAAATGTACTGCGTCTGGATGAATTGTGCGCCCGCGGCAATTTTCTTGGCCAATCGATAGGGCCTGAAATCGACGGGCGGCGCGCTGGGATTCTCGGCGGCGCCGAGGAATACCTGTGGCGGCGAGGTAATCGGCCGACCACTCAGGAAACGCGATTCGTCGCGCATGATGCGAATCGTCTCGAGCAACGACATGCTGTCGAGGTCGAAAACCGGCTTGGCTTCGGGATGATCGCCCACCTGGACGCCGTCGCCGCTCAGGCACAGCACGTTGGACACCCCCATCGCCGCTGCGCCGAGCACGTCGCCCTGGATGGCGATGCGGTTCTTGTCGCGACAGGAGATCTGCAGCACCGGCGAGTAACCGACGTTGGTGAGCAAGGCACACATCGCCACACTCGACATATGACAATGCGCGCCAGACCCGTCGGTCGCATTCATGCCGTCGGCGAATCCGTCAAACAGGCGCGCGCGTTCGTAAACGTCTTCGGCCAGGGCCGAATCCGGTGGCGCCAACTCGGCGGTTACCACGAAATGACCGGCACGCAAAATCCGCTCCAGGCGACCGCTGGACGAATGGCCGTCCAGTTGTGGCATCGGGCGTCCCGGGTGTTGCTCGTTGGAAGCGTTCACTGCGCCACCTCGGATTCCGCCGCGGCGTGTTCATCACGAACCACGCGCAACCACGACGAACTGCCCTTCAGCAAGTTATTGACCGGTGTGTGTACCTGGCGAATGGCTTCGGAATCGCGCATCTGCTGACTACCGCGCCAGGCCTCAACCCAGACGCAACGCATCTCCGGTTTGACTTCGCAGTGACCATCCAGCCGCACGCCGCCGCAAGGACCGTTGCGAATCGACTTGGGGCAATTCATCGGGCAGGACATACCGGTTGAGCTGAGCGCACACTTGCCGCACATCTGGCAATCGAACATCAGGCTCTTGACGGCTTTCTCGACCAGGCGCACCGGCTTTTCGACGCGGCCGTAGCCAAGCGCCTTGAACAGCGGATGCAACTTGATTAAAACCGGCTCGAATCCACGATACAACGCTTCCAGCTTGCGCGAATGAGTAACCGACCATTGACGAACTTTATACATTTATCTTGCTTCAGTGGCTAAGCCGGCGGGTTTCATCAATACCGCTGGCACGAATCAGGGTTTCCAGTACTTCTTCGGTGTACTGTTCCTCGAGCTGTTGTAACAGTGACTGCGCCTGCTGGCGAATGTCGCCAGTGACGGGCTGATCAACGTCATGCCATGGCTCGAACATGGCATCTGCCTGTTTCTTTTTGAGCCGATAGGCGGCGCGCTCGATCGCATGCATGAAGCGCGCCGACAGGTTCAGCCGCGTACTGCGACGGCCCTGGCGAATCACCACGCGGCCGGGTATATCGCGCCAGTAGATCACCTTCAGCTGCGCCACATCGCTTCCTGCATCGCCGCGTCAAGCTCAGGCACCATCTCACCCATGCCGGTAAACACACGCTCGAAGCGCAGGCCCAGCTGATCGGCGGCAGCACGCGCCAACGCGGTCAGTTCAGGGGAATCGGTCTGCGCCAGGTACACCAGCCGGGTGTAGTTGCCGAAATACATTTCCAGCAATTCGGGATGGCGATCGATGCCGAGGATTTCGATCACCAGGCGTTGAAAGTGCTGGGCGAGGAAATCGGTCAGGTAAAAGGTTCCGGGCTCCTCTTCCTGCATTTGCGCGTAGCTATCGCGACCCGCCAGGAAATCATAGCAATGCGCGCCGGGCAGACGTTTGACCCCGCGCTCTTCGAGCACCCGGTCGAGCTCACCGCTGGTGCCGCAATCGCCGTAAGCGACAAAGATATGATCATACTGGTCGCGCGCGGCATCGATCTTGCGGGCAACCGCGGGGGCAATCTTTTCAGGCCTCGAGTGCAAATCGGCGGTGATCGCCTGCAAGTCCATTTGCGACCACTGCCCCAGTTTCTTTATTTCGTTGACTTCACGCGCGATCGCAGCGCAGGTGATCACCAGAATGCGAGCTGAATTTTTCATCACAGATAAGCACCGACAGCCAGTCCTGGATGTCTAACCGGCGCGCATCTCGGCGACGAGTTGCTTGGCGGTATCGGCGGCGACCGCGGCATCGCGGCAATAGGCATTAGCGCCAATCGCTTCGCCGAACTCCTGGTTGAGCGGCGCTCCGCCGACCAGGATGATGTAATCGTCACGAATGCCCTGCTCTTTCATGGTATCGATGACGACTTTCATGTACGGCATGGTGGTCGTTAACAGCGCCGACATGCCGAGAATTTCCGGCTTGTGCTCTTCGAGCGCGGCGAGAAATTTGTCCACCGGGGTATTGATGCCGAGATCGATGACTTCGAAGCCGGCGCCTTCCATCATCATGCACACCAGGTTTTTGCCGATATCGTGAATATCGCCCTTTACCGTGCCGATTACCATTTTACCGGCAGTGGGCTCGTCGGACATTGACAGCAAAGGCTTGAGTAGCGCCATACCGGCTTTCATCGCGTTGGCCGACATCAACACTTCGGGCACGAACAGGATGCCGTCGCGGAAGTCGATACCGACGATAGTCATGCCGGCAACCAGCGCTTCATTGAGGATTTTATTGGCATCCCAGCCGCGATCCAGAAAGATCTGCGTACCCTCGGCCACTTCTTCTTTCAAGCCGTTGTACAAGTCATCGTGCATCTGCTCAACGAGTTCATCATCGGGAAGTGTGGAGAGATCCAGATCGTCTTCGTAGTCGTCGTCATCGTGGTCGGTCATTTACCAAATCCTCAGGCAATCACAAGCTACCCTAAACGGCAGCCAAGACATGGGAGAATAGATTCTAAACGGCATGAGGGCTGACTTTGCAGCGACTCCACGTTGCCTTAAAACGACACCCGCAAAAAACGGAATTGATTGATTATTAATTGGTTTTCAGCATTTCGCGGCACATTGCAGCGATTACGCAGGATGCAGCTCGCCCTGGTCCTGATCGCCAATGTATACCCGGTAATTGCCCAGTCGCTTTTCGAGGATAAAGCGTTGCAGCATGGAAATGATCCACTTGTCGTTGATCTCTTCCCAGGTGATGTTGTCGAACTCATGGAAGCGCAGGTGGCGGGTTTCGGTGGCTTCGCTGATCGAGCGCAATTCACCCAGGTAATAGACAAAGCGCTGCCTGTCATCGTGAAAAACCGCGTAGATGAACGGCAAATCGACGTCGATTCCGGTCGTGGCGAGCTTGCCGAGCAAACCCTTGCCGCTCGCCGCGCTACCGACCGAGTCCGCAACGGGTAATGCCAGCTGCCCGGTCTGCGCGTTTTGTTCGAGCAGAATCTTGCCGTTTGACTCGATGATCGCGCCTACCTGCAAATGACCCGGCGACGACAGCATCTGCAGCATCTTCGGCGTCAAGCCCGAAGGACACGTAGGCGCCACGGCAAAAGCCGAGCGGGGTGTGGGTGTTGTGGGCGTATTGCAACACTTTACCGATCAGGATCACGTGATCACCGGCATCGACCTGCTCGTGGTGGGCGCAGTCGAACCAGGCAACCACGCCATCGATAACGGGCGCACCGCTGGCCATGCCCTGCCAATCCAGCCCGGCGAACTTGTCGGTGCCGGCGGCGGCAAAGCGATTCGACAGTTCGCGCTGATCGCGGGCCAGTATATTCACGGCGAAACCTTTGGACGCCGTGAACACATCACAACCGTAGGCGGACTTGGCGATACTCACCAACAGCAGCGGTGGGTCTATGGATACCGAAGTGAAAGAATTGGCGGTAAATCCACAGGGATTGCCATCGGCATCGAGCGTGGTCACGATGGTCACCCCGGTGGCGAAATTGCCAAAAGCGCGACGCAGATCGCGGCCATCGATTATGGATTCGTTATTGTCTGTCATGCGAGGAAACTACGGTTATCGGGTTAAGCGGTTAATAAATCAGGTCTTGCATGCCACGGGTCAGTTCGAGTTGATCGCGGGAACCTTCGTCCTGGTAAATGGCACCTGCCCGATCGAGATACTTCTTGGCCCGGTCGATGGCAAAATTGGAATTGTACAGCACCGCGATCACGTCTGCCTGGCGTTGAAACATCGCCCGATCACTGCTATTGGCGAGGGTTTTGCTGGACTTGATCCTGAAATTCCAGGCGCGCTCGACTTGCCCGATACGCATGTAATGGTGATACAGCGTCTGGTAGTCGCGCGCCTGTGAAGTCTTGATCACGTCCTGCTCGTACTGCTTGTACAACGTCTGCATTTCGCGTTCAAGCTCGGCCACATCGATGGCGCTGATCAGGCTGCGATCGAGACCACCCACCAGGCGCTGCACCTGCCCCATCTGCCCGGTGGCGGCGAACAGGCGGGCGGCTTCGAGACGCGCCTGTTGCGCCTGGTAACTGTCGTGCACGCGGTCGTGCAGCGAAGCCATTGCTTCCCAGGCATCGGCTGCAGCGCCATAGCGGCGAATCTCCAGGTTTTCGGCGATCACCTTCTGCAGGTTGTCGTCGACGCCGCGATACATACCGCGTGCGATCGAATTACGCGCCTGCCACAACTGGTCGTAGGTGTTGGACGCACGGCGCGCCAGTTCGCGCGCACGAATATTGAGCTGACCAAGCAACTGGTAAGCGCGCGCGGTGGCGAGCACATTGTCCTCGGACATGGTCAGGTAAAGGGCTTCCTGCAGATAAATTTCGGCGGCCGACAGCTCCTGCTGGTTGATCGCCACTTCACCGAGCAACAACAGCGTATCCCCCAGCCGTGTCTGGTCATCCTCCAGCACCGCCTGCGCCGCGACCTCCAGCAACAGGGTGCGCGCATGGCCAAACTCTTTCTGGTGCAGAAAATCGCGGATCAGCAGATCGCGCTGCGCATCGTCGAGTTCGAGCTTCGCCATCTCGCCATCGATGTCAAATTTGTTTTCATCGGCAGGGCGTTGCCAATATTGGTAAAACAACGGGGCAGCGGAAGTCGCCTCGATTCCGGGTTCAATCGGATCATCGCGCAACACAAAGAAATGCACCGCCACCATGACCGCCAGCACCGGCACCGTGGTGACCGCATGATCGGGAATGTAACGCTTCCAGTTCATAATGCGAACCATATTACGCCGCCTGTAACCCAATGCAAGACGATCGGGCCTTCCAAAAACACCCTGAAACGCTACCATGGCGGCATGAATTCAGCCGCGCTCGATGCAGAAATGACCGCATTTATCGACCGTTACCTCGAGGTTTCGGGACTGTCGACCGCGACCAGCGTAGCGCAGCAACGCATCGACTACGAAGCCATGGTGCACCAGTTCAGCTACCCCCACCCACGCGGTGTCAACACTCGTGACACGCAGGTCGCCGGACGCCACGGCAATATCCCGTTACGCCAATACCGCTATGGCGACGGCAACGACGCGGCGCTCATTTTGTTCCTGCACGGTGGCGGCTTCATTCTCGGCAGTCTCGATTCCCACGACGACATCTGCGCCGAGCTGTGCGCCACCACCGGTTTCGACCTGGTCTCGGTCGACTATCGTCTGGCGCCCGAGCATCGGCACCCGGTGCACCTCGACGACGTGGAAGATGCATTTCTTGCCTCGGATCACGAAAACATCGTCATCGTCGGCGCCTCCGCGGGTGGTACGCTAGCCGCCGCGCTCGCGCATCGCCGCCAATCAGGCCCACGCAGGCCGGCGGGTCAGGTTTTGATCTACCCGAGCCTCGGCGGCGATCTGTTTGATCTCGAATCTTACCGGGAGAATGCCCATGCTCCGCTGCTCACCGCGGCGGACATCCGCTTTTACCGGGGAACTCGCTGCGTCGGCGATGAGCTACCGCTCGATGACGCGGAATTCTACCCACTGGTCGCAAGCCGTTTCGCTGGCTGCCCACCGACTATCGCCATTTCCGCCGATGTCGACCCGCTGCGCGACGATGCGCGCCTGTATGTCGAGAAACTACAGGCCGACGGCGTCGACGCTACGTGGATCAATGAACCAGGGCTGGTGCACGACTACCTGCGAGCGCGCCACGTGAGCACACGCGCCGCTGCAGCCTTCACGCACATTTGCAGCGCCATCCGCGAACTTGCCGAGTAACGATTTGCCGTTAATCGCGGAACCTTGTCGACGCCATCCAGCATGCCCCTGCAAATCCCGGTCAGCTTCGCCATAACAGGCGCAAACGCTGATAAGCAGAATGCTCGACCTTGCGTTCAAGGCCCACTGAAAAGGGAGGTCCCATGAAAAAGTCGACGTCTCACTCCCTTTACCTGTCGTTTTTCATATTCGGCATGATTCAACTTCTTATGGTTGAGAGAATCATGCGTTTGTTGAGTTAAAATCTGGATTTCACAGGGGAAAAAGACTTTACGCCCGGTGCGCGTCGTTACCAGAAGGCGTTCAATAATTTTTATCATTTTGAATTTTTTACTGGAATAGCGATTTTCACTACCGAGCCATTTTCGCTTGCGGGTCTCCACTGCACTTTCCAGGACAGGGCCGCTAAATTCAGAAAATAACGCTTCAATCTGGTGAAATTCAGCCAACGAGTTTTTCGATTCCTGGGGCAGTATATTGGCGTACATAAAGACGTGCCGGCTGCGCAGAAATTTTATTAATAGAATGGCTGAAAATATGTCCCTGGTTACGAATCGCATTCCGATATGGTCATATATCTGAGCAGAGAGATTTCCCTCCTTGAGTAACAGCTTGGTCACCAGGCGGAAAAAATGTTTCCCCGACTTGATACTGAAGTCAACGAGTGGGATTTGACACTTCTCATCACCGATCCAGGCCCCATCCTGTGACTCACTGAGATAGGGCTTGAGTCGCGTATCAATGTTTTTCAGCGAGGCATTGTAAGCTTCTTCATCACGCGTCCACTGCGCATGGGCAACTGCATGACATACTTTGAGTATCACACAGGACCATTCAGAAATCGGAGTTTTGGGGCTGATAGAAGCCTCTAACAAAAGATCTGACAGTGACAGGTGATGTGCTTTCTCCGGCAGGCTAAGACGAGTTTCCCTGAGCAGGATCCTGTCGATGTAGTCGAGAGCCGTTATGCGCAGTTTCTCAAAGTCCTGGTTATCGCCTAATCCGTAGGCATGCAGAAATTTCTGGGCTTCATCAAGACTCTCAATATTCAATTCGAAGGTATCGATCAAAGACCTGCCAGCAATTATTGTCTGCAGTGTCTGCCAGGGTATGTTCAATTCTTCCGCATCGGATAAGACAGGGAATCGACCATCAGATTTAGTCACGACGTCTGGATGCCTCACTTAAGTTGTAAGAGCTTGGACGCCAGAAACCGCAATTAGTTGGGGCTTAATTGCACACAGGCAGAACTATATACAATCACCAGCGTCATAATTATTCGAATCCGGATCTCGGCATCGCGAAATTCACGGCAGAATCGATAATTGCGCCAGCGCCAGTAATGCCAGACTGGGTTAACGGGCCCCGCCCACAACCCGGAGGACAGCAGAGAGGCATCAATGAAGGTTGCCCAGGTTTACCCGCTGTTTGCGGCGCACGAAAGTATATTTTTATCAACCATACACGCACCAGTGAGGGGCGCGAGCGCATGAGTATCCATACCTTATCTAGCCGTCACTGCCTGCCGATCGCTTTAGCCTTTTTCCTGCTGTGCTCGGTACCGGTTGAGGCGCAGGAAAAAGCCCCCGAATTTTTTACCTTCACCTTCGAAAATGACATTTTTGTCGGCGAAGATGACGGCTACACGAATGGCATGGGAATTACCTTTGCGAAAGGCCCGTTCAGAGAGTTTAACAATGAAAACCTGCCCAACTGGATCGATTGGTTGGCCAAAGATCTCTATGTCAATACTATGAAAAACAAGCAACGCGGCGTTGCACATATGTTTTTCCAGCGCATGCAAACTCCGCAAGACCTCACCAGAACGGATTTAATCACTGACGATGTGCCCTATGCTGGCCTGTTAGCCTGGCAAGGCACCTTGTATGCCTGGGATGATCGTGTAGCTGATCAGCTGTCCCTGTACCTTGGGGCTGTAGGTCCAATTACTTTCGCTGAAGAGACACAATCTTTCGTACACGATCTATCGGGTTCAGACGAACCCGAAGGTTGGGACAATCAAATCGAAAATGAACCTGTCTTTAAAATCGAAGCCCAGCGAATCTGGAGCCTCTACCGCTCTGATGAGGGGGGGGAAACAGATTGATATCCTTGGGCTATGGGGCGCGGGGATCGGTAACCTGGAATCCGCAACAAAGGCAGGCCTTGCGATAAGATGGGGCACGAATCTGCAGCTTAGTTTCCCGGCTTTTTCATTACAGGCCGATAGACAGGTCAACCCACTGTCTTTAACTCCCGAAAACAACTTCTATCTGTTTTTTGGAGTGCGCGCCGGTTTCGTATTTAACGATATCCTGATCGATGGTAACACCTCCAGGGATAGCCACTCTGTCCCCCTCGAGCATTTTCAGGATCAAGTATCTACCGGTGCCGTATGGAATTTTGGGCGCAACGCGTTTGTCTTTCAGATATCGTCCCTGAGCTCAAGTACGGAAGTTATCAGCGAACGAAACGAGTTTGGCGCCTTAAGCTACACCCGCCGTTTCTAGTGCTCGGGCCAGTGTGCTGAAGGACACACACGAATGGCGCTAAATTAACAATTTCTAGTTGAACAATTCCGGCGCAGCCGCAATCGATACCTGGTCGATTAAGGCCGCGAGTTCGGTCGGGGGTTTCGGCTCCACCAGTATTCGGTATCCGGGCTGCCCCGGCATGGACTCTATCGGCTCAAGTTTTGCAGCAAAAATGGTTTCAAACAGCTCTCTGGGCGCGCTGCCTGAGAGACCGAATGCCGTTGCATGTAATATCATGCCGCGTTCGGCAAACCACCGCCGGCAACGCTCTATGTCGCCGGCCGCGGCGTAAAAATCCTGTACATTTTCGCTGTGCGGCAATTGCCCAGAACCCGCCGAAAGCAGCAGAATATCGAACATGACTTCGCTATTTTCATTTGCCATCCCCGCATCATATTACAGAATTGTCTCGATCGCGCGCTCGGCATCCACCAGCCCGAATCCCGTTGCTCCGTCGGGACCTGGCGCCGCTGCATTGCCGTGGCCATTGGTACCCGTGGTAATGTCACGCGCGGTGTACTTGAGGATGTTCTTGATGTCGACCGGAGACAGTTGCGGGTCAGCTTCCTTAAGCAATGCGCAAACGCCAGCTACCATTGGCGAGGCCGCCGAGGTACCGCTAAACGCACCCCAGCCACCCGATTTGTTCAATTCCGAGCTATCTTGCACCGGGAGCACGATATAATCGGCGGTCGGTGGAGTGCCACATAAACCGCAAATATCCGGGGTTCTGCGCCCGGGAAACCAGGTGGAATCAAAACCACTGCTATACCGGGTAGCCGAGTAGTTCAGGTCTTTATCCACGACCACGCCTCCTACGCTGATGACTTCAGGCATGCTGCCCGGAAAGGCGAAATGCCCGTTGCCGGCGGAAAAACAAACCGTTATTCCTCTGGAAACGGCATCCAGCACCGCCAGGTGCAGAGGCTTCAACCAGTTGGGCATAGTGGTTCCCGGCCGATCGACGCTGTAACCCCAGCTATTGGTCATGATGTCCGGTTTTAACTCGATGGCGGTTTTCAGGGCCAGAGTTGGATTGGACATCTTGACGCCAACGAAATTGATGCCCGGCGCGGTCGCAAACAAATTTGCCGATTCCCCGGTTCCATGGCCACTTGCATCGGAGGTATGGTCGAGGGCATCGGGTGCGGTGATCGCGAGAAAGTTGTAACCCTGCTCCTTGAAATAGGGATGGTGGTAAAACCCTGAATCGATCATCGCCACTTTGATCGAATGGCCGGTGATTCCACGTTTATGAACCGAACTGGCTTGCATGATTTGAGCGATATCGCCCGGCACGCGCAATCTGAATTTATCATTCCAGAACGGCGGCAACGGACGTTCGTCGGCAAATAACAGGGGCTCGTGCTGAATATAGGCCCGGTCGATAAGATCATTCAGTCCGTCAACCTTGGGGAGTTCCCAGGGCGAGCTACTGGTAGGCGCGCGCATGACGTAGTCGCTACCCAGTTTCGCTGCTGCAGGTACTTTCACGTCTTTAATTTGCGTGCTGAAAAAGTTTTCGAATTTGCCCGCGGGGCATTCTGCAGAGATGCTGAATTCGCCAATGTGGTTGACTGATATGCCATTACGCTCGAGCTTTCGGGCCGTTTCGATGGACCTTTCGCGGGGCGTACGAAACCTGTCCAGGTTTTCCACCGCCGGGAATGCCGAATCATCGAAAATGGATAAACCCTGTTCAGTTGGCTTGACTACCACTTCGAAACTGACGTTTTTGTTATCCCGGGGTAAGGTACTGTGTCGTTGACTGGCCATAACTCTATCTCCATTTGATCGGGCAAGTAGTGATTGGACAATTGGTAAATCCAGATAAATATTGACCTGAAAAAGCAGCCGTAACTCGATCTCCTACCATTTCTTTCGCAGCCGGGCTTCCAGGTTGCGCAAATGGCATCGAGCTATAATCCGGGCACCCATGCCGGGTCTCGCGGACCCAACTGATATTCGGCCTCTTATCTCTGTGGCAACCGCAATAATGACCCATGCCTGGCTGCGTGTCAGTGGCTTTTCCCACATCCCGTGCCCGGCGCACGCAGGCAGGATGCGGTGCCAGATACCCGGGGACAGGCCTGTCCCCGGAGTGGTCAACCTAGAGATCGGCGTCCAGCGCGTTGACGTAAAGTTGCTGGAAGTGGTGCACGGCGTGTTCGGAGAGTTCGCTGCGCTCGGGGTCGACGATGAAGCGGCCCTGGTTGTAGCCTTTTGATTGCAGGCCGCGGTAAACGCTTTCGCACAGACCAACATCCTCGGGTTGCAACACGTCCTTCTGGTAAAACATCGCGGCGCGTTGTTGCTTCGACGGCTCGGGGTTAGGCAGGTACCAGTCCTGGTATTCGATCGTGCCGCCGACGCCATCCGGGATAATCTGCAGCATCGAGATATTGGGCTCACCCGGGTAAATCCAGATCGTCAGATTGGGCCACAGGAACCATCCGGCATAACCGAAATCGACCTCGCCTTTTTCAAACTGGTAGGCGCTGCTATCGGTGGTGGCGGCAGCGCTGGAGATCTGGCTCGAATAAATACCGTTAACCTTGGTTCGGTAGCTGTCCATGTCGACCAGGTTGACGAAATCCTTGTGCGCCGGTTGGCAGTGGTAGCATTCGAGGAAATTATCCACCATCACCTTCCAGTTACTCGCCACCCTGTACTCATCGCGCTGCGCGAATACCACTTCGTCGACGCGCGGGCAGAATTCACGAATTTCGCCTTCGAGGTCAGGCGCCTGTTCCTTCAGTGACACCGCATCCAGATCGAGGTTGACGAACACCAGCCCGCAAAAGACTTCCACCTGCACCGGCTTCAGTGAAAACTGGCAACGATCGAAATCGACCAGCTTTTCGGTGTTGCGCGCGGCCTTTAATTCGCCGTCGAAACCGTAGGACCAGGCGTGGTAAGGGCAGGTGATGGTGCGCACCTTGCCACTGCCAGACAACAGTTCGTGGCCGCGGTGCTGGCAGACGTTGTAATACGCCTTGAGTTCACCACTCTTGTCGCGAATGACGATGATGTTTTGCTCGCACACATCCACGGTCAGGTAACACCCGGGATCGCGCAGCTGACTTTGATGACCCGCGTACCACCAGTTGCGGTAGAAGATCACTCTCCTTTTCACGCGCGTAAATATCGGCATCCAGATAGCAGCGTGCCGGGATGGTATAGCTCTGCTCGGGGTCGCTATCGAAGGGGATATCCCTGCGCTTGGACGGCAGCTCAACAACGCTCATGGTCGCTCCGGGGTATTATTATTGATTCGAATAATTTAAATTAATGCATTCAAGCGTTCAATCGCTAATATTTAATCTAATTGGATCACCTTTACTTATCAATAATCCTATCCATAATTTTTATTCGAATGTTAAAGAAACGCCTGCCACCGCTGGAACCATTGATCGCTTTCGAAGCCGCGGCGCGCTTGTTGAGCTTCACGCGCGCGGGCGCGGAACTGCATTTGTCGCAGGCGGCGATCAGCCAGCAGATCCGTAGCCTCGAAAGCAGCCTGCAGGTCAAGCTGTTCACGCGCTCGCACCGCGCGGTGCAACTGACCAACGAGGGGCGTGAATACCTGCATACCGTGGCCGCCCTCCTCAAGCAGCTGGCGGGCGCGACCATGGACATCCAGAACGTCGAGTTCAGCCGCCAGCTGGTGCTCGGTTGCGACCAGTCTTTCGCCACGCAATGGCTCAGCCCGCGCATCGCGCAACTGCGCCAGTTGCTGCCCGAGGCGTCACTGCGCATCGTCGCTTCCGACGACTACAGCGAGAGCCTGGGGAGCGAAGTGCAGGTCGCGGTATTGCACGGCGACGGCGACTGGCCGGGGTTTCGCGCGCAGCGCCTGTTCGACGAAGAAGTGTTCCCGGTGTGCAGCCCCGATTTCCCTTTGGCTACGGCCGAGCAGGACTGGGTCGAGTGGCTGTTGCAGGCTCCGTTAATCGACCTCGCCGACAGTCACTGGAACTGGATGAACTGGCGACTGTGGCTCGGTGGCAACAACATCGACGAACCGCTCGGCAATCGCAAGCTGCAAATCAACAGTTACCCGCTGGTGATCGATGCCGCCTGCGCCGGGCAGGGCGTGGCGCTCGGCTGGCGCTACCTGGTGGATGACCTGATCGCCTCCGGCCGCCTGCTACGCCCGCTGCAACAATCCTTGCGTACCGAATTCGGCTACTACCTGATCTGCCGCGACGGCCTGCAAACGGACCCGCTGATCGAGCGCCTGCAAGCCTGGCTAACCGATGCCTTCTGCGTGGCGGACGAGAGTGAATGAACACACCCGCACACGTCGTCAACCTGTTGCTACTCACGCGCAAACCCAAAGCCAAACTCACCCACAGCCGTTGCAGCGCCATCGTCGCCGGCGCGCTGCTGCCGGACCTGGTGATCATGCTGTTTTACGCATGGCACAAACTGCAGGGCACCGCCGAAACTCAGATCTGGTCGGTGGAGTACTATCGGCCGTTCTGGCAAGCCTGGATCGACAGCTTCAACTCGATTCCGCTGATCGGCCTCGCCATGCTGATTTGCTGGCAGACGCGCCGCACCCTGTTGCTGGTATTTTTCAGCAGCATGATGCTGCACGTGTTCGGTGATTTACCGGTGCATCACGACGACGCCCATCGAGCCTTTTTCCCGTTTTCCGACTGACGCTTTGCCAGCCCGGTTTCCTACTGGGACCCGGCCCACTATGGAAACCGGTTCAGTCCGTTCGAAATTATCCTGGTGCTTCCAGCCGCGCTTTACATGGCCTGGCGCCAGGCCCTGCTGCGTCCGTGGGTCGCGGTATCGACCGTGGTCTACCTGCTCTACTGGGTCTACGTGTTCAGCGCCTGGGCTTAGTCCGCAGGCCTCACCGCTTTAAGGCGTCCGCAACAGGAACTCGCTGGGATATGCGGGCTAGCCCGCATATCTCACCGATTTACGTAGCGAGGGGGCGTCGAAAAGTGTGCTGTGGCGCGCCGCACAACCCAATGTGCCTCTGGCTCATTGGGGGAGAGGTCCGTGTCGGCGTAGTTTAAACTACGTTTAGCGGGCCGGCGGGAGTACGGCGCGTCACAGCGCGCTTTGCGCCGTCCGCAGCAGGAAATCGGTGAGATATGCGGGCTAGGGCAACAGCGAATAATAATGTCCCATGATGCCAAAGAAGAGGATGGCGCCGATCCAGTGATTGTTGAGAAAGGCGACGAAGCAGTGTTCGGGCACGCGATCGTGGATCAGAAACTGCTGCCA
>CAWIHJ010000125.1:0-29818 GCA_963835795.1 uncultured Gammaproteobacteria bacterium
CATCAGCTGATCCATGCCGATATCGACGACCAGCCGCAGGGACAGGAGTGGCGTGACTGGTTACGCGGCTGCGGGGTCGAGTGCCCCGAGCGACTTGACGGTCTGTCGTTGAAAGATCCGGCGCTGGCGATGCAGGCGGCCGCCGACGGGACTCGGGCTTGCGATCGGCTATCAGGAGTTGATCGACCGCGACCTGAACTCGGGCAGGCTGGTGTGTGCCAGCGAGCAGTTGGTTAAACACGCATTCTCCTATTACCTGCTCAGTCATCGCGCGCAACGCCTGAGCGCGGTGCAGCAACGCTTCCGCAAGTGGCTGTTTACCCAGATCTAGGGATTTGTGCGCCGATCATTCGGTTGCACCGCGTCGCTGGCTACCCGCAGCAGCTCGGCGATGCGCCCGTAGCCGCGATCGACCGCGTGCTTCAGTGGCGTTACCTGGTTTTCATCGGCGATGTTTACGTCGGCCCCCGCATCGATCAATAATTTCGCGATCTCGAATAGACTGGCCCACCGTCGCCGAGAATCACGGTTTCAAGCAAAGCCGTCCAGCCCAGGTTATTGACGTGGTCGATATCGATCGCGGTGTCGAGTAATTCACGCACGGTTTCGATGTGACCATGATGCGCGGCCGGAATCAGCGCGGTACCGCCGTAGCGATTCACGCTGGCAAGGTCAGCGCCGTGCTTTAGAGTCATGCGTAGAATTTCCAGGCGGCCTTCGGCGCCGGCGTAGAGGAATGGTGAGTCGTGAATACCATCCGTGGCGTTAACGTCCGCGCCGGCCTCGATGAGGATCAGTGCCGCTTCGATCGAATTGCTGTGGGTTGCGAGCAACAGCGCGCTGCGTCCAATCGCATCGCGCGATTCGATGCCGACGCCTTGCGCCAGCAATTGCCGCAGTCGACTGGTCTGGTTTGCACTCGCCGCCGCCAACAGCTCTGTCTGCAGTGTTGCGTCGAATGAATTCACCGGAGTAGCCGCCAAAACCAACATTACACAACAAATGAAGCGAGCGAACCTTTGCATACCGCCTCCGCGCATCGGGCGAAAATAGACCTTTTGCCCAGCCAGGTCAATATTTGCATGGCTCTCGCCCCACTGCCCTAGCCGGATAGTATCGACGGTCCGCGTGATTCCTGCAGCGAAACGGCGCCTAAATCTGGTTGCTTTATCGGCAGTTGAATCTATGCTGTCGCTGCAAATCCAGTCACTTCGAAATCTTCCGCAGGAAAACAACAGCATGCCGTGGCGAATCAAGTGCAGGCCCACCAGCAGACAATTACCGCGAGTCGCGCACTGATGCGGCTGGGTATTTATCTGGTACTCATCGGCCTCAGTCTGCTCGCGCTAGTCATTGGCCTGTTCTGGTTGAAAGATCGCCTCGAGAGTCAGCGGCTCGCGCGCGTTGCGCATTCGGAACCGATGATGCGCCTCGCCGTTCTCGGCGCTGCGATCAGCGCAATCGGTTTACTGCTGATCGTAGCCAGCCTGTTTTAATCCGCCGTCGGCGAGTCGGAATCCGGCACGCCTGGGTCAAAGCCACCGATGGTTTGCCTGACCTCGTCGGTCAGCCGTGAACGGCTTTCCTCAGAGGCAAACATCCAGATCAGTATCCACCCCACGACCACCAGAACCGTTAAAATCCGCAGGGTTTTGGCCACCCCCTGGTGAGCCTTGAAGCGCTGCAGACGCGCGCGGTTGGAGGTGTAGCTACGATAAAAGAAGCCGATGACCTTGAACAACGGGCCATAAAGGAAGTTGATAATGCGGGCATATTTCGGTTGCATTCGGGCTGTGAACGCGGTCGTCTCGCCGCCTGGCCAAATCGAGCCGATATTCTACCTGTGCCCGGGTTCCATGAACAGGCAGGTACCCTGATAACCGGCGCTTCTGGACACTGCCGGTTTTAGTCGTTATGGTCATGCGCGAAGAACGTTCAAACTGCAGCGGAACCCGAACGCAGTGCGAACCAGCTGAAGTTACCTACAGGAGCAATATGGCCAATAAACCCGTCGTGCTGGTGACCCGCCGGCTACCCGCCGTGGTGGAACAGAAACTGGGCGAAACGTTCACCACGCTGTTGAACCCGGAGGACCGCCTCTACAGCACAGCCGAATTTCTGCAACTGGCTGCTGGCGCAGATGCAATCCTGCCCTGCCACACCGAAAAATTCCCCGCCGATACCATTGCCCGGCTACCGCAGCGCGTGAAAGCCATTGCCAATTTTTCGGTCGGCGTCGATCACGTCGACCTGGATGCAGCTCGGCAACGCGGCATCATCGTTACCAACACGCCTGATGTGTTGTCGGATGCCACGGCTGAAATCGCAATCCTGTTGATGCTGGGAGCCGCCCGGCGCGCCAGCGAAGGCGAGCGCCTGGTGCGCAGCCAGCAATGGAAGGACTGGAGCCCGGACTTCATGGTCGGCCGCCAGACTACCGGCAAACGTCTCGGTATTCTCGGCATGGGCCGGGTCGGACAGGTGGTGGCGCAACGCGCACGTGGATTTGATATGTCGATTCACTACCATAATCGTAACCCGCTGGATGCCGAACAGGCTGGCGCTGCCGAATATCACCAAAGCGTGGAATCACTGCTGGAAAATATCGACGTGTTGTCAATTCACTGCCCGGCGATGGAATCCACGCGCGGATTGCTGAATCGCGAGCGACTGGCGTTAATGCACGCGGATTCCATCCTGGTCAATACCTCGCGCGGCGGTGTCATCGATGATGACGCACTGGTGGCGGCCCTGCGCAGTGGCACGATCGGGGCGGCCGGCCTCGATGTGTACAACGGCGAACCGGATGGCATTCATCCCGCTTACCGTGAACTCGACAACGTGTTCCTGTTGCCGCACATCGGCAGCGCTACGCGGGAAACCCGGGCAGCCATGGGTTATCGCGCCATTGCCAACCTGGTTGCCATCTTCAATGGCGACGAGCCTGGCGACCGTGTCGCCTAGTCCTGAAAGCCAGGTGTTATTAAAAAGCTGTGCTTTCGCTGGCTCAGGCAATATACTTCTTGCGATCTTTTGCCGGCAGCAGCACCGATAAGATAGCTAGCGGGCATCCACGGCGGCTGGTATACAATATACTCGCAAATGTGGTTTAATCCTGACCTCAGTCTCTCAAGAAAATTAGAGGAGCAGGATTCGGCGATTCGAATCCCGGCTTAAGCGACCAGGATTCATGTATAAGTTGAACCAACAATAATAATCGCCTTACTCAACATCAATAGTAAAAACAGAGGAGCAATAAAATGACCGAAAAAACGACATCGCGCCGCAAATTCCTGACGACGGGCGCCGCGGCAATTGCCGGTGGAGCCGCCGCCGCGTCATTTCCAAATATTTCCGTGGGCGCCAGCCCCGTCGTGCTGAAAGTGCAGGCGGCCTGGGGCGGCGGTATCTTTCTCGAATTCGCCCAGGATTACGTCGACCGCGTCAACAAGATGTCCGGCGGATCGTTAAAAATCGACCTGCTCGGCGTCGGCGCCGTGGTCAAGACCGCGGAAATGCAAACCGCGGTACACAAGGGCGTGATCGACGGCGCGCACCTGGTGACTGCTTACTGGTACTCCAAGAGCCCGGTCGCATCGCTGTTCGGCACCGGTCCCTGCTTTGGCTGGTCAGCCAACGAACTGATGGGCTGGATCGCCTACGGTGGTGGCAGGGAGTTGTACTACGAACTGATGCACGACCGCCTGAAACTCGACCTGGTCGGCTTCTTCTCCGGCCCGATGCCGGCGCAGCCGCTGGGCTGGTTCAAGGAGCACATCACTCAAAGTAGCCAGATGAAGGGCCTCAAGTATCGTACCGTTGGCCTGGCCGCGGACGTGTTGCAGGAAATGGGCATGTCGGTGGTGCAATTGCCCGGTGGTGAAATCCAGCCGGCGATGAAGAGTGGCCTGATCGATGCCGCCGAGTTCAATAACCCGACCTCGGACAAGGATTTCGGCATGCAGGACGTTTCCAAGCATTATCACCTCGCCAGCTTCCACCAGTCGCAGGAATGTTTCGAGATCATCTTCAACAAGACGCTCTTCGACAAGCTTAACCCGGAGCACCAGGCCATCCTCGAATACGCCTCGGAAGCCGCGTCGCAGGACATGGCCTGGAAAGCGATGGAGCGTTATTCGCAAGACCTGGTTACGCTCAAGGAAAAGCATGGCGTCAACGTCTATCGTACGCCGAGCAGCGTCATGAAGGATCAGCTCAAGGCCTGGGATACCGTCGTCAAGCGTATCAACGCTTCCGATCCGTTCTTCAAGAAAGTCATCGATTCGCAAATGGCCTGGGCCAAGCGTCACGGTGCTTACGCGTTGAACAATGCACCCGACTACCAGGGCGCCTACGAGCATTACTTCGGCAAACTGTAGTAAACAGGGCTTTTAGTGCCAGCGGGGCGGTGTTTTTAATGCCGCCCCGTTTTACCATTTCGACTGATCCGATTACGCCAGGTGTTTCACCATGACCCGTATTCTTCATTTCATCGATAGTCTGAGCGCCTGGTCCGGCAAGGCCTTTGCCTGGTGCATCGTGATTCTGACCTTTTCCACCTGTTACGAAGTGTTCATGCGCTACGTGCTCAATGCGCCGACCGTGTGGGCCTTCGACATGAGCGTGCAGATGTACGGCGCACTGTTCATGATGTCCGGCGCCTACGCGCTGTCGCAGGATGCCCACGTGCGCGGCGACGTGGTCTACCGCCTGCTGAAAATTAAAACCCAGGCGAAGATCGACCTGGTGCTCTACTTCCTGTTCCTGGTGCCCGGCGCGCTGGCGCTGATTGACTACGGCTACGGATTTGCCGCGGACTCCTGGTTTTACAAGGAAGTCAGCTGGAGCAGCCCGTCGCGCATCCAGATCTATTTCTTTAAAACCCTGATCCCGATTTCCGGCACGCTGGTGTTGCTGCAGGGTATCGCCGAAATGGTGCGCTGTGTCATCTGCATCCGTACCGGCGCCTGGCCGCCACGCTTGCACGATGTGCAGGAAACCGAAACCATGTTGATGAACGAACAGGAGGATTTACGCCGCCTGGAAGCAGAAGGCAAGCTGCCGGAGGATGGTCATGTCTGATCCGGTAATTGCAGTATTCATGCTCGGCCTGTTCATCTTCATGGTGATGCTGGGCTTCCCGATCGCCTTCACGCTGATCGCCATGGGACTCGGCTTTGGCTACTACGCCTATTACGATGAGCTGCGCATGCAGACCATCTTCGACAATCGAATCTTTGACCTGTTCGTGCAAAACACCTTTTCGGTCATGTCCAACGACGTACTGGTGGCCGTCCCACTCTTCTTATTCATGGGCTATGTGGTCGAACGGGCCAACATCGTCAATCGGCTGTTTTTCAGCATTCAGCTGGCCGCGCGCCACCTGCCGGGTTCAATGGCGGTCGCCGCGCTGTTCACCTGTGCCATATTTGCGACTGCATCGGGCATCATCGGCGCGGTGGTCACGCTGATGGGCATGCTCGCCTTCCCGGCCATGCTGAAAGCCAACTACGATGAAAGTTTCGCCGCCGGTGTCATCTGTGCGGGTGGCTGCCTCGGCATCCTGATTCCGCCGTCGATCATGCTCATCGTCTACTCGGCGATCGCCGAGATATCGCCGCTGCGCCTCTATGCCGCGGCCATGTTTCCGGGCCTGCTGCTGGCCGGCCTGTACATGGTCTACGTGGTCGGGCGGGCGACCCTGAATCCGAAGCTCGCGCCCAAGCCTCCGGAAGATGACATTCCCAGCATCGGCAGGATCGCCTGGGAACTGGTGACCTCGTTCATTCCGCTGGCGTTATTGATCATGAGCGTGCTCGGCGCCATCCTGATGGGCCTGGCCACGCCAGCCGAAGCCGCCGGTGTCGGCGCCTTTGGTGGTCTGTTCCTGGCAATGTGCTATCGCTCGCTGAGCTGGGAGCGCCTCAAGCAGGCCGTCTACCTGACCGCGAAAACGTCGGCGATGGTGTGCTGGCTGTTCGTCGGTTCGTGGACATTTGCGTCGGTATTCTCCTACCTCGGCGGTCACGAACTGATCAACGAGTGGGTGCTGTCGATGGAACTCGGTACGGTGGGCTTCCTGATCCTGGCGCAGTCGATCATCTTCCTGCTCGGCTGGCCGCTGGAGTGGACCGAGATCATCATCATCTTCGTGCCGATCTTCCTGCCGATGCTGGAAACCTTCAATGTCGATCCGCTGTTTTTCGGCATCCTCGTCGCGCTCAACCTGCAGACCTCGTTTCTGACGCCGCCGATGGCGATGGCCGCCTATTACCTGAAGGGCGTGGCGCCACCGCACATCCAGCTGCTCGACATATTCCGCGGAATCATGCCCTATCTCGCAATTATCATTTTCTCGATGGTACTGCTGTATAACTTTCCGGGAATCGCGCTGTGGTTGCCGGTTTACCTGTTCGGATAACGACCCTGGCGAGCGTCATACACATGGAAAGATTTGATCCTGCCGCGTCCTACCTGCTCGGTGCGAGTGCCGCGCGTGCGGCAATCGAGGATGGCCTCCTCACTTCGCAGGAACTGGTAGCAGCCTGCCTCGCACGTATCGACGAACTCGAGCCGACGATTGGTGCCTGGGCTCACCTGGATCGCGACAAAGCGTTGCAGCAAGCAAAGGCCGCCGATGAGTTTCGCAAGACCGGCCTGCCGACCGGCGCCCTGCACGGCTTGCCCATCGGCATCAAGGACATCATCGACACCGCGGACTATCCGACTGAGCGCGGTACGGTATTGCACCAGGGTCGCCAACCGCAGCACGACGCTACCCTGGTCGCCTTGTTGAAAGAGGCCGGCGCGATCATTCTCGGTAAAACCGTATCAACTGAGCTTGCCGTCTATGCCCCCGGTAAAACACGTAACCCGCATAACCCGGATCACACCCCCGGCGGTTCTTCGAGTGGCTCGGCCGCGGCGGTTGCCGCGGCGATGGTTGCCCTCAGTGTCGGTACCCAGACCAATGGCTCGATCATCCGTCCCGCTTCCTTCTGTGGCGTGTACGGATTCAAACCCAGCTTTGCACGCATCTCGCGTCATGGTGTGCTCGAGCAGTCACCGCCGCTCGACACCATTGGCGTATTCGCGCGTGATCTCGACGATCTCGCGCTGATCGCCGACGTGCTGATGCGCTTCGATGCCCAGGATGCTCGCGATGCAGCCAATCGCCCCACCCTGCATCGCCCGCATCATGGCCGAGGCGGTTCCCGCCAACCCGCATTTTGCCTTCATGCGCACAGCCGTGTGGGACCAGGTCGACGAAGATACCAAGAATGGCCTGCGCGAATTGATCGACGCCATCAACGAGGCGTCGCCCGGCAGCGTCGACCTCGTCGATTTGCCGAACTCGTTCGACGCATTGCACGAAGATCATCGCAAGGTGATGGAAGGCGATCTGGCGCGCAGTTTCGCCGACGAGTATCAACGCGGCAAGGCGCAAATGAGCGATGTGTTGCGCGAGATGATCGAGCGCGGTCAACAGGTCAGCGACGCTGATTACCGCGGCGCTGTCGAGCGCATCGAGGAATACGGGCATTTCCTCGAACAAATATTTGAAGATTACGATGCGATTATGACGCCGTCGACACCCGGCCCGGCACCGGCCGGCATCGATGCGACCGGTAGCCCGGTGATGAATACCATCTGGACCTTTTGCGGCACACCCGCGATCAACGTTCCCTTACTGCAAAGTGCCGATGGCTTGCCCATTGGCGTACAGCTGGTGGGAGCCAAAAACGACGATGCGCGATTGTTTCGCACCACGCGTTGGCTGTTGGAGCGATTGCAGGATGATTTTTCCGCTAACCCGGATGACTGATTTTACCTATACTGCACAGACTTAAGCGAGAGTGATATGGACAACATAATTACCGGAGCAATTTCAGTCGCCATCTTCATGGCTTTCGTGCTGGGGCTCGCCGGATCGATCAAGGAACTGCCGTTTGTGCTCATCGTCGTCGCCGTATGCGCCATGCTGGCAACCGACTTTTTCCAGTCAGCGAGAGAGGGCTGGCAAGCGGAGAAAAAGAAAAAAAGCGGATCAGCCGAATAGGGTTTCAAGACAAAACGACTTCGGGCGAATACGCCGGTAATCTTCCTGCCACGATAACTGCTACTTCAGCAGATAGTTAGTTTCCTTTTCCCCTGGCGCTTACTTGCGCTCTGGCTTGCCGGTCTGATCGACCTGCATTTCCGCCATGTCCTGGTAGCGATCACCAATGCGATGATGCGGCCGGCCGCTGCTGGCGGCGCCAAGCGCAATCACGATT
The DNA here is from genome assembly GCA_963835795.1 of uncultured Gammaproteobacteria bacterium. Taxonomy (GTDB): domain Bacteria; phylum Pseudomonadota; class Gammaproteobacteria. Next base: position 8,277 of record CAWIHJ010000125.1, read on the forward strand.
TCATCAGCACCCGGCGCATCCGGGATATGGAATTCGTGGGTCAGGTAGTGTGCACGAAACCCGGCGTCATCCTTGTGCATCATCGGGATGGTAATCGCCGTGCCCGGGCCGGCACGTTTGTTGGTAAAGCTCAGAAAGGACTTGCCGTCGACCGCCACGCGATACTGGTTACCGAACCTCAGCGTGTGAATCAGGCCAGAGCCATGCTCGACCTCGCCGTTCATCCCGACCACGGCGGCCTTGCCATAGGCTTCGATGGTTTCGGCGCCGCCCATCGTTTTCAGCAAATCATTCACCATCAATTCGCCAAGCGGTGGCGCCACTTCAAGTATGGTGGTACGCAGGTCTTCGACGAATCCCTGCCCTGCCCACGGATTCTGGATCACCGCCGCGACCGCAACCATGATCCATGGGCGTTCGACGGCCTTGCCACCTTCGATATAGGTTTCGTCGGTGTAGCGTACGAGTTTTCGGATTTGTAATTTCATTGGCAACCGGTATCTGAATCAAGTTGATGCAACAATTGTCGAGCATACCAGAATGCGAAGTTGGCGACGCAGGGCTCGAGCGTTGAAAAGCGGCCCGGACGTGCAAAGCTCGACGCAAGGCCCGCCTGCTGCTCGAGCAGAAAGGGCATATCCTCGGCGAGCGCCGCATCGATACGCGCATAGTAATGCGCGGCACGCGCCTCGAAATCATCGAGTTCGATCGATGCCTGCGGAAAACAAATGGACTGCGTCACCCGGCTGCGACCTGCCGCCAGGGGGTAAACCTGGTAAATCCACATCGAATCCTGCGACAGTGCAAAGGTCATGTTGGGGTAAATCCAGGTATAGCGGGTGCCCATTGCCTCGCGACCCTGTAACCCTGGCGCCGCCGGTAACGCGAAATGCTGGTCTTGTTCGAGCAGCGCCGCGGCACCCTCGGTGGCGCCGAACTGGCTGGTGTATTGACCACTGGTGAGATCGGCCGGGTCGGGCTCGGGGTAGAGCCAGCTAATCGAATCAGCGTGCACCATCGGCAGGTGATAGTACTCGTTGAACACTTCGATGAAAGTTTTCCAGTTACATTCGACTTCGAATTCGCGCACCCGTGTTGTCGTCCACTGCGGCAGATCCCAGTGTTCGTGCAAGGCGTCGAAATCACCAAGCCAGTCATCAATCGCCGGTGGCGACTCGGAAAAACTGAGCCACGCGAAACCGTTGCGTTGCTGCAGCGGGAATTCCATCAAGCCATAGTCCGTGGGCTTGAAATCGACGGCGTTTTCCATGCGTGAGAAAACCTTGAGCCGACCATCGAGATCATAGGTCCACCAGTGGAACGGGCACTTGATCTTGCTGCAGTTACCGTCACCGGAAAGCATCTTGCTACCGCGATGGCGACAACTGTTAGCAAAGGCTTTTAACTCACCTGCGCGATTGCGCACCACGATCACCGGTTCGCCGGCTATATCGAGTGCCGAGAAGTCACCGCTTTCAGGCCAACGGTCGACACGCCCGAGCCCAACCCATCCCTGCCGAAAAATGGCCTGCCGCTCTAGCCCTAACAGTGCATCATCGGCATAGCAGGCCGGCGGAATTCCGTGCGAACGACTGGCATCCGGCAACACCTCGGTCAACTGCTGGTGTATTAGCGGATCGACAGACACCCGCATAGCATCACTCCCCGGATAAGATTTATCTGGCGCGAGTATCGCGATAATTCGGTAGCGGTGCAAATCAAACTTTTACCCGAATGGCGTTGGTTAACAATTATCGTTATGATTCAATCACGCCAAAAATAATCGACCAGAAAGCCGGCTATAACGGCTGCGAATGGCTTCGCCGGGGACCCACCAATCATGTGCAGAAACATCAGGACGCTATTCAACTTCGAGCCGCCCGCCAGCGCGCAGGAAATTCATGCGGCCGCCACCCAGTTCGTACGCAAAATCAGCGGCTCGACGCATCCGTCACGCGCCAACCAGGCGGCCTGCGATCATGCGACCACGGAAATCAGCGCCATAGTTACCGACTTGCTAGCCGCGCTGGTGACGAGCGCTGAACCTAAAGATCGTGCCGTCGAAGCGGCCAAAGCGCAGGCGCGCTCGAGGCAGCGTTTCGCCGGCACTTAGCCATTGCCGGGCACCAGGCCCGAAACAAAATCCATTCAATAAACACTTGATTTTCGGAGAATATAAATGGCTAATTCAGCCTTTCCCAAAAAACTGGCAGGTATCGCCCTGATTGTCGTGGGCGCCGGGCTGGTGTTCTGGGGTTCGCAGAAATCCGAGGGCCTGCAATCCCAGTTGAGCGCCGCAATCACCGGTGCACAACCCGATAATGTCATGATGATGTACATCGTCGGTGCGGTTTGTCTCGCCGTCGGTGCCTTTCTCAATCTGAAAAACTAGTCGGAGAACCTGAATGGACATTACCAATTTGATTATTTTTCTCGCCATCGGTGCAGTCGCTGGCTGGATTGCCGGCAGCGTCATGAAGGGCAAGGGTTACGGCATCGTCGGCAACATGGTGCTCGGCATCATCGGCGCGGTGGTCGGTGGCATGTTGTTCGGCATGCTCGGCATCTCGGCCGGGGGCTTGATAGGATCACTGATTACCGCCACCGTAGGCGCCATCGTGTTGATCTTCGTGGTTCGACTGATCAAGCAAGCCTGAAGCCTGCAGGCTGGTGCAATAGCAAGCCCCGAGGAGTTTTCATGAGTCCACGCGTCCTCACATTCGAAAGAAACCTGTATGAATGATCGCTGGCAATTCCTGCTGAACCGCATCGGTGAACGCTTGTGGGTGAAGCCGCTGCTGATGAGTCTGGTATCGCTGATCGCGGCACTGGTCGCCAGTGCCGCCGATAGTTTTCTGGCCTATAGCTGGATACCCGATGTCAGCCTCGAATCGGTAAAAACCCTGCTGACCATCATTTCTTCGAGCATGCTGGTGATTGCCACCTTCGCCGTTGGTTCGATGGTATCGGCCTACGCATCCGCCACCACCACGGCGACACCGCGCGCCTTTGCGCTGGTCATTGCCGATGACGTGTCACAAAACGCGCTGTCGGCTTTTATCGGCGCGTTCATATTCAGTATCGTGGCGCTGGTCGCACTGCTTAACGGGTTTTATGACAAGTCGGGGCGCTTCATCCTTTTCGTCCTGACCTTGCTGGTGTTCGCGATTGTGATTATCACCTTCGTGCGCTGGGTGGACCGGATCGCGCGCCTCGGTCGGCTGGAGACGACGATTCGCCACGTCGAGGCCGCCACCATTTCCGCGCTCGACAACAGGCGTCATCAACCGCGCCTGGGTGGGGTCGCTGTCACCTTGCGTAACGCCAACGCACTGGAGGTCGTGTCTTCACAGATCGGTTATGTTCAGCATATCGAAATCAATGACTTGCAGAAACTCGCCGAAGCCAGTGCGACTCGAATCGAGGTTGCCGCGCTGCCCGGTCAATACCTGTACCCGCAGCAGGTACTTGCCTATGTCTTCGCCGATGCCGAAACCAACGACGATCTCAATCTCGAACGTATTGCCGATGCCTTCCGCATCGGTAGCGAGCGTACTTTCGATGAGGATCCGCGTTTCGGCCTGGTGGTGTTATCCGAAATTGCCAGCCGGGCACTGTCGACCGGTATCAATGATTCCGGTACTGCAATCCACGTCATCACCGTGCTGATCGGCATTTTTGCCCGTTGGGCCAGACCCGTCGAGCCGCAGCAGGACCAGACCCCGCAATACGACCGTATTGCGGTACCGCTGCTATCCACCGACGACATGCTGGAAGACGCGTTTCGCGCGATTGCGCGCGATGGCGCGGCGGCGATCGAAGTGAGCTGCAAGATACAAAAAGGCCTGCAATCACTGGCCGATTGCGGTCACGAGGAATTACGTTCCGCGGCGATGGAACAATCCCGACGCGCCCTGGCGCGGGCAGAGAAGGTGCTGACCGCCGAGGAAGATCGTGTGCTGGTGCGCGAGCTCGCGCAGTTCGCAATGCATGAATAATTAGCCGCTTTAGCGGCCGGCATGCAACCCGAATAACTACAGGAGACCCTGTCCATGCTGGAACTCGAATGGCCACTGATTACCAATAACCTGGTCCACCTGGGCATCGCCTACCTGTTCGCCTTACCAATGGCTTTTGATCGGGGTCAAGCTTCGCGTAGCGCCGGCCTGCGAACCTTTCCGCTGGTCGCGGTCGCCGCTTGTGGATATACGCTGGTCGGTATTTCAGTGCTGGACTCGACTGACGCCGAGGCGCGCGTGTTACAGGGCATCATTACCGGTATCGGTTTTATCGGTGGTGGCGCTATCTTGAAGACCGGGAACATGGTTCGTGGCACCGCGACTGCAGCCAGCCTGTGGAATACCGGATTGATAGGAATTGCGGTAGCTTTCGGCCGCTATGAAATCGCCCTGCTGATGTCAGCCATCAATTTTCTCACGCTGCGCTATGTCAAACGCTTTACCGATAACGATGGCGACAAGTCCGATAACGATGACGACAAGTGAGTGGCTCAACCATCCAGCGTTGCCTGGCGACAGGCATTTCATTCACAATAGGCGGTCTGTATTCATCGGCACAGGAACATGCATCCAGTAATCAAATACGCGCGAGACGCGACTGAATTCATCACTGCCGAGCGTTGCCACATCAGTGAAATCGCCAATGACGACGACGACGCGGAGTTGTCGATCGCACGCGCCCGCGTTGAACCGGGCGTCACCACCGCCTGGCACCGCCTGAATGGTATCAACGAACGCTACGTGATCATCTCGGGCAAGGGGCGTGTCGAAGTCGGCGAACTGCCGCCGACCCGCGTCGGGCCAGGCGACGTGGTACGCATTGCGGCGGGCGTGAAGCAGCGCATCACCAATACGGGCGACCAGCAGCTCGTGTTTTACGCACTGTGTACGCCTCGGTTTAGTGCCGAGGCCTATGTCAGCCTGGAAGCGTTATGAAGGATAAATCGATGAATTATGCAGCCCTCAACCTGGCGCACAAAGTTTCGCTTATCGACGAACTGTGGAGTCCGCGGGTCATCGCCGAGATGAACGACTATCAGTTCAAGCTGGTGCGCATCCAGGGCGATTTTGTCTGGCACGATCACCCGCATACCGACGAGACCTTCATCGTGCTCGAAGGTCAGCTGCACATCGACTTTCGCGACGGCGCGGTAACACTTGATGCGGGCGAAATGTATGTCGTACCGGCCGGCGTTGAGCACAAGCCATTTGCCGAGAAAGAAGTAAAAATGCTGTTGATCGAGCCCCGCGGCGTGACCAATACCGGCGCGGCAGGAGGCGACATGACCGCCGAGAACGATCGCTGGATATGACATGTCGCTGATCTCCGACAGCCTGTTGCGGGAACTGTTTCGCCACCTGCGAGCATGGCTCAGTAACCTGCAACGCGCCGGAGTTGCGCGCAAGCGCGAGTCCATCGACGCGCTGCGCGCCGTCGTCATCGCGGCGCGGCACACCCAGGTGTATCTGCGCAAGCTGAGTGTTGATGGTTCCCAGGATCACCGCGAAGAGGCGAAGCTGGCGGGCATGTGGACGGAACTGGGTTTTCGGCTAGGCGATTTGCATTTGACTCGACTGGCCAAGCGCTGTGATATCAATGGCCGCTACTGGGCCGACCCCGAGCAGTTCGACGCCGAATTCCTGCACAAGGCGGACGTCGGTCTACAGCGCATGGAACAACTGGCGCGGCAGATGATAGCCGAAATCGAGGCCGGTAAGTAAACATTCGAAAATGCAGCAAAGAGCGAAAAAATGAACGATTCCACCCAGCGCTTTTCCGACCGCGTCGACAACTATGTCAAGTATCGGCCCGGCTACCCTGCCGAGCTGGTACCGCAACTGCTGGCGCAAACCGGGCTTGACGCCGGTGCCGTGGCAGCTGATATCGGTGCCGGTACCGGTATCTTCAGCGCGCGACTCCTCGAACAGGGCCTCGATGTTTACGCGGTGGAACCCAACCAGCCGATGCGCGCTGCGGCAGACGCACAGTTGAGCACCAATCCACGCTTCCACAGCATCGACGCTGCTGCCGAAAATACCGGTCTTGAACCCGCATCCATCGACCTTTTGACCGCCGCCCAGGCGTTTCACTGGTTCAACAACAAGGCAACCCTGGAAGAGTTTCGCCGCATCCTGAAGCCCGCCGGCCAGCTCGCCCTCATCTGGAACCGACGCGATACCAGGCAACCTTTTCAACAAGCCTACGACAACCTGCTGCACGAATTTTCACCGGAGTATGGCAAGATCAATCACATGAATCTCGAGCCCGACGATCTCGGTGCTTTTTTTGTCCCTGAGCAGATGCAGCAGCTGCACTTCGATAATCACCAGCGGCTGGATTTCGCCAGCCTCCTCGGACGCCTGAAATCGGCCTCTTACTGTCCAAAGGAAAATTCACCGCTGTACATTCCGTTGGTCAACGAATTGCTCGCCCAGTTTGACCGCCATGCACGCGATGGCCAGGTCGATTTCGGCTACGATACCCAGGTCTTTTTCGGGCCGCTCAGCCGATGAAAGTGACGGTTTGCCAACTGGATAACCGCGATGCAGAACGCGCGACCATGCTCGCTGAACTCGCCGCACACATTGCCAGCGAACAATCGCAACTGCTGCTGTTGCCCGAAATGTGTTTTGCCGAATGGCTGGCGGCCGATCCCGAGCCCGAGCGCGCGCGCTGGCTTGCGGCAATCAAGTCACACGCCGACCACATTCTTGAACTCGGCAAGCTCGGCGCAAGCGCCGTGATCGCCTCGCGGCCGATCGTAAACGACCTCGGCAGTTTTCGTAACCAGGCTTACCTGTGGACGCCGCAACCGCGCATTCTGCCGATTCATGAAAAATATTACCTGCCGGACGAAGCCGGTTACTGGGAAGCGAGCTGGTACCAGCGCGGACCCCGTGAATTCGACCTCTGCGAGGCCCTGGGGCTGCGCATTGGCGTACAGATCTGCACCGAAATGTGGTTTTTCGAATGGGCGCGCCACTTCGCCCGCGAAGGCGCCGAACTGTTGTGCATCCCGCGCGCCACCCCGCATAAGTCGGTAAACCGGTGGCTGGCCGGTGGACAGACGGCCGCGGTTTGCGCGGGCGCCTGGTGCCTGTCATCAAACCTGTGGACGCCCCCCGGTAGCAAGGCCGATTGCGGCGGGCTCGGCTGGATTGTTTCCCCGGAAGGTGATGTACTCGCGCGCACCAGCGAAGACGCGCCATTTGCGACCGTGGACATTGATCCGGAGCTCGCCCGCGCCAGTAAATCAACCTATCCGCGCTACGTCGCCGAGTAGCCGCAACCCACCTTAAGGAGGAAACATCATGCCGGGCCCCTACCAAGGCAGCTGTTTGTGCAGCGCGATTCGTTTCGAAGTCGACGAATTTATTCCGAACACCGGTAATTGCCATTGCTCGATGTGCCGCAAGTTTCACGGCGCGGCCTTCGCCACCCTCGCCGAAGCCTGGCGTAAACACTTTCGCTGGTTGTCCGGCGAAGACTCACTCAAGGCTTACACGGCGAGCAACGGTACCACGCGCCAATTCTGTAACCACTGCGGATCGAGCCTGACGTTTTCCAGTCCTAACGCGAATGCCGATCTGGTCGAGATTTCGCTGGGCTGTTTCGACGACGAGGTGCCGATCAAACCGGACGCGCATATTTATCTCGGCTCGGGTGCCTCCTGGGCGCATCCCGACGACGATTTGCCGCATTACGAAGCGGGTCGCGACAGCAGGCGCCTGCGGTGAGGCCATAGCGGTGATCTACTGGCGATGAAAATCTGGGTCGATGCGGATGCCTGCCCGAATCCGATCAAGGAAATCCTGTTTCGCGCGGCCGAGCGCACCGGAATCGCGCTGGTGCTGGTGGCCAATCACGAGATGCGCATCAAGCCATCGCGCCACATCCGTTTCCTGCGAGTCGGCTCCGGTTTTGACGTCGCCGACAATGAAATCGTAAAACGTCTCGAGGCCGGCGACCTGGTGATTACCAGCGATATACCACTCGCCGCGGAAATCATCGACAAGCAGGGCCAGGTGCTCAGCCCACGTGGCGAACTGTTTACCGCCGACAACATCAAGGAACGCCTCAGCATGCGTGACTTGATGGACTCGTTGCGCAGCAGCGGCGTCGATACCGGTGGCCAGGCGCCATTGAATCATGCCGATCGCAAGGCCTTTGCCGATCAGTTCGATCGCATCATTTCAGGCACGCGATAGGCCAGGTACAGCTGCTGCGCAAATACTGTTGGTTATCTATGTGACCCAACCGTGGGCGCGCGATATCATGCCTCGCATATCAAGCAATATCTTGCAACCGTTTTGGGGGACCAGGCGCATGCCCGGAATTATTCAGCAACGTCTCAATCTCGAGCTACCCATCATCCAGGCGCCGATGGCCGGCGTGCAGGGTAGCGAGCTTGCCATCGCGGTTGCCAGTGCCGGCGGCCTGGGCTCACTGCCCTGCGCCATGCTGACGCCTGCGCAGATAAGAGAAGAACTCGAGACCATTGCGCGCCAGTGCGACAAACCGGTCAACGTTAATTTCTTTTGTCATCAACCAGTCGATGCGGATACGCATCGAGAACAGCTGTGGCGCACACAACTGGCACCCTATTATCGCGAATACGACATCGATGAAAATACCATTGTCGCCGCCGCGGGTCGCACACCCTTCGACGCAGTGGCGCTGGAACTGTTGCAGGAGTTCAAACCGGCGGTGGTCAGCTTCCACTTCGGACTACCCGCTCCGCAACTGCTGTCGGCGGTGAAAGCGACCGGGGCGATGATCCTGTGCAGCGCGACCACGCTCGACGAAGCTCGCTGGCTCGAACAACAGGGAGTCGACGCGGTCATCGCCCAGGGCGTCGAGGCCGGCGGTCATCGCGGCATGTTCCTCGATGATGACCTGACGCGCCAGCTCGGCACGTTTGCGCTGCTGCCACAAATTGCCGACGAAATCGACCTGCCGGTGATCGCCGCGGGCGGCATCGCCGACGCCGATGGCGTAGCGGCCGCACTGCAACTCGGCGCGGACGCCGTACAGGTTGGAACTTCCTATTTACTCTGCGACGAAGCCAGCACCAGCTCGGTGCATCGAGCGGCCCTTCAATCGCCCGGCCGCGCGCACACTGCGCTCACCAATCGATTCTCGGGGCGGCCGGCGCGCTCGATCGTCAATCGCCTGTTGCGCGACCTCGGCCCCATCGGTGACGTCCCTCCCTTCCCGCTGGCCGGGGGCGCACTGGCACCGTTGCGCAGCGCCGCAGAAGCCGCCGGGCTCGGTGACTTCAGTTCGCTGTGGTCGGGGCAGAATAACAGCGGCTGTCGACAGACGGGCGCTGCCGACCTCACCCGCGCACTGGCGGCCCGGCTCTAGTGGTCCATTCAGGCTAATCGAGGGCGGCAATTCCGCATGGGTGCTGGTAAACTGCGGATTCGTTCAAACAGGAGAATCGATCCATGGCAGTTTATAAATGTGAAGCCTGCGGCATGACCATCGGCACCATGACTTGCGGCACTTGCGACAAGGAACTGGCGCACGGCAGCATCACCGCCGACAGCGGCGACGAAATCCAGGTTTCCAAATGCCCCGACGGTCACGGCATGATCAAATCACCCATGTGTTGTGGCCAGGACATGACGCGGCTGGATTAACGCGCAGGCGGGTTTAATCTTCACACGAAAATCCCGCCGACTGACTCTGCCCGCCCGAACAAGCCAGGGACCAACAGACTGGAACTGACGCTATCCATCGCCAGCATCGGCGCACTGCTGGGCTCGCTGATCGTACTCGCCATCGTGCCCAGCGTCAGCGTGCTGGCGGTAACCGCGCGCGCCGCCGCCTTCGGCTTCAGCCACGGCCTGTTTACCGCGCTCGGCATCGTCTTTGCCGACATCCTGTTCATCCTGCTCGCGGTCTACGGCCTGGCACTGGTGGCCGAGATGATGGGCGACCAGTTCAGGTTTATCCAGTACCTCGGCGCCGCCTACCTGATCTGGCTTGGCGTATCTTCTGTGGCGTGCAGAGGCGAAAGCCAATGCCGCGAACAGCATTCGGCAATCGACCTGGTCATCGAGCTTCCTGAGCGGCCTGCTGATCACGCTCGGGGATCAGAAAGCCATCCTCTTCTACCTCGGTTTTTTCCCGGCATTTATCGACCTGTCGACCATGACGCCTACGGATACGCTGGTCATTGTCATCATCGCCGTGCTCGGTGTTGGCGGCGCCAAGCTGGTGTACGCCCTGCTCGCCGCGCGCGCCAGTGTGTTGTTGCGGAATTCCAGCGCGTTACGCGGCATCAATTACCTCGCGGCCTGCGTGATGATCGGCGTCGGTGTCGCCTTGCTGTTGAAAACCTGGCAATGGATATGACACTGGAGAAGCGCTATCGCGAGCTGCTAGACGCGCTCGGTTCTTTCGTACTCGACCACGCGCACCCGCAGCTCGAAAAATTCAAACCCGCGATGCGCGACTGGGGTAACCGTTACCAGGCGGTCGAACCGGCGCGCCTGCCCGTTGCCGAGTATCTCGATACGGCGCTCAACGACGTTAATACTGCAAGCCGAGATCTGTTAGGGCCGTTTGCCGTGCACAACCATTGCCTGCACTGGGAACAGACCTATCGCAAGCATGACAAGCGGGTGCCGGATGCCATGCTCGACGCATACGGCTTTGCCGAAATCATCGGGCTGCATGGCCCGTTTGTCAGCGAGCGTATGCGTGCCGGCATCGCCGCCTGGGGGCCGGGAATCGAGTACCCCCGGCACCATCACCAGGCCGAGGAAGCGTACATTTTACTGGGCGGATCGGCCGAGTTTCACCTACCGCCGGCACCAGCAGCGATCCATTACAGCGGCGACGTCGTGTATGTCGCGTCGAACCGGCCACACGGGTTTCGCACCGGTAGCGAGCGCCTGTTGGTGTGCTACCTGTGGCAAGCCGGTGATCTGCGCCAGACATCGCGTTTCGCGGAATAGTCGATGGCACGCCCGGGAATCGAGATCATTGCCGATACGCCCGGTAGCGGCGCTGAAATCAAGCGTCAACGCGTCTACCAGTTGCGACTCAAGCTGTGGTTGAATCAGGGTGATCCGGTTCGCTGGGAGCGAACCTGGGGCTTCATCGATCGCGCCCGGCTCGAAGACGAAGGCGCCACGCTGGTCACCGACCTGCGCATCGATCGTGAAAACCTGTTCGCGGGTTTGTTCCAGGGTATCGCGGGCATGCGCATCGGCGGCATTCGAAAACTTAAAATTTCACCACATCTTGCCTATGGCGACGCGGGACTTCCCGGTAAGATTCCACCACGGGCGGTGGTCATTGCCGAAATCGAATTTATCGCCGAGCGCAACATGAGGCAGGAAACATGAGTGAACTGGTAGACGATATCAAACTGATCGCTTTCGACGTGTTTGGCACCGTGGTCGACTGGCACGGATCGGTCATGCGCGAAGTAGCGGCGCTGAACCTTGAGGTCGACGGCAGCGAATTTGCGCTGGCCTGGCGCGCCGGTTACCAGCCGGCGATGAAGGAAGTCATGGAGCGCGGCGAATGGATCATCCTCGACCAGTTGCATCGTCGCATCCTGGACCGTGTGCTCGACGATTTTGGCCTGTCGGCGATGCGCGAGGCCGAGCGCCAGCATCTCAACCGAGTCTGGCACCGGCTCGATCCGTGGCCCGACGCCGTGGAAGGCCTCACCCGGCTCAAATCACGCTACATCATCTCAACCCTGTCAAACGGCAATATCGGCCTGCTGACCGAGATGGCGAAACGTGCCGGGTTACCCTGGGACTGCATCTTGTGCGCCGAAACCTTCCGCAGGTACAAACCACACCCGGACACCTATCTCGGCGTGGCGCGCACTTTCGACTATCCGCCACAACAGGTCATGCTGGCCGCCGCGCACCACGGTGACCTCGAACACGCGCGCAACTGTGGGCTGCTGACCGCGTACATCGAGCGCCCCTTCGAGTATGGGAGTGACCATCCCAAGCCGGTAGCACCCTGGGACGCCAATACGCTGCACACGCGCAGCATCAACGACCTCGCCGACCAGCTCGGCTGCTAGCCCTTAACCATTCAGACCTTAGCCTGATCGCCAACACCCCAAAAGCCAATAGTACGCAGTCATTTTCCTGGTTGCGTCGAGTAGTTGACGAAGGTTACGCGCAACCCTCCGCGCGCAGTTGAGCTTAGGGTACAGTCACCCCGATTTCCCGGCGGAGAATCGACGCGCGAAGGCCTGGATATTGCCATTTTTTACTGGGACGATCTCGATTTCATGCAACACTGAAAACAACAGTTCGAGCAGCTGCCGGCGTAGAAAATGGAGCACGAAAAGTGGAATTCCGGGCGCAAGACCCGCATTGCAAGGGTCGAACGCGACTTTGGAAAGTAAAATTTATGTACCAATAAACTATTGACATCGGTGCAATAAAGGCTAAAGTTCGCATCAGCTCGAATCTTAGTTAACGTTTATTCCTTCGTATCGATGTATACATCTGTAGCTCCTCGTTCTGATCTCAATAAAGTTAAAGCTTGGCTTCTGGCGTAACCGCCTTCGTGGCATTTATATTATTTTTTAAAAGGTACACAACATTATGTCTGACAGGACAACTGGCAAAGTAAAATGGTTTAACGAAGCTAAAGGCTTCGGTTTCATCGAGCAAGAATCAGGGCCCGACGTATTCGCACATTTCAGTGCAATCAGCGGTACCGGTTTCAAAACTCTGACCGAAGGACAGCAAGTCGAATTCACGGTCACCCAGGGTCAGAAAGGACCCCAGGCCGAGAACATCACTCCGGTCTAACGCAGACCCTGCCGATCTATCGGCAAAGTGATAAAAACATGGTTTTTTAAAAGCAAGGTCTTTTGACCTTGCTTTTTTTTATCCTTTATTCATCCACTGTCTGCGCCCAGGCAGGCCAGGAACCGGCGCGCCAGCGGGTGACCACGGCCGCGCGCGGTGAGCCAGGCGTGGATTCCGCGGTCGAAGTGAATGTAGTCTTCGCCCAACGGTAACAACACGCCGGTTTGCAGGTGCCGCTCGATCAGGCCTTGCCAACCGAGCGCCAGCCCCTTGCCCGCCGCGGCCGCTTCCAACAGGTAAACGTAATTGCCGAATAATTGGTAGCCGGGATTCATATCGGGATGACCACAGGCCGTGAACCAGTCCTGCCAGGTCGCCCATCCGTAGTTGTACTTGGACAAATCAAGAAAGGTTAACGATTGCCAGTTGGCGATACCACTGTGCAAACGCTCGCGGTGTTGTTCGATAAAACCGGGGGATGCCACGGGCCGCACCGCTTCGTGAAACAGGCATAAGCGATCGGCCGGATCGACCTGGCCCACATCGTAACCGATGACCAGGTCGATGCGCGGATCGAGGGCAGATTCCAGCGTGTCGTACTCGTAGGTCATGACGCGAATGGGCCGCTCGCGACCGATGGCCTGTTGTAGCCGGTCAAAACGCGGCAACAGGTAGAGGTGCGATATCTCATGGGTACAGGCAAGTGTCAGCTGATCGACAGCCGCGGATGCCGACAGGTTATCGATAGCCGCCTGGATATTATCCAGGCCCGAGACCACGGCTCGATAAAGTAATTCACCTTGCTGGTTCAGCACCAGCTTGCGTTTCCGGTAGCGATCGAACAAACGCGTATTGAGTCGGTCTTCCAGGTTTGAAATATGCCGACTGATTGCCGATTGCGAGGTATGTAATTCCTCTGCGGCACGGCTGAAGTTACAGTGTCTGGCCGCTGCTTCAAAGGCCTGTAGAGCACTGCTCGATGGAATTCGATAACGCTTACTAGACATATCAATTTCGATATATATTTGATCGCAATTCGGCAGTTTACATCAGGCCGTCAAATCACTTCAATTAGAGCCGCAATCGATATCTCTTGATCCACTGAGCGACTGGCGATATACACCAATCGGCGATTGAACTTTTACAGGACAAAGCAGATGAAACCCGAACGCTGGAAAGTACAGAAGAACAAGATATTTACCTATCAGGTGGGGTTTACCTCGCCACCGCATGATTTCGACGCGGCGCCGAGCGACTTCCTGCGCATCAGCGCGGACAACGTCGGTGCCCACGGGCGCATGTTGCACGTGCCGGATTACGCGCACGAACTGTCGCAGCGCGTCGACAACTTTCACCTGCTGGAGGAATACGTGCACTGCATGTCCAACAACGGCGCCGACGCCTGCGGCCAGGTCGGCACCAACTGGGTGCATTGTGATGGCAAGAAGCCGGATGAAATTCGCGATATCTGCAAGCGCATCAGCGACACCTACGAAACACCGTTTCACATGGCCGGCTACTGTGTAGTCGAGGCATTGCGCGAAATGGGCGCCGAACGCATCGCGCTGAACTCGGTGTATTACTGGCCGGACTGGCGCGACGGCTATGCGCGTTTCCTGCGCGAAGCCGGCTTCGACCTGGTGTGGTATGGCAATTTTCACGACATGGGCTTCTTCGATTCGCAGCAGGAAGTGAATGACTGCATCTGGATCTTCGACGGTGACCTGGCCTTGAAGTCGATGCAATACGTCGCCGAGCAGGCACCCGACGTCGATGCCATCGTGGTCAACGGCATGCCCAACTTCCGCCGCGCCGATGGCGTGCCGCAGCGCATCGTCTCGCTGGACCGCGACATCGAAGCGAGTATCGGCAAACCCATCGTCTCCTCCGACACGGCGCTTTACTGGCGCATCTTCAAGACGCTCGGCACCGCACCCATCGGCGCGCGCGGGCAACTGCTGGCTTCACTGCAATAGGAATCCCGGCGATGCACAAAATACTGGCACTGTGGGCGACACCACGCTCCACCTCCACCGCCTTCGAATGGATGATGCGCATGCGCGGCGACATGACCTGCTTTCACGAACCCTTCGGCGAGGCCTGGTACCAGGGTGAGGAAGCCAGGTGGCCGCGCATCAAGCCCGATAGCCCGCGCATCAAGGGCCTGACCTTCGACAGCGTGTGGCAGGAAATGCTCGCGGCAGCGAGGCAGGGGCCGGTCTTTTCCAAGGATTTCCCGCATTACATCGAGCACCTGTGGAGCGACGCATTTCTCGATCATTTCAACCACAGTTTCCTGATCCGCGATCCGGCCAAGGTCGCCACCTCGATGCACAAGAACTGGCCGGACTTCGTGCTCAAGGAAACCGCCTTTGTCGAACAGCGCACCCTGTTCGACCGGCTTTGCGATAGGCACGGCAAAGCGCCCCCGGTGATCGACAGCGACGATTTACTGGAAGACCCACAGGGGGTTGTGGCCGCCTATTGCAACGCGGTCGGCATTCCCTACATCGAGGAAGCGCTCAGATGGGAACCCGGCAAACGCGATGAAGTGAGCTGGTACGACGGTGGCTCATGGCATGCCAACCTGCGCGATTCGGACGGCCTGAAGGCGCAACCGCGGCGCTATATCGATATCTCAGAAGCACCCGATCGGGTCAAGGAAATTTATCAGACCGTTTTGCCTCACTACCAACATCTTTATTCCTACCGGCTTGGCGGGCAATCAGGCCTCGAGCGCCCAACAGCGCAGTAACAGACGCAACGGCATCTGCCGCCATCATGCACCCACATCGAATTGCTGGAATTCGATGTGATAGCCATTGGGATCAGTGACGAAGAAGCTATAGATGGCAAACTGCTCCAGCCGCCGTGGCGGTTGTGCAATTTCGACTCCCTTGCCGAGCAAATGCCGATACCAGGCATCGACGTCGTCGGTGACTATCGAGATCATGCCGCCGCGTGGCTCGATCACGCGATCGGCAAATGCCTGGCATACACCAATGCCGGCATGTTCTGCTGTGGCAAAGATTCGCGCGCCGCCCGCTTCGCGAATACAATCGAGGCCCAGCACGTCGGCGTAAAAACGGGTAGTCGCATCGAGGTCCCCGGTATACACCCAACTGATTTGCGCAAGGATGCTGGAATTTGGATTTCTCAAGTGGTCATCCATTTTGCATCAGTAAAAGTAATCCAGGTGAACATTAATCAATACTTTTCATTGGTTTTAATCTGGTGTCTAATGATACGTTAACAGTGTGATCACAAGCACTGAAAAACAGCCATATACCGAGGAGAAAGTGACAGAATTCATCACTAGCGGACTCAATCGTGCCGCGCACCTGAAAGCGAGCTGCGCGGGGCAAGCATCTCCGATCCTTGATAGCGCTCGAGCAAACACCATTCGAAAGGCCAGCCAATGACGACTGCCCCAACCGCAAATGCCATTGATATTCGCGGCGTTACCAAGATTTATAACCCCGATTCGAACCAGCCGGTCAAGGCACTGGACAGTGTCTCCCTGACCATCGACGACAACGAGTTTTTCACGCTGCTCGGTCCCTCTGGCTGCGGTAAAACCACCCTGTTACGCCTGATCGCCGGCTTCGAACAGGTTTCGGGCGGTGAAATCATGCTGTTTGACGAAGAGATCGAAAACCTCGAGCCCAACAAGCGCCCGGTGAACACCGTGTTCCAGCATTACGCACTGTTCCCGCACATGACGGTTGCCGCCAACGTGGGCTTCGGGCTCGAACGCCTGAAAAAGCCACAGGCGGAAGTTGAGGCCACGGTGGAGCGCGTTTTGACGCTGGTCAAAATGAAGCACCTGGCCGACCGTCGCCCCAATCAGCTTTCCGGTGGCCAGCAGCAACGCGTGGCCCTGGCTCGGGCACTGGCACCAAGCCCGAAAGTGCTGTTACTCGACGAACCGCTATCCGCGCTCGATCTGAAACTGCGCCAGGCCATGCGCGAGGAACTCAAACAGCTGCAGCGGGAGACCGGCATAACCTTCGTCTTTGTCACCCACGACCAGGAAGAAGCGCTGGCGATGAGCGATCGCATCGCGGTTATGTCGGATGGCGAGATTCAGCAAATTGGCAGCCCGACAGACATCTACGAACGCCCGGTCAACCGCTTTGTCGCTGACTTCATCGGCGACACCAACTTCCTCGAAGGCGAGATCGTCGACATCAAGGATGACCTGGTCACCTGCAAAATGGGAAGCAACAGCATTTACGAAGCGGAAAACAGTGGTGGCCACGCGGTTGGCGACCAGGTAACACTTTTCCTGCGGCCCGAAAAAATCACCCTGTCGGATGCAAGCCATGCAAACGACCCGGATACCCGGTCCGGAAAGGTGGCCAACATGGCTTATCTCGGCAACCAGGCGGCCTACACCGTGGACATGGGTGACGGTATCGAACTGATCGCCCAGGCGCGCCCGCGTGAAGATGGCAAGCTGCCGTTCGCGATTGGCGATCCGCTCGCGGTCGGATTTTCGCCGCGCGCACTGAGGGTGCTGGCAAGATGAGTGACTGGTTGCCAAAGAGCGCCGCCGGCAAGCGCTGGCTAGGCCTCGCTCCCAGTTATTTTGTCATCGGCATCTTTATGCTGGTGCCGATGGTCATCATGGGGGTGTTCTCATTTCTGGAACCCAACCCCTACGGTGGCGTGAAGCCGGAAGGTTCACTGGCGGCCTACGTCAAACTCTTTTTCGAGTACGACCTCGAAGACAACCTGGTGTTCAACCCGGGTTACATCAATATCATTTTTCGCTCCTTCCAGTTATCGATGGGCGCCACGCTGCTGTGCCTGATCTTCGGTTTCCCGGTCGCTTACTACATCACGCTGCAGCCTGAAAACAAACGCAATTTCTACATCTACCTGATTACTATCCCGTTCTGGACCAACCTGCTGATTCGCACCTTTGCGTGGATCATCATCCTGGGGCGCGGCGGAGTGATTGAAACGCCGTTGCTCGCGGCAGGCATCATCGATAAATCGCTACGCATGATGTATACCGACGGCGCCATCGCCATCGGCCTGACCTACAGTTACCTGCCGCTGATGGTGTCTGCCCATCTATGCCAGCCTGGAAAAACTCGATTTTCGACTGCTGGAAGCCGCCAGCGATCTCTACGCCAACCGCTTCGAAGTCATGACCAAGGTGGTTATCCCGCTGTGCAAACCCGGGATCATTGCCGGTTGCCTGCTGGTGTTTATCCCCTGCCTTGGTGCCTTCATCGCGCCCAACCTGCTCGGCGGCGGCAAGAAACTGATGCTCGGCAGCCTGGTACAGTTCCAGTTTGCTTCGGCGCGCAACTGGCCTTTTGGTGCGGCGCTATCCATGTTGTTGCTGTCCGCCGTGGTCATCATGCTGGTGTTCTACGCCCGCTCCGCGCGCAAACGAGCGGCCATGGAATGAGGGATTGCCGTGAACCAGCAAACATCTACTGCAAAACCGGGCAAAAAGATGCTCCCGGTAGGCCACTATCGCGGGCTCGGCGCCTGGACTATCGTATTTTTCATCTTTCTCTACCTGCCCATCGTCGTGCTGATTTTTTACTCTTTCAACTCCAATCGCATGGTCATGAACTGGGGCGGCTTCGGTATCGACTGGTACCTGAAGGCGTTCCAGAATGAAGATATCCAGAAGGCCGTGTGGAACTCGCTTATCGTCGCCACCGTCGCCACCATTTTTGCCACCGCGATTGCCACCATCGGCGCGCTGGTGCTTGCCAGGGGTGGCAATTTTCGCGGCAAGACCCTCTCGCTCGGGCTGATTACCCTGCCGCTGATGGTGCCGGAGATCGTCACCGCTGTTGCGGTATTGATCTTCTTTTCGGCGATCGGCATGAACTGGGGTCTGGGCAACGTCATCATCGCCCACATCACCTTTTGTATTCCGTTTGCCTTCATGCCGATCCGCGCGCGCCTGGAAGGCATGGACACATCGCTGGAACAAGCCGCGCGTGATCTCTACGCGTCGGAATGGGAAACCTTTCGTTTCGTCACCGTGCCGTTGCTGATGCCCGGTATCGTCGCCGGCGCGATGCTGGCGTTCGTAATCTCGATGGACGATTTCATCATTACGCTGATGGTCGGCGGGGCTGGCTCCACCACCTTGCCAGTCTATATTTATTCCATGATTCGCCGCGGGCTGACACCGGAAATCAACGCGGTCTCCACCGTATTGTTGCTTGTGTCGATCGCGATCGTTACGGCATACTGGGTCGTTTCGAAAAAGTCACAGACAGATACTGTGCACTAATAAAAGTCTTAATTTTAACCAAATAGTTATACCAACCGGAGGAAGACCAAGTGAAACATCTTTTAACCACAATCGCCGCGGCAGCCATGTTGCTGACCACGGGGCTGGCGAAAGCCGAAGGTGAACTGTTCATCTATAACTGGACGGAATACACCCCGCCCGAGCTGATCGCCAAATTCGAAAAAGAAACCGGCATCAAGGTTTCGGTCGATACCTACGATTCCAACGAGACCCTGCTGGCCAAGCTGCAGGCCGGTGCGACCGGTTACGACATCGTCGTACCCAGCCAGAACTTCGTACCGATCATGATCAACGAAGGCCTGATCCAGAAAGTCGGTGTACACAAGCTGCCGAATTTCAAAAACATGAAGGACAGGTGGAAATTCCCGGAATGGGATCCACAGCAGGAATACAGCGGTCCCTGGCAGTGGGGCACCACGTCCTTCTCTTACAACAGCGAACTGTATTCAGGTAAAGGCGAGTCGCTCAAGGAATTCTTTGAGCCATCCGACGAAGTCGCGGGACGCCTGAGCGTTTTCCAGACCCCGGACGAAGTCGTCAGCCTGGCCAACATTTATCTCGGTATCCCGTTCTGTTCCGAAGATGCGAAGCAAATGAAGAAGGTCCAGGACGTTGCTGGTGAAGCAGAAGGAAGCCGTCGTCGCCTACAACTCGGAAACCATGAGCGACATGCTGGCCAGTGGCGAAGCCATGATGACCAATCACTGGAGCGGCTTTTCGCGTCTCGGCCGTTTAACCGGTGCTCCGATTGTCTACGCATACCCGAAAGAAGGCGTGGTCGGCTGGTTTGACAGCATGGTAGTTCCCACCAGCGCCAAGAATGTCGAAAATGCGAAGAAATTCATGAACTTCATGATGGACCCGGTCAACATGGCGATGCTCACCGAAAACCAGGGTTACGGTGATGCGGTCAAGGGCACCGAAGCTTACTACTCGGATGAATTGAAATCCGCACCGGAAATCAATCCACCGTCTGATCTGAACGTGTTCTTTGCCCCGACCTGCTCGCCCAAGGCGCAGTCGCTGATCGACAAGGTGTGGACCAAGGTCATGCAATGAAACGGTTTGATCACCTGTTATTACAACACCAGACGGCGCCTTAACGGCGCCGTTTTTTTTGTGTCACAAGCCTTTCAGAGATACAGAACCCAGTGCAGCACTAGCAGTGACAGGTGATCGTCAGTAGCTGTCCAAAGAGCTATCAATTTCCGTGAACAGGTGGATAATTATTAGTCGTTTTACGTTTAACATTGGCTTCGATCAAGGTAACGCTCATCCCAAAATTGACCACGAGACTCACCATGAACCTGTTACGAATTGCAGCTTTCTCAGACGATGGCAAAGGCGGAAACCCGGCCGGAGTATTGATTGCTGAATCACTACCGACCGACGCAGAGATGCAGCGCATCGCCGCCGAAGTCGGGTATTCGAAACTGCGTTTGCGGCACCGCTTGAACGACCGGCCTGGCGGGTGCGCTATTTCTCCCCGGAATCCGAAGTGCCATTTTGCGGGCATGCCACGATCGCGCTCGGCGCTGCACTGGCCGGGCAACAGGGCGATGGCGTATACCCATTGAGATTGAACGACGCCCGAATCACCGTCGAAGGCATACACCAGGGAGCGGCAGTTACCGCCGCGCTGCAATCGCCGCCAACGCGAAGTGCTTTGATTGCCGACGCACTGCTCGCCGAAGTACTGGAAATGTTCGGCTACGGCTGTGACGACCTGAACGCCGATATCCCACCTGCGCGCGCACACGGCGGCGCCGATCACCTGGTGATTACGCTCAATAGCAGGAAATTACTCCGCGCGCTGCGCTACGACCTCGACGCCGGTCGCGAGTTGATGAATCGCGAGGGCCTGGTCACCATCCTGTTCGCCTATGCCGAAACGCCGCGCCTGTTCCACACGCGCAACCCGTTCGCCTCGGGAGGCGTCTACGAAGATCCCGCCACCGGCGCCGCGACCGCGGCGTTCGCCGGCTACCTGCGCGATATCGGCTGGCCGCACGGCGGTAGCATCGAAATCGTGCAGGGTGAAGATATGGGCGTCCCATCGCGCTTGTTTGCCGAGATTCTACCCTCCCCGGGCAGTTCGATCCGCGTTTCCGGCGCAACTCGTTTAATCGCAGAAGACTAACTCGGCTTTGCGCTAGCACTCCACTACCCCAACCGTGCTCTGAGTGGCAGCCTTCAGCACACTACGGGCTAACAACAAACCGTATTTAACGTCATTCCTCGATGCGTCGGATCAGGGAATGACAGATTGTTCTCTGGCTTCATGATCCGTCCTGAAAAAGTAACGGCCATCCAGTACAGTTACACAAATGCCGCATAAACCTTATGGAAGGCCCTAAGGGAAGGCCCTAAGGGCCCTAAGGGACACACACTTTGATTTGTTCACTTTGATTTGTTGGGATCAGAAC
>CAWIHJ010000126.1:0-16976 GCA_963835795.1 uncultured Gammaproteobacteria bacterium
CGGAAATGGGTGGCGCGCGCCAGGTTGGTGGTAATGATGCCGGCGGTGAGGCCGAAGCGGGTATCGTTCACCGTGGCCAGCGCTTCATCGTAGGAATCGACCTTGATCACGCAGGCCATCGGCGCGAACAGTTCTTCTCGATTCACCTGCCAGTCGTTGCGCGTACCGGCGACGACTGCAGGTGTCATGTAATAACCTTCGGTCGCGCGCTCGACGTGCTCGCCACCGCATAACAAATCGCCGCCTTCCTGCTGCGCCAACGCTACGTTAGACAGGTTTTGCTGCAATTGCGCGTCACTCGACACCGGGCCGATCTGCGAACCGGCTTCGAGCGCGTGGCCGACCACCATCTTGTTAGCACCGTCGACCAGGCGGCTGACGAATTCGTCGTGGATGTCCTTGTGCACAACCAGTCGCGACGATGCGGTGCATTTCTGCCCGGTACTGCCGAAGGCGCCGTTCAGCGCACAGGCGACCGCCGTATCGAGATCGGCATCGTCCATCACCGCGAGTGCATTCTTGGAACCCATTTCGAGCTGCACGCGGGTGAAATTGTTGACTGCAGCCTGCGCAATGCCACGCCCCACCGGCACCGAGCCGGTAAAGCTGATGGCATGCACCTGCGGGCTCTCAACCAGCTGCTGGCCGACGTCACGCCCGGAACCCATCACCAGGTTGAACAGGCCGGCAGGCAGGTCCTGGCGCGAAATGATTTCCGCGAGCGCCACCGCACTGGCCGGCACCAGGTTGGCCGGCTTCCAGATCACCGCATTACCGAAGGCAAGCGCCGGTGCGATTTTCCACACCGCGGTCGCCATCGGGAAGTTCCACGGCGAGATGATCGCCACGGTACCGACCGGCTCGCGGCGCACGTCGACTTCGATGCCATCGCGTACCGAATCGGCGTTGTCGCCAATCTGGCGCAGCGCTTCGGCCGCGTAGTAAGTAAAAAATTGTCCGGAACGGTATACCTCGCCCTTGCCTTCGGGCTGGGTTTTGCCTTCTTCGCGCGCGAGCAGCGTGCCGAGTTCTTCGCAGCGTGCGATCAACTCGTTGCCGATCGCCATCAACACGTTATAACGGCGCTCGAGCCCGGATCCCGCCCACTCGCGTTGCGCGCTGGCCGCGGCATCGAGTGCGCGCTGCAACTGAGCGCTGTCGGCCTGGGCATACTGGCCGATCACGTCGGACAGGTCGGAAGGATTGATGTTGGCGATTTCAGCGGCACCGGCAAGCCATTCGCCGGCGATAAAGTTGTGATTCAAGTTCGACATAAAACCTCTGGTCCGGGCCTGGTCAAATCGGCCATTTCAAATTAGCCATTCACATTAATCGGGTGACCAGATTCAGTCAATGGCATTCGGGGTGCCACAGCTCGATTTCGTGGCGGCGCAGATCATTCGATAAAGCTTCAGGGCAGCACCAGCGTTTCACCGATCTTGACCGGGCGGAACTGCGCTGCCGGCAGGCCGCGTTTTTGCATTTCTTCGACCAACAGCTGCGCCGGTTCAAGAATTGGCTCGATGGTGAGTTGGAAGGTTCCCCAATGGACCGGCAGGGTTTGCTCGGCGCCCACGGCAAGGTGGATGTCCACCGCCTGCGCCGGGTCGACGTGCACGGACGCCATGAAGTAGCGCGGCGCATAGGCGCCGATGGGAATCATCGCCAGGCGAAACGGGCCGAGGCGCTTGCCGATGTCATTGAAGTAAGCCGCGTTGTAGCCAGTATCGCCAGCGAACCAGCTGTTGAAACCATCGATGTTGACCGCCCAGCCACCCCACAGGCTCTCGTTGGTGTCCCACAGGCCGCGGCGCGACCAGTGCTGCGCCGGCGTAAAGGTAATTTCGACCTGCTCGTTGAAACGATGCGACTGCCACCAGTCCAGTTCGACCACACGCTCGGCGGAAATGCCGCGATCGACAAACCAGGCCTTGAGGCCGAGCGGTACATACCAGGCGACCGAATCACCGAAACGATCGACGGTGCGATGATCGAGCGAATCGTAGTGGTTGTGCGAGATGACGATGAAATCGATATTCGGCATCTGCTCGAATTCGAGCGCGGGTTGGGTGTAGCGCGGCTCGACCCAGAAATTGAAGCGGAACGGGTACTGGGTCAGGTGCGGGTCGGTCAGGTAGTTGATGTTTTTATACTGCACCAGCGACGTGGCGTGACCGATCCAGGTGACCCGCGGCTGATCCGCGGGCGAGTTGATCAGGTCGAGATCGGGGGTCGTGACGATGGTGGCGATGTCGGCCGGATCCGGCGTAGGTGGATCGGGTTCGCTCTGGCGCATGCGGTAGTGATCGAAAAAGGAGCCGCGTTTTACGCTGACGAACTCACCGTCGCCGTGGTGGGCTTTGGTCGGGTCGAACTGTACGCCGGAGGCGCAGGCCGTCAGTAACAGGGACAGTGCAAGCAGGATGATGCGATAAGTCATTTTGGAGATTATACGCATCCGGAGAACGACCAGATACTCGTCATTCCGATACGTCGGACCGCCCGATGCGTCGGACCGGCGTCGGCGGGAATCTTGTGATGGCGGCGTTGTTGTAAGGTTCCTGCCGGCGCCGGTCCGACGCATCGGGGAACGACCACAATTACTTCCAGCTCGGGTCGAAGGCGGGCGGGCGCGGGAAGCGCGAGGTGATGTCGAAGCGGGTCAGGTCCATGTGGCTGCGCGTATATTCCTCGGCGGCATTGCGGGCCGGGTTGAAATCCCAGCCCTGGTAGCGACCAATCCGCAGCGCGGCATGCACCGCACGGCGGCGCTTCTGGTCCTTGATCACCATCGTCGCGCACGGCATCGCTATCCCAGTATTCGGCGGCCTCTCGGCGAAAGCCATCGAGCAATTCATGGTCGCTCAGATTTTCCAGCTCGTGCGGATCGGCGTCGAGATCGAACAACTGCTCGGGGTCGGTGCTGCAGCTGATGTACTTGTGTTGCCCGCGCCGAATCATCAGCATCGGCGCGCCGGTCCCTTCGGCGAGGTATTCGCTGACGCAGGCGTTGGGGTCGTCTGGCGTCATCACCGTCGCACAGCGGTAACAGGGAACGTCCGTGCAGGGGATCGATGACCGGTGGTGGGATACCGACGCCCGCATCGGCGGCGATGTCGACCAGCGTCGGCAACACGTCGACCTGCGCCACCGGGTTGGCGACACGCCGCGGCACAAAACGCTGCGGCTGATGCACGATCAGCGGAATGCGATTCGACCACTCGCGGAAGCTCATCTTGTACCACAGGCCAAACTCGCCGAGCATGTCACCGTGGTCGGCGGTAAACAGGATGGTGGTATTGTCGGCCATGCCGCATTCGTCCAGCGTTGCGCGCAATCGCCCGAGCCACTCATCGACATAACTGACGTTGCCATAATAAGCACGCCGCGCATTGATGATTTCCGCATCGCTGACGTCAACGGCGTCGAGCGCGATGACTTTTTCCAGGCGTGCATTGTGCGCATCCTGGGTCGCCGGGCGCGGCACCGCCGGCAGCGCGATGTCGGTATCGGCGTAGAGATCCCAGTACTTCTGGCGCGTGGCATAAGGATCGTGCGGGTGGATAAAGCTCGCCACCAGGCACAGCGGCCGGTCGTCTTCGCCGCGCGCGTGGTCGTAGAGCACGCGCGTGGCCTGGGCGCCCACTTCGTCGTCGTAGGCCAGCTGGTTGGTGATGGCGGCAACCCCCGCCTGCTTGACGCTGGACATGTTGTGGTACCACAGGTCGATGCGCTCGTCAGCGTTTTCCCAGTCGGGCACCCAGCCAAAATCCGCCGGGTAGATATCCGTGGTCACGCGATCTTCGAAACCGTGCAGCTGATCCGGACCGACGAAATGCATCTTGCCCGACAGGCAGGTGCGATAACCCATCAGGCGCAGGTAATGCGCGAAGGTCGGCATGGTCGCCGGCATGTAGGCGGCATTGTCATAGCCACCGCAGGCGGAAACATTCTGCCCGGTCATGAAAGCGTAACGCGCCGGGGTGCACAACGGACTGGAGCTGTAGGCGGCGTCGAACAGCACGCCCTCGGCCGCGAGCCGATCGATGTTCGGGCTCTTGACGTCGGCATTGTGGTAGCAGCCGAGCGCGAGCGCGCTCAGCTGGTCGGCCATGATGATGAGAATGTTTTGCATGATTTGAGGGAGTGCTCGAGCAGGGTTTACAGGAGGTTCTTGCCGTCGAACACCGTGACTTCGAAGCCACTGGTATCGAGGTCATCGACACAACCGAGGTTGACGCGGTAATGCCCGGGCATACGCGCCGTTTCATTGTGCGTGTAGATTCCGCAGCGTCGGCAGAAGTAGTGCCGCGCGATACGCGAGTCGAACTGGTAAAGGCCGAGATCCTCGGCATTCGCTTCAACCTTGAAGGCATCCTCCGGGATGGCTTCGGGGCTCATCATCGCGCCCTTGCGCGAACAGATGGAGCAGTTGCAGCGCAGCCCCGCGGTGATTTCGTCGCCCTCGTAGGAAAATTTGATCGCGCCGCAATGGCAGCTGCCGCTGTAGTGTTTGCTCATGATTTCTCTCGCCCGGGTTGAGGTCGTCGCAAAGGTCGACTGGTGGATTGTGCAAGCCGGTAGATGCTACACCTGTGGCAAGGGAAACTTAAACATTAATTTTTGGGCGGTCCGACGCTTCGGGCGGTCTGACGCTTCGGACTGTCCACTTACCCCGTCATTCCCGCGCAAGCGGGAATCTTGAAATGATGGCGTCGGAGTAAGATTCCCGCTTTCACGGGAATGACGGAGAGTGGTGCCACCGTTACAAAGTCGAAACGTCGGACCGTCCACTTATCTCGTCATTCCCGCGCAAGCGGGAATCTTGAAATGATGGCGTCGGAGTAAGATTCCCGCTTTCGCGGGAATGATGGAGGGTGTTGCCAACGTTACAAAGTCGAAACGTCGGACCGTCCACTTACCCCGTCATTCCCGCGCAAGCGGGAATCTTGAAATGATGGCGTGGGGTAAGATTCCCGCTTTCGCGGGAATGACGGAGAGTGGGGCCGGCGCCGGTCCGACGCATCGGGCGGTCCGACGTTTCGGAACGACGGGGAATGGAGCGGTGGGCTATTTTGTGGCGCTGAAGAGGAAGCGGTTTACGCAGAAGAAATACTCGTCGCGTTCGGCGAGGGCCTTGATGTCGGACTGCCAGGATTTGGCTTGCGCGGCGCTGACGATGTTTTGTTTCTGTGCAGATTTGGCGAAACCCTGCAGCATGCCCGCCGAGAAACTGTTGTCGCTATAGCTTGCATTCACTACCGGGATCGCCTCGACACGGATCGCGCCAAAGCCCGCGGTACGCAGCAAGGGCGTCAAGCGCCGCGGCAAATAAGGATTGGCCACCACGTCGCTCCAGGAATTGAAAATGGCCTGGGTTAGCGCCAGGTCCGGACTGTTGAGAATCGCGCCGCCCCAGTCGGTTTCGATGATGGCGAGTCGGCCTCCCACTTTCAGCACACGATGATATTCGCGCAACGCCTGTTCCAGCTGCTCCACGTACAACAGTGTCTGCGTGCAACTCAGTGCGTCGAAACTTTCCGCGTCGAAAGGCAGGGTATCAACACTTCCGCGCTGCAGATTAACCTGCGGCAGCTGACCACAGCGGGCCTCGGCGTGCGCCAGCATGTCGGCGCTGGAGTCCAGCCCTTCGGCGCGCCCGTTGGGGCCAACCGCGAGCGCTTCCTGTTCGAGCAATAGCCCGGTGCCGCAACCGGCGTCGAGTATGCTTTCGCCCTGACGCAGACCAAGCGCGGCCAGCGTGCGCAAGCGTTGATGAACAATTTCCGGTGTCTGGTAGGTGCGATCGATGCGCGCGGCGGCTTCGCTGTCGTATTTATCCATGCAATCGAATCAGGCTTTACTCTGCACGCAGAGTTTGAGCCCTTGCTGGTAGTACTTCACCGCTTGATCCGGGAGCTGCAACTGCTTCTCGAACAACTCGGCGAGTTCCAGGCATGCGGCCGGCGTGGCGCGCACACCGATACTGGCTTCGAAATAACCCTGCGCCTTGCCCCACAGGTTTGCGCGCGAGGCAATTCGCCCGAGCGCCAATAACAGTTGTTCGCTGTGGCCGTATTCATCGAGCCACTTTTCCACCTTGGTCAATTGCGTGGTGGCATCGCGCCCCTGGTAACGACCGTAGACTTCGATGAGCCTGTCGTCCCATTTATTATCGAGCGATCTGAGCAAGGTTTGCTCGGCCGACGCGCCCTGCCAGCGTTTAACGGAAAAGTGATCGAGATAAAAACTCAACAGATGGGCATCGACTTGCAGGTCTTTCGGAATATTTTTCCAGACGGCTTCAAAATCTTGCTGATTATTGCCCGCCAGTTCCAGCACGCCACAGTAACCGTCGAGCTCCATCTGCCGCAAACGGGTCGGGTTCAGCAGCTTCTTACGGCGCACCTCGGGCAGTAATTCAACCAGCGCACGCCAATCGCTGAGTTCCTGGTAAGCCCGCGCCAGCAGCATGGTGACGTACTCGTGTTTGGGCGCGACACTGTGCAAGTGCGTCAGAGTGGCGAGTGCCTGCTCGGATTGCTGATGCGCAAGTTGTAACTCGGCCTGGGTAACGCCGATCGCTAGCTCGGCATCGGGATTACCTTCGTGTGCCGCCTTCAGGTAATTGTCGCGGGCATCGTGCTTGCCCTGGAGTTGCGCTGCGCGCGCAGCGGCCAGGTAATGCACCAGCGGGCTTTCGCTGATATCGACGAGCCGCATCAAGTTATTTTCGGCCTGTTCGAAGCGCCCTTCGGCGAGGTCGATCAAGCCCTGGTTAAGCTGACGCCGCGCCTTCGCGTAGCGGCGCGACTGCGACATATCCTTGATACTGCCCGGCAAGCGCAGGAACCCGCGTACCAGTTTGATGCTGTAATAAATGACGATAACGGACAGCACCAGTGCGATCACCGCAAAGGCCAGCGTGGTTTCAATCGAGTAATCGCCGTAGCGCAATAACACCTGCCCCGGATTGTCGCGCACCCACAGCACTGCAATCAGCACGGCGATAACCAGCAGCAACAACTTGATGATCAGTCTAACCATTATCTGGCTCCTGGGCTGGCGCGGCTGGCGGCGGCGCATTTTCGCGCTGGCTGAGGATGCGCTGCATTTCGCGCAACGAGCCGGTAATGTCCGGTTTTTCGGGTCTGATCACCCTTTTCTGTAAATCCTGCAACTGGCTCATAAAGTCCTGGTTGGCGGCATTGTCGAGATCGTAGAATTCGCGAAACAGCTGCAGGCTGCGATCGATCAACACCTGGTACTGCTTCGCATCGCGTTCGAGCACCGACCAGCGCGCCAGCTTGAGGTTATCTTCGAGCGCCTCGGCCACGTCGATAATATTGGCTTCGATGGCGGTCGGATCTGAGGATTCCTTGCGAATGGTGATCAATGAATTGAGAAAATCGTTGAACTGGCCAAGCCAGTCATCGGGGCTTCTCGGGGTGGCTGCAGGCTTCTCGTTGGCGTCGACGCGCAGCGCGAATCCGGGCTGCAGGCTGCGCACCTGGCGACCGAGTTGCGCCAGCTTCAGGGTCATGCCAACCAGGTCGGCACGCCGGCGGGTTTTCAGGTCGGCGATTTCTTCGCTGATCGTCAGGCGTACCGGCAGCATACCCGGGTCACCGGTCAGACCCAGGCGATCGCTGGCTGCCTGCAAGGTTACCGCGGCGCCCTCGAAATCGTCCTGCAGAATCAACCGGTGTTGCGCCACGCGCATCAGGTATTCGACCTCGGCCAGCTGCCAGGCGTTCTTGTCACGACCGAAGAGTATGTAGAGTTTCTCGCTGCTGTCGCGCAGGTCTTGCTGGCCAAGCCCGAGATCATCGATTTTTTGCTTGAGCGAACCCATTTCGCTCTCGAGGGGCGACAGGCTGGATTGCAGGCGGCTGTTGACCGCCTTGCTAACCGCCTGATCACCGGCATCGAGCTGCTGCTGCAGTTCGATCAGTCGGGCCTCGTAAGTAGAATCGAGGTTTTGTTGTTCGCGCCAGTAATAATAGGCGGCTGCGGCAAGTACGATAATCAGCAGAAAATTGAATACACCAAACCAGGGGAAACCGCGCCTGGGTTGCTTCGGCTTTTCGTTGGCCGCCGCGACGGGCTGATCCGTTAGCGGCTCCGACTCTTCTTCCGATTCGATGGATTTCGCCGCGCGAGTTTCGGCAACCGGCCCGGTGGGGACATCGATGATCTGCACCGGGTCCTCGTCAGTCGCCAGCACATCGGTGGTCTCGTCATTATCACCCGCGTTGATGTTATCGCCCGGCGGTTTTTTGTTCTTGTCACCCGCTTCGATTTCGTCCGTTTCACCGACGATGATCGGCTTCGCGTCGCCAGTTGGCAAATCGATTTCTGACATATCGATTTCTGACGGATCGATGTCCGGCGTATCGTTAGCTGACGGATCGACGTCTGGCGTATCGACGTCTGACTTATCGATATCTGGCGTATCGATATCTGGCGTATCGATATCTGACTTATCGATATCTGGCGTATCGCTGGCTGACTTACCGCTGACTGCCTTATGGCTGGCTCGTTTTTTCTTGCTCATATCCTGATTATTATTGCTGATCCGCCCAATCACAAATTGTTTGCCGGATTCCACTATCGCTCGCGTTACGGGCGATAAGCACCGCTGCATTATGTCCCAGTTTCAATGCTGATTCACGCATTCTTTCGCTGATCAAAAGCCAGGGGGCCTGACACAAGGCCTGCGCAGCCTGCGCGTCCACCAGTTTCAGCAGATTGTGCATGCCCTCGGCACTGGTGAGAATCACCAGCGAGGGAAATCCCGCCGACACCAGCCGCGTGAAAACCCCCGTATCGCGCTGCGGCAGGATCCGTCGGTACACTTCGGCATAGTCAACCCGGGCACCGCGCGCGGTCAATTCATCACCCAGCAAGTTGCGTCCCTGCTGACCACGCAGAATCAGAACACGCTTTCCCGCAACCTGCTGCAGCGTCGATGATTGCAGCAGGGTTTCGCTGTTGTAGGGCTCGCCCGCCAGCAGGCATTTATCCAGATCGAAGCCGCTTTTGCTTAATTCGCCGGCGAGTGCGTTGTGCGTTGCGCTGCCAATCACACCAAAAATCAGCGTGGGTGACAGTTTTGCGGCATCGAGCACGCGAAACGCGCCGTCTACCGCGTTGCGACTCACGAACAGCAGGATGTCGTAGTCAAGGTTTTGCGCCAGCTGCTGTAGTTTGCCCGCATCGCTCGCCGGCACGATATCGATGACCGGAAACGACAGCACGGTAGCGCCATCGACTTGCAACATCTGCGTGAGTTCGCCCTGCTGGTGCACCGGACGGGTGTTGAGAATGACCTGTCCCTGTAACCGGCAGGACACGGCTAGTGGTTGAGCGCGGCGAGAATTCGATCGGCGCCGCGGGCCAGCAACTGTTGCGCCAGTTCGACACCGAGTTGGCGCGCGTGGTCACGACTACCGCGGATTTCAGCGCGCAGGATTTCACTGCCGTCGGGTTCGCCGACCAATCCGCGCAGGTAGATTTGCTCACCTTCAAACACCGCGTAGCCGGCGATGGGCACCTGGCAACCACCGTTCAAGGTGTGGTTGAAGGCGCGCTCGGCGGCAATCAACTGCGTGGTTTCGGCGTGTGCTAGCGGCGAAATTAACTGGCGTACCCGTTCATCATCGCTGCGAATCTCGATGCCGAGCACACCCTGGCCGATGGCCGGCAGGCATTCCTCCGGCGCGATCGGCGCTTTGGCGCGCTGGTCGAAGCCGAGGCGCAGCAAGCCCGAGGTGGCGAGAATTATGGCGTCGTACTGGCCGTCGTCGAGCTTGGCGAGGCGCGTGTTGACGTTGCCGCGCAACCAGTCGACGCGCAGTTCGGGATAACGCTCGCGCACCTGGGTCTGGCGGCGCAGGCTGGAGGTTCCCACCAGCGTACCGGCCGGCATCGCCGCGAGGCTTTCATAGCGGTTCGAGACGAAGGCATCGCGCGGGTCTTCGCGCTCCATCACCAGCGCCAGCTCGAGGCCGTCGGGAAAGTGCACCGGCACGTCCTTCAACGAGTGCACCGCGAGGTCAGCTCGGCCATCGAGCAGACCGTTCTCGAGCTCCTTGACGAACAAACCCTTGCCACCGACTTTGGCGAGCGGCGCATCGAGCAGCTTGTCGCCACGTGTTTTCATGGTCAGCAGCGACACCTTGAGATCCGGGTGCAAGGCTTCGAGGCGAGCAGCCACGTGCTCCGCCTGCCACAAGGCCAGGGGACTCGCGCGCGTGGCGATACGAATTTCATTTCGGGGCTGATTTTGGGAGGCGGCCATAGTGGTTACATTTGCTTGATGATCTTGCGCACGCCGGGCAGATGGCGACGGCTGATCTCGAGCTTGTCTTCGATGTCGCGAAACGTGACCTGGTGTCCGTCGTTGTCGGTGTGCATGCCGCCGAGTGCCGCCAGGCTGACCAGTGCGTTGCGGTGGATGCGCACAAAGCGGTCGGCGAATTCAGCTTCGAGAGTCTTTAGCGCATCCTCGATCAACACCTCGCCTTCGGCGTGACGCACGGTGACGTACTTCTGCTCGGCGTGAAAGTAGTAAATCTTGTCGATCGGTACCAGCACCAGGCTGCCGCGCACGCGCGCGCAGATGTGCTGGCGCGGTTCGAGCCCGGAGAGCACACCATCGCTGTGCGATGCCTGCGCACGGGTCGGGCGGATCGCCGCATTGAGCGCCGCCTGTAGCCGTTCCTGCTTGACCGGCTTGAGCAGATAATCGACCGCGTGCGTTTCGAAGGCTTCGAGTGCGTGATCGGAAAATGCGGTGGTGAAAATCACCGCGGGCGGTTGGTCCAGCTTGGCGATGTGGCGCGCGGCCTCGATGCCGTCCATGCCCGGCATGCGAATGTCCATCAACACGATATCGGGCTCCAGGCTTTGCGACATGCCGAGTGCTTCAACGCCGTTGACCGCTTCGCCCACGAGCGCATGCCCAGCGAGGCTACCAACCATGCGCGACAGGCGATCGCGTGCCGGTTTCTCGTCGTCGACAATCAGTATCTTCACAGGTTCTCCGTCAGCGGAATCATCAGCTTTACAGTATAGCGGGTCTCGGATTCTTTGACGGACATCGACGCGGCACCGGAAAAGGCGAGGTCGAGGCGTTCGCGTATGTTCTCCAGCGCCATGCGATTTCCCTCGCGCTGGCGTTCCGGCTGATTGGGCGCCAGCGGGTTGGAAATCTCGATTTCCATGTGGTCCCCCACCGGTTCAATGCGAATGTCGATCACCCCGCCATTGGCGAGTGGCTCGATGCCGTGATAGATCGCGTTCTCGACCAAAGGTTGCAGCGTCAGCGCCGGCAGATTCAGCACCGGTTCTTCATCGGGCATCTGCCAATTGACTTCGAGCCGCTCGCCGAGACGCAAGGCTTCGAGATCGATATAGCTGCGCGTCAATTCCAGCTCCTGGTGCAGGGCAATGCTGGCCTCGGCGGCGAGGCTCGCGCGAAACAGGTCCGACAGGTTTTCGATCGCCTGCTCGGCAATGTCGGGCTGGTCGTGGGTGAGGCTGGCGATGGTATTCATGCTGTTGAACAGAAAGTGCGGGCGAATGCGCGCCTGCAAGGCCTGCAAACGCGCGCGCGCCTGGACTTGCAGGCGCTGATCGGATTCGAAGTGCAGGTAGAAATAGCGCAGCGCGAGCCCGACCAGGATGGCCGCCACCGACAGGTTGCGGATCAGCGTATAGGCCACGTCCTGCGCGGTGGGACCAAACTGCAGCGCGTCGCCGACGCCAAGGCTCATAAAGCTGACCAACAGGGTCATCAGCAAGGTGATGGAAATGGTGATCAGCGTCGTTTGCAGGTGATTGCCGAGCCAGCCCTGGCGGCGGATCAGGCACAGCAGCGCGGCCGTGGCCAGGCCCACCCAGAGCATCACGACCGAGATCAAACCGATGTGAATCGACAGGCTGCCGCCGCCAAAACTGACCAGCGCAAACACGATGGCGATCAATTCGACCACCAGCAACAGGCGCAGAAACACGTCGCCGTTGCAAAAATCTGGCAGGTAGGTCGTGATTTCGGTGCCGGTGATACTTTTTTCGGTATTATCGGGCATTAAAGAGTTGATTTGTTGGACGTGCGCTGCAAGCATACAACAATATTCAAGCTAATGTGTCCTCCTGATCGGCGACCGATTGGCACTGCCGAGCGACCTGAAACCAATGAGCAAAAACGATACTCGCATGTGGGGTGGGCGGTTCACTGAACCCACCGATGAATTTGTCCAGTCCTTCACCGCATCGGTCGCTTTCGACCGTCGGCTGGCTGACGCGGACATCGAAGGTTCGCGCGCGCACGCAACCATGCTGGAGCGCATCGGTGTGCTTAACAAGAACGAATACAGCGCCATCATCGACGGCTTGCAACAGGTGCAGGACGAGATTAACGAAGACCGTTTTGCGTGGTCGGTGGCGCTCGAAGACGTGCACATGAACATCGAGGCGCGGCTCACCGAACTGATCGGCGATGCCGGCAAGAAGCTGCATACCGGGCGCTCGCGCAATGACCAGATCGCCACCGATATACGCCTCTACCTGCGCGAGCAAATGGCCCAGTGCCAGGGTGGCCTGCGCCAGTTTCAGAGCGGCCTGCTCGACCTCGCCGAACGCGAGGTCGAAACCATACTGCCCGGTTTCACGCACTTGCAGGTGGCGCAGCCGGTGAGCTTCGGACATCACGTGCTGGCCTGGTTTGAAATGCTGGAACGCGATCACAGCCGACTCGGCGACTGCGCCCGGCGCATGAATCAACTGCCGCTCGGCGCCGCTGCGCTGGCGGGAACATCGTATCCGCTGGACCGCGAGTACACCGCCGAATTGCTGGGTTTCGACATACCCTGCCGAAATTCCATCGACGCCGTGAGTGATCGTGATTTCGCCATCGAATTCTGCGCTGCCGCCGCGATCTGCATGGTGCACCTGTCGCGCATGGCCGAGGAACTGGTGCTGTGGTCGAGCGCGCAATTCGATTTCATCCGCTTGCCGGACCGCTATTGCACCGGCTCGTCGATCATGCCGCAAAAGAAAAATCCGGACGTGGCCGAACTGGTGCGCGGCAAGTCAGGCCGGGTGACCGGGCACCTGATGAACCTGCTGGTGTTGATGAAGGGACAACCGCTGTCTTATAACAAGGACAACCAGGAAGACAAGGAGCCGCTGTTCGACACGCTGGATACGCTGATTGGATCGTTGCGCGCCTTTGCCGACATGGTGCCGGCGCTCAACGTCAACCGCGAGAAGATGTACCTGGCGGCGCAGCAAGGCTATGCCACGGCGACCGACCTCGCCGACTACCTGGTGAAAAAAGGCCTCGCGTTTCGCGATGCCCACGAAGCGGTTGGGCAGGCGGTGGCGTTTGCCATCGATGCCGGCAAGGATTTGAGCGCCTGTACGCTGGAGGAATTGCAACGCTTCGACGCGCGTATCGAGGCGGACGTGTTCGACGTGTTGACGCTGGAAGGCTCGCTCAACGCGCGCAACATCACCGGCGGCACCGCGCCCGAACAGGTGCGGCTGCAGATCAGCGCCGGCCGGGAAATGATCAAGGATTGATGGCATTCATTGTAGTGTCGTCCCGGAGAAAGCGGGGACCTGACAGCGCGCCCTTGTTCAAGATTCTGCCTGCGCAGGAATGACGCCCTCGCTAATGTCGTCCTCGCGGAGGTGGGGACCTTATAACGACGCCATCGTTTTAAGATTCCTGCCGGCGCCGGTCCGACGTATCGGGCGGTCCGACGTTTCGGAATGACGTGTATTGAGGGTGGTTCTACGTAGCGGAAGACGGGGTGGTGAGTCATGCGCGGGAGCGCAGGACATCACATCAGGGCTTTCTCCAGCCACTCGGCGAGGTGGAAGATTTCCTGCTCGGAGACACTGTGCTGCATGCCTTTGTACTCGTGCCACTCGACCTCGTAACCCTCCTGCTTCAGCCGCTTCAACGATTTGAACGCCAGGTCAACCGGGATCACCGGATCGGCCGAGCCGTGGGCGAGAAAGATCGGTGTGTCCGCATTGTCGGCAGATTTTTCCTTGGGCAAGGATCCGGCCAACGGCAAATAAGTGGACAGCGCCATGATGCCGGCCAGCTTTGCCGGATAGCGCAGACCCGCGTGCAACACGATGGCGCCACCCTGCGAAAACCCGGCCAGCACGATACGCGCGGGCACGATGCCCTGTTCAATCTGGGCGTCGATCATGTCGGCGACCAGGTCCGCCGAGGCACGAACACCCTTTTCGTCGGGCTCGGCGCCGATATCGGCGGTGCGGATGTCGTACCAGGCGCGCATCACGAAACCCTGGTTGATGGTGACCGGCATCATCGGCGCGTGCGGAAACACGAAGCGGATGTTGAGCCCCGGGTCGAGGCGCAGCTCGGGGATGATGGGTTCAAAGTCATGGCCATCGGCACCCAGACCGTGCAGCCAGATTACACAGGCATCGGGTTTGTGCACACCGGTTTCGATTACCAGGGGTTCATCGGCCATGTCAGATCTCGTTTATTCCAAAGGCGGGCATTATAGCGATGGATTACGCCAGCATCACGAATTATTCAAATCGCTCAGGGGACTGCGAACGCCCCGCGCCCCGCGCTTTAGCACGTGGGTGTATATTTCGGTGGTTTTCACATCCTGATGACCGAGTTGCTCCTGCACGGTGCGAATATCGGCGCCCGATTCCAGCAGGTGGGTGGCGAAGGAATGCCGCAAGGTATGGCTGCTTACCCGCTTTTCGATACCCGCCTGTTTGGCTGCGCGCTGTATCGCCCGATTGATGTTCGACTCGTCGACGTGATGACGGCGCAACAGGCCTGAATCCGGGTCAACGGCAAGCCGCGCAGCCGGGAACAGATACTGCCAGCCGAGCGATTTGCTGGCGTTGGCATATTTGCGCGCAAGGGCGGTCGGCATCCACACACCGGCAAAATGGGAATGCACGCTGTCCTGCCTGAGCTGCATACGCACCTTTTCGATTTGAACCTGTAACGCGGGGGTCAACTCCGGCGCCAGGGTTGTGAGCCGATGATGGCGCCCCTTACCATTCCACACCTGGAGCTGATGATGATCGAAATCGATATCCTTGACGCGCATGCGCATGGCTTCCGCGCGCCGCAATCCGGACCCATAGAGCAGCGACGCAAACAAGTGTGATATACCGGTCATGCATTGCAACAGCCGGGCAACTTCACCCCGATTTAACACCACCGGCAGATTACGCGTCTTGCGCGAGCGATTGAACTCACCAAGCTCTCCAAGCGGCTGGTCAAGTATTCGATTGTAAAGAAAGGCCAGCGCATTCAAGGCAATCTTTTGGGTCGCCACGGAGACGCCGCGTGATACCGAAAGATGCGTCAAAAATTGCTCCACTTCAGGGGCAGCCATTTCGCGAGGATGGCGCATCTGGTGGAAAACGATAAAATAACGAATCCAGTACAAATAGGAGCGGATGGTGCGCTTGCTGTAGCGGCGCACATGCATGTAATCGGAAATGGAATTTAAAAAGGGAGATTTTTCAGTGGAAGTTGCAGACATAGTACGATTCCTTTCGTTAAACTATCCGGCAACGATATCAATTTACTTTAAAAATTCAAGGGCATTATCAGGTCAGTTACCTGTTAGCTCTAAAAGCCAAAATAAACAGGGGATTTTTATGTTGGAATTCAGAGACTTTCAAACCTCCATATCACCCCTCAAAAATTACCAAGTCAACCCGATAATATATATTAAAAGGTCGAAGACCTTTTAAATAGGCTGTTAGAGGCAGGATGTCATACGCACTACAAAATAAAAATGGAGAACATTTAGGCTTTTTGCTTTTAGCTGGAACGGGAGACGGAGAAAAAGGAGAATGCATATTTCGCTCTCTACCGAATAAATCAGAGCTTTTGAAACACCAGAGTCAGAAATTTTATTTTGCTACCAAGAGCTTGGTGAGTTTGAGTGGAATGCTAAAGATCAGATATTACAAATTGAGCATCCAGAAACAAAAAAATGCGCTGTAATCGAAAATGGGGAAATGGAAATTGGCGAATACATTTTCAAGGCAATCAGCATCGCAGCCTCCTAACAATGGCATGCAGTCGGACGTGGCCTTCGGCCACGCCGCTGATGCGAAGCGTTATGAGGGATGACATAAAAAAAGCTACTAGATACTACCTAAACTGGGCTTTGGGAAGTTTGGCAATGCCTTTACTAGTAGTGTTTATCGGGAGGCATTTGCCAGATAGCCTAATTATATTCTTTTGGCCTGGTTCAATTGTACTGTTTTCTCTAGGTGCCAGATCAAACCCTATAGAAGATGTTATTTACACATGGAGTATCGGGGTAGGATTAAACATTATCTTGTATTTGGTTATTGGGTACTTGGTACATTTGTTTTATCGAATGTACAGGAAATTAATTGTACAAAATCCCTCATAACAATCGCATGCAGTCGGACAAATTGCTGCGCTGCGCTCCGCAATTTGCCGCTGATGCGAGGCGTTATGAGGCTTTAATCAGGTGAAGTCATTTTTCCAATGGATTGTTGGCGGCTCTTACGCGCTTTATATTCTCCTCTTCTGCTTTCCTTACTTATGGCATTTGGCATATGAGGAGGAAGTTATTTTTGTCCTCAGACACAGCGGATATGGAAGCAATCTCCCAGTACCAAATTTGGGTTATGTGTTCGTAGCATTTTATGGATTAGCAGCATTCGGGCTAATACAATTTATGAGTTGGGCTCGAAACGGGTTTTTAATTGTTACGATCTTGGCGCTAATAATCACACCGTTTAAGGGGCTAGCCATCATGGGTTGGTATGAGGCACTACTATGGACATTAATTACTATGACCAATGGAGTCATATTATCTTTGGCCTATTTCTCAGGAGTTAGTAGTGAATTTAAATCAGCCTCATAACAAACGCATGCAGCCGGACTTCGGCGAGCTGCGCTTGCCTCA
>CAWIHJ010000127.1:0-8472 GCA_963835795.1 uncultured Gammaproteobacteria bacterium
ACGCTTGCTGCGGGCAAATGGGTTGCCGGACGACGATTGCGACGCCCACGCCGAAATCTTCTCGGCGATCTACCGGAACCGTGAGCTGATCGCAGCCGGTGGACTCGAACCTGCGGGTGACTATGCGCTTTTGCGTTCAATCGTGGTGCGTGCAGATCAACGCGGGCTGGGTCTCGCGCGGCAGATGACCGACTACCTGCTGCGCCAGGCCGAGGCCGAGGGCAGGGCGGCAGTCTACCTGTTGACCGAAAGCGCTGAAGGTTATTTTGCGCGGCTCGGTTTTCAGCCGCTTGACCGCGCTGCCGTGCCTGCAGCGATAACGCAAACGCGTCAGTTCGCCGCGCTTTGCCCGGATAGCGCCAGCTGTCTTTACCTGCCGCTGCCCAGCGCCTGACTGGCGTCTTCGCGGCCCGAATGCGATCCATGAGCCCAACCCAGGCGCGTCTGTCGCCGGTCGAATTCACCGTCCTGATTGCGTTGATGATATCGCTGGTGGCGATGTCCATCGACACCATGTTACCGGCCCTGCCGCTGATCGCCGCCGACCTCGGCGTGCAGCGCATCAATGACAGCCAATATGTGATTTCCATCTTTTTTGCCGGCATGGCGCTCGGGCAGATGTTTTTCGGTCCACTGTCAGACTCGGTAGGCCGCCGGCCGGCCATCGTTTCGGGGTTCGGGGTGTTCGCGCTCGGCTGCCTGATATCCATAGTGTCTGTCAATTTCGAGCAAATGTTGCTGGGGCGCCTGCTACAGGGCATTGGCGCCGCCGGACCACGCATCGTTTCCATCGCTTTGGTGCGTGATCAGTACCAGGGTCGCGAAATGGCGCGCATCATGTCGTTTGTAATGACCATGTTCATTCTGGTTCCAGTGTTTGCGCCGGCGCTCGGTCAACTGGTGCTGGCATTCGCCGATTGGCATGCAATTTTTATCGGCTTTCTGCTGCTCGCGCTGTTGGTGGCTAGCTGGTTCTGGCTACGCCAGCCAGAGACCCTGGTGGCGGAGCGGCGCATCGCTTTTCTCATTTGCCCAACTGATGCTCGATATTCGTGCCATCTGTCGCATTCGCGCAGCGCTGGGCTATACGCTGACCATGGGATTTGCGTTTGGCGCATTCATCGGCTACCTCAGCAGTTCACAGCAAATATTCCAGGTTCAGTACCAGTTACACGAACGCTTCCCACTCTATTTTGGAATTCTGGCCTGTGCGATCGGCCTGGCTTCACTGTGTAACGCGAACCTGGTGATGCGCTTCGGCATGCGTCGTTTATCGCGCTACGCGCTCTACGGTATCTGCCTGATATCGCTGCCGTTTTACCTGTACTCGATGCTGCAGGACGGTCATCCGCCGCTGGCTTTGCTGATGGCTTACCTGTTGCCATTGTTTTTTTTCTTCGGCATTTTGTTCGGCAACCTGAACGCGCTGGCGATGGAGCCGTTCGGGCACATCGCGGGGTTGGGATCGGCCCTGGTCGGGTCGGTGTCGACGTTGATATCGGTGGTGTTCGGAGTCTGGGTGGCCGACGCTTATGACGGCACGGTTTTGCCGCTGGTGCTTGGATTTACGCTGCTCGGGATGGCGGGACTCGCGACCATGCGCTGGACCGAAGCCGGGTTGACCGACTAAGCCGGGTTGGTCTGTTCCAGGAAGCTTAAAATCTCGCCTTCGATATCCGCTGGTCGACAACTGTCGGGTGCGCT
The DNA here is from genome assembly GCA_963835795.1 of uncultured Gammaproteobacteria bacterium. Taxonomy (GTDB): domain Bacteria; phylum Pseudomonadota; class Gammaproteobacteria. The sequence goes on from CAWIHJ010000127.1 coordinate 1,705, forward strand.
ATGGGTCGCTCGAACAGGTCGGCGATCGCACGCGGCACCTCGATCCCGGCGCGCGCGGCAACGGCTGCCAGTGCGGCCTGGTCGGGCCCCGGTTGATTGCCGTTCAGGGCATTGTCCATCACCGGTGCAAACTTGGTCCATTCAGCGGTGGAGTAGATGATGTTGACCTGGTCGGCGAATTCGGCAGACGCACAGGTTTTAAAACAGGTGGCGGTGTGCGGATCCATCAGGTAGCCGCGCTCAAAGGCTTGCCGAATGTATTCCCGGCCTTCGTCATCGGAGCAGTCGTCGGCGGCGAATATCTCGAGAATCTGCGCGTGCTCTTCAGCATCGAGCTGGTAGCGGCCAGTGCTATCGAGTTGCTGCATCAGATCGCGGGTACGCGCCGCACCGAACAAATCGAATAACACGCGCTCGACGTTGGATGACTTGAGAATGTCCATCGCCGGCGATGTGGTGGCGATCAGCTGGCGCTTGCTGAGATCGTAACAGCCTTGTTGCACCCATTCGGTCAACACGTTATTGGCATTGGAGGCGATGACGATACGGTTGATGGGCAAGCCCATGCGGCGCGCGTAAAACGCGCCCAGGGCGTTACCGAAATTGCCGCTCGGGATGTGCAGAGTCACCGCGTCACCGAGCTCGATTTCAGCCTCGCGTACCAGGCTCAGATAGCAGTGGAACTGGTATAGCATCTGGAAGATGATGCGCCCGAAATTGACCGAATTGGCCGCCGACAGCGAAATATTCAATTCGCCCAGGCGCTGGTTGAAACTGTCTGACGAGAGTAGCGATTTGAGCGCCGCCTGGGCATCGTCAAAGTTTCCGCGAATGCCGATCACTTTCAAATTGGCTGCGTCCTCGGTCACCATTTGCAGCCGCTGGACATCCGACGTGCCGCCTTCCGGGTAGAGGCAGGCGACACGGATATTGGCGCGATTGCGAAAGGTTTCCAGCGCGGCCGGTCCGGTGTCGCCGCTGGTCGCGGTGAGTATCAGGTACTGGCGCTGCTGTTGCTGGGCGAGCGTCGACAGAATGAGGCCAAACGGTTGCAGAGCCATGTCCTTGAAGGCGCGGGTTGGTCCATGGTAGAGCTCGCTGACAAACAGGCGCTCGCCGAGCTTGACCACGGGCACCGGGTTGTCGGCATCGTCAAAACGGTCGTAGAGGTCCAGCGCACGCCGCAGCACGGTCGTGTCGATATCGATGTCGAGATGCTGCAGCAGGGCCAGCGCGAGTTGCTTGTAGGAGCTGGACAGGTGTTGACGCAGGAAGTCGGTATCGATTGTCGGCATCGATTTGGGGCTATAGATGCCGCCAAATGAGCCGACTGGCGCGAGTATTGCCCTGGCGAAGCTGACCTCAGCCTCGCGCTTGCCATCGTTGCCTCTGGTTTCTGTGAAAAACATGCGAAAAATCGGATCTGTCGGTAGCGGGCGAAGGCGAATTATATCCGCCTCAACTGGCCTCACAAGCGGTTTTGCGGTGATTTACCAGCAAATGTCCACAAAACACTGATTTGACGCAGTATTTCGCTTCTACTAATCCCTGTTTATGCGTAAAATTCAGCGCTCGACCCAGCCATCGGTGCGGGCCGAACAAGCCCGTTAGGCCAAGCCCCGATTTTCGAGAGCAGCGACAACTACCCGATCAGACGAATAAGCGAGAGAATTCAGCAAATCAAATGTCTACAGACGCCAGGATAAATCTACTTGACTACAATCGAGCCGCACTCGAGGCGTTTTTCGTGGAGCACGGTGAAAAACCATTTCACGCCCGTCAGTTGATGCAATGGGTACACCAGCGAGGCGTTACCGATTTCGCAGCAATGACCGATCTCTCGAAAGGGCTGCGCGAGTTCCTGATCGAAAATTGCAGCATTGAGGGCCCGCAGATTCTGGATCGCCAACGCGCTGCCGATGGAACGCGCAAGTGGTTGCTGGGTGTGGATGATTCCGACAATGCTGTCGAGTGTGTGTTGATTCCGGAGAAATCGCGGATGACGCTGTGCGTGTCGTCACAGGTCGGCTGTACGCTGAACTGCAGTTTCTGCTCAACTGCGAAACAGGGCTTTAATCGCAATCTGACCACGGCTGAAATTATTGCGCAGTTGCATTTTGCGCATCACAGCCTGTTGGCAGAAGGCTACCCACAGGGCGTTACCAACGTCGTGTTCATGGGAATGGGCGAGCCCCTGATGAATTTCGATGCGGTCATCGCAGCGGTCGACCTGATGTGTGACGATTTTGCCTATGCGCTCAGCAAGCGACGCGTGACTATCAGTACCGCCGGTGTGGTGCCAACCATGGAAAAACTCAGGCAAGTTACCGATGTTGCGCTGGCGGTATCGCTGCACGCGCCGAACGATGCATTGCGTGACGAATTGGTGCCGATCAATCGCAAGTACCCGATTGCCGAATTGTTGCGCGCCTGTCGCGGCTACATCGATGGCTATCGCAGCCGCAAGATCACTTTCGAATACGTCATGCTGGCGGGCGTCAATGACAGTCTCGAACATGCGCGCGAACTGGCCGCGCTGATCGCCGATCTGCCCTGCAAATTAAACCTGATTCCGTTTAATCCCTACCCGCATGCCATATACGAGTGTTCGTCGCAGCATGATATCGACGCGTTTCGCGACTACACGGCTAGCAAGGGAATCATTACCGTAACCCGGCGCGCCAGGGGTGATGACATCGACGCTGCCTGCGGACAACTGGTGGGCGCGTTTCATGATCGCAGCCGGCGCAGCCAGAAATACCAGTTGAGCCTGAAAGATGTCGGAGGATTGAACCTTGCCCATTGAGCGGATAATTGCGGTCGTGTTGCTGGCCTGCCTGGTGCAGGGCTGTGTCGCGGTACCCGATGGACCCACCCAGAATGAAAGGGCCAGCAAGATCAACGTCGAGCTGGGGATGGGTTACATGCAGCAAAACAATCTCGATCTCGCCAGCGAAAAGTTGACCAAGGCGCTGGACCAGAACGATAAATCGGCCTCGGCGCACAATGCTTACGCGATCTTGCAGCAGCGGCTGAAGCAGGATGAGCTGGCCGAGTACCATTTCAAGAGGGCCACCGAGCTGGACCCCAAGGACTCGAGCTCGGCCAATAATTACGGTACCTTCCTGTGCAATCATGGTCGTGAAAAAGAGGCCGAGAAATACTTTTTAAAGGCCCTCGAAAATCCGCTGTACAGCACCCCGGAGTATGCCTATACCAATGCCGCCATTTGCCTGTTGAAGGTGGACGAGGTTGAGCCGGCGAGGAAATATCTGCGCCAGGCGCTGGCGAACAAGAGTGATTTCGCGCCCGCCTTGTACAGTATGGGTAACCTGCTTTATAAGGACGGCGATTTCGAGAGTGCGAAAGTTTATATGAACCGCTATCACCTGGTCGCGAGACCCAATGCAACCAGCCTGTGGCTAGCAATTCAAAGTTCATTGAAAGTCGATCCCGATACCGATGTGTCGGAGCTGGTGGAACGTCTGAAAACCGATTTCCCTGATTCCGAGCAGTACAAGCAGTGGAAGGAGATGCAATAGATGGATGCTGATCCGGACAAGCAGGCTGAAAACTCCCGGCGCGGTGGCATCGGGCCCGGTGAACGCTTGCAGGCGGCACGCATCAAGAAAGGCCTGTCGGTGGAAGACGTGGCCAATCGCATGCACCTGAGCACCAGCATTCTCGAGGCCATCGAGGAAAACAATTTCGACGAAATCACCGCACCGATTTTCGTCAAGGGCTACCTGCGCGCCTATGCGCGGATCGTCGCCCTCAGCGAAGATGAAATGATCGAGCAGTACCTGGAGATGTATTCGGAAGAAGATCCGCCGATCAGCTCGACCAGTAACGTGGTGCCGGAACTGTCGTCAGCCGATGCGCGTATCAAGTGGACTACTTATTTTGTCATTGCACTGCTCGCAGTTTTCCTCGCGGCCTGGTGGTGGAATAAACAGCAAAATATAGAAGCCCCGGTATCGCTGGACGTGCAATCGCCGACGCTGGCCGAGAAGGCCAGCGACGAAGTGGTGATCGGCAGTGGAATCGAGGCTGGCTCTGAAGCAGTTGACGTCGTGGTCGTGGACGAAGCGGCAGACGCGCCAGATAGTAGCACCGAGCAGAGCCTGGCGATGGCTGCCGACCCGGGCCTGGACAGCTCGACCACGCTGAGTTCAGTGGCGCCGGAAATCGAGGTGGTCGAGGGTGAGGCCGATGTTGAGCCGAACGAAGTCGCATTGGCTGAATCAGACACTTCCGCAGCGGCGCCCGAGCCGGTTGTGGTAACGCTGGCAACGCAGGCGGACAGCTCCGCCGCCAGTGACGCAGCGGACAGTGTCGCCGTCGCCGCACTGCCCGAGTCAACACCAGTGGCAGCGCCCGCGCAGGACGGAACCCGTCAGCGACCGGGCCGATCAGCGCCGACGGGTAGCGACAAACTGCGCATTGTCGTGCACGCCGATACCTGGGCCGACGTCAAGGACTCGAGCAACTATCAATTAGTCTACGATCTGCTGCGTGCAGACAGCACGGTGGAGTTAACCGGAGCGGCACCGTTCTCGGTATTCCTGGGCAATGGGCACGGTGTGGAAGTCCTGTTTAACGGAGAGGAATTCGGCTTTTCTTCAAGGATTCGTGACGACAATACCGCGCGCCTCAAAATCGGTGGTTAGAGCGGAGTAGCCGGTGGTAGATCAACTTCAGGTCATTCGCGGAATGCACGATATTCTGCCGGTCGACATGCCCGTGTGGAATCGTCTCGAAGACGAGTATCGCGCGTTGGTAGAGTCTTATGGCTATCGGCAGATTCGCACGCCGATCGTCGAAAAAACGGCGCTGTTCGCGCGCTCCATCGGCGAAGTTACCGATATCGTCGAAAAGGAAATGTACAGCTTTGACGATCGCAATGGCGACAGCCTTAGCCTGCGCCCGGAAAATACCGCGGCCGTAGTGCGCGCCGGCCTGCAGGCGGGATTGTTGCACGATCAACAGCAGCGCCTGTGGTACTACGGACCGATGTTTCGCCACGAACGCCCGCAGAAGGGACGGTACCGGCAGTTTCACCAGTTTGGCGCCGAAACCTTTGGCATCTCCGGCCCCGATATCGAGGCTGAACTGATCTTGCTGGCGGCGCGATTCTGGCGTCGGCTCGGGCTTGAGCACATCGATCTGCAAATCAACAGTCTGGGCAGCAGCGAGTGTCGTCGCCGTTTTCGTGAACAACTGGTTGAGTATTTTCGCGATCATTCTGCTGCGCTCGACGACGACAGCCAGCGACGCCTGGAAACCAATCCGCTGCGAATCCTGGACAGTAAAAATCCCGAGATGCAGGCGCTGATTGAAGCGGCTCCAGCGTTGCGCGATAGTCTCGACGCGCACTCCAGCGATCACTTCGCCGAACTGACGGATATTCTCGATCACACCGGTGTCGAATACGAGATCAACCAGCGCCTGGTACGTGGACTCGATTATTACTGTCACACCGTTTTCGAATGGGTGACCGCTTCCCTCGGCGCCCAGGGAACGGTTTGTGGTGGTGGACGTTACGATGGCCTGGTCGAACAGCTAGGTGGCAAGCCGAATTATGCTGCAGGTTTTTCGATGGGCTGCGAACGCCTGGTAGCGATGATGGTCGATCAACAACTGACGCCACCCGAGACGGGTTGCGATGCATACTTGCTAATGCGCGGGGAAAACAGCGTCGCGCGCGCGCAGCAGCTCGCGGAATCGATGCGCGATGCAATGCCGCGTTTACAGCTCGTGGTGCATGCCGGGGCTGGCAGCTTTAAAAGCCAGATGCGCAAGGCGGACAAATCCGGTGCGCGGATCGCTATCATTCTTGGGGAATCAGAAATGGCGGCGGGCACCGTTGCTGTAAAATACCTACGCGAACAACGCGATCAGGTGGAAATAGCGCAGGCCGAGATTGTTTCGCGGCTGGCGTCGCTACTGAATTAAATAACGAGAGGATTTAAATGGAAACCGAAGACGAACAAGTCGCGAAGCTAAAAGCCTGGTTTAAGGAAAACGGCTTGTCGATCGTGCTGGGAATAGTGATCGGCGTTGGCGGTATTGGCGGCTACAACTATTGGACGCACCTGCAGGAAACCACCGCAAGTGAGGCGTCTGCGCACTACACGCAGTTACTGGAAGCGCTGGAAGCCGGTAACGATGAGTTGGTGCAACAGGAAGTCGATACGCTCCTCGCCGACTACGCTGCGACCGAGTATGCGCTGCTGGCCAATCTTGCACTGGCACGCATGCATGTTGAAAATGAAGACTTCAGTGCCGCCATCGAAGCTCTCAAGCCTGTGACCGGTAGTGAAGCGCAACAGCCGTTGGCCCATATCGCCCGCACCCGGCTCGCTGCTGTACAGATACAGCTCGAGCAGTATGATCAGGCACTGTCGACATTAACTTTCGAGTTTCCCGAGCAGTTTGCCGCACTGGTTGAGGAATTGCGTGGCGATGCGCTGGCCCTGCAAGGCAAAACAGATCAAGCCATCTCGGCTTATCGTAAAGCCCAGGGTAGCGCCGGGGAAGACTTCTCGAGCGCCGGGGGCCATGAGCCCGTCGAAGATCACCCTGCGAACGATGGCTTCCTCGGCAGCCGGCCGTAAGGAGCCACCGCCGCGGGTGCCGCCGTGGATCGCCCCCAAAGCCTGGCCAAGAGCCCCGGCCTGCTCAGAGAGCAGCTCGAAACGGTCCGCCAGCAGGCTGAAGAGCACCTGCCGGCCTTGCCCGATGTCGCTCATCCCCATGGCCATTTCC
>CAWIHJ010000128.1:0-93015 GCA_963835795.1 uncultured Gammaproteobacteria bacterium
ATCATCGAGACGTTCCAGGACGGGACAATTGGGAGAATCAGGAGTAATCTGCCCCGTGCTATAGGATGTACCATTACCTTGTGTGGTAGACCCTATATTGTCGGGATTGCTTTGACAAGTACAACCATCATCACATATAAATGAACATCCGTCTGTTTGAGGACAACCATTTCCTCCAATGGAATTTCCTTCATCGGACCAATAATAGCCATTCAACCCCCAGGATGTTAACAAGCGATCATCGGTCAATATTTCATCGGATCCAGTGATGAGAAAGAGCGGATAGGCTTCTTCTTCGGGGTGGAAACAATACGATTCTTTGGGCCCTCCAGCGCAACAGCGCTTCGAGGTAAACGGTCTGGTAATTTTGCAGGTCGACCACCGGCTGAAACACCAGCTTCAATTCTTCGTGCTCGATGGCACGTCGCAACGACTGGATAATGGTGAATTCCGAAGTATCGGTCTCGTCATCGCTTTCGTGAAAATACTCGATCGGCCAGTCGCTGAGTTCGGCTGCAAGCAGAGCAGTGCTCGCCTTTGCATAGAGCCCGTCGGCGTCGATCGCGTGTTCCGGGTATAACGCCACCCCGATGAAGGCGTCCAGCTCGAAATCACGCTCATACACGCGATAACGCCGAATCAAGGACAGATAAAGTTTTTCGACCAGGTTGTGCAACTGATCGCGTTGCTGCACTTCCAGCAACAGGGCAAACAAATTGCGCTCAAAACGCGCGATGTGGTCGCTTTCGCGCAGGCTCTCGCGCAAGCCTTCGGCCACCTGGCGCAACAGCGCATCGACGATATACTGGCCGCGTTGCTGGACAAATTCATCGAGCCCCTGCACGTCGATCAACACCAGCGCATACTTGCGCGCGCTGCGCTTACCCTCGCGGATCGCCTGCGCCAGCCGATCCTCGAAAATGACCCGGTTATTGAGGCCGGTAACCGGATCGAGACGCGCGGTCTTCTGCATCAAATTGAAATATTCAACCATTTTGCGAAGCCCCGGACGTACTTCTGCGCTCAATGCCACATCGCCCGTCTGGCGACCATGCACCGCGAGGTGCATCTTGCGCGCCAGCGAGTGTAACGGTTTGAGCAGAAACCAGTGCAACAGCGCCAGCACCAGCAACGCGCCAAGCAACAAAACCACCAACACGATGGTCGCCGGGCGATCGAACAGCGCCCACAGGGATAGTGGTCGCACATCGAGGTAGAGTTCCGCGAATACCTCGCCCGCTTCATTCAACTCGACGCGGACCTGCTTGCCGCCGTTCGCGCCCTGCCCAAACTCGTGAAACTGGAAACCCTGCGCGGTATCGGTTGCGCGTTGCAGCTTGCGCCCGGTGAGGCTGCTGAATTCGTTGAGAAAGTCGAAGTAATCCATGCTCACCAGCAATACTGCGGGATCCTCGTCGCTACCCACTGGCCCGGCAATCTCCAGCAACGCCTTGTCGTCGATGCGACAACTGGATATCCGCGGCACCAGGAAATCATCGAATTTGAAGCGCAGTAACTGATCGGGTTGCAGGCAGCCGGGTTTGCTGGATTTCGACAACGGCAGGCCGCGCGTGTCAAACTGCACCAGGTTGACGGCCCAGATACTCGGATTGCGCTGGTAGTAACCCCACAGGAAGGACTGGAAATTCTGGTTGTCCTGCGGCGACTTCGCCAGTGTATTGAGCAGGTAGTATTGCGATTGCAACCACAGTTGCTGGTTCTGCTGCAATTGCACCACTTGCGCCTGCAGGTTTTGTTGCAGCCTGCTATCTTCCTCGACGCTTTGCCGCTCGGCCAATACCAGCATCGATACGACCCACAGCCCGAACATCAGCAGGGTCAGACTACCAATCAGCAATGCACCGAATGATGTCAGATTGAGTTTCACAAAAGCAAGGCCTGGTTACTCGATATTCTGTACCTGTTCGCGCATCTGCTCGATCAGGACTTTCAGATCAACGGCTTGCTGGGTGGTCGCGCCATCCTGCGATTTCGAGCCGAGTGTATTCGCTTCGCGATTGAGCTCCTGCATCAGGAAATCGAGCCGGCGGCCGACCGCCTCGTCGCGCGCAAGCACGTTCAACACTTCGGCCAGGTGCGTATCGAGTCGATCCAGTTCCTCTTCGACGTCGAGCTTTTGCGCCAGCATCACCAGTTCCTGTTCGAGCCGGTTTTCGTTGGCGGATTCACGCCATTGCTGCAGTTTCTCGTCAAGCGCCGCTTCCCATTTTTCGCGCAGCGCCGCCACGATCTGCGGTCGATGCTTGCGCACTTCGGCAACGATTTCGCTCACTTGCTGGCAGCGACTGCGAATCATTTCTTCGAGCGCCTTGCCCTCGGTTTCACGACTTTCCTGCAATTGCACAAGCGCGGCCTCGAGGCAGGTGAGCGCCAGCTGATGCAAGCCGGACAGATCGCGTTCGCCTTCGCTGATGACGCCGGGCCAACTGAGAATATCGCTAACCGACAGCTTGTTGCCCGCGTGCACGATATTCAATACCTGTTGCTCGACTTCCCGCAGGCGGGCGACGAGATTTTCATTGAGCGCGATCTTGCCCTGTTGTTGCTGGTCGATTTTGTAGCGCAGGGACAGATCGATCTTGCCGCGGGTCAGGAACTGGCCAAGCAATTTGCGCACTTCGGCCTCGAGTTGTCTGAATTCCTCCGGCAATTTGAGGCCAGGTTCCAGGTAGCGATGGTTAACCGAACGCAACTCCCAGGTTATCGCCCCGGCGTCGTTGCTTTGCTGTACCCGCGCGAAGGCGGTCATGCTTCGAATCACAATCCTTGCTCTCTAGAAGTTCTTAGTTGGCGCATGATAACTGATTATAGCCCAAGGCTATAACTCGCTTTGTACGCGCACAGCAATTGTTACGGACGCTGGCCAGCTCGATGCGTATAATTGCGGCTCATTTTACGGAGATCAACTCATGCGACCCAGTGCCCGCGCCGCGGACCAGTTACGACCGATCAGCATTACCCGCAACTATATAAAGCACGCCGATGGTTCGGTGTTGATCGAGTGCGGCGATACCCGCGTCATCTGCACCGCCTCGGTGGACAACTCGGTGCCGGGCTTTCTGCGCGGTAAGGGCAACGGCTGGGTGACGGCGGAATACGGCATGCTGCCGCGCTCGACCGGCAGTCGCATGCGCCGCGAAGCCAGCGTCGGCAAACAGGGCGGGCGCACGCTCGAAATCCAGCGCCTGATCGGCCGCGCACTGCGTGCCAGCATCGATACCGCGATCCTCGGCGAACGTACCGTCACCATCGATTGCGATGTAATCCAGGCCGACGGCGGTACGCGCACCGCATCCATTACCGGCGCCTGGGTAGCGCTCGCGGATGCCATACAGGGCTTGCTCGATGCGGGTACCTTGAAAAAGAATCCGATTCACAGCCAGGTCGCCGCCATTTCGGTCGGTATTTATCAGGGCGCGGCCGTGCTCGATCTCGACTACGCCGAAGATTCGGTGGCCGATACCGACATGAACGTCGTCATGAACAACCAGGGTGGATTCATCGAAGTCCAGGGCACCGCCGAGGCGGCCGCGTTCAGCGACGTCGAGTTGAGCGACATGTTGGCGCTGGCTCGCGGCGGTATCCAACAGTTATTCGAGCTCCAGGCGCCAGCATGAAACAACTGGTTCTGGCCTCGGGGAACGCCGGCAAGCTGCGCGAAATCGCAGCCCTGCTCGACGATCTCGGTTACCAGCTGCACGCGCAATCCGAGTTCGGCGTCAGTGAGGTGGCCGAAACCGGTACCACCTTTGTCGAAAATGCGATTATCAAGGCACGCCATGCCGCAAGTCACACCGGGCTGCCGGCGCTGGCCGACGATTCCGGTATCGAAGTCGATGCACTCGACGGCGCCCCCGGCGTGTATAGCGCGCGATTTTCCGGACCGAACGCCGACGATGCCGCCAACAACGCATTGCTGGTCGAGAAATTGCAAAACGTCGACGCCGCGCAACGTACAGCGCGTTATCGCGCGGTGATCGTGTTGATGCGTCACGCCGCCGATCCCTCACCGCTGATCTGCGAGGGCAGCTGGGAAGGCATCATCCAGCTGCAACCTGCAGGCACGGGCGGCTTCGGCTACGACCCCTACTTCTTCCTGCCCGAACTCGGCTGTACCAGCGCAGAGCTCAGCGCGGCCGAAAAGAATCGACTGAGCCACCGCGGGCAGGCCCTGGCCGAGCTGAAGCGCAAGCTCGAGGGGCAGGATGTTTAGCAGCAATCCACCGCTTGGACTGTATATTCACCTGCCCTGGTGCGAGAAAAAATGTCCTTACTGCGATTTCAATTCACACCAGGCCGACAACATTCCCCAAGCGGCCTATGTCAACGCCCTGCTGGATGATCTCGAGCAGGATTTACCACTCATCTGGGGGCGTCGCATCGAATCCATCTTCATCGGTGGCGGCACCCCGTCCTTGTTCAGTGCCGAGTCGATCGACCGCCTGTTTTCCGGGCTCCGCTCGCTGCTCAACTTCGCCCCGGCTATCGAGATCACCATGGAAACCAACCCCGGCAGCGCCGATGCCGCCAATTACCAGGGTTATCGGCAGGCGGGCGTCAATCGTCTTTCCATCGGCGTGCAGAGCTTCGACGACACGCGCCTCAAAATCCTCGGACGAGTGCACGACAGCGCGCAGGCCCAGCGCGCCTTTGCACTCGCTCGCGAGGCCGGTTTCGACAACATCAACCTCGATCTCATGTTCGCTTTGCCCGGGCAGAGCATCGACGGCGCTGTGGCCGATCTGCAACGCGCGCTGGCACTCGGCCCCGAGCACCTGTCGCACTACCAGTTAACCATCGAGCCCAACACCTTGTTCCAGCATCAGCCGCCCAACGATCTGCCCGATGACGACGACTGTTATGAACAACAACTGGTCTGCCAGGCAAAACTGGCTGAGCAGGGTTTTCAGCAATACGAGGTTTCGGCCTACAGCCGGCCTCGCCACGAATCCCGTCACAACCTGAACTACTGGCAATTTGGTGATTACCTTGGCATCGGTGCCGGCGCGCACGGCAAGATAACGCTGGCCGGTGAAAACCGGGTAATTCGCCGCCAACGCCTGCGTCAACCGCGCGCTTATCTCGAGCAAAGCGGGGCGGGGCGTATTTCCAGTGAAGTTGACCTCGAACCCGTCGATCTGTGTTTCGAATTCATGTTGAACGCGCTGCGCCTGAAGCAGGGTTTCGAATCCCGGCTGTTCCACGACAACACCGGATTAGCGTTAAACGAGGTGCTGCCAACGCTGAAACAGGCGCGCGACAAAGGCTTGTTGCGCATGGAAGGCGATAAAATTATCCCCAGCGAACTTGGATTTTGTCATTTAAACGACTTGCAGGCGCTGTTTCTGATCCCGAAAGCCGGCAAAAGCCGGCCTTTTTTCGAATCGTCATCAGGAATTATGCACAACTGAAATCTGTCGGTAAAAATGTCAAGAGTTATTTCGAGAATTTGACCGAAAAAATATCTCATTCTCCAAGTTGTTGATTTATATAAACTTTGCAAGTTGGTTAAAAATTAACAAATCTAAGCAAACCCTAGGTTTCTACTGGCTTTGCGTAGGCTCTGCCAAGGTTATTCACAAAGTTATCCACAGAAATTGTGGATAAAACCGATGCCGATAGTCGGTTCAGGGTTTTATCAAATCTTGATGACAAAGAACTTTAACTTTGCGATCTAAATTTGTTCTTGACCAGACACAGATCGGCCAAAAAAAAACTTGCACTTTCGCTGTTAAGCGGTCAGAATTCGCGCCCTTTTAGCGACTTGCCCATTGAGCTGCTCCACCATGAAACAAGACATACATCCCGAATACAGAGACGTCGTCTTCCAGGACATTTCCTCGGAATTCGCCATTTTGACGAAATCCACGGTTCCGACTCGTGAAACCATCAAGTGGGAAGACGGCAACGAATACCCGTTGTTGAAACTGGAAATTTCAAGCCAGTCTCACCCGTTTTACACCGGTAAGCAGCACATCCTGCAAACCGCCAAGCAGGTGGACAAGTTCCGTCAGCGTTACGGCAAGTAATTCTTGCCCGAATGTGCGTCGGGCAGAAACACAAAAAAGGGTGCGCAGGCACCCTTTTTTTTGCCTAAAATAATGCGCATTGCCAGCCATTGACCAGCCCATGAAATTAATACACCTGTTGCCATTGTTTGCCAGCCTGCTGATCGGCGGCTGTGCGATAAATCCAGTGACCGGAGAAGCCGATCTGGCGTTGATCACCGAAGATCAGGAAATCCAGCAAGGCCGCAGCTACCACCCGGAGATCATCAAGGCCTACGGCTACTACGACGATCCTGAGCTACAGGCATACGTCGATAGAGTCGGGCAGAAGCTCGCGGCCAAAAGTCATCGGGCAAACCTCAAGTTTCACTTCACCGTGCTCGACTCGTCCGAGATCAATGCGTTTGCGCTGCCGGGCGGTTATGTCTATGTCACGCGCGGCATCATGGCTTATCTCGACTCCGAGGCCGAACTGGCCGGCGTGCTCGGACATGAAATAGGCCATGTAACGGCGCGCCATTCGGTGCGCCAACAGGCTGGAGAATTCACCTCGGGCCTGCTGGGGGTACTGATCAGCGCTGCCACCGGCCAGGCTGCACTCGGCAACCTGAGCCAGCAACTCACTACCGGGTTGGTTCGCGGCTACGGGCGCGAACACGAACTCGAGGCCGATCGCCTCGGCGCTGAATACCTGTATGCAGTCGGCTTCGACCCGGACAACATGCTGGAAGTCATCGGTGTGCTCAAGGATCAGGAAGTCTACGAGCAGCGCCTCGCCAAAAAAGAGAATCGTCCGGCAAACACTTACCACGGGGTCTATTCAACTCATCCGCAAAACGACGATCGCCTGAAAACCGTGGTGCGCGCGGCGAAAAAACTTTCCAGTAAAGAATACCGCGACATCAACCAGGCGGCCTATCACCAGCACATCGATGGCATGGTCTGGGGTTCCAGTCTCAGTCAGGGCGTGGTGGTCAACAACCGCTTCGCGCATCCCGATCTCGCCATTGCCCTGCAATTGCCGGCGGGATGGAAGGTGGAGAACAACCCACAGTTCCTGATAGCCCGCGACCCGAAAGGCAGCGCACTGATTCAGATCGGTGTTATTTCGCGGGAGAAAAATGAATCCGCTGGCGATGCACTGAGACGCATGACCGACAACAAGGATCTCAAGCTGGAAGAAACCGAAAATGGCGCGACCGCAAGCACCAGTGTCAAACTGGGCGATGAGACCCAGCCGGCCCGCATCAGCGCCATTCCACTCGATAAGAAACAGATGCTGACCCTGATCGGAACCGCCGACAAGAAACATTTCAAGGCGGCCGACAAGGCCATTCTGGCTACCCACAAGAGTTTCCAGAAGCTTGATACGGCCCAGGTAGCCGCCATCAGGGCACCACGGCTGCACGTCATTCCTCGTGGTAATTACAATTTCAATTCGTTGGCAGCGCAGAGTGCGCTCGAATACGATGCCGTCAATATTCTGCGTTTGCTGAATCGCTCTTTTCCGAGGGGCAATATCGGTAAGCTCGACAAGCTGAAAACCGTAACCCTCGGTGACTAGGTTTAATTACGCAGTAGCGATTGGACTGGCACTTTTCGCCAGCCTGGCGAGCGCCACCGAAGCGCTTGATCCGGTCGCCGCCATTGCAGCACCGCCCGTGGTCGAACCCGCAGCCGCGCTCGACTCTGCGGACTTGACCGAATCGGTCGAATCGATATGCCGCAGAATATCCACCAAGCTGGCAAGCGTCGCTTTATCCGAATGCACCAGTCTGCAGATGCAACCCAGCGGTCACCGCTCGGTGTCCGGCACACCGTTGCTGATCAAGGAGTACCCACCGCTGGGTACGCGCAAGCCACAGGCGCGCATCTTGCTGATCGGCGGAACGCACGGCGACGAACTCTCATCGATCAGCATCGTCTTCAAGTGGATGCACACACTGGAAAAACACCACTCGGGGCTGTTTCACTGGCGCATCAATCCGTTGATGAATCCCGATGGCGCGCTGCGCCGCAAGCATCGCCGCACCAATGCCAGGGGTGTGGATTTGAACCGCAACTTTTACACCCCCGACAGTGAAGCGACCGCCGCACTCGACTACTGGCGCGTGAACACAAAAGAAAATTTGCGCCGCTACCCGGGGCCATACCCGCTCAGCGAGCCGGAAACCGTCTGGTTATACGAGGAGATCAGAGACTTCAAACCGGACGTCGTCATCGCGGTGCACGCACCGTATTCACTGGTCGACTACGACGCCCCCAATCGCAACAATGCGCCACGACGAATCGGCCACCTGTACCGTAACCTGATGGGCACTTACCCGGGATCGCTCGGCAACTACGCCGGCATCCATCTCGGCGTACCGGTGGTGACGCTCGAATTGCCGCATGCCGGCATCATGCCGACGCACAGGCAGATCAGCCGGCTGTGGACCGACCTGGTGCGCTGGCTGGTGCGCAACACCTGAATCGGCACCCGTCTTCCGCCGCCGTGACGCGATCAGCCGGCCTGTCACAAGGGATCAATATATGCGATATTTGCCCTAATCACCCAAAGCAGAGATAAAAGCGTGTCCAGTTATCCCTATACCCGCAAGCGGCGCATGCGCCGTGATGATTTTTCCCGGCGCATGATGCGCGAGCATGAACTCAGCGCCAGCGACTTCATCTACCCGATGTTCATCCTGGACGGCGAGCAGCGCCGTGAAGCGGTCGAGTCCATGCCCGGCATCGAGCGCGTCAGTATCGATCTGCTGCTCGAGGAAGCGCAGGAAGTCAGCGCGCTGGGCATCCCGGCAATTACCCTGTTCCCGGTCGTCGGCGATGCCGGCAAAAGCGACCAGGCCGACGAAGCCTGGAATCCCGAAGGCCTGGTGCAACGCGCCATTCGCGCGCTCAAGGCAGCGCAACCCGAGCTCGGGATCATTACCGATGTGGCGCTGGATCCCTATACCAGCCACGGCCAGGATGGATTGCTCGATGACGACGGTTACGTCACCAACGACGAAACCGTCGAGGTGTTGGTCAAGCAGGCACTGTCGCACGCCGCGGCGGGCGCCGACGTCGTCGCCCCTTCCGACATGATGGATGGACGCATCGCCATGATTCGCGAGGCGCTGGAATCGAGCGGTTATGTGAACACGCGCATTCTCGCCTATTCCGCCAAGTATGCCTCCAGCTTCTACGGACCGTTTCGCGATGCCGTGGGGTCTGCGGCCAATCTCGCCGGCGCCGACAAGTACAGTTACCAGATGGATCCGGCCAACAGCAACGAAGCCCTGCACGAAGTCGCGCTGGATATCGATGAAGGGGCGGACATGATCATGATCAAGCCCGGCCTGCCCTATCTCGACATCGTGCGGCGAGTCAGCGACGAACTGCAGTTCCCGACCTTTGTCTACCAGGTCAGCGGCGAATACGCGATGTTGAAGGCCGCCGGTCAAAACGGCTGGATCGACGAACGTGCCTGCGTGCTGGAAGCGTTGCTATCGATCAAACGCGCCGGCGCCAACGGCATACTCACCTACTACGCCAAATCCGCAGCCGCCTGGTTGCAGGAAAAGTAATGGCCGCCGCGCAGCGGGCCGATCGTTATGCCGTGGTCGGCAATCCGGTGACGCACAGCCTGTCGCCAAAGATCCACGGCGCATTTGCGCAGCAAACCGGTGAAGCGATCAGCTACGAAGCAATCGAACTGCCGCTCGATGGTTTCGCCGGCGGCATTGCAGACCTGCAAAAACAGGGCTTCCGTGGCGTCAACGTCACCGTCCCCTTCAAGCGCGAAGCCTGGGAGTCGTGCCACACATTGAGCGCGCGCGCCGAAATTGCCGGTGCGGTGAATACCCTGACGTTTCAGGCAAACGGTGAGATCCACGGCGACAACACCGATGGCGTCGGCCTGGTGCGCGACCTCACCGATAACCTGAACCTGAAAATTAAAGGCAAAAACCTGCTGGTGCTGGGTGCCGGAGGTGCGGTTCGCGGTGTCCTGCAACCGTTGCTCGCTTTGGCCCCGGCCAATTTGACCATCGCCAATCGCACGCTCGAGCGTGCAGTCGGCCTGGCGCGGGACTTCGCAAGCTTCGGCAAGATCCGGGCAGTCGCCTATACTCAATTAAATCGTGGGGGTTACCACTTGATTATCAATGCGACCGCGGCTGGCCTCAGTAACCAGGTTCCTCCCATTCCCGCCGCAGTACTCGACCCAGCAGGCGTGTGTTACGACATGATGTACAAACTGAACACGGCAACCGCCTTCGTCGAATGGTCGCTCGCACATGGAGTGAAACAAAGCCATGACGGGCTCGGCATGCTGGTGGAACAGGCGGCTGAAGCCTTTAGCCTGTGGCGTGGCCCGCGGCCGGATACCGGCCGGGTGATGTCGATGCTCAGAGATTCATGAACCACGCCGCCACTCGGCAACTGCTTGAATCCGCCGAGATGACCGACGTCAAGTCGGAACAAATCCGCATCCTGTTCGCCGCAATTCCGAGTTCGCTGGTGGCGATCCTGGTGGCCAGCACGATACTGTCGATTGCGCAATGGCAGGTTATCGAACATCACACCATCATCTTCTGGTTTATCGTCACCAATCTGCTGTCGATCCTGCGCCTGTTGATGTACCAGCAGTTCAAGCGCCAGCAGGATACCCACCTGGTCGACAATGTCTGGGCGCAACGCGCAATCATCAGTAGCGTGGCATCGGGGCTGACCTGGGGCGTGGGTGGATTTCTTCTGTTTCCCGAACACAGTCCGGCCCACCAGGTATTTCTGGCCTTCGTGATCACCGGCTTGTGTGCCGGCGCGATCACCACACTATCGGCGATTACCGTGGCCGCGTGCGGGTTTGTCATCCTCGCAATTTTGCCGATTATCATAAAATTCAACCTGACGGGCACCGAATTCAGCCTCGCAATGACCATCATGGCAACTCTGTTCGTGATCATGATCCTGATTTCGGCAAAGCGTTTGAATCAGACCATCCTCGAATCGCTGGAACTTCGTTACCAACGTGAACTGGCCGAACAAACCATTCACTACCAGGCACACTACGACGACCTCACCAATCTGCCCAATCGACGCCATTTCCTCGCAACCCTGCGCCAGGAAATGGCCAAGGCAGACCGGCACCAACGCTATGGAGCCGTGTTCTTTATCGATCTCGATCGCTTCAAAGCCGTCAACGATTCGCTCGGCCATGCGATCGGCGATGAACTGTTAATCCAGGTCGCAAATAAAATTGCGCTGCGCCTGCGCCAGGAAGACACGGTGGCGCGCCTTGGCGGTGACGAGTTCGTGGTACTGCTACCCGAAGTCGGAATCGAGTCAGAGGGAGCCGGCATGCACGCGTCGATGATCGCCGATGAAATACGCAAGATGTTCGGCCTCCCGTTCGTAATCCAGGGTCACGAGATACACCTGACCATCAGCGTTGGTATCGCCCTGTTTCCCGGCAAGGTCAGCGCCGAAGACCTGCTGAAATTTGCCGACGTGGCAATGTACCGAGCGAAGAGCGAGGGCCGTAATGCTGTGCGACTGTTTTCGGAAGAAATGCAGGAAGCCGTTAACCAGCAGCGCATTATCGAGAAAGGCCTGCGCAGCGCGCTTGCCAACGATGAATTTGAACTCTACTTCCAGGGCCAGTACAACGCCAGCAACCAGTTGATCGGTGCTGAATCCCTGCTGCGCTGGAATCATCCCCAACGAGGTGTGATCGCACCCGGTGAGTTTATCGAAGTCGCCGAACTGACCGGGTTGATCGTCCCCATCGGTGACTGGGTGCTAGGCTCTGCCTGCGAACGACTGGCCAGCCTTGAAACCGAGCTCAAGCTGGCGGTCAATGTCAGCCCGCGCCAGTTCAGCGATCCCGATTTTATCGAAAAGCTGAAACGGACATTGTCGGATAGCGGCGCCAATCCCTGCTTTCTCACCCTGGAAATTACCGAAGGCCTGGCGATGGCGAACATCCGTCACAGCATCGACACCATGAACGAGTTGAAGGCAATGGGAATCAGTTTCTCGATAGACGATTTCGGCACCGGTTACTCGTCGCTGAGTTATCTGCACCAGTTGCCCATCGATGAGTTAAAAATCGATCAAATGTTTGTACGTAACATTTCTACTTCAGCGGAAAATGAAGTCATCGTCGATACCATCATCGTAATGGCTCGACAACTCAACCTCAAAGTCGTCGCCGAGGGAATTGAAACCCCGGACGAACTGGACTACCTGAAAATCCGCTGCTGCGATTACTTCCAGGGTTACCATTTTTCCCGGCCGGCTCCGTTCGACCAGTTCATCAGTTAGTCCCATCGAGCTCACACCTGGCACTGGCTGCAGGAACACCCATTTATCCGCAACTAACCCGGATTGTTTTAACTTTCCTGGCAAATCTATGGATCATCGAAAAGCGTATCCATTCAATGCCGGTAATTATTCGGTAAATTCGCGTGCCAAATTGTCCCACCGATAAGCGAACCGGATTATAATCTCGGAATCTTCTCCGTTACCCGGCCACTACCCTGAACACGCGTAAAAATTTTAGAAAGACCAAGGTGATTGCCACCATCGGTCCCGCCTGCGATTCCATCGAGCTGCTGACGGCAATGATCGAGGCCGGCATGAACGTGGCGCGGCTCAACATGTCGCACGGCGATGAAACCTCGCACGCCGAAACCGTTGCGCGAATTCGCGCGGCTGCCGACGCCTGCGGCGCCACCGTCGCCATCATGGTCGATACCCGTGGCCGTGAAATTCGTAGCGGCAAGGTCGTCGACGACCAGGTGCTGCTAAACGCCGAACAGCCGTTTACCCTGTACGCTGAAGAACGCATGGGCGACGAAAATGGCGTTTCGATTTCGCTGCAAAGCCTGGATCGTCACGCAAAGCCCGGCCACCGGGTACTGGTTGACGATGGCCAGATCGAACTCTGCGTCGAATCGGTCGAAGCGGGCAAGGTGCATTGCCGCATCGAGACCGGCGGCGTGCTACGCAACAACAAGGGCGTCAACCTGCCGGATACGCCCGCCGCGCTCGACGACATCCACTACGACACCAGTCGTGAGTTGAATTTCGCCGTGACGCAACAGGTTGATTACATCGCGGCGTCGTTCGTGCGCAACGCCAGCGAAGTGCTGGCCATCAATTCGCAGCTACGCGAACTCGGCGCAGAAATTCCGATCATCGCCAAGATCGAAAATCGCGAGGGCGTGGAAAACATCGAGGAAATCATCGAGGCCGCCAACGGCATCATGGTGGCACGCGGTGACCTCGGCGTGGAATTGAGCCTGGGCGAAGGGCCGACCATCCAGAAGCGCATCATTCGCGCCACGGTCGCCAACGGCAAACCGGTGATTACCGCCACGCAAATGCTCGATTCGATGGAGCGTAACCCGCGGCCGACCCGCGCCGAGGCGAGCGATGTCGCCAATGCAATTTTCGATGGCAGTTCGGCGGTCATGCTGTCGGGTGAAACGGCTTCGGGCTCGCGCCCGGTGGAAGCGGTTAAAACCATGGTGGTGCTGGCCATGGAAGCCGAGGCAAGCCTGCGCGAATTCGGTACGCTGCAGCAAATCAAGCCGCACCCTTCCAACGATGTCACCGAGGCAGTGGCGCAGGCCGCGATCACCATGTCGAATCATTTGAATTCGGCGGCCATCATCGTCATGACCGAAACCGGCTTTTCCGCACGGCTGGTCTCCAAGTATCGGCCGGATTGCCCGATCGTGGTCATCACCTTCACCCGCGAAGTGGTGCAACGCCTCGCCTTGAGCTGGGGCATATACGGCTTTTTCTACGACGGCGCGGACACCGACGAAGCGCGGCTGGCCTTCGCCATCGACTCCGCAAAACGCCTCGGCCAGGTGAAAGCGGGTGACGTGGTGATATTGATCACCGGCCCGTCACGCCAGGCCGGCAGCACCAACATGCTGCGGGCGCTCACCGTCGACTGACGCGTTGATTGGTCGTGCCGATATTCCCGGTCACTCTGGGAGTCTGCGAACGAGGCCTGAAACCGCGCAAACCAGGCGCCGTGGGGGAACTATCTAGAAAATCAGCGGCAGGTTCGCGCCGATGAAACCGAGGATCATAACGCTGACAAGAAAAGAATCTGACATGTGAAAACTCCTGAATAGGGAGGTTGTTTAAGTTGCAGAGCAGTATAAATTTGATTTTTACTCAATAAAAACGATATATTTTCACATTTAATTCAAATTAAACTCAACTTATGAACCTCACTCAACTCCGCAGCCTGATCGCAATCGAAGAAGCCGGCGGATTTTCCAACGCCGCGGACACCCTGTTCGTGACGCCATCGGCGATCAGCCACCAGATGCGCGAACTCGAAGATGAACTCGGCGTCGCGCTGTTTGATCGCAGCTCGCGCCCGCCCCGGTTGAATGCGCACGGCCATGCCGTTGTCGAACGCGGGCGCGACGTGCTGGCGCGCTTCGATTTGCTGGCGGAGCTGGCCAGATCGCCCGGAGAAATCGGCGGCCGGCTGATGCTGGGTTGTGTCAGCGGCGTATCCAGCGACCTGGTGCCGCTCGCGCTCGCCAATTTGCACGCCTCGCATCCGGCCGTGCAGGTCAGCATCGAGGAAGGTCTTTCCGAAGCGCTCGCCAACCGCGTGCGCAAGCGCGAACTCGATGCAGCGATCATTACCGAGTTGCAGGATACCGATGCGCAGTTGAAATCGCTGCTCATTGTCGAGGAAGCGATGATCGTCGTGGCGCCGCCGGATTGCCGTTTGACCGATTGGCGAGAAGTCCTTACGACTTATCCCTTCATCCGCCTGAACCGCAGTGCCGGGATGGGCAAGATTATCGACCGTGCCCTGCAGGACGCATCGCCTGGTGGTCGACGAAGTGATGGAACTGGATTCGTCGGAAACGGTGGTCGGCATGGTGCGTGCCGGCATCGGCGCGGGTATCGTGTCCGCGGGACGGCTACGCCGGGTACCCGCCGGTGAAGTCGTGGTCATGCCTTTTGGCGAACCCCCGGTTCAGCGTCGCGTGGTACTGATCGAACGCCGCAATAACCCGCGTTCGGACCTGTCACGGCTGGTCTACGATGCGGTAAAGCAGGTCACCACGGGTTCCGGCTGACGCCGGGTTAAATCACTGCAGTCCAGGTCGCCGCGTTACCGGCGTAAACCACGAAACGCGATCAGTCCAAGCAGGTCGCGGATACGGAAGAATCGACGTCGCGCAAAATAGCTGGCGAATTCCTTGCCCCCGGGCAGCGGGTAATACCCGGCCTGCGCAATCTCCTTATCGTCGCTCACCTGGTGCGCCGCCTGGCCCGCCTGTAGCCGTTTTATCACGCGGCGCAGCAACCGTGTGCCAATCACCGCCGTCAGCATCAATACGGTTTCCTGGGTTGCGTTCTGCGGCAACGCAAATGAACGCCGTTCGAGAATTTCACCGGTATCGATGCCCTCGTCAATCCAGTGCACGCTCACGCCGCCGCGCTCGCTGTCGTTGTGTAACACCCAGAAATAAGCCATCGCGCCACGGTAGCTCGGCAACCAGCCGGGATGAATATTGAGCACACCGAAACGGGCAACCTGCAAAACATCGCGTTTCAGGATTTGCGAAAAGTAAGCGGAAAGCAGGATATCGGGCTCGACATTTGCGCAGGAACTCGATGGCGGCCGGCGAATTGATGTCGCGGGTCTCAAATACCGGAATGTTGCGTTTGCGTGCGATCTTCCACGCCGGCAGCAGGCGCTTGCGCATCGGCGGCAGCAACAGTGTCAGCGCATAACCCAGCCCCTGGATAACGCGCTGAAAAAACAATAGCCAGGCGAAGCGCCAACCGATCTTGCGCAAGTGTTGTTTGATTCGCGTCTGCCCCACCCGGGACAACGACAGGGGTTGCGCCTTGACGACGCCGACCACTTCGATTTCATCCATGTCCACCAGCCGATTCATCGCAAGCGCGCTGCCTAGTGGTCCAAGCGGTAAATAAGGTAATGCTCAGAGTGCCGTGTGAGCGCGAATCAAGGTGCGTTTCGCGCAAGGCCCAGTCCTTAGAAAGAAACGCAACGCGGAGTGGCGCTCACCAGACACTCCCGAAGGGCCGCAGCACAATCGATTTTGGACTGCGTTGCAGCCCTTGGAAAGGGCTGGGCCATTCCCCGCGGACTGCGCCTTGCCAAAATCGATTGTGCTGTGGCTGAGCATTACCTTATTTACCGCTTGGGCCACTTGTGGCCAGCTGAATATAAGATAACGACTCGAACCGGGCGGGGTAATTGACTCACTGCGATGCAGGACTCCGTGTGAAATACGCTGACAGTGTACTTAATTTAGCCGAATTCCGAGGCAATTTGCTACAGGCTAAGCCCGATAGTATTCGCCATGGGATCGCCGATAATTCCCTGCTCTATTACCAGTGGGTAGTAGCCAGCAGAGCCGAGACCGGATATAACGGAAATCATGAATAGATTCCCCTTGTTAGCACTGATGCTCACCCTCCTGCTGCCCGCCGGTCAGGCCGCTGCGGACAAGCACGGACCCCTGGTAGGTCTCGATTACCTGGAACAGGTCAGGCAACGAATCGTCAACATCGATACGGCCGAACTGGAACGCTTGATCGCAGAGGAACCCTCACTGGTCATCATCGACTGTACGCCAGGAAAGCGAGGTCAATGCGTTCGGCGGCATGATCGACGGCCGCCGTGAAATTATCCTGCCGCGCGGCTGGCTCGAGTTCCGCATGGCCAACGAAGTGGCCGACAAGGACACCCCGATCGTGGTCTACTGCGCCACCAACGAACGCAGCCCGCTGGCGGCCGACACGCTGCTGCAGATGGGATACACCAGTGTCAAAAACTACGCCGACACGTTCTTCGCCTGGCGCGATGCCGGCAAGCCGGTCATGCAAACCGATTACGCACTCGATTCGACGCTGTTCCGCAAACCGCAAAAGGTGATCGACGGCGTCTGGTCGGCGATCGGTGCCACGTCACCGGGTACCTTTACCAATTCGGGTCACAACAACAACCTGTCTTTCGTCATCGGTGAAACCAGCGTAATGGTGTTCAACGCCGGCGACAACTATCGCCTGGCGCGCGCGCTGCACGATGAAATCAGGAAAATCACCACCCTGCCGGTGCAGGCCGTGGTGCTCGAAAATGGCCAGGGCCACGCGATGCTGGGCAGCAATTACTGGCAGGAACAGGGCGTGCCGGTCATCGCGCACGTCGATACCGCGCATGAAATCGAGACCTACGGTGAAGACATTATCCAGCGCATGCGCCGACGCAATGGAGACAAGGCGGAGAACACCCGCCTGACCACCCCCGACCTGACCTTCGAAGACAGCCTGAGTATCGACCTCGGCGGTCTCAGCGTCGAACTGCTACACCTCGGTCCCGCGCACAGTCCGGGCGATATCGTCGCCTGGATACCGTCTAAAAAACTGGTCATCTCCGGCGACATGGCGTTTCACCAGCGCCTGCTGCCCATCTTCGAGCACACCGATACCGCGGCCTGGATCGAGACCTGGGAAAAATTCGCGGCACTCGGGGCCGAGTATGTCGTCCCTGGTCATGGGGGCCCCACGAACATGCAGGAAGTCACCCGCTACACGCGCGACTACCTGGTTTACCTGCGCGAAAAAATTGGCGAAGTGATCGATGCGGATGGCGATTTGCAGCAGGCATACAATGTCGATCAGTCGCCCTACGCGCACCTCGACACCTTCCACGAGCTGGCCAGGCTCAACGCCGACATGGTGTTTCGCGCCATGCAATTCGAATAGCTTAACTTCGCCTACCTTAACCGGATTCCCCTTTTGCCAAAGCAGGAAAGACAACAACAATCGCCGATGCGGATTTTCACGAGGTGGCTAGCCGCCCTGTTGTGGGCATTTCCCCTGCTGGCACCCGCCGCCGAATACGCGCCCATTTCGGTCGACATGCAGTTGCAGAAACTGACCGACGATGTCTACTACGTGCAGGGCCAGGCGGGTATGGCGACCGAAAACGAGGGCTTCATTTCCAATTCCGGGTTTGTTATCACCGGCGCCGGCGTGGTGGTATTCGATGCACTGGGCACGCCTTCGCTCGCGCGGCGCCTGCTCGAACTGATCCGCAGCAAGACCAGCCAACCGATCATTCGCGTCTACACCAGTCACTATCATGCCGACCACGTCTACGGACTGCAGGCATTCAAACAGGCGGGCGCCAGCGTGCACGCGCCGCGAGGCGTCAACGACTATCTCGGCTCGGAGATTGCGGCAAACCGCCTCGAAGAGCGCCAGTTTTCACTCGACCCCTGGATCAACGAACACACTTACCTGGTACCGCCCGACGAAATCATTGGTCAATCTTCCACCTTCGAACTCGGCAGCAAGCGCTTCACCATCAACTACCAGGGCAAGGCGCATTCCGATGGCGACCTGATCATGCTGGTCGAGCCCGATCAGGTGCTGTTCTCGGGTGACCTGATTTTCGAAGGGCGCATTCCATTTATCGGCAGCGGCGATACGCTGCACTGGCTACAAACGCTGGAAAAGTTGCAGACCAACGGGCTGCACGCGCTGGTTCCAGGCCATGGCGCGGCATCGCTCAATCCCGCCGAAACCCTGAACCTGACGCGGCGTTACCTCGCCCACATGCGCGCCAGCTTGCGTGCGGGCGTCGAAGAACTCATGAGTTTCGATGAAATTTACGCGGCTACGGACTGGTCAGAATTCGAGCACTTGCCGGCCTTTGCCGACGGCAATCGCATCAACGCCTACCAGGTGTTCCTGTCGCTGGAAAGCGAGTTCCTGGCGCAATAATTCAACCGCATGGGTAGAATTCTGCTTAGTACCTGAAGCGAAAGCGCTTTTCGAGAATATCGGCGTCGTCGAAATGGCGCCGACCGACGAATGCGGTGGCCTGGGTACCGGCCTGGCGCATGGCGCCGGGGCTCGCGATCCCCATCGGCCAGAACAGGAAGCGTTCACTGCGTTCGGTGCCGGCGATCAGTCCGTCCGGGCCAAATACGCTACGCGACCCGCCCGCGGGTAACGGCAGGGTGCGCAGTTCGTCGTAATCGATAAAACGGTAGGCCTCGCCCTCGGCAGGCTCACCAGCCGAAACTTTGTGCAGGTAATGCGTGCGCGACTGCAGGGCGATGGTGAGCCGCTCGGATTCGGCGAGCGCTGGCAAGATCGTCGGTGTGAAGGCCCACTCCATCCAGGGCTCGGGAGCAGGCAGCGGCTCGAGACGCGGCGTGGGGAAAAACAGGTGGTAGCAACCGCAGGGGTGAATGCTGTCGAACAGCACCGGCTCGGCGTCGGGTGCGAGCGTGACGCGCCAGACGATGCCGTCGAGATGGCCGCCGAGCACATCGAAACTGCCGGTCAGCGGGCGCTGCGGCAACCACGCGACATAGACCAGCTGCAGCAGCGTGCGCTCGCCCACGCGAATATAACCCAGGCGGCGATACACCACCGGTTGCGTGACGTCTACCTGCGGCGCCGTCGCGGATGACCAGTAGAGCCTGCCGATGCGGTCGAAATCCCCGCTGGTCTCGATTTCGAACTCCGGCGCATAGGTCGCAAACAGTCGCTCCTTTTCCGTGGCTGACAGGCGCGGTAGACCGAGCGGATGTTCGGCCGCACGCGCCAGCAGGTTGCGCACCTGCTCGCGCGTATATCCAGGTATCGCTGGCGGCACGTAGCGCAGCACCCGTCCAGCCGCAGGCTCAACCGCCTTGTTGAAGGTTTCCGTCACCTCCTCCTGCCAACCCCGCACACCGGCGTAAAACGGCAGCCGGGTCAACTCGTAGAGGCCGAAGGCGCGTTTGAGCCGACTGTAATCGTCCGCGACGTAGGCGTTGTAATAGAGCGCATCGATGGAGCGGTCGCCCGCCAGGTCAGCCGTTAGCAGGTGCTCGGCGCAGCGACTGCGTGTACGCGACAAGCTCGGCCCGGCTGCCGGCGGCGAGCGCATCGATTTGCGCATCCGCAAGATTGGCGATTTCGACGCGGCGACCATCGCTATCACGCGCGCGCATTTCCTCGATCCACGCCTGGCGGGTGCGCGCGTCGATTTTCGCATCCTCTTTCATGGCCGCGAGGAAGCGATCGATGCGCAGGTAGGGAAAACCGGCCATACGCCGCGCCGCAATATCGGTGACATCGTTGCGCGCCACGGCGCTATCCAGCGCCTTGAACCAGTGCGCGCACTGCGCCAGTTGCGTATCGGCGGAGTCCAGGTGGTCACGTTGTGGCGGCTGCACGCTAGCACAACCCGCGCTTGCCAGCAGCAATGCCATCGCCATCCAGCGTAACGGCCGGGTGAATGTCGAATTCGTCACGGGCAAAGGACAGGCTTGCGCCCAGGCATTAGCGCCACTGGCTGGTAAATTATCTATCGATCGGTACCTGACTTTCATGGAGTAATCACTCTGCTTCGACGAATCGCCGCGGGCGAAGTTCCGGGACAAAATATCAACCGGAAGCTTCCCGGCTAGCCGCGCATACGGGCTCCGGTTGGATCGTACAGCGGCTTTGCAACAACTGTTGCCGGGTACATCTCGCCATTGATTTCGACGTCGAGCGCAGTTCCATCCGCGGCAAGACCGGCGGGCACATAGCCGAGCGCCATCGATTTCCCGACGTGGTGAGCGTAACCGCCCGACGTGACATAGCCAACACATTCACCGTCTTTCAGGATGGCCTCGTCGTTGCACACGTCGATGTCGTCGGTGTCGATGGTCATGGCCACCAGCCTGATGGTCGCTGCGGATTCGCGTTCGGCGAGTGCCGCCTGCTTGCCGATGAAGTCCTTGTCCCAGTCGATGAAAGCATCGAGACCCGATTGCGCCGCGGTGAAGTCCGGGCGGAAATCGAGCGTCCAGGCGCCCCAGTTCTTTTCCAGGCGCATGCTCATCAACGCGCGCAGGCCGTAGTGCTCAAGTCCCAGTCCCTCACCCGCCGCGACGATCGACTGGTAAAGCTTCAACTGGTACTCGGGTTCGACGTAGATTTCATACCCGAGTTCACCGGAGAAAGACAGCCGCGTCAGGATAGCAGGGACGCTACCGACAAACGTGCGCCGCGTGTCGCGGAACCTGAGGCCGGTCGACGACACGTCATCGCGGGTAATGCGCGACAACAGTTCGCGCGCATTGGGTCCGGAAAGACCGATGCCGTGGTAGCGTCGCGACTCGTTGGTATAACTCACCTCAATCCCGCGCAGGTGAGATTCAAACCAGCGCCGATGCATTTCCTGCGCAGCGCCCGATCCAAAGATCATGAAATCGTCTTCGCCGTAGCAGGCGATGGTCAGATCGCCGTAGAGCTTGCCCTTGTGCGTCAGCATCGGGCACAGGGTGATGCGTCCAGGCTTTGGCAGCTTACCGGCCATCACGTAATCCAGGAACTTGCGCGCGTCCGGCCCCTTGATCGCATGCTTGGCGAAGTTGGCAATCTCGGTCATGCCGACCGCTTCGCGCACCGCCTTCACCTCGCGCGCCACGTAGGCGTGGGCGCGTGAGCGGCGGAAAGTCGGTTCCTCGTGCGCATCGTCGGGGCCGTCGGCAAACCACAAAGCGGCTTCGAGTCCGAAGCCATCACCCCACACCGCGCCCCTTGCGGTCAAGCGATCGTAGAGCGAGGTAGTGCGCATGCAGCGCCCCCTGGGCAGGGTTTCGTTGGGAAAGGTCAGCAGGAATCGGCGTTCGTAATTTTCCGATGACTTAATGGTGCCATAGTCGGGCGAGGCGTAGTCGCCGAAGCGCGCGATGTCCATCGCCCAGACGTCGATCTCGGGCTCGCCGTCGATCATCCACTCGGCCAGGCACTTGCCGACGCCACCGGCCTGGCAGAAGCCCGCCATGACGCCGACCGCGGTCCAGTAATTGCGCATGCCCGGCACCGGCCCAATCATCGGGTTGCCGTCCGGGCCGAAGGTAAACGGACCGTTGATCATGTCCTTGATACCAGCCTCCTTGAGCGCCGGGATGCGTTCGAATCCGAGCTCGAGACGCTCGGCGATGTGATCGAGCTGCGGCTCCAGCAACTCGTGGCCGAAATCCTGCGGCGTGCCCGCCACCGACCACGGCGTCGCCTTCGGCTCATAAGTGCCGAGCAACATTCCCTGGCCTTCCTGGCGGAAATAGATATTGCCTTCGTAGTCGATACCGGCCGGCAGGCGCTCTTCGCGTTCGACAATTTGCGGGATCGCCTCGGTGATCAGGTAATGGTGCTCCATCGGCTGCACCGGCAGGTTAAGCCCGGACAGCTTGCCCACCTCGCGCGCCCACAGGCCGCCGGCATTGACGATGTGCTCGGCGTGTATCGAACCGTCTTTGGTCACCACATCCCAGCTACCGTCCGCGCGCTGGTTGGTTTCGATCACGGCGGCGTGGGTGTGATAATTCGCACCCAGTTTTTTCGCCGCCTTGGCATAGGCGTAGGTGACGCCGGACGGATCGATGTCGCCATCGAGCGGATCCCACAGTGCCGCGATGTAGTGTTTCGGATCGATCAGCGGGTGGCGATCGGCCAGCTCCTTCAAGGAAATGAATTCCTGATCCAGCCCCATGTAACGCGCCTTCGAACGCTCGCGCTTCAGGTAGTCGTACCAGTCCTTGTTGGAGGCAAGATAAAATCCGCCGGTGGCGTGCATGCCGACCGACTGCCCCGACAGTTCCTCGAGCTCCTTGTACAGGTTGATGGTGTAACCCTGCAGGCGCGAAATATTCGGGTCGGAGGAAATCGTATGGATTTGTCCCGCTGCGTGCCAGGACGAGCCCGAAGTCAGCTCGGTGCGCTCGAGCAGAACACTGTCCTTCCAGCCCAGTTTGGCGAGATGGAACAGTATCGAACAGCCGACGACTCCGCCGCCGATGATGACTACCCGTGCTTGTGATTCCATGCTTGCTCCGCTATTTAAAACATAGTCATTCCTGCGCAGGCAGGAATCTTGAAAATGTGCCGTGCTGGCAAGTTACCACGGTGCGACGTATCGCCTCGGCCAACTCGACGGCGGCTCAGCTCAATACCAGGCATCCGGTATCTCCGCCTTGCGTTTATCGACGAAAGCGCACAGCTCTTCATCCTTGTCTGCGGCCAGCGTCGGCGCCGGGCAATCCTTGAGCAACTGGTTCCAGCGCTCGTAGGCGCGCTGCGCCATGTCCTTGCCGCCGTCTTCTTCCCACTGCTCGACGTTGTTGCTGTCCGACAGCAGCGCGTCGTAGTAGGCGGTTTCATAGTTCGCCATGGTGTGGCGACAGCCGAGAAAATGACCGGCCGGTTCGACCTCGGCATAGGCGTCGCGCGCCAGCGCGTTGTCGTCGAGCGGCAATCCACCCAGCATCACCTGGTAGGCGCCGAGACGATCGGCGTCCATCACCAGTTTTTCGTAGCCGGTACACAGGCCACCTTCCAGCCAGCCGGCGGCGTGCAGGATGAAATTGGCGCCACCGAGCACCGTCGACAGCATCGAATCGGCGCTCTCGTAGGCGGCCTGCGCATCCGGCAACTTGGAGGCGGTCAGCGAACCACCGCAGCGCAGCGGCACACCGAGGCGGCGCGCCAGTTGCCCGATCACCAGGTTGGAAATCACCGGTTCGGGCATGCCGAAAGTCGGGGCACCGCTGCGCAGGCTCATCGACGACAGGAAATTGCCCATCACGTAAGGCGCGCCGGGGCGCACCAGCTGGGTAAAGGCGCCGACCATCATCGCCTCGGCAAAGGCCTGCGCGATCGACGCCGCGGTGGTCACCGGACCCATCGCGCCACCGAGGATAAACGGCGCCACCACCAGGCCCTGGTTGGCGCCGCAGTATACCTGCGCCGCCTCGGTGACGACGCGGTCGACCAGCAGCGGTGAGTTGGTATTGACGTTGCCCATGATGACGCAGTTGTTCTTCCATGAAGTCGTCGCCGTGCAGAATGCGCGCCATCGCCACCGAATCCTCGGCGCGCGACTTTTCGGTGATCGCGCCGAGGTGCGGCTTGTCGTTGAACTTCATGTGCGCGTAGACCATGTCGAGGTGGCGCTTGGACACCGGCAGGTCGCAGGGCTCGACGATCACCAGCCCGGAATGATGCAGGCTCGGCAACTGCGACACGATCTTGACCAGGTTTTCGAAATCCTGGTAGCTGCCGTAACGCCGCCCGCCTTCGAGGTCGCGCACGAACGGCGGACCGTAGACCGGCGCAAACACCTGCGCATCGCCACCGATGACGACGCTGCGCTCGGGATTGCGCGAATGCTGGGTAAATTCACTGGGTGCGGTCTGACACAGGGCACGCGCCATGCCGCGCTCGAGGCGCACGCGCGTGCCCTTGACGTCGGCGCCAGCGGCCTTCCAGATTTCGAGTGCGCGCGGATCGTCGCGGAACTCGAGGCCGATCTCCTGGATGATCCAGTCGGCCTGATCCTCGAGTTTATTGATGCCTTCCTCGCCGAGAAATTCGTAGAACGGAATCTGGCGCTTGATAAAGGCGGGAGCCACGGCTTGCGGGCGTTCACGCTTGCGACCGCCACGACGGCGGCCGGTACCACGATCCCGGCCGGCGGATATTGCGTCGTTCACGCTGACTCTCCCCGAATGCGATGAATCGGCAGTATAACAACCGCCACAATCCCTGTGACCGCTAAAAAATATACTCATTTACATAAGTTTAACTTATGCTAAGTTATCAAAATGCTAACTAATTGCTCATTACAAATACATCTGATTTATACAATGCAATGAAGGAACTGCGCCGCCTGATCCACTCCCCGCACCACCTCTTCGTGTTCGAAGTGTGCGGTCGCCTGATGTCTTTCACGCGCGCGGCGGCCGAGCTCGGCGTTTCGCAACCGGCGGTCAGTCTCGCCATTCGCCAGCTCGAGCAGGCGCTGGGGCAGGCCTTGTTTTACCGCGAACACCGCGCCATTCGCCTGAGCGAAGCCGGCAGCCGCCTGTTCGACGAGGTGTCGATCAGTTTCGAACGGATACTGAAGGCGCTGAATGAAATCAGCCCGCTCGCCACTCCAGCCCTGGTCACCCTGTCGATTTCGACTGCCTACGCCAATTACTGGATCATGCCGCGCCTGACGCGTTTGCACCAGGCCTTGCCCGGTGTCGATCTGCGCCTGCAGGTGGTGGATCGCGACCTCGACCTCGAAGACGAAAACGTGTCGCTCGGTATCCGCCGTGGCCGCGGCAACTGGCCCGGATACCACTCGGCGAGCGTCGCCCGCGAAGAACTGCTCGCCGTGGCAAGCCCCGCCTATCTTGCCGCCCACGGGGTACCGCGATCGCTCGGCGACCTGGAACGCCACCAGTTCATTCACCTGGAAGAACCGTTTCGCCCGCGGCCCGGGTGGCGCGACTGGTTCCAGGCCTTCGATCTCGACTATGTCGACCGCGGTGAAGGCCTGCGGCTGAACGACTACGCGCTGGTGATCCAGGCCGCCATGGCCGGCGAGGGGATTGCGCTCGGCTGGCGTCACGTCACGGCCGGCTTGATGCACTCGCGCCTGTTGGTCCCGGTGGTGCCGCAAAGCTGGATTACCGGCGAAGAGTTTCACCTGATCTGGTCTGACAAAACCACGCTGTCCGAATCGGCAAGCCAGGTGCGCGACTGGATCATCGAAGAATCGAAAGCCGCGTCGATGGTGAGGCTGCCCTGATCTGTCTTGACCCTGAAACCCGCTCATTCATACCATTGCCATTCAACCCACCACCTGAAATCGCCATATCGCTTACCGGACTTCCTGTCTTCACGTCAGGAAAGGGGCTGTGAGGGCTCTGCTACACTCGAGATACGCTGCTTGAATTTACTCAGCCGTGACGTAGGCAAGTTTGCCGTCCACTACAATGCGTACAGGTTCTGGACCCAAAGGTTTATCGAGCTCAAGGTGCGTCCGCTCCAGGCCTTCCGACTGCGCCCTGTACCTTTGGCCAATGGTGCTGCTGGAAGTATCGACTGGAGTGAATTCTTTTAACCCAAATGGGTGAAACTTACCCTGTTTGGGTGATATTCGATATCCTCCAGATCGTGTATAAAGGAGCCTAAATTAGTCTCGGAATGTGTTTCCAACCGGTAACCTCTGGGTAATCATCCGGGTCACAAGAATATTTACGATCAAAGCAGGCAAAATCATGAAATTTCGTCGCTCCACCTCAAACCTTTGGGCTTACGCCGCATTAGCCTTGACGACCGCAATGGTCTCGACGAGTGTTAACGCCAACATTATTACCATGAATGGCTACAACGGCGCAGGGGACACGGTCTCTTGCGTTCAAGGATGCGCCGGCTTTGTGGGACCCTATCCTGCAGGTGACATTTCGTTGAGCCTGACGGAGGCGGATGAGTATCCTCAGGCCGGTAACCCGACGGGCGAACTTGCAAGACTTAACGAATTGCTCGCCTTGTTCGATCCCGCTCGTACGCCGGTTGCTAACGTCAATAAAATCGATGTCGCTGGAAACGGATTCTCAACCAGTCTCCAATATTTTTCTATCAAACAGGCGAACGACCTATTTTATTTCGAAAACACATCGGGTGGTACTGTGACCGTAGCCTTGCAAGGATTGACGGAAAATTACAGCCATTGGACGGAATATGGTCCTGCCGTATCCCAGGTCCCGGTACCCGCGGCGATCTGGCTGTTCGGCACGGCACTGGTAGGCTTCATTGGTGTATCTCGAAGAAGGGTAGTCGCTTAGTCTTTACGGCAAATAAGTAACAGGGAACCTCGCCATCGCGCGGGGTTTTTTTTGGCATGAGAATTACCGTTTCAGTATCTTATTTCGACCCCAAAATTAAGTATACTGTCTCCTTTGTACCATCGGTGCACAACAGGATCGGATCAAGCTCATGCGAAACACACAACTTCCCGGTCGCTCGGCCGTCATGTCTACCGAGGCCATGGCCGCGACCAGCCAACCGATGGCAACCGAGGCCGCGCTGCAGGTGCTGCGCGACGGCGGCAATGCGATGGACGCCGCGATCGCCGCGAGCGCGGTGCTGTCGGTAGTCGAGACTTATTCCAGCGGTATCGGCGGCGATTGTTTCATCCTCTACCACGAAGCGGCGAGCGGCAAACTGCACGCCCTGAATGGCAGCGGCGGTGCTCCGGCTGCGGCGACAGCGGATGTATTTCGTGATCGTGGCCACCAGCAGGTACCGGAAAAGGGCATCCTGTCGGTTACCGTTCCAGGCGCCATCGACGCCTGGGCCGAGGCCAGTGAAAAACTGGGCAAGCTGGATTTCGCGCGCCTGCTGCAACCCGCCATTCACTATGCCGAGAACGGCTACGCGGTAACGCCGATCATCGCCCAGAACTGGCAGGCCAGCGAAGAGTTACTGGCCGCAACCCCCGAGGCCAGCGCGGCATTCCTGGTCGACGGCCGCGCACCAGCCGTCGGCAGCATTCACCGCCAGCCGGATCTCGCGCGCAGCCTGCGCATCATTGCCGAGCGTGGCCGCGACGGTTTTTACCAGGGCGAAATCGCCGCCGAAATCATTCGCTTCAGCGATGCGCAGGATGGCCTGTTAAGCCTGGATGACCTGGCGTCTTTCCGCTCCGAATGGGTGGAGCCCATCAGCAGCAACTACCGCGGTTTCGACGTCTTTGAAATTCCGCCGAATGGCCAGGGTATCACCACCCTGATGGCGCTCAATATCCTCGCGCAGACCGACGTATCGCGATTTGCCGCGTCTCGGTTCCGACCACATCCACCTGGTCAGCGAAGCCTTCACCCTGGCGATGGCCGAGCGCGACCGTTTCATCGGCGACAGCGCCTTCAATCCAATGCCGGTAGAACTGATGTTGTCGGATGACTTCGCGCGCCACACAGTTTGCGCGCATCGACATGCGCAAAGCGCTTCCCCAACCGGTGGTGTCGGCACTGCCGAACCATCGCGATACGGTATACCTCAGCGTGGTCGACAAGGATCGCAATTGCTGCTCGTTCATCAACAGCGTGTTTCACTCCTGGGGTAGCGGCCTGGTCGCGGGTTCAACCGGCATCAATTTGCAAAATCGTGGCGCCGGATTCGTGCTCGAGGATGGTCACTTCAACCAGATCGCGCCGCGCAAGCGGCCGATGCACACCATCATCCCCGCGATGGTGTACCGCGAAGAGCGCCCGGAACTCGTGTTTCGGCGTGATGGGTGGTCAGTACCAGGCGATGGGGCAGGCTTACGTGCTCTCCAACTGGGTCGACTACGGCCTCGATATCCAGGAGGCGCTCGATGCCGCGCGCTTTTTCCTCTACGACGGTGTTCTGGAAGTCGAAGCCGGGGTCTCCGATGCGGCGCGCGCCGGGCTGACCATCAAGGGTCACCAGGTGGTCGCGGCGGAAAGTTCCTGGGGCGGCGGCCAGGGCATTGTCATCGACTGGAACAACGGTACCTTGCACGGCGGCTCCGATCCGCGCAAGGATGGCCACGCCGCCGGTTATTGAGTCGGAATCATCGAGGGCAGCCGATGCCAACCCGATTCACCCGAGGCATATTTCATCCTGGCGGCGCTGCTCGCTGTAACGGCTTGCGAATCACTGGATAAACTCGACAACAGTTTTCTCAAGCGCGACCCGCAGATGCTGATCGAAGACGGCGCGACGCGCCTCGGTGAGGCAGAAGCCAGGGCCCACGTTGTTGGTAACACCGAATTCTGGAGCGAGGGTAGCGTCTACTACCAGCCCGACGGCCAGCTGAAACTGGTCTGGCACAAGATCAAATCGGCGGGTAGCTGGGAAATATCCGCAGACGGCAACGTCTGCCTCGCCGCCCCAACCTGGAAAAATTGCCACTACTACCTGGAACTCGACGGCGCTATCACGACCGTGGACCAGGGTAAAACCCGGGGCGTGTTGAAAGTAGAACCGGGGAACCGCTCGCTACGCTAAACTCTACGTTGGCAGCAAACAGCACCGCAGCGACGGGAAAAACTTATGACAAAAAATGACTCCACCAGCAAGCTCGACGCCATCGTCTCCAAAGCGCATGCCGAGCGCGATCAACGCGAACAGGGTTACCGCGCGCGGGCGCTTAAAATGTATCCGTGGATTTGCGGGCGCTGCGCACGCGAATTCACGCGCGCCAACCTGCAGGAATTGACGGTGCACCATCGCGATCACAACCACGACAATAACCCGCCGGACGGCAGCAACTGGGAGTTGTTATGCGTTTATTGCCATGACAACGAGCATGCCCGCTTTGTCGACCCGGGTCATGGTGAAGGGAAAAAGGACAAATCGGATACCGGCGCCACGCACAATCCATTCGCCGACCTGGCATCGCTGCTCAAGCAGAAAAAGTAAAAAAATCGGGAGACAGTATACTGTCCCCCTAATCCCTGTCCGAAAAAAGTATACTGTCCCCGCCTAACCGACGAGCCTCGCCTTGAGTTCGCGGCGGCGTGCGTGCAGCACCGGTTCGGTGTAGCCATTGCTGACTCTCGCGACCCTTGAACACCAGGTCGAGCGCTGCCTGAAACGCAATGTTGTTGTCGAAATCGGGCGCCATGTTGCGGTACAACGGATCGTCCGAGTTCTGGCGATCGACCACGCCGGCCATCTTTTCGAAAACGCTCTTCACCTGCGCCGCATCGGTGATGCCGTGGTGCATCCAGTTGGCGATGTGCTGACTCGAAATGCGCAACGTCGCGCGATCTTCCATCAGGTCGGTATCGCTGATATCGGGCACCTTGGAGCAGCCAACGCCCTGGTCGATCCAGCGCACCACGTAGCCGAGGATGCTTTGCGCGTTGTTTTCCAGCTCCTGGATCAGGTCGCTTTGCTTTACTTTACGCGCACCGAGCAGCGGGATGGTGAGAATGTCGTCGAGGCTGGCGCGCAGCACCTGTGCCAGCTGCTGCTGGCGCATGGCGACGTACACGTCATGGTAGTGCATCGCGTGCAGACAGGCCGCTACCGCAGAGGGCACCCAGGCGGTATTGGCGCCAGCGCGCGGATGCGCAATTTTCTCACGCA
Source organism: uncultured Gammaproteobacteria bacterium (assembly GCA_963835795.1). Taxonomy (GTDB): domain Bacteria; phylum Pseudomonadota; class Gammaproteobacteria. Next base: position 29,979 of record CAWIHJ010000128.1, read on the forward strand.
TCATCGCGCGCATGTTATCCGGTGCCGCCCACATTCCCTTGCCGATCTGGCCGCGGCCCGCCATGCCGGCCGCAAGGCCCACGTCCACGTTCCAGTCTTCGTAGGCCAGCAACCACCTGGAGGTTTTCATATCGCTCTTCGGAATCATTGCACCGGCTTCCATGCTGGTGTGAATTTCATCCCCGGTGCGGTCGAGAAATCCGGTGTTGATGAAAATAACGCGATCGCGCGCCTCGTAGATGCAGCGCTTGAGGTTGACCGTGGTGCGCCGTTCCTCGTCCATGATGCCGATCTTCAGCGTCTTCGGCGCAAGCCCCAGGGCTTGCTCGACCATTTCGAACAGGCGCACCGCAGCGGCCACTTCCTCTGGCCCGTGCATCTTCGGCTTGACGATGTACACGCTGCCTTCGCGGCTGTTGGTAAACGCCCCGTTACCCTGCAGATCATGCTTCGCGGCGAGCACGGTCACCATCGCATCGAGGAAAGTTTCCGGGATTTCTTCCCCGTTGCGGGTGACTGCATCGGTATACATGTGGGTACCGACATTGCGCACCAGCATCAGGCTGCGCCCCGGCAGGTGGAAGCTCGACCCGTCCGGCGCCGTGTACTCGGGATCGGAGTTCAGGGTACGCTCGATGCTCTCCTTACCGCGCGCCACCTCGGCCTGCATGTCACCTCGCATCAGGCCAAACCAGTTGCGGTAAACACGCACCTTGTCGGCAGCGTCTACGGCCGATACCGAGTCTTCGCAATCCATGATGGTGGTGATCGCGGATTCGAGACTGACGTCGTAGATATTTGCCAGATCGCCCTGGCCGATAAAGAATCCCTCACCGATCTTCAATTCGATGTGCAGGTTATTGTGCCTGAACAGCACCGAGTCCGGCTTTTCGGGATCGCCGGTGTAGCCGACGAAGCACTCGCGCCAGCCGAGCTCGGTCTGGCTGCCGTCGCCCATCACCACCACCAGCTTGCCGGAAACGACCTTGTAGCGCACCGCGTAGGAGTGGCTACCTATCGCGAGCGGCACCGCATGGTCGAGAAAATCACGCACGTAACGAATGACTTGCTGGCCGCGCACCGGGTTGTACTTCGCGGTCTTTTTGCAGCCCTGCACTTCGAGGATGATGTCGGTGCCGTAAAGCGCGTCATACAGGCTGTACCAGCGCGCATTGGCGGCATTCAACGCGTAGCGCGCATTATCCACCGGCACCACCAGTTGCGGACCGGCGATCACCGCCACTTCGTCGTCGACGTTTTCGGTGGATACCTGGAAAGCTTCGGGTTCGGGCATCAGGTAGCCGATTTCCTGCAGGTAAGTCTTGTACTGATCGAGTTGCACTTCGCCCGGGTGCGCTTTGTGCCAGGCATCGAGTTCGCCCTGTAAGCGGTCGCGCGCGTCCAGTAACTCCCGATTTTGCGCGCCCAACTCGTCGAGAATCCCGGCAAGCGATTGCCAAAAATGGTCCACTTCGACACCACTCCCTGCGGCAATTTCTGCAACCAGTTGGTAAATTCCGCTGTCAACGCTCAAACCGCTGATATCAACGCGATCACTCATAACAAATATCCCGATATAATGTTTAGGTATCCCGCTACGCAGGAAATGAAGGCCGGATTATATAGCGATGTTCCGACAAAACTAAGATCTGACCGACACTATTGGGAAATTTAATGGTGCACCCCGAAGCAAACCCGATATAAAGCCCTCCGCAGGATTGGAATTGACGGGCCAATCCGATATGGTTGGCGCCTTGCCAAAACCCTCAACATACCGCTGGAGACTCCTAATGAAAGCTATCACCCTGAGCGATTTCGGTGGACCCGAAATGATGCAATACGCGGATGTCGATACGCCGACGCCCGGCGATGGACAACTGCTGATTCGCGTGCACGCGACCTCGGTCAACCGTCCGGATGTAATCCAGCGCCAGGGCAACTACCCGCCGCCACCCGGCGACTCCGAGGTACTGGGTCTGGAAGTGGCCGGCATCATCGAGGCAACAGGTACCGGCACTTCCCGCTTCCAGCCAGGTGACCGAGTGGTGGCGCTGGTCGGCGGCGGAGGCTACGCCGAATTCGCGCTGGCGCTCGAAGGACATACCATGGCGTTACCCGAGGCGATTTCCTTCGAACAGGCCGCCTGCATTTGTGAAACTTACATCACCGCCTGGCTGAACCTGTTCCTGCTCGGTGAGCTGCAGGGCAAAAAGACCGTCCTGATACACGGCGGCGGCGGTGGCGTCGCCACGGCGGCAATCCAGCTGTGCCGCGCGCTCACGCCCGACACCACCATCATCGTCACCGCATCGAGCGGCAAGCTCGAGCGCGTCGCTGCGCAGGGCGCGCATCACGTCATCGACTACCGCGAGCAATCCTTTGCCGATGAAGTGCGCCGCATCACCGAAAAGCGCGGCGTCGACGTCATCCTCGATCACATCGGCGCGAAATACCTTGAGGCCAACATGAAATCGCTGGCACTCGCCGGCACGCTGATGCTGATCGGTGTGATGGGCGGCATCAAGGCTGAACTCAACCTCGCCACGATGATGGTCAAGCGCCAGCGCATCATCGGCTCGGTGCTGCGCTCGCGCCCGGTCGCCGAAAAAGCGTCGATTATCGCCCAATTCGAAGCGACCGTGATGCCACTGATCGAATCCGGCCAGGTCACCCCGCTGGTCGACGCCACTTTCCCGTTAAACGAAGCCGCCGATGCGCACAGGCTAATGGAAAAAGGCGGCCACTTCGGCAAGATCGTACTGACCATGCCCAACAGCTGAGGCCCCTGGATTACTGAACTGGAAAAAACTGTGAAAATGGGGCGGTTTGGCGAGCTATTCCGCCACCTCAGAACCGGACGTTGATCCGGCGGTGGTTGCCGCGGTGACATCGGGAGCTTTGCTCGAGGCATTGCGCACCTGTTCATTGGCATCATTGCTGCCGGCCAGCAGATAGCCTTGTGCGATTTCCGAATCCTGTTTCCACAGCGCCTGTGCGGCGATGACGCGCTCGAGCGGATCGAGTCCTTCGTTTAACAGGACATTCCCCAGCGCCATGGTGGCCTTGTTCACCGCCTATTTGTCCGAGCGCCGAAATGCTCTGGGCACGCACCGAAAAGTGCTCATCCTGCAATGCCGACTCGAGTTCAGAGACAGCGCGTTCATCCCTCAGGCTGCCGAGAGCGATCGCGACGCGTGATCGCACCAACGGATCCCGATCCGATTGCAACAGCGCCGACAGCATTTCCAGCACGGGTTCCTTTCCCTGTTGTTGCGCGAGGCGCAACACCGCCTGACTGCGTATTATCGGCTCTTCGTGCTGCAGACCGTCGACGATTTCAGCGTGTTGCGTGATATCGGCGCCCTCCTCGCCCGGTCCCAGCAGCCACAGCTGCGAGAGTACGCGCGCGGATTCCGACGCCTTCGCCTTGTGAATAAAAGAAGATGCGATTGGTGTTGGCGACAAGGCGCTCAATCGCCACCTGCAACGGTTGGTTTTTAAACGAGCCACTGATCCTGGGGAAATCGTCAAAATCGGCGACCTGGACGAGCTTGAATCCCGCGACCTTACCGATTTCGAGTCAAAACCTGCGGCAATGGCGCATCGTGGAACTCGGCCGATAACAGGCCGTCATTCAGTTCGATACGAATATTAGAGGCATTTGCCGGGGTGTCTCCGGATGCGGCCATCCCGGCCGGGCTAACCAGGTTTAAGAGGAGTATTGCCAGCAGCAAACCCAGTTTGAAGGAAGGATTCATGTCATTTTCAGTCCGGCAAAACCCCGGGCGGAGATCCGCCCGGGTTTGCCCTGCTGCAAGTTACCAGGTGTTTTTACACCTGATGTCAATTTCCACAACGTGTGGCGCTACCCATCAATCCTACTTCTTGGCTTTGCCTTTCTTAGCCTTGGCCATCGCGTATTCCACAACGGAGAAAGCAACCGCGTCGACATTGACCTCGAAGGCGTGCAGGTTGATGTTGTCGAAGGTGTCGCAGGCAAGGTGGTAGCAGGGGTCGTACTGATCCCCGGCCGTGCCGCCCCACAGCGCCACTTCCTCGTCAGTCTTGATGCCCTCGGCGCCGGTAAACAGGCCGCCCGATGGAATACCGACCGCGATGAAGGGACCATAGTCGGAGCGACCGGAAAAATCGGTTCCCTTGTAGGGTTCGCCGACCATGGTCGTAGTAGGCCTCGAAGGTCTTTTCGATTTCGGCCGAGCCCTCTGGACCGGGTCCTGCACCTTCGCCGTCGGAATCGTCGCCGTCATAGATAAAGAACACGTGGTTGGGCGAACCGATCATGTCGAAATTCAGGTACTGCGCAATCTCGCCCTGATCTTCCGCGCTCAAATTGTTAACGTAGAGAGTCGAACCGACCAGTCCGGACTCTTCCGCGCCCCACCAGGCAAATCGCACCTTGTTGCGAGTCTTGGTTTTCGCCATCTGCTGCGCGACCTCGAGGATTGCAGCGCTGCCCGAACCGTTATCCTGAATGCCGGGCCCCTCGTTGACCGAATCGAGATGGGCGCCTGCCATCACGACATGGCCCTTTCTTGTTTTTAGCAGATTCGGCAAGCACGTTGAAGGACGTTGCCTGACCGCGGAACGTATCGGTTTTCAGTCGCATTTCGAAGCCCCGCGATGGCGGCCAGTTGTTGACCGACATCCTGCGTTACCGCGGTGACGCCGATGTCGAGCGTGAAGGTGCTGCTCAGAGTACCGTTCAGGTTGCCGGGAATATTGTTGTAAATGACGACGCCGGATGCACCCGCGCCATCGGCGTTGGTTGCTTTCAGCGCAAAGGAGCAGGCGCCGCGACTGATCAGGGCGATGTGCCCTACCGGAAATCCGGCGAAATCGGCGGCGTTACAACCCGTAATGACCGCCAGGGTACTGACTGCGGCGGTGACGTCGCCACTGCCAGAGTAAGACATGATGCGGTTTTCGACCGGCCCGATCGGGGCGGGTGCGATCTGCTCGAGAGCAGTCGGTGACAGCGTGATAAAGGTTTGAAAATCAAACGGTTGTACGGTGACATCGTAGTTAGCATCCTGCAGACGATCCCTGACGTAAAACACCGATTCGTCGTAGCCGGGTGTGCCCGAGGTGCGAATGCCGTTGTTGGCGTCGGCTATCGATTGAAATGCCGCCTGGTGCGCACGGGCCCCGTCGACGGTGACGCATTCGAGTAATTTGTTTGCATTGTTGTTGTTGCGGTTATCGCAGGATTTGGGTCCCGCGTAGGCACCGGGTGATGCCGCCAAACTGATGCCCAGTAAACCCAGGCTAAAGAGTAAACGTGATGAGTACATGTCTGAACCTCCTAAAGTTGTAATGCCCTGATTGTTGTTCGTTATTTTTCAACGGTCTGATTCAATGCGTACAGCCGAGTCAGTATACGAACTAAACAGGGATTAATCCATTTCTCTGAAGAAAGGGCGATTTGGGCACCACCTATAGGTTTTAACTATTCGGGGTCTATATTTATCGAGGGATTTAGCGGTAGTCCCTGAGCCCACATCAGGACGGCTGGTTCTTTTTTTCGAACATTCGGCGGCGGCGCTCCTTGATCAACCGGTCGCCCTGCGGCGTACCGTCGTGGAAACTGCCGAATACCTTGTCCCAGGGTGTCTCGTAGGATCCGTAATTGCAATCGAAGTAGCGGTGATGCAACTGGTGCATGAAGTCACCGAGCTGCAGGCTGAAAAAGCGCGTCAGCCTGACGGTGTGGAAACCGCAATGCGAGGTCGGCCCCCCCACGGTATGCAGCATGGCGTTGAAAATGACGTGGATGGGATGGCTCGCAACGATGAAGTAAATCGCCAGGTCCGAATATAAAAACAGGTGTTCGACGGGATGCATGGCGTGCCCCGACCAGGGTCCCGTATTGATGTTCTTGTGATGCCAGCAATGAAACCAGCGGTACAGCGGCTCGACGTGCCCGAGACGGTGGTACCAGTAGAAATGGAAGCCGCTCCAGATTGGAATAATCAGCATCAAGCCGATAAACCAGCCGGGATTCTCGCTGAAAGTGATCAGCGTCGCGTAGCCGTTGGCATAAGCCCATAGCAACAGGCATTCCCACAGCGTGCCGATCGGCACCGAACCGACCAGGGTCCAGAATACGTTGTCGCGCACCTGGCTGCCGAAGTGAAAAACCCTCGACTGCCGGGCCAGTGGGCGCGCGTCGTAGTGCTCTTCGTCACCCTGCCGGGCAAAGGTAAATAACAACAGGTGCAACCCACCGGCCACCACCAGCACGATGACCAGGTTGCGCAGCAATATCTCGAGCATCCAGTCGATTTGAAAACTGGCGGCCCGTTCCAGCGACGGCGTGAACCAGGTCCATGCCGCAATCGCCAGCATCAGCAACAGGAAGCGCTGGTTAAACGGTCGCCAGATTTTGACCAGGTACCTGAGGCTGGCGCTTAAGCTGAACGGCAACTCGAAATAAGGCGCCTGGGTCAGGGGCAACGCAGGCGTATAGTGCCAGGCCCGGCGGGATGCGCGCCCGGAATTTGATGTCAGCGCAGGATCAGCGCTGTGCAAGGTTTCCGACACCTCGGTCTCCGATTATCAAGTTCGACTCCGCAGCGAATTGAAGCAATGATAGGGTTTAAATACAACCGATAATTTACGCTGCCTGGATTGAGCAAAACTTAACCTTTCCATAAAATACAGGCCAGGCAAGAACCGGCACCCATCGATACCGGCATGGTATCCGCGTTTAAAATCCGAAACGACCGATCCCGGGCAGCCGCAGCGCCGGTGGGTACAGATCGACGCCGTAGCTCGCACCGAGGATGTTGACTTCGATACCCTCCACCAGCCCAAGCGTGGCACCCAACAGGCCATAGGCCGAAAACTGGTAACCGCTGTTGCTGGGCGTTGCGACAAATCCGACGCGCTCCAGGTAATCCTTGCCGACGGCATTGGCCGGCAAATCAACGTCCAGTACTTCGATTTCTCGCAGGATGTGCGCGGTAAAGGTATTGCTGTTGGGGCCCGGCCACACGACATAGTGGTGTTTGAATGGGTACTGAGCGACCAGGCTTTCGATCCTGGCGATGGCGTTTTCCGCGTCCTGCCCCGTGATCTCGGCCAGCAGATCCGGTTTGTAGCCAAACCAGTATCGATCAGGAATACCGGCGCGATTTTCGACGACCGCGCCACCGTACCTGGCGTTCCAGCCGATCACCTCGGCGCGCAGGTAATGTTTTGCACCGGCTTTCTTGTAAGCGATCCAGGTGTGCACGCCGAAGATACCGCGCCAGCGAGCCGCCCGCGCGGCATAGACCTGGACGATGGCTTCGCTGTGTTCTTCTGCACTCGGCGCCTGGTTGGAAGAACCGGTGAACCGGTAACGTTGGTCTGAATAGCGCGACCACTCGCCAAAGGAAAGTGCGGCGCCGCCAAGGAGTGGCAAGACAACCAGCAACAATACCATTACGCCAGTTCGAACAAGTGCTACTCGCATCAGTCTGGATATTCTCTGATCATTGGTTTGCAATCCTCAATTTCTGCAACCTGTATATATCATTTCGGCAATTGGCAAGACAACTGTTGACGATAAAAAGAGAATTATTCTCAGATGCTTCGGGCCCACGCATCGGGGGACCACAAATACAGGGGGTCATTCCTGCGCAGGCAGGAATCTTTAAACGGTGGCGTCGTTATGAGGCCGAGGCGTCGGACCGCCCTGCCTTCGCAGGGACGAGGAACGACGGCATTGTGGTCAGGCGGCTTCGAGCTGGATGGCGCAGTACTTGAACTCGGGGATCTTGCCGAAGGGGTCGAGCGCCTCGTTGGTCAGCAGGTTAGCTGCCGCCTCGTGGTAGCAAAACGGGATGAACACTTCGCCTTTTTTAAGCCCACCGTCGGCGCGCGCGTAGGCGCGGATCTCGCCACGGCGCGAGCGTGCGACAATTTCGTCTCCCGATACCACGCCAAGCCGGTCGAGGTCTTCGCCATTGACGTAGATCACCGGTACCGGTTCGATCGCGTCGAGCACGCTGGTGCGGCGCGTCATCGAGCCGGTGTGCCAGTGTTCGAGCTGGCGCCCGGTGATCAGGATCAGCGGGTATTCCTCGTCCGGCATTTCGTCGGGTGGAATCGACTTCGCCGCGACCAGCCTGGCCTTGCCGTTAGCCGTCGGAAAGTTTTCGACGAAGACAACGCTCTGTCCCGGATCGTCGGCGTCGGCGCAGGGATAGGTGACCGACGAGGATTCATTCAGCCGTTCCCAGGTGATGCCGGTGATGCTCGGCATCGCCATGCGCATCTCGTCGTAGACTTCGGAGACATGCTGGTAATTCCAGTCGAGACCGAGGCCCTTGCCGATGTCGCGAATGATCCACAGGTCCTGGCGCGCCTCGCCGGGCAGCGGAACCGCCGCCTTGCCCAGTTGCACGCGGCGGTCGGTGTTGGAGACGGTGCCATCCTTCTCCGCCCAGCCCGAGGCCGGTAATATCACGTCGGCAAAGGCCGCGGTCTCGGTGAGGAACATGTCCTGCAACACCAGGTGCTCGAGCGCCGCGAGGGCGGCGCGCGCGTGGTTCAGGTTGGGGTCGGACATCGCCGGGTTTTCACCCATGATGTACATGCCCTTGATCTGCCCCTCGAGTATCGCGTGCATGATTTCGACCACGGTCAGGCCTGCCTTTTTATCAAGCTCGGCGCCCCAGTACTTCGAGAACCAGCTATTCGCCTCGGGATTATCGACGCGCTGATAATCCGGAAACATCATCGGGATGAGGCCGGCGTCGGAGGCACCCTGAACGTTATTTTGCCCGCGCAACGGATGCAGCCCGGTGCCCGGGCGGCCGACCTGGCCGGTGATCATCGACAGCGCGATCAGGCAACGCGAATTGTCGGTGCCGTGGATGTGCTGCGAGATACCCATGCCCCAGAAGATCATCGAACCCTTCGAAGTGGCGAACAGGCGCGCGACTTCGCGCAGGGTTTGCGCATCGATACCGGTCACTGCGGCGGTCTTTTCCGGGCTGAAATCGGCGACGTTGGCCTTCAGCTCTTCGTAGTCGGTGGTGCGTTCGGCGATGAACTTGTCGTCGGTGAGCCCTTCTTCGATGATCACGTTCAGCATCGAGTTCAGCAGCGTCACGTCGGTGGACGCGTTGAACTGCAGGTGGTGGGTCGCGTGGCGCGCCATCTGCGTCGAGCGCGGATCGAGCAGGATCAGCTTCTTGCCGTCCCGGATCGCGTTTTTCATGAAGGTCGCGGCCACCGGGTGATTGGTGGTCGGGTTGGAACCGATGACCATCATCACTTCGGCGTGCTTAACGTCTTCGACCTGGTTCGACACGGCTCCCGAACCGATGCCTTCGAGCAGCGCGGCGACGCTCGACGCGTGGCACAGGCGCGTGCAGTGATCGACGTTGTTGGTGCCGAAGCCGACACGTACCAGCTTCTGAAACAGATAGGCTTCCTCGTTGGAACCCTTGGCCGAGCCGAAACCGGAAAGACCGGCCCCACCCAGTTCCTGCTTGATCTTCTTCAGGCCACCGGTGGCGAGTTCCATCGCTTCTTCCCAGCTCGCCTCGCGAAACATCTTCGACGGGTCGGCGGGATCGAAAAATTCATTCATCCCCTTGGGCACGTCGGCTTTGCGGATCAGTGGTTTGGTCAGGCGTTGCGGGTGGTTGACGTAATCGAATCCGTAGCGGCCCTTGACGCACAGGCGGCTGAAGTTGGCCGGGCCATCACGGCCCTCGACGCGCACGATCTTTTCGTCCTTGACGTGATAGGTGAGCAGGCAGCCGACACCGCAGTAAGGGCATACCGAATCGACCTTGCGATCGGCTTCGACCAGGTGCGCGCCATTGGCATTGGAGAGCGCGCCGGTCGGACAGGCGGCAACGCATTCACCGCAGGCAACGCAGGTGGATTCGCCCATCGGATCGCCGATGTCGAAGACGATCTCGGCGTGGTGACCGCGTTTGGCGAGGCCAATGACGTCGTTCACCTGCGATTCACGACAGGCACGCAGGCAGCGCGTGCACTGGATACAGGCATCGAGGTTGACCGCGATGGCCGGGTGCGACAGGTCGGCAGCCGGCTGGTGACGCGGCTTGAAACGAGGATTGCTCACTTCGAGCTTCCTGGCCCAGTAACCGAGCTCGTTGTCGAGCGTATACGACTGTTCAGGCATGTCGGACATCAACAGTTCGAGCACCAGCTTCTGCGATTTCTGCGCACGCTCGTTGGTCGACTTGACCACCATGCCCGGCGTCGGGTTGCGGCAGCAGCTCGGCGCCAACACGCGCTCGCCGTCGATCTCGACCACGCAGGCGCGGCAGTTGCCGTCGGTGCGCAAGCCTTCGGTGTAACACAGGTGCGGAATCTCGGTGCCGCTGCGCTCGGCCGCCTGCAGGATGGTCTCGCCCGGCAGCGCTTCGAGCGTTGCCCCGTTCAGCGTGAATTCGATGGTTTCGAAGATGGTTTCAGGATTCGCAGCCATTATTGATTCTCCTCAATTCCCAGCTCATGCGGGAAATATTTGATCACCGACAGGATCGGGTTGGGCGCCGCCTGGCCGAGGCCGCAGATCGACGCGTCGATCATCACCGTCGATAAATCGTTCAGTTGATCGATATCCCAGTTACCGGTTTCCATGATACTGACCGCTTTTTCGCAGCCGACCCGGCAGGGTGTGCACTGGCCACAGGATTCGTGCGCGAAAAACTTGAGCGAATTGAGCGCCGCCTGCTTGGCGCTGTCCTGGTCGGACAGGACCACCACGGCGGCCGAGCCGATGAAGCAGCCGTATTCCTGCAGCGTGTCGAAGTCGAGCGGGATGTCGCCGAGCGAAGCTGGCAGGATACCGCCCGAGGCGCCACCTGGAAAATAACCGTAGAACTTGTGGCCGTCCTGCATGCCGCCGCAGTATTCCGCGATCAGTTCGCGAATGGTGATTCCGGCGGGTGCGAGGTGCACGCCCGGGTTGTTGACGCGCCCGGACACGGAAAAGCTGCGCACGCCCTTGCGCCCGTTGCGGCCCTGCGCATCAAACCATTCGCTACCCTTCTCGATGACGTCGCGAATCCACCACAGCGACTCGCAGTTGTGCTCCAGCGTGGGCCGGCCGAACAGGCCGACCTGCGCCACGTAGGGCGGGCGTAAACGCGGCATGCCGCGCTTGCCTTCGATCGATTCGATCATCGCCGACTCTTCGCCGCAGATGTAGGCGCCGGCGCCGCGACGAATCTCCATGCGCGGCAAATCGTAGCCCGAGCCCTGCAGGTCCGCCACCGCCTGCTTGAGGATGCGAATCACCGACGGGTACTCGTCACGAATGTAGATGTAGCAGGTATCGATGCCGATGACCCGCGCCGCGATCAGCATGCCTTCGAGGAAGCGATGCGGATCGCTGAGCATGTAGTGGCGATCCTTGAAAGTACCGGGCTCGCCCTCGTCGATGTTGATCGCACACAGCCGCGGGGCGGGCTGATCGCGCAGAATGCGCCACTTGCGGCCCACCGGGAAGCCGGCGCCACCGAGGCCGCGTAACTGCGTGCCGTCGAGCGTCTCGAGGATCGCATCGGCGCTGATGTCGCCGGCGACCAGGCGCTCGTAGAGTTGATAGCCGCCGGCGGCGCGGTAAGCGTCGTAAGCGATACCGTCTTCGGGCAGCGGCTGCTCATGCTGACCTGCATCGAGCGCCGACTGCACCGACTCTGCGGTGGCGTTGTCGACGGTAAATTGATCGACCACCGCGACCGGCGCCTTGTCACAACGGCCGACGCAGGGCACACGCTGCACGCGAATACCGTCACCGAGTCCCGCTTCGAGCGCTGCGATCAAGTCTTCACAACCGGCCATTTCACAGCTGACCGATTCGCACACGCGCACCGTGAGCGGCGCCGGGGCGGTCTCGCCTTCACGGATCACGTCGAAGTGATGATAAAAACTCGCCACCTCGTAGACCTCGGTCATCGACAGGCGCATTTCATGCGCCAGCGCCGCGAGGTGGGCTGCCGACAGGTGCTTGAACTTGTCCTGGATCTTGTGCAGATGTTCGATCAACAGGTCAGGGGCGCGTGATTCGTCACCGAGCAACGCCTGTACCTCGAGCAGTGAGTTGAGATCGACAACACGGCCCTTGGGCTTGCCGCGGCGTCCTTGCTTGCGATTGTCGACCGCATTGGTGTTCTGGCCAGGCTGTGACATAAGATTTCTCTGCTGTTGATCGGTCCTGAAAGAAAAGCCCCGCTTTACTGGCGAGCGGGGCAAAGTTTAACCCAAGGAGAGGCTTACAAAAACACGTTATTGCGCCACAACGGCACCTTAATGCGCCATCACCGTGATGATATTGGTGTTGGCGAGCAGGTGACTGGTGACGCCACCGAACAGCCGCTGACGCGTGCGGGTATGGCTGAATCCGCCCACCACGAGGAACTCCGCACCAATCTCGGCGCAATTGTTGAGAATTTTCTTGCCGACGTTAGTGCCGTGCCCGGTGATGACGTGATGACTGGCCTTGCATCCGTGACGCTTGAGGTAGTTCGTCACCTCTTCGACACCGGCCTCGCGCTTTTTCGACACCAGCACGCTCACCTTTTTCATCTGCGTGAGCCACGGTAGTGTCATCGACAATGCGCGGCTTGCCTCGACGCTATCGTTCCAGCCGATCGCGGCATGATCGACCTTGTGCGGCTGCCATTCCGCGAGTGGCGGCACGATCAATACCGGCCGTCCGGAGCGCAACATCAGGGCTTCGTGCAGTTCACCAACCCCACCGCCGACGCGGTGTTTGTTCGGGCGCGACATGGCGATCACGTCGACCAGGCGTGACTCGCGCGACAACACGGTTTCGGCATCGCCTTCGAGTATGTGCAACGAGGCTGACACCTGCGCCGACGCCGATGCCGATGGCTTGCGGGCTTTTTTGATCCCTGCACGCGCACAGAATTCGACGAACTGCTGTTGCACCGTGTCTTCGACCGAATCCACCGCCTTGCTGCTCATCTCGGCGAATTCCTTGCGGTAAGACGCCGGCATGCCGGAAAACATGAACGGCTCGCTGGTGTGTTCGCGCACGTGGACCGCTTTGATGTGGGCATTGAACCGATTGGCGATGACCAGCGCCGTGTCCAGCACGTCGGCGCTGTGTTCATTGCCATCCAGGGGAACCAGAATTATCTTGATCATTAACCTCAACCTCGCGCTAGAACAGGCCCTGAATCAGGCCCGCATCATCGATATGAATTTTGTCGGCGGCCGGTACCCGCGGTAAACCCGGCATGGTCATGATGTCGCCGCAGACAAACACCAGGAAGCCAGCCCCTGCCGACAGGCGTACTTCGCGAACCGTCACCACGTGCCCTTCGGGCGCGCCTTTACGGGTTGGATCGGTGGAGAAACTGTATTGCGTCTTGGCCACGCAAATCGGCAGCTTACCGAAGCCGGAATTTTGGAACTGCTCGATCTGGTCACGCACTTTCTTGTCGGCGTTGATGTCGTCGGCGCCGTAAATCTTCGTCGCGATAGTGCGCATCTTGTCCCACAGGGGCATGTCGTCCGGGTAGAGCGTGGTGAACTCACTGCTTCCTTCATCGATCATCTCGACCACGTGTCGCGCCAGGTCTTCGGTGCCCGCACCGCCGTTCGCCCAGTGGGTACAGTCGATGGCGGTGGTGCCGAGTTCGGCCGCCGTCTCGCGTACCTGCTGCACCTCGGCGTCGGTGTCGGCGCTGAAGCGATTGATCGCCACCACCACCGGCACGCCATAGGACTTGAGGTTACTGATGTGGCGCGCGAGGTTGCTGCAACCGTCGGCGACGGCCTGAACATTCTCTTCGCCGAGATCGTCTTTTTCAACTCCGCCGTGCATCTTCAGTGCGCGAATCGTCGCCACCAGTACTACCGCATCCGGAGAGAGGCCCGCGCTGCGGCACTTGATGTCGAAGAATTTTTCGGCACCGAGATCCGCGCCGAAACCGGCTTCGGTGACCACGTAGTCGGCCAGTTTCAACGCGGTCGTGGTGGCGATGACCGAGTTACAACCGTGCGCGATGTTGGCAAACGGTCCACCGTGAATAAAGGCCGGATTGTTTTCCAGCGTCTGCACCAGGTTCGGCGCTATCGCATCTTTCAGCAGCACGGCCATCGCGCCAGGCGCGTTAACCGCATCGGCAGTGACCGGCTGCAATTCGCGGGTGTAACCGATGATGATCTTGCTGAGACGCTGCTGCAGGTCTTCGAGGTTTTTCGACAGGCAGAAAATGGCCATGACTTCGGAGGCCACGGTGATGTCGAAACCGTCCTCACGCGGGAAGCCATTGCCCGGGCCGCCGAGTGAGTTGACGATGCTGCGCAGCGCGCGATCGTTCATGTCGACCACGCGGCGCCAGGCGATGCGGCGCGAATCGAGACCCGCGGCATTGCCCCAGTAAATGTGGTTGTCGACCATCGCCGACAACAGGTTGTGCGCGGCGCCGATGGCGTGAAAATCGCCGGTAAAGTGCAGGTTGATGTCTTCCATCGGAATCACCTGCGCATGGCCACCGCCGGCGGCGCCGCCCTTCATGCCGAAGCAGGGGCCGAGGCTCGGTTCGCGCAGGCACACGATCGAATTCTTGCCGATGCGCGACAGGCCATCGTGCAGACCGACCGAGGTCGTGGTCTTGCCCTCGCCCGCCGGCGTCGGCGTGATCGCGGTCACCAGGATGAGCTTGCCATCCGGCTTGCCCTGCAGGCTGGCGATGTAGTCGGGGTCGATCTTGGCCTTGGTTTTGCCATAAGGCATCAACGCTTCGTCGGGAATACCGACTTTCTTTGCAATTTCACCAATCGGTTGCGCCGTTGCCGCGCGCGCTATTTCAATGTCACTCATTCATCTCTCCCCCGACTGGCGTACCAGTCTGTTGTGTTCTACTGGCTTTGCGCGATTAGCTACCCAGGGTCGAACCGACCTCCAGTCCCGCCGTTGCCGCGAATTCGGCAGCGCTTATCTTACCGGCATCCGCGCGTACTTTCATGATGCGAATGGCGCCATCGGCCGTCGCCACCTCGATGCCCTCAGCGTCGAGCGCGAGCACGCTGCCAGGCGCCCCGCTGCCAGCGGCCTTGCGGCTATCGAAAATCTTGACCTCGGCCCCGTTAAACGTGGTCCAGGCACCCGGCTGTGGATTGGCGCCGCGAATCAGGTTGTAGACCTCGTCGGTGGGCATGCTCCAGTCCACCTGCACATCGTCTTTGCGACACCAGCCTTCGTAGCTGCCGGCTGCGGGATTCTGTTCTTCGCGCGGCGCATTTCCGCCGCGCACCAGTTCGATGGATTCCATCATCGCCTCGACACCCAGCGGGTACAGCTTGTTGAAGTACACCGAACCGAGCGTGTCGTCGGGCTCGATATCCACCTCTTTCTGCAGCAGGATCGGCCCGGTATCGAGGCCGTTGTCGGGCCAGAAGATCGACAGCCCCGTTTTCTTGCGGCCCATGATGATCGGCCAGTTGATCGAGCTTGGCCCCTTGTGCCAGGGCAGCAATGACGGGTGGTACTGGATCGAGCCGAGTTTCGGCACGTTGAGCGCCTCCTCGGGGACAAACAGCAACACGTAGGCCATCACGCAGAGATCGGCCTCGTGGCTTGCCATCTGCTTCCAGACTTCGGGATTTTTATAGGATTCAGGTTGATGAATCTCCAGCCCCTGTTCCAGCGCATACTCCTTGATGGGGTCGAGCGGACGCCCTTCCTTGTCAGGTGCACAGTAAACCGCGACAACCTCGTCAACGCCCTTGTCGAGGATCGCTTCGAGTACCGATTTTCCGTAGGCCTGCTGGCCATGTACGATCAATCTCATTCAATTTCTCCGTTGGCCGGACCGGCGACGCCGTTCCATTTCGCCGGTTTAGACCACGCCGGATTCCTGCAGCGCGGCAATTTCCGCCTCGCTGTAACCCAGCACCTGGGCCAGGATTTCAGCCGAATGTTCGCCGAGCAGCGGTGAACGCTCGACCACCACGTCGGTATCCGACAGCTTGACCGGGCAACCCACCGACAGGTAGGGGCCACGCTCAGGATGATCGACTTCGACGATGGTGCCGGTTTCACGCAACGACGGTTCTTCGGCAATCTCTTTCATCGACAGAATCGGCCCAACCGGAATATCCAGCGGATTACAGATTTCCATGACTTCGTACTTGGTCTTGGTCATGGTCCAGTCTTCGATAGCGCCAAATATTTCATTCAGGTGTGGCAGGCGTTTCGGCGGTGAGGCAAAGCGCTCATCCTCCTTCCATTCCGGCTTGCCGATCACATCGCAGATTCGCTGCCACACGGCCGCCTGGGTAATGAAATAGGTATATGCATTGGGATCGGTTTCCCAGCCCTTGCACTTCAAAATACGGCCCGGCTGACCGCCACCCGAATCGTTACCCGCGCGCGGCGTGGCATCGCCGAAGGGGACACCTTCACCGAACTGCGAATATTCTTCCAGGGGTCCAGCCTTCAGGCGCTGCTGGTCGCGCAGCTTGACGCGGCACAGGTTCAACACACCATCCTGCATCGGCGCGAGTACCTTTTGACCACGCCCGGTTTTATCGCGATGTATCACGGCCGCAAGAATTCCGAATGCCAGGTGTAAGCCGGTACCGGAATCACCGATTTGCGCGCCCGTTACCAGCGGTACACCGTCCCGCATTCCAGTGGTCGAGGCAGAGCCACCGGCACATTGCGCAACATTTTCGTAGACCTTGCAGTCTTCGTATGGCCCCGGCCCGAAACCCTTCACCGACGCCATGATCATGCGCGGATTCAGTTCCTGGATGCGCTCCCAGCTAAAACCCATGCGATCCAGTGCACCCGGCGCAAAGTTTTCAACCAGAACGTCGCAAGTCTTGACCAGACGCTCGAGTACTTCCTTGCCGCTTTCGTCCTTGGTATTCAGGGTCAGCGAACGCTTGTTGTGATTGAGCATGGTGAAGTAAAGACTGTCGGCGCCTTCCACGTCGATCAGTTGCTTGCGCGTGGCATCGCCAACGCCGGGACGCTCTACCTTGATGACATCGGCACCCATCCACGCCAGCAACTGCGTGCAAGTGGGGCCAGACTGGACGTGGGTGAAATCCAGAATTTTGATGTGGTCTAACGGCTTGGACATGAGTACCTCAAAAAGTGTTAGGTGGCTGAGCAGGGGGCACCTCTAAAAATAGTGATTTTTTCGTGAGTGCAAGCGATCGGCGCCGGAAGCACCGCGCGGAGAACCGCAGTGTATATGTCATACATGAGGATCGACCGGGCTGGCGTACCAGCACGGAGCTGACGCGGCAATCGCGGAAAAAGTGCATTTTTAGAGGTGCCCCAGGGTTACTTGTACATGGTTTGCGCTTTGGTGCCCGGTGCATATTCGTTGGGATCGACCCAAACATTGACCACTGCGCACTTCCCGGTTTTGGCAATCGCCTCACGAGCACGCTGCATGGCGGGCTGAATATCTTTCGCTTCGTGCACTTCCTCACCATAGCCGCCAATCATCTGGCCGAACTGTGAGAATGGTACGTCGCCAAGCTTGTTGCCAACATCGCCACGCTCCTGGCCGTACTTGGCAAGCTGGCCGTAGCGAATCTGGTTCATCGCCGAGTTGTTGCCGATCACGGCAAGGTAAGGCGCACCGAAACGTTGCGCGGTTTCCATGTCGAAGGAGGTCATGCCGAAGGCGCCGTCACCGTAGAGGCAGACGACTTCCTTGTTCGGATGCGCGAGCTTGGCCGCCATCGAGAATCCGGTGCCGACGCCGAGCGAGCCGAGCGCGCCCGGATCCATCCACTGCCCGGGATTGCGCGGGCGCACCGCCTGCGCGGAGATGGTGACGATGTCGCCGCCATCACCGATGTAAATCGTGTCTTCGCCGAGAAACTCGTTGATTTCGTAGGCCAGGCGGTAGGGGTGAATCGGGTTCTGGTCGGTGGTGAACATCGGCATCAGTCTTTCCAGCTTGGTGGCTTCGATGTCACGCAACTCACTCATCCACTTTTGCCGTTGCTGACGCGCACCGTCGTCGATGCCCCCCGACGCGGCTTGCGCGACGGCGGTCAGGATCGCGCCGGGATCACCGACCAGGCCCAGGCTGATGTCGCGGTTCTTGCCGACCGTGGCGTAGCTCTGGTCGATCTGCACCAGGGTCGCGTCCTTGGAAATGCGCTTGCCGTAACCCATGCGGAAATCGAACGGTGTACCGACGATCAGGATGACGTCGGCATTCTTGAAGGCGTCGCTGCGGGTGCGGTCGAAGTGATGCGGATCGCCCTGCGGCAGCATGCCGCGGCTGGCGCCGTTCATGTAGGCCGGGATATCGAGCGCACGCACGAAATCGATCGCCGCCTGCGCGCCGCCCGAGGCCCAGACCTGCTGGCCGAGCAACACCGCCGGGCTTTTCGCCTTCACCAGGATATCCGCCAGTTTTTCGATGTCGGCGGGATCGCCGATCGACTTGACCGACGCGCGATAGGAACCCGGCTCCGGGATAACAGCCGTTTCGATCGGAATCTCGCGGTCGAGAATGTCGCGCGGAATTTCAAGATAGGACGGTCCATAGGCACCGTTAAAACACTCGCGCGCGGCCATCGATACCATGTCGGCGACCCGCTCGGTGGAAAACACGCCGGAAGCGAACTTGGTGATCGGCGTCATCATGTCGACGTGCGGCAGATCCTGCAACGAACCCATCTTGTGCTGCGACAGCGAACTCTGCCCACCGATGTGCAGAATCGGGCTTTCCGAACGAAACGCAGTGGCCACGCCAGTAACGGCATTGGTGCAACCGGGGCCAGCGGTGGTGACTACGCAACCCAGTTTACCGGTCTGGCGCGCGTAGCCATCGGCGGCGTGCGCCGCGGTCTGCTCGTGGCGCACATCGACGATGCGAATACCTTCATCGAGGCAGCCGTCGTAGATATCGATGATGTGTCCACCGCAGAGCGTGAAAATGGTATCCACGCCTTCGGCTTTGAGCGCCTTGGCGACCAGGTGACCGCCCGAGATAACCGAACCGTCTTTGGTTTTTGCTTTCAGGGTATCCGTTGCGGTATCCGTCGTCGGGGCCTTGTCTGATACAGTTGCCATTGTCTTCACCTCGTCTGTTTAGCGGCCCGGTTTGCGCTCGGCAAGTACCGGACCTGGAGTTTCATTACTGCCGGCACCAGCCGGCCGGGTCGATCGAGTCAATCCAGGTAATCGACATAACGTTCAATGTGCTTGGCGAGCTCCAGCGCGTGGTCGCGCACCAGATGCTCGGCGTGGTAGGCGTCGCGTTCCTCGATCGCCTCGATGATGCGGCTGTGATCCATCACCGATTGCGCCACGCGGTCGCGATCCTTGATGGTGCTGGCGCGAATCGCGCGCATGTGGAAAAACAGCTGGTCGGCCATTTGCGTAATCAGTTCGGAGTGACCGAGTTTGATTATGGTTTGATGAAACTCGATGTTGGTATTCGAGTATTCATCGATGTGGGCCCGCGCCTCGTCACCGTCGTAAGTCGAAAAATTTTTACGCAACTGTGCAATTTCCTCATCGCTGGCACGGCTGGTAGCGAGCCGCGCCGCCATGCTTTCGAGCGCTGCCCAGACATCGACAATATCGAGAATCTCTTCCTTGTTCTTGCGCACCACGAAAGCACCCCGACGCGCGATGTTTTCGACGATGCCTTCCTGCTCGAGACGTGAAATGGCTTCGCGTACCGGTGTACGGCTGACCCCGAGCTGCTCTCCGAGCGCGCGCTCGTCGAGCCGGATCGGGTCCTTGCTGCCATAGATATCCATGCGTCCAATCAGTTCGCGCAGAGCCTCGTAAACCTGAATTTTCAGGCCCCGGGTCTGCGCCAACGGTATGATTCCGGGCAGGCTCATGGCGCCTCAACTCGCATGATTGGGAGAATAAGCATCGCCACCCTACTCGGCCGCCTCGGGTTGCGGCTTGCGCATCCGATCATAGATGATTTTGAACAGCGGCAGAAACAGCAGGATCAACGCGGCGACCATGATCGGGCCGGCGTAGGGGCGATTAAAGAAAATCATGAAAGATCCTTCGCTGATGATCAGCGACTGACGCAGCGCCGGTTCCGCCAGCGGGCCCAGCACGATCGCCAGCACCGCGGGCGCGAGCGGGTAGTCGAGCTTGCGCATCAGATAGCCGACGATACCGAATACGACCATCAACCAGACGTCGTGCATGTCCTGGGTCGGTGCGTAGCCACCAATCAGGCACAGCGTGAAGATAATCGGCGCGAGGATGGTAAACGGGGTTTTCAACACCTTGATGAACACCGGAATGAAGGCGATGTTGATCAGCAACGAAAACAGGTTAGCGGCGTACAGCGACGCAATCAGTCCCCAGACGAATTCGCTGTGGTCGGTAAACAGCCTGGGGCCGGGTTCCAGCCCCCAGATCACCATGCCACCCAGCAGAATCGCGGTGGTTGGCGAGCCCGGGATGCCGAGCGTCAACATCGGTAGCATCGAACCGGTACTGGCGGCGTTGTTGGCCGCTTCCGGCGCGCAAACACCTTCGATGGCGCCCTTACCGAATTTCTCAGGTTCGGAAGATATCTGCTTGGCGAGGCCGTAGGCCATCAGCGAGCCCGGCGTGGCGCCCGCCGCCGGCAGGATACCGACGAAGTAGCCGAGGAAGGATCCCATCACCGTGGACTTCCAGGCTTTAACCAGTTCGCGCAAGTGGCTCATCGTCCGCTTCACCGAGACGGTGGCATCCGACAGCATGCTCTTGCCTCCGCCGAGCGCGTGCTCCTCGACCGTCCACAGCATCTCGCCGATTCCGTAGATGCCGATCGCCAGCACCAGGAAGTTGACCCCGTGCAGGAAGCCGGTGATGTCCCACAACACCAGCCGCGGTTCACCGGAAATAATGTCGAAACCGATCGCACTCAACACCAGGCCGATGCAGATTGAAAACAGCGTCTTGAATATATCGTCGCCGCCGAGACCGACAAAGGTGGCAAAGGCCAGCATCATCAGCGCAAATTCTTCAGGCGCGCCGAATACCAGCGCAACGTGCGCGAGCGGTGGTGCAAAGAAGGTAAACAGCACAACGGAAATCGTACCGCCGACAAAGGAGGCAACAGCGGCGCCGATCAGCGCCTTGTCCGCCAGCCCCTGTTTCGCCAGCGGCCGACCATCAAAGGTGGTTGCCACCGCGGTCGAGGCGCCCGGAATGCCGAGCATGATCGATGAAATCGCACCACCGTACATCGCGCCGTAGTAAATCGCGGCGAGGAAAATAATCGCCCCGGTGGGCGGTACCAGGAAGGTCAGTGGCAATAGAATGGCGACGCCATTTACCGAGCCGAGTCCGGGCATGGCACCGATGAACAGGCCGAGCGCGCAACCGGCGATGATCAGCAACAGGTTTTGCGGTTCGAACACGATCACGAAACCTTGCCCCAACAGTTGAATAATTTCCAGCATACGACTGCCTCCCCAGCAAGTCCCGGTGTTAAACCCTGGTATGAAAAATCACATAAAGATTCGGTACAAAGGTAAGAATAGAGGTTCGGTGATCCCTTTCGGCAGAATGATCTTCAAGGTGATTTCGAAGAAATAAAAGATGACCACGGGAATGAGCACGGCCAGGGTTATCGTCAATAACCAGGAGTGCTTTCCCAGGTAGCGGAGGTAAAAAACAAGGAATAGCGGCAGTGCGCCATAAATACCGATCCACGAGAACAGCGCAACGGTAACAATTAATGACCCGGCTACGGCGGACACGTCGCCCAGTACATGCGATTCGATATAGATTTTTGTCGAACTCGCAATCGGCCCGTGTTTACGGAACCAGTTGAACAGAATACCGCCACAGGAAATCAGCATGATGGCGGAAAGCCAGAACGGCCAGGTGCCGCCACCCGGGCCTTCCCCGGGGATCCAGCCGACCGGCAGTTCGGTACTTTTAACCATCAGGTAGATAGAGAAGGCCCCCATCATAATCGCCATCAACAATTCTGCGGTTCTGACTGTCATGAGTGGACTCCCCCCTATCTACCGTTGGTTTTACCAGATCAGGCGCTACTTGATTGCGCCCATCTTCTTCAGCATTACTTCGTGCACGTCGCGCTCCTTCATCCAGTAGCTCATCAACGCGTCACCGGTCAGCAGGTCACCCTGCAGGCTCTTCTTGGTGCGGTATTCCTGCCACTTGGCAGAATTGAACACCCTGGTGAACAGATCCTGATAGTAAGCTGCGGCTTCCTTGCTCATGCCCGGTGCACCGACAACGGTACGCTGCATGTAGTAGACCATGTCAGAACCCAGTTCCTTGAAGGTCGGTGCGTTCGGGAACAGCGGCAAACGCTCGTCGGTGAACGAGGCCAACGCCTTGGTGGTACCTGCTTCGTAGAAGCCGAGTTGCTCGGACGGGTTGTTAACCGTGGAATCGGCATTCTTACCGGCCAGTTCCTTGGCAACCTTGCCGCCGCCCTTGTAGGGTACGTACTTCATGTTGAGGTCGTAGGCCGTGTTGAGGAAGTCGGTCAACAGGTTGTCTTCCGAGTTCTTGCCGGTGCCGGCCATGATCCAGCCGCTGCCCTTGGCTTTGGCGGCCTTGACGAAATCGTCGATGTTGTTGATGTCTTTACGATCGGAGTTAACCCACAGCAGGAAGGTGTCTTCCGCCATGCGCGCAATCGGCGTAAAAGTAGCGATATCGACACCGAGACCGGGCTGACGCAGCGGCGTGGTGTAGAAGCTGTTCAGCGTGAACATGATGGTGTGGTTATCGCCTTTCTTGCCGTTCAGGTGAACCAGTGCTTCAGCACCTGAACCACCGGGCTTGTTGACCGGTGTAAACGGTACCGGCGCCATGTTCTCGGATGCGATGATGCTCTGCAGCAGACGAACCGCCTTGTCCGCACCACCGCCCTTACCCGCCATGACGACGAATTCGACCGGTTTCTGCGGTTCCCAGGCATGGCCGATTACCGGCATACCTGCAAGGATGGCACTGACGCCCAAAGCGCAGACCATCTTCTTGAAATTTTGTGTATTTACCATTTTACTTAAGCTCCTCATTGGTTAAGACCGAAATTCGGCCTGGTTAAAATGCCGCCGCCATTGAGCATCGGTGACACCCTTCGCCAGACTCCTCGGTCAAGAAATCCAGCAACCCGAGGCTGGAATCCAGTTTCGGGTTAATTCGTATATCACTAATCTGTTTCGATATCGAATCTTTTCCGATTATCCGGCCCTTTTATGTACAGGGCCTTAACCTGTTTTTATTTTGGTATACAATATACCAAGCTCAACTTTAAAACAACCGGCGATCCGCTGTAAAGTTTTTATTCAGGCGGGAATCGGGTTTATTACTTTTGCATGGCTTCCAGCATCAGCTTGCCCATGTCGGATGGATTGCGCGTCACGCTGACCCCGGCTGCCTCGAGCGCGGCAATTTTTTCATCGGCCGTGCCCTTGCCGCCGGCAATGATCGCGCCGGCATGCCCCATACGCTTGCCCGGGGGCGCGGTAACCCCGGCAATGAAGCCAACCACGGGCTTGGTCATGTTGTCGGCAATCCACTCGGCACAGGCTTCTTCATCGGTGCCGCCAATTTCGCCGCACATGACGACGCCGTCGGTATCGGGGTCGTCGTTGAACAGCTTCATTACGTCGAGGTGCTTGAGTCCGTTAACCGGGTCGCCGCCGGTGCCGACGCAGGTCGACTGGCCGAGCCCCAGCTTGGTCAACTGGTCGACGACCTCGTAGGTTAAAGTGCCCGAACGCGATACCACGCCGATGCGTCCTTTCTTGTGGATGTAGCCCGGCATGATGCCGATCTTGAGCTCTTCGGGAGTGATCACCCCGGGACAGTTCGGCCCCACCAGGATGGAGCTCGAGCCTTTCATGCGATCGCGGGTCACGATCATATCCTTGACCGGGATGCCCTCGGTGATACAGATCACTACCTCGATGCCCGCATCGACAGCCTCGTCAATGGCCGCGGCGGCAAATGGTGGTGGTACATAGATGACCGACACGTTGCAATTGGTCTCCGCTTTGGCTTCGGCGACGCTGTCGTAAACCGGCACACCCTCGACTACCTGGCCGCCTTTTTTCGGGGTAACCCCCGCGACGTAGCAATTCTTGCCGTTGGCGTATGCGATCGAATGGTGCGTGTGGAACATGCCGGTCTTGCCAGTAATTCCCTGGGTAACCACGCGTGAATCCTTGTTGATGAGTATCGACATGTTTACGCTCCTGCCGCGGCTGCGGACACTTTTTCGGCGGCATCGGCCATGGTGGTTGCGTTGATCACGGCGACACCGGAATCGGCGAGTATCTTGCGTCCCTGTTCGACGTTGGTGCCTTCCAGGCGCACCACCAGCGGGACCTTCAGGTCCACCTCGCGAGCCGCGTTCACCAGGCCCTCGGCAACGACGTCACAGCGCATGATGCCGCCAAATATGTTGACCAGGATGGCTTTCAGGTTCGAATTCTTCAACATCAGCTTGAAGGCCTCGGTGACCTGCTCGGTGGTCGCTCCACCACCGACATCGAGAAAGTTGGCAGGCGAAGCGCCGTACAGCTTGATGATATCCATGGTCGCCATCGCAAGTCCGGCGCCGTTCACCAGGCAACCGATGGTGCCGTCCAGCGAAATGTAATTGAGACCGAATTCCGCCGCCTTGATTTCATCTTCGTCTTCCTCGTCCAGATCGCGCAGATCCTGCAGTTCAGGATGACGGTACATGGCGCTTTCATCGAAGTTGATCTTGGCGTCGAGCGCCATCACGCGGCCATCGCTGGTGACGATCAGGGGATTGATTTCGGCGAGCGAGGCGTCCTTGTCCCAGAAGGCCTGGTACAGCGCCTGGATCAGCTTGCCTGCTTCGGGGACGAGATTGTCGGCGATGCCGATCTTGCCGGCAAGGCCCTCGGCCTCGGCGGTGGTCAAACCGGTTTTGGGGTCTACCGAAACTTTATGAATCAGCTCGGGCGTTTCCTCGGCGACGGTTTCGATTTCAGTACCACCTTCGGAACTCGCCATCACGGTGACACGCTGGGTCGTGCGATCGACCACCAGGCCGATATAGAGTTCGTCCTGGATCGGCGCACCCTCTTCGACCAGCAGGCGCTTGACCAGCTTGCCCTCGGGGCCTGTCTGATGAGTGACCAGGGTCATGCCGAGAATCGCGCTGGCGTGAGCGCGCACTTCATCGAGGCTGTCGGCCAGCTTGACGCCACCACCCTTGCCGCGGCCACCGGCGTGAATCTGCGCCTTGACCACCCACTTTTCGCCGCCGATCGCCTGTGCCGCTGCGACTGCTTCATCGACCGAAAAACAGGCCTTGCCACGCGGTACAGCGACCCCGTACTCGGCCAGGATGGCCTTGCCCTGATACTCGTGAATTTTCATATTGCGGTCCCCTCCCACAAATTCTGGTATACAATATACCAGAATTCCTGAAATGCAAAAAAAAACGCGCAGGCGTTATGCGCGTTTTCAATAATCGCACGCTGGTGGCTTCGATCAAAGCCCCCAGCGCAAATTAAATTATCCGGCTGGCTGTCCCAACACCTTGATACCCTCCTCCTGCACCGTCTTGTTGAGCAGGCTCACCAGCGCAAAAACCGTGTTCATCGCCGGGGTTGCGACACCGGTTTGCTCGCCGAGTTCGATCACCACGCCGAGCATGCCATCGATCTCCAGCGCCTTGCCGACTTCGAGATCCTGCAGCATCGATGTCTTGTGCTTACCGACACCCTCGGCGCCCTCGATGCGACGCTCCAGCGAAACGCGAAAACTGGCGCCCAGCTTCTCGGCAACCTGTTGCGCTTCGGTCATCATCTGCGCCGCAAGCGCACGGGTTTGCGGAAACTGGCAAATATCTACCAGGGTGGAATGCGTCAATGCACTGATCGGATTGAACGACAGGTTGCCCCACAACTTGAGCCAGATTTCAGAGCGAATGTCGGGCAGCACGAACGATTTGAAACCCGCGCCGACAAAGGCATCGCAGATTTTCTGAACACGCTCGGATTCTGAGCCGTCGAGCTCGCCCACCGGGTAGCGATTGCCTTCGATGTGGCGAATCACGCCGGGCGCTTCGACGGTGGCTGCCGGGTAGGCAATACAACCGATGATGCGATCCGGATCGATGGCCGCGGCGATGGCGCCGTCCGGATCCACGGTACGCACGATATTGTTTTCGTAGTCACCCGCGAGTTTCTGGAAATACCACCAGGGAATGCCATTTTGCAGCGTGACGATGACGCCGTCGTCGGCGAGCATGGCTTGCAGCTTGGTCGGCAATGGGCGCGATCTGATGCGCCTTGACGCCCAGCAACACCAGGTCCTGCCCGGTTACTTCGCCCATGTCGGCGGTCGCGAACAGATCGGTAATGACCAGTTCGCCATCTTTATCGATATACTTGAGGCCGTTATTGCGAATTGCCTCGAGATGCGCGCCGCGCGCGATAACCGACAACTCGTGTCCCGAATTGGCGAGCTTTGCCGCCATCATGCCGCCGATTGCGCCGGCACCAACCACGCACACTTTCATTGTTCGTCTCTCGATTTGGGTGGAATAAAAAACCGGCGCATTCTACGTTATATATCCGCACCGCGTCCACGCGGCGCGATAAATAATCGCTAGCGACTATTTATCAACGCGACAGGGATCACGAAATATCGCCAGCCTTTGCCGATCATCCACTTGCATTGCAAATTCAAATTTGCCCGATCATGTGATAGATTCCGCGCCCACATCCACCGACGAATCGATAATTAAATGACTAGCTGGGTACGCTTCAACAAGAATGGTCAACCGGGCCTCGGCCAGCTCCAGGGCGACACGATCCAACTGTGCAGCAATGAATTGATGGCCGATGCCGAATTAACCGGTGAAACCGTTGCGCTCGCCGATGTGCAATTACTGGCGCCGTTTACCCCAAACTCGATTCTCGCGCTGTGGAACAATTTTCACCAACGCGCAGAGGCGGAAGGTCAAACCATACCCGACACGCCGCTGTATTTCATGAAGCCGGTCAGCAGCGTCATCGGCCCGGGCGAGACCATTTATCGGCCGCGCGGACACGACGGGCGCGTCATTTTCGAGGCCGAACTCGGTATCGTCATCGGCAAAACCTGCCGGGGGATTTCGCCCGAGCAGGCAGATGACTGCATCTTCGGCTACACCTGCGTCAACGACGTCACCGCCATCGAGTTCCTGTTCGCCGACAAGGCTTTTCAGCAATGGACGCGCAGCAAGGGCTACGATACCTTCACGCCGATCGGCCCCTGCATCAACACCGACATCGATCCGGCAGGGTTGAACATACTGGCGATCCAGGGCTTCGATACGCGGCAAAACTACCCGGTCAGCGACATGATCTACAGCCCGCAACAAATCGTCGCGATGCTGTCCGAGTACCAGACGCTGGTGCCGGGCGACCTGATTTGCTGTGGCACTTCGGTCGGCGCGCGCACCATGAAGCCGGGTAGCCAGATCGAGATTTCGATCCCGGGGATTGGCAGCCTGGTCAATTCCTTCGATGACATCGCCGACTAAGGTCGGTTTGCGCATGGCCCCCGCGACTGATAACAAGCAGCAGGATTTTACCTTTCGCATGATTGGTGCGGCGCGGCGCGAGGACCGCATTCGTATTACCGCGGAATGGGTATTGCAGCAATTCGAGCAGTTCTATGCTGAATTTCTCGAAGGTCCCCTACCGCGCAAAGGCCGCCTTCGAAGAGCAAAACCACGCCACCTCGATCTGGCTGAGCCGCCATCGCCTGTCGCTCTACAGTTCCTACATACATCGTTTGGGCGCCTACCTGAAGGCGGTCCAGCCCAATATTTCCTTCGATACCGATTTTCTCAACGACCTCGAAAATCACTACTGGATCAGGGTCGCGGATCGCTACGAATCCGACGTCGCCTATGCCTTCATGCACTCGATCAGGCGCATGGTTCACCGCGACGAATGGAAGCCGGTCGATTACGGGTTCTGGGAGTCAACCAGTGTGGCGCAGAAATTTCCGATGGCATTGTTACGTCACTATGAGGTACCCGCACAGCTCGAATCCGAATTGCTCGAAGATGTTCTGCAACTGCCCGGGTTTTCCGTGCCCTACGCCAATCTGTCCGGCGATGCACGCCTGATCACGGCCCGCATACAGCGCTTCGCCAGGCGCCGCAACACGCAGGTTAGCCAGATTGAAATGGTTGAGGCCGGATTTTATCGCAACCGTGGCGCTTACCTCGTCGGCCGAATTCGCTTCGTCGATGGCGACTGGACACCGCTGATCATCGCCCTGCTAAACAACGACAGCGGCATTTACTGCGACGCCGTCATCCTCGATGAGCATCTGGCGCATAACCTGTTCAGTTCCACCCTGGCCAACTTTCACGCCACCACGGATTACTACCACGAACTCTCCGCTTACCTGCATTCATTGATGCCACATCGCGCGCTCGGGCTGCATTATTCGACCATTGGTTACAACCACGTCGGCAAGGTTGCGGTGATTCGCGAGCTCAAGCAGGAACTCGCGCGCAACGGTGGCGTTCTCGATACCGCAATCGGCGAAGCCGGCACGGTGGCAATCGGTTTCGCCGGACCCGAATCGGCCTATAACCTGAAGGTGATTCGCAATCACCCGACCAAGGGCTACAAGTGGGGCAAGTTCGAAGGCATCGATTCGGTCAAGGCCAAGTACAGCCGCGTGCACGAGATCAACCGCACCGGCAGCATGCTCGACAACATCATCTATTTCAATATTGCGCTGGAGACCAGCCTGTTTGCCAGCGCGCTACTCGAAGACTTGCTGAGCGAAGCCAGCGATACCGTGTCATTGCAGGGCGACAGCGTGGTCTTCAAGTACCTGATCGCACAACCGCGCATGACCCCGTTGCCGATTTTTCTTGCCGAGGCCGGTGAACGCGAAGTACGCGTGGTCATCGATAGTCTGGGTGATTGCATCAAAAACAATGCCGCCGCGAACATCTTCAACCGGGATCTCGATGCGCGCAATTATGGCGTCAGTCATTTCCTCAAGGTTTATCTGTTCGACTACGATGCGCTGGAGGATTTTCTCGACATCAAGATCCGCAGCAATGCCGATCGCATCGACGGCGAAGAAGACATTCCCGACTGGTATTTCGAGGACGGTGTCATTTTCCTGCCCGAGGAAATCGAGGCCGGCCTGTGTATTCGCGACCGCGAACAGCGGCAAATGTTTCGCGAACTGCACGGCGACCTGATGACGCCCGCCTACTGGGAGGGTCTGCAGCGCGAACTCAGCCTTGACCGGGTGCCGGCCATCAAGGTATATCCCGATACCTGCCGGTTATCGCACTAAAACCGTTGACGGCACGCACTATGGTCAGTGAAACAAAGCACGTATTTTATGCCAGCAAGCCGCGAACCGTGCACATGGCGCTCAATATCACGCTGGCACCGCTATTGCTCTACCTGCTCGGCGCCTGGTCCTGGCCACCCCAGTTACCGCATTACATCGTGTTTGCCATCACCGCGCTGATGGGCCTGCACTACGCGCGCCGCCACTGGTCGACACCGCGCCTGGTGCTCGACGACAGCGGGCTGCAATGCGGAAATTTTTACGCGGCCGACAACATTTACAAGGCTGAACCGGCCATTCGCTCGGTGGTGCTGACCATCCTCAAAGACGGCAAGGTCAAGGAAAAGATCCTGTCGCTCGGCTGGTCCAGCCGTGACGACTACAAGGCCATCGTGCAATTGCTCGGCGAACGCTTCCAGCGCGAAGTCCCGAAGTAAGCCCTCACCTCCTACCGTCATTCCTGCGTAAGTCAGGAATCTCAGGAAGGCGGCGTCGTTGCAAGGTTCCGGCCTGCGCAGGCAGGAATCTTTTAACAACGCGCCACCTGTAGTACCGAGCACATAGGTAACAGTTGAAACCGGTCACATGGGTAACACTTTAATTGGGCCGAATGACAGATTGCAAGCGCTCGTCTACGACCCCTAACTTGAGTTCACCAAAGTAGAGTTGCCATAGATCTAGTCCGATCGATTCCAGGCCAACGTGCTCTTCCAGTAGCTGTCGCGAGAGATAGAAGGCATGGCCGTTGAGCTTGATGTAGCCACCGCACTTAACCTTCCTCACTTGATACCGGTCGGGATAGTGCATTTCGGGAGGCTTGTCCGGGTAAGGTCTCGATGAGATTCGATGAACGTCCAACGGACAGATACCGCGACCCAGAGCCTGGTGTGTGCGGATCTCGTTGAACTCTTTGCGGAAGCGATTAAAGGCGCGCTGTTGAGCGCTCAGATTTCCCTTCGGTGGCGAGGCCGTCGCCGACTTCAAGGTTCGGTGCATCCGTTCATGTCGACCATTCTGCTGTGGGCAGCCTGGATCGATACGTTCCGGTAAGACCCCAAGCTTAATCATCCACACCGTCAGTGCCGTCAGGCCACCCAGCGTCACCATGGCAAACGGAAAGCCGTTATCGGTACGAATGCGTTGGGGCAAGCCATACTCCCGAAAGGCACGCTCATACACGACCATCGAGGGCTTGAGCTGTGGGCCGTACAGCCCCTGACAGCTGATCAATATCCGGCTGTAGTTATCCGTAATCGTTAACGGGTAACACCAGCGTCCGTTACCCAGCTGAAACTGGCCTTTGTAGTCAGCGCTCCAGACGTCGTTCGGTTCGCCCGCATGCGCGAGCGGCTGGGTCTGCGGTGGTACCTTTGACCGCTTGCGGCGCGGCTTTACCAGGTTATGGCGTTTCAGAATCTCCCCGATGGTGCTGACCGCAGGCCAAGGAAACTCTGGGTTGGATCGAAACAGCACCGAGTCAATGGTGACGGGTCCCCAACTTGGATGCCGACACTTCAGCTCCAGTATCTGTTCGACCACGGCAATGGGGGTCTGGTGGCTTTGCGTGAGTCGGGCCCGGCTTCGGTCAGCTAAACCCGGTAATCCCTCGGCTTTGAATCGGTTAATCCACTTGTGGCCGGTTTTACGGGTGATGTGAAAACGTCGGCATAGCAGACTGATGTCACTGCCAGGTTGAAGCCAGGCTTCAATAAACTCTTCACGTTCGTTCATGGCACAGGTCTCTTTCCAGGGCATTGGCGTCTCCTCTTCGGTGCCAATGCATTGTTACCTGTTACCCATGTGCCCGGTTTGATGTGTTACCTATGTGACCGGTTAGTACCCATCGTCATAAGATTCCCGCTTGCGCGGGAATGACGTTTTTGGGTGTGGGGATGCTGGGTTTGAAGGTACTAACCGGTCTCATGGGTAACCGACTCTCCAAGGCATCTTCGCGCGCAGAATGTGAGCGTACACAACGTACGTGATCATTCGAGCACGAAGATAACGCCGCTGCGGTGAAATTAGCGGAGTGGAATGACGGCTTTAGAAGAGCGGGATGGTGATGAATTACTGAAGTTTTTGTGGGCGCCAGGCGTCGATAATTTTACGGCAGCAAGGCATCTTCGCGCGCAGAATGTGAGCGTACACAACGTACGTGATCATTCGAGCACGAAGATAACGCCGCTGCGGTGAAATTAGCGGAGTGGAATGATGCTTTAGAAGAGCGGATGGTGATGAATTACTGAAGTTTTTGTGGGCGCCAGGCGTCGATAATTTTACGGCAGCAAGGCATCTTCGCGCGCAGAATGTGAGCGTGCACACAGTACGTGATCATTCGAGCACGAAGATAACGCCGCTGCGGTGAAATTAGCGGAGTGGAATGATGCTTTAGAAGAGCGGATGGTGATGAATTACTGAAGTTTTTGTGGGCGCCAGGCGTCGATAATTTTACGGCAGCAAGGCATCTTCGCGCGCAGAATGTGAGCGTACACACAGTACGTGATCATTCGAGCACGAAGATAACGCCGCTGCGGTGAAATTAGCGGACGTGGAATGATGCTTTAGAAGAGCGGATGGTGATGAATTACTGAAGTTTTTGTGGGCGCCAGGCGTCGATAATTTTACGGCAGCAAGGCATCTTCGCGCGCAGAATGTGAGCGTACACACAGTACGTGATCATTCGAGCACGAAGATAACGCCGCTGCGGTGAAATTAGCGACGCCTGGCGCCCACAAAAAGAAAAGATTGCAGTCCAGGGGGTCTTTATAATTTTCTTAATATTCGCGGTCGTTACGGGGGGATAACGAGGTTGTTGCGAGTGACCCCCTGGCTGCAATCACAACCTGGATAATCAGGAAGAAACATCAGCAACGTGCAACACTGCCACCGCCGCTGGAATAGTGGACTTCTTCGTAGTATTCCTCGGAAGATTCGCCGTAGGGCTCATCCCGGTTCAGGTCCTCGATCATCACATCCTTGCCGAGATAGTGATAGTCGAGCACTTCGCTGGCGACCAGGTAGGCATGGTCGAGGCTGTATATTTCCACCAGCACGTCGTAATAGCCGCGGCGATACCCTTCCAGCAGTTCGGTTTCGACCTCGTAGGCATCACTGCCGTCATCCAGGTGAATATCGAACAGGTCGGTGGTGAAATACTGGGTCCACGGCCCGCCTTCGCGGCTCAGGTACAGCTTGGCATAAACCGTGGCGCTGCCGACGTTGACATCGACGTCAAAATAGACATTGATCGCGTGGTGATAGCCGTCGCCATCCAGGTCTGAAATCGTTTGCACATCGGCTTCGAATATCTCGAACAGCTGGTCGTGCCGATTGGCAACGCCTTCAAACAATTGCAGTTGCGGCCGTGCCGAATAGTTTTCCGATGCATCGGGACTGGCCCGCAAGATCACCTCGCTCTCGGCGATCAACCGTTGCAGATCGATCGAATTATCGGCGCGCAACTTCCCCGCCGAACGGCTGCTCAACATGGACTCGTCGGCACTGGCGAACAGCGCAGTGCTCATCAGGGTCGTCAACAACACAATGGCGAGAGTCTTCATCGTCAATTACTCCTGCTGCTAGTGCTTGCGCCGCGGAGCATGGTAACCACCCGCGCTCGAACTGTGACGCTGCGGCCTGGCGTATTGCCCATGACTGGACTGACGCTTGCGGTATTGACCGTGATTGCTATAGCCGTGTTTGCTATAGCCGTGGCCCTTATATCCGTGGCTCTTGTAGCCATGATTGCTATAGCCGTGGCTCCTGTACCCATGGCCGCTATACCCGTGACGGGAGTGGCCACCATGATAATGACTTTGGCGACGGTAGCTGTAGTAGTGGTAGTAATGCTGTGAAGAACTTCCATAATTCAACAGGGCTCCAGCCGCGATAACCGTCACCAACGGGGTGATCAGATCAATGTCGTGATCGGCACGCACTGCGCCACTCGACATCGCGAGCAGGCTCGCAAACATCAGAACTGCAGGCTTTTTGAATCGCTTGTTATTCATTGCTATCTCCGCATTTACCAGATCGTGGCGCTAGCTTAGCCAGCCAAGACTTAATCCAGCCTGAACCGATTTTCGCCGTGATTGGCCTGATTATTCTGGCCTGCTTTACCCGATCCATTTAGCGCGGCACATTTACTTTGCTGCAACAACTTTTATACTGTCGCGATGAACACTATCCAACTCGCATCCGCACAAATCTCGCCGTCCAAGATCGTCTGCATTGGTCGTAATTACCTCGAACACATCCGTGAACTGGGCAATGAAACGCCGGACGACATGGTCATTTTCAACAAACCCAACTCATCGATTTCGCGTCGCTTGCTCGCGGCCCGGGACGAGCCGCTGCACTACGAAGGCGAGATCTGTTTCCTGCTACAGGGCGGGAAATTGCACGCCGTCGGTTTCGGGCTCGATCTGACGCAGCGCGAACTGCAATCGAAACTCAAGGCCAAGGGCTTGCCCTGGGAACGCGCCAAGGCTTTCGACGGTGCGGCCTGTTTCAGCGACTTCGTCGAGCTTGGCGACACGCCTTTGGACAGCCTGTCGCTGCAGCTTGAGATCGACGGTGAGTTACGCCAGCAAGGCGGTTACGAGTTGATGATGTACAAGCCCGCGCAAATTCTCGAAGGGATCGCGCGCTTCATGTCGCTCGACGATGGTGACATCATCATGACCGGCACGCCCAAGGGCGTAGGCCAGGTACAGGCGGGCGAGCGCTTCGTCGGACGCGTGCTGTCAGGAGAACAGGTGCTGGTCAGCCAGGAGTGGCTGGCCGAGTAATTCGCGGCTTCGCAGTGATTAGAGCCTGTGCAAGGACAAAAAAAAGGCCGGACAATGTCCGGCCTTTCTCGTATTAAGCGATATTTACAGCGCTTTGATCTGCGCGTTCAGGCGGCTCTTGTGACGTGCGGCCTTGTTGTGACTGATCAGCCCGTGAGTCGCTGAGCTATCGAGCACCGGCACAACTTTCTTGAAGGCGGCTTCGGCAGCGGCCTTGTCGGCGGATGCGATCGCGGCAACGGTCGCCTTCAGGTGAGTACGCATCATCGAACGACGGCTGGCGTTAGCCTGGCGGCGTTGTTCGGACTGCGAAGCACGCTTGCGCGCGGATGCTGTGTTGGCCAAGGTTTGCTCCTGGATTCGGACTTAAAAAATGAGGCGCGCATTATCTTCACTGAACGGGACGCTGTCAACCCGAAATCACTGTTAAACAGGTACTTAAATGCTAGAATTCGCCGCGTTTCCAACCCCGACACCAGACGGTATCTCGCCCCTGACATGAGCGCGATCTTCAAATCCACCCTTTCGGTAGGCTCGATGACCCTGTTGTCGCGGGTGCTGGGGCTCGCGCGCGACATCGTCATCGCGCGCTTCTTTTCCGCCAGCGATGAAGCAGACGCGTTCTTTGTCGCCTTCAAAATCCCCAATTTTCTGCGCCGCCTGTTTGGCGAAGGCGCGTTTTCACTGGCCTTCGTGCCGGTACTGTCCGAGTACCGCAGCAACTACTCCATGGCGCAGACGCGTGACCTGATCGACCGCGTCGCCGGCACCCTGGGATGTATCCTGTTGGTCCTGAGCCTGTTCGGCGTGCTCGCATCGCCGCTGCTGATCGCCGTGTTCGCTGCCGGCTTTCTCGACCAGCCGGGCAAATTCGAGCTGACCTCGGACATGTTGCGGCTCACCTTTCCCTACATTTTGCTGATTTCGATGACGGCGATGGCGGGCGGCATACTAAACACCTGGAAACGCTTCGCGGTGCCGGCGTTTACCCCGGTGCTGCTGAACCTGACCATGATCGCCTGCGCCGTGTGGCTCGCCCCGCGCCTCGAGGTGCCGGTGACGGCGCTGGCCTGGGGCGTTTTGATCGCCGGTATATTGCAATTGCTGTTCCAGCTGCCGTTTCTGTACCGGGCAGGCCTGCTGCCTCGGCCACGCTGGGGCTGGCAACACGAAGGCGTACAAAAAATCGTCAAGCTGATGATCCCGGCACTGTTCGGCTCATCGGTCGCGCAAATCAACCTGCTGTTCGACACCTTCATCGCCTCCTTCCTGGTTACCGGTAGCGTCGCCTGGCTGTATTACTCCGATCGCCTGCTCGAGTTTCCGCTCGGCGTATTCGGCATTGCGCTGGCCACCGTGGTGTTACCCAATTTGTCGCAGGCACATTACAAGCCCGGCGACGACAGCTTCAACCAAACGCTGAACTGGGCGTTGCAACTGGCGCTGGTGATTGCGTTGCCGGCCACCATCGGCCTGTTTCTGCTGGCGCAGCCGATTCTCGCCACCCTGTTCGAGTACGGCGCCTTCCGCACCCACGATTCGCTGATGTCGGCCTATAGCCTGATGGCCTACAGCCTCGGCCTGCCGGCTTTCATCCTGATCAAGATCCTGGCGAGTGGCTTTTATGCCCGCCAGGACACCCACACCCCGGTGCGCATCGGCATCCAGGCGATGGTCATCAACATGGGCTTGAACGTGGTGTTCGTGGTGACCCTGTTACGCACGGATTTCATCGCCCCGCACGTCGGGCTCGCGCTCGCGACCACGCTGTCGGCGTATTACAACGCGTTTCGCCTGGCGCGGGAATTACGCCGCGACGCATTACTCGGATCCTCGGCAAGCTTTGCCACGCCGCTGCTGAAAATTCTCGGCGCCTGCGTGGCGATGAGCGCTGCTGATTTATTTCATGCTGCCGCGCTTCGACCTGTGGGGCGAATTGTACTGGTATCAGCGCCTGCTCGAACTGGCCTGGCTGATCCTGCCTGCGATCTTGTGTTACGCCGCGATGCTTTGGATAATGGGTTTCCGCCGGCACCACTTCATCGCCTGATTGCGCCCGCCATGAAACTGATCAGAGGTCTTTACAACTTAACGCAGCCCTTGCCCGCCAGCGCGGTGACGATTGGCAATTTCGACGGCGTGCATCTCGGTCACCAGGCGGTGATCCGCCAGTTGCGTCGGGTGGCCGAGGTGGCCGAGCTGCCCACCGTGGTGATCATTTTCGAACCGCAGCCCATCGAGTTTTTCGCGCCCGACAAGGCGCCCGAAGGCTGGCGCGTTTTCGCGAGAAAATCGCTTACCTGAAGGCACAGCAAATCGATTACCTGTTGTGCCTGCGTTTCGATGCCGAATTTGCCCGCCAAAGCGCCGAGCAATTCGTCCAGCGCATCTTGCTCGACGGCCTCGGTACCAAACACCTGGTGATCGGTGACGACTTTCATTTCGGCCACCAGCGCCAGGGTAATTTCGCCTTCCTCAAGGAAAACAGCGCGCGCTTC
This sequence comes from uncultured Gammaproteobacteria bacterium, assembly GCA_963835795.1. Taxonomy (GTDB): domain Bacteria; phylum Pseudomonadota; class Gammaproteobacteria. The sequence continues at coordinate 66,593 of CAWIHJ010000128.1, forward strand.
GGCTTTCACGTCGATGAAACCGAGACCCTGTTGCACGACGGCGAACGCGTCAGCAGCACGCGCGTGCGCGAATGCATCCAGCGGGACGATTTCGATGGCGCGGCCGAGTTGCTGGGACGCCCCTATTCGCTGTCCGGGCGGATGGCACACGGGAAAAAACTCGGGCGTCAGCTCGGATACCCCACGATCAACATTAAAATGGGCGATAAAACCCTGATCGTAAAAGGAATATTTGCGGTTCAGGTGAAAGGAATAGATAATCGCCCGCGGAAGGGCGTGGCCAGCATCGGCACTCGCCCGACGGTGAACGGCGTCGATACCATTCTGGAAGTCTATATTCTCGATTTTGATCGGGACATTTATGGCTATCGCGTCGTGGTCGAGTTTTTACACAAGATTCGCGACGAAGAGAAATTTGATTCGCTCGAGGAATTAACCGCCCACATCGCGCAGGATACGGAAAAGGCCCGAGCCTTTTTTGAGCAACATTTTGACTGCGACGATTAAACGAGAAGTGACAGTTGGCTGACTATAAATCTACATTGAACTTGCCCGATACCGAGTTTCCGATGCGCGGCAACCTCGCCAATCGCGAGCCCGAACGTCTGCAGAAATGGCAGGACAAGGATCTCTACCAGGTCATTCGCGAGGCACGCAAGGGGCGCAAGCGCTACGTGCTGCACGACGGCCCACCCTACGCCAATGGCGACATCCACATCGGCCACGCGGTCAACAAGATTCTGAAGGACATGATCGTCAAGTCGCGCACGCTGAACGGCGAAGATGCGCCCTACGTGCCGGGCTGGGATTGTCACGGCCTGCCGATCGAGCACCAGATCGAAAAAAGCATCGGCAAGGTCGGCGTCAAGGTCGAAGCCGACGAGTTTCGCCAGGCCTGTCGCGAGTATGCGCTGAAGCAGATCGACCAGCAGCGCCTCGACTTCATTCGCCTCGGCGTGCTCGGCGACTGGTACGATCCGTACCTGACGATGAATTTCGCAACCGAGGCCAACATCGTGCGCGCGCTCGGCAAGATCATCGACAACGGTCACGTGGTGCGCGGCGACAAGCCGGTGCACTGGTGTATCGACTGCGCATCATCGCTGGCCGAAGCCGAGGTCGACTACAAGGACAAGACTTCACCGGCGATCGACGTGCGTTTCGGCGCGATCGACGAAGCCGCTTTCGTCGGCGCGCTCGACGCTACGGACGCAGGTCCAGGTGTTGGCCCGATATCGGTGCTGATCTGGACGACTACCCCGTGGACGCTGCCGGCCAACCTCGCAGTCGCCCTCAACCCGAACGAAGAGTACCTGTTGCTGCAGGTCGAAACCGAACTCGGCCACGAGCGCCTGTTGCTCGCCGAAGGCCTGGCGCAGACCGCGCTCAAGCGTTACGGCATCGACGAATCCACGGTGGTCGCCCGCGGCAAGGGTGCAGCACTCGAAGGCCTCGGGCTGCAACACCCGTTCTACGCGCGCGAATCGTTGCTGGTGATCGGCGATCACGTCACCCTCGAAGCCGGCACCGGCGCGGTACATACGGCACCCGGCCACGGCCAGGACGACTTCGTGCTGGGCCGCAAGTACGGCCTCGAAATCTACAACCCGGTCGGCGGCAATGGCTGTTTCCTGCCGGATACCGAACTGTTCGCCGGCGAACACGTGTTCAATGCCAACGATCACGTGATCGAAGTGCTGAAAGAACACAAGGCGCTGATCCACGTCGAGAAATACCAGCACAGCTACCCGCACTGCTGGCGTCACAAATCGCCGATCATCTTCCGCGCCACGCCGCAGTGGTTCATCAGCATGGAAAAGGCCGGGCTGCGCGATCTCGCCATGGCGGAAATCAAGAAGGTGCGCTGGATACCGGGCTGGGGCCAGGCGCGCATCGAAAGCATGATCGAATTTCGCCCCGACTGGTGTATTTCGCGGCAACGCTACTGGGGCTCACCGATCCCCCTGTTTATGCACCGCGAAACCAACGAGTTGCACCCACGCACGCGTGAACTCATCGAAGCGGTGGCAGAGCGCATCGAGCAGGCCGGCATCGAAGCCTGGTTTTCACTCGACGCGCGCGAATTGCTGGGTGACGAAGCCGACGACTACATCAAGCTCACCGACACCCTCGACGTCTGGTTCGATTCGGGCACCACGCACTTCAGCGTATTGCAGCAGGACGATCGTTTCGAGTTTCCGGCGGACATGTACCTGGAAGGCTCCGATCAGCATCGTGGCTGGTTTCACTCTTCGCTGCTGGCCTCCTGCGCGATGCATGGCCAGGCGCCGTATCGCCAGGTGCTGACCCACGGTTTCACCGTCGACGCCAAGGGCATGAAGATGTCGAAATCGGTCGGCAACGTGGTCGCACCGATCAAGGTGACCAACACGCTTGGCGCCGACATCCTGCGGCTGTGGGTGGCCTCGACCGACTACTCGGGGGAGATGACGATTTCCGACGAAATCCTCAAACGCACTGCCGATGCCTACCGCCGCATTCGCAACACGCTGCGCTTCCTGCTGGCCAACACCAACGGCTTTGACCCCGTTAATGATTTACTGGCGGCCGACGATCTGCTCGCTTTCGACCAGTGGATTGTTGCCGAAACGCTGGAACTGCAGGCGCAACTGCAAACCCACTACAGTGACTACCAGTTTCACCTGGCAATGCAAAAAATTCACAATTTCTGCTCGGAAACCCTGGGTGGCTTTTACCTCGACGTGATCAAGGACCGCCAGTACACCACGCAGGCCGACTCGCGCGCGCGCCGTTCCTGCCAGACGGCGATGTTCCACGTGCTCGAAGCGATGACGCGCTGGATCACCCCGATCCTCTCCTTCACCGCCGACGAAGTATGGGAAAACATGCCAGGTGTTCGCGACGATCTCGGCGCCTTCACCGCCGAGTGGTACGACGGCCTGTTTGCCTACTCCAACGCCAACATCGACGCATCCGTCTGGGACCTGGTCGAGCAGTTACGCGGCGAGGTTACCCGCACTCTCGAAGGCCTGCGCCAGGACGGCAAGATCGGTTCCAGCCTCGACGCCGAGATTGTTGTGCAGGCGGATCCGGCCCTGATCGAAAACCTGCAGGTCATCGGTGATGAATTGCGTTTCGTGATGATTACTTCGGCCGCAACCCTGGCGCCGCTCGACCCGGATAACACCGCTGCGCTGGCAAAGCTTGCGGACGGAAGCCGTTTTCGTATCGTCGCGAAGGCAAGCCCGCATGCCAAGTGTGTGCGTTGCTGGCACCATCGCGCCGACGTGGGACAAGATGCCGAGCACGCAGAGCTGTGCGCTCGCTGCGTGCAAAATATCGACGGTGATGGCGAGCCGCGCGACTACGTCTGAGCCTGGCAGACCCGTTCAATGACTTCGACCCGTCCCCAGCTTAAATGGTTGTGGCTCAGCCTTTGCCTGACCGCCATGGACCAGGGCACCAAGCAGATTGCCGAGGCGCAGTTGACGCCGCACCAGCCGGTCAACGTCATGCCCTATTTCGACTGGTTTCTGACCTATAACACCGGCGCCGCCTTTAGCCTGCTGGCCGATGCCGGTGGTTGGCAACGCTGGCTGTTCACGGTAATCGCGATCGTGATCAGCCTGGTCATCGTGCAATGGCTGCGCAAACTGCCGAGCGACGAAACTCTGACCGCGGTTTCGCTAAGCCTGATTCTCGGTGGCGCGATCGGCAACCTGATCGACCGCATTCTATTCGGGCACGTGATCGACTACGTCCAGGTATGGCTTGGCAGCTACCCGTTTCCAGCCTTCAATCTTGCCGATGCCGCGATCAGCGTCGGCGCCGCTTTGCTGATATTGAGCAGTTTCGTTGGCTCGCGTAAAGCAGAAGCCGAATAGCGACATGAGCATGATCGAACGCAATAGCCGCGTCACCCTTTTTTACCGCCTTGGGTTAACCGACGACCAGATTCTCGAAGACAATTTCGATGATCAGCCAATGACGGTACAGCTAGGCCAGGGAGAAATGGCCGAGGGCCTGGAACTGGCATTGATCGGACTCAGCGTGGGCGATGAGCAAACCATCGATATTGGCCCTGACCTGGCCTTTGGCCACATTGATGAAACGCTGTTTCGCGCCTTGCCGCGCGCCGAATTCGGTCCCGAGCTTGAGCTTGAACCCGGCTTGATCATCGAATTTTCCAACGCAGACGGCGATACGCTGCCGGGCACGGTACTCCGCTTCGACGACGACGAAGTTCACGTCGATCTAAATCATCCCGCTGGCTGGCCAAAACGTTCGCTACAGCGTTAAGATAGTCGCCATCGATAACGACCTGGTTGAACCCTTGATCCTCCACTGATGGAAGTATTACTCGCCAATCCCCGTGGATTCTGCGCCGGCGTCGATCGCGCGATCGAAATCGTCGAACGCGCGATCCAGCTGTTCGGCGCACCCATTTACGTGCGCCACGAAGTCGTCCACAACCGTTTCGTGGTCGACGATCTCAAGAAAAAAGGCGCCGTGTTCGTCGACGAACTCGACCAGGTGCCCGACGACAATTACGTCATCTTCAGCGCGCATGGCGTTTCGCGTGCGGTACAGCGCGAGGCCGCGCGACGCCAGCTGAAAGTGTTCGACGCAACCTGCCCGCTGGTAACCAAGGTGCACATGGAAGTCAGTCGTTACAGCCGCCAGGGCATCGAAACCATTCTCATCGGCCACCGCGGACACCCCGAAGTCGAAGGCACCATGGGCCAGTACGATAGCGCCAACGGCGGCGACATCTACCTGGTGGAATCGTCCGACGACGTGCGCAAGCTCAAGGTAGTCAATCCCGACGAGTTGCGCTTCGTCACGCAAACCACGTTGTCCAAGGACGATACCGCGATCGTCATCGACTGCCTGTAGGAAGTGTTTCCCAACATCCAGGGGCCGAAGAAGGAAGACATTTGCTATGCCACGCAAAACCGCCAGGATGCGGTAAAAAAGCTCGCCGAGCGTTGCGACCTGATCCTGGTGGTGGGTTCGCGCAACAGTTCGAATTCGAATCGCTTGCGCGAAATTGCCGAAAACAAGCAGATCGAAGGCTACCTGATCGACAGCGATGTCGACATTCAGCTCGAATGGCTGCAGGGTAAAACCTGCATCGGCGTCACTGCGGGCGCCTCCGCGCCGGAACTCCTGGTGCATAACGTGGTCAACTTTCTTCAACAGCACGGTGCCGGCAAGACCTCATCGCTCGGATTCACCGAGGACGTTATCTTCCCGCTGCCGAAACCACTAAGGTAAGCAAACCACCAACTACTCGATGATGCGACACTTTCAGTCCTGCCTGGTCATTGCCGCCTCGCTGCTGCTGACAAGCTGTGGCACGGTCGAATTTGCTCTACAACAACGCACCGTCCTACCTCGCCGGGAAATTCGAAGACGCTTTCGATCTGAATGACGCACAAATCGCCCTGCTCGACAGCAAGGTCGAAGATTTTTTTAGCTGGCACCGGCAGCATGAGCTCCCGCGTTACCAGCAATTTCTCGACGCTTCGGCAGACAGCATCGCCGACGGCATCACCGCGGCGGAATTCCTCGACATCAGCGACGGTCTGCGGCACGCCTGGGAACGTTCGATGGCGCGTGCATTCGATGACTTCGCCGAAATTCTGGCCAGCTTGACGCCGGCGCAGATCGATCACTACGAAGTGTATTTTCGCGACGGATTCCGAGGAGTACGATGACTACCTGAAAATGACGCAACCGAAACGCGATGATTACCGGGTGAAAAAAGGCCTCAAACGTCTGCAGGACTGGTTCGGCACATTCGAAGATAAAAAACGCGAGCAAGTCCGTGACCGGTTACGCCAGCTGCCGGAGTTTTACCCGGGCTGGATCAGCTATCGCGAGGCGCGCCAGCAAGCGTTGGTAGAGGCCTTGCGCAAGGCGCCCACGCAGGGCTTTTCGAGCCAACAACTGCACGCCATCATGCTGGATCCGCAAAGCGACTACGCGCGTGCCTTCATCCCGGTGCGCACAGCCTACTGGCAGGCCTATTCCCAGATGATCGAAGATCTGAATAGCTTGCTAACCAGTGCACAGCGGCAACACGCGGTCAATCGCCTGCGTACCTACGCCGAAGGCATCGAAGGTCTCAAAAGCAAAAACTAGCCCCAGGCCTTTCCTCCAGATCCCCTGTCACCGCGGCGCTTGCGACCCGCTTTACATTGCCGCCACCAGCCCCCACCATTGGCGCCGAGCGAACCCAAACAGGACTCTGACGCCATGGCCGAGAAGAATAAAGCAGACGAAAACGAAGACCTCGAAGCGATTGAGGACGCGTTGCAAACCGCGCTGGATGCGGACGATGAAACGCAACTGGCCGACGCAGTCGATAGCCTCAGTAGCCAGGAAGCACTGCGCCAGGTTTCGAAGATGCTGCCCGGAGATCGCGACGAATTGTTGACCCGGCTGACGCCGGAAGCCGCCGCCGAATTGATCGAGGAAGCGCCCGCAGAACTCGCGGCAACGATGATCGAAGGCCTCGATTCGACGGTCGCGGCGAAAATCATGGAAGAGCTGCACAGCGACACCCAGGCCGATATCGTGCAGGACCTGGAAACGGAAGATTCCGAAGCGATACTTGCCGAAATGGAATCCGAGAGCGCCGCAAACCTGCGCATGCTGTCACAGTACGAGCCGGATACCGCCGGCGGCCTGATGGAGCTGGAAGCCTTCACCTTCAACATCGACGAAACCGTAGGCGCCGTGTTGAAAGCCCTGACCGCGGGCGACGATTCCTTCGAGCGCCACCGCGGCCAGCACCCGTATATTCTGGACGCGGATGGCAAACTGGTCGGCGTGGTTTCACTGCGTGACATGCTGCGCAGCCGGCGCGCGGTGCCACTCGCCGACATCCTGCACGAACCGATTTCGGTACTGCCCGAAACCAGCCAGGAAGTACTCGTCGACCTGTTTGATGACAATCCGTTTCTGGGCATCCCGGTGGTGGATTCGACCGGCGTTTTACTCGGCGTGGTATCCCGGCTTGAACTGGCCGAGGCCGAACTCGAACGCGCCGAGCAGGAAAGCCTGTCGCGTCAACAAATCGGTGACGAATTGCGCTCGATGCCAACCCTGTTGCGTTCACGGCGCCGGCTGGCCTGGTTGTCGTCCAATATCGTCCTCAACATCATTGCCGCCAGTGTGATATCCGCCTACGAGGATACGCTGACGGCGGTCATCGCCATCGCCGTGTTCCTGCCGATGGTATCGGACATGAGTGGCTGTTCCGGAAACCAGGCGGTCGGCGTCAGCATGCGCGAACTGTCGCTCGGCCTGACGCGCCCGGTCGATCTGTTCCACGTGCTGAAAAAGGAACTGGGCGTTGGCGTGATCAATGGCATCGTGCTCGGCATCCTCATCGGCATCGTCGCCTGGGTGTGGAAAGACAATGCCTTTCTAGGCCTGGTCATCGGTTTGGCGCTGGCATCGAACACGGTGATCGCGGTGTCGATCGGTGGCTGCGTGCCACTGCTGTTGAAAAAATACGGCATCGATCCGGCCGTCGCCTCCGGCCCGCTGCTCACCACGGTAACCGACATGGCGGGCTTCTTCCTGGTACTGAGCCTGGCCACCTTCTTCATGCCGCAACTCATCGCCTGACAACCGGGGACAGTTTACTTTTCACCTGAAATTGAGCAAAAAAGGGGACAGTTTACTTTCTTGTTTGTCCCGGGTTATTCGGGGGACAGTATACTGACAGCTAATCTGGCGATATAATTTCTGGCCCAACTGACTTACACGGAGGTAAGCAATGGCCAGGTTGGCTAGAGTAGTTGTTCCACATTTCCCGCACCACGTAGTACAACGCGGCAATCGCCGACAAAGAACCTTTTTTAATGATCGAGATTACAGGTTGTACATTGCCCTGGTATCTGAGTTTGCCAAGCGCTCGGAAACCGATATCTGGGCTTACTGCCTGATGCCGAACCATGTACATTTTGTGATGGTACCCTCGACCGAGGATGGACTCAGGGCAACTCTGGGCGAGGCGCATCGACGTTATACTCGACACATCAATTTACGCCACGATTGGCGCGGTCATTTATGGCAGGAACGATTCCATTCGTTTCCAATGGATGAGCAGTATCTCCTGACAGCCGTCCGCTACGTAGAAAATAATCCGGTGGCGGCAAACCTGTGTGAATCACCTGAAAACTGGAGCTGGTCCAGTGCTGGCGCACATCTCAAACAAAAGGACGATGCTCTGGTGCGCGTGCAGCCAATGCTTGATCGGATATCTGACTGGAACCAGTATCTTACAAGGTCAGGCAGTGAGATTGCGCTTGACCGGATAAGGAAACATGCACGAACGGGAAGACCACTGGGCAGCCTGGCGTTCGTTCAAAGGCTGGAATCCATTACCGGGAAAGTGTTGGTCCCGAACAAGGCGCGGCGCAAACCAGATAGACGCAAAAAGTAAACTGTCCCCTTTTTCACTGCGCTTGCGTCGAAAAGTAAACTGTCCCCAAATGTCTTCTGAAAAGCGGGAAAAGTATACTGTCCCCGGTGGTTTAGTCGGGGCGCTGAAACTGGCCGGTTTCGAGGTAGTGGATAACCTGCGCGATCACGTTCTTGTTGCGCATCATGAAGGTGTGGGTTACGGCCAGTTCGAGATGATCGTTCATGCCCTCGAGGCGCGTGTTTTCGACCGCTACCTTGCCGTCGTCGGCGCCCGGGATCAGGGTCGATAAAATCAGGTTGACGCTGCGCGTTCCGGCGATGATGCCGAGATCGAAATTTGCCTTGCCGAGGCGCTTCGGCAGGCTCGCCTCACCGGTCCCGAGCTGCAGGCCCGCATCGCCGTTCATGAAGTGGAATCCGGGCACGTCGCCGAGCGTGTCGACCACTTCACTGCCCTGGTTGGGTGGCCCCAGCATAACCACGCGGCCCAGGTTTTCGATGTCGTGATGCGCGAGATACTGGCGCACCAGGATGCCGCCCAGCGAATGCGTCACGAAATGCACCGGCGTGTTCTGCGCACAGGCCGCAAGCGCCGGGGCGATCGCCTCTACGGCCAGCGTTTCAATATCCCCGTGGCGTGAATCGTAGCTGACATTGCTAACGCAATAACCCTGTCGCTCCAGGGCCAGCTGCAACGGCGCCATCGATTTTTCGGTACGCGCCAGGCCGTGCAGCAGGATGACATTGTCGGCGCCGGCGGGCATCGCTGTCACGCTCAACAGCAGCGCCAGAATGAAGCCGCTAACCCTCGATCTCATCAGTATCGTACTGGCCGGCCATGCGTCGGCGTACGTGTGACCAGGACATGCCGATCGCCAGTACCCCGCTCAAGACGAATAACACGAGCCATTGAATGGTCGCAGTACTGCCGAGGCTGAGCAGACCCCATTGAATCAGCAGCCAGATGATCACCGCAAAAAATGCACCGGCCAGTACCGTGCCGAACGCACCCAGCGAGTTCCAGGTCGCGCGCACATAGACAACCCAGCCGATCAGCAACACCAGGCCAGCCGCAACCTTGTACACCATCGGTGTCTCCGAGCGTAACCAGCCCACCCAGGAATATCCGCTCGGATTGTAGGTCAGGAAAACCAGCGCGAGAGCAAAAGCAAAGCGCAACAGAAAACTGTTAATCGTGAAGTTAGTAGTGGCCATGTGTTGTCGTCAAATTCAAAAAAGCGATAGTAGCAGAGAAGTTTATGCGGGTGGGAGCCTTGCTTGCGCGGCACCCACCTACTGATTCAGGCGCTTGATCTGGGCGCGCCGATCCACCGCCCAGGCGTACTGCTCGGGCCACATGCGGTAATCGGGATCGACGCCAAGCGCCTCGGCCGCGTGCAACGGCCAGAAGGGTTCATACATCAACTCGCGTCCGAGCGCGACCAGGTCAGCGCCACCGCTTTGCAGGATATCTTCTGCCTGTTGCGGGTCGATGATCACGCCAACCGCCATCGACAGGATGTCGGTACGTTCACGCATGGCCTGTGCATACGGTACCTGGAAGCCCGGCCCACGCGCGGAATCCGCGGTCAGGGGTTGGCCGCTGTCGTCGCTGCGAAACCGCGGCGCACCGCCGATACCGCCCGATGAACAGTCGACGACATCGACCCCGACTTTTGCCATCTGTTCGCACAACGCGACTGAATCCTCGAGTTGCCAGCCGCCCGCTTTGCCGTCCACCGCCGATATACGCGCGAACAGGGGAGCGCCCGCGGGCATCGCCGCGCGCACAGCCTGCGCCACCTCGAGCGGGAAACGCATGCGCCCGGCGCGATCGCCACCGTATTCGTCGCTGCGCTGGTTGGCAAGCGGTGACAGGAAGCTGTGCAACAGGTAACCGTGCGCCATGTGCAATTCGATCACCTTGAAGCCAACATCGAATGCGCGCCGGGTCGCGGCGACAAAGGCCGCCTTCACTTCGCCCAGGTCATCCGCATCGAGTTCCCGCGGCAGCGGCCAGCCCTCTGCCACCGGCACCGCCGAAGGCGCGACCGCCTGCCAGGGGTGATCACCCCGCGCGGCGTCCGCGTCGGTCAACGGGCTGCCCCCTTTTTCGACAAACGGCGCTCGCGTCGATGCCTTGCGCCCGGCATGCGCAAGTTGCATGCCCGGCACGCATCCCTGGGAGACAATAAACTCGACGATGGGTCGTATTGCCTCGGCCTGCGCGTCGTTCCAGATGCCGAGGCAACGCGGCGTAATGCGCCCACGATCTTCGACCGCGGTGGCCTCGGTAAACACCAGTCCGGCCTTGCCGCGCGCAAAGGTGCTCAGGTGGGCAAAATGCCAGGGCTGGGCAAAACCACCCTCGGCTGAATACTGGCACAGGGGCGAAACGACGATGCGATTTGGCAACGTGCATTCACGTATGGTCAGGGGTTGAAACAGTTTCACATTTTCAGACATCGGGTTTCCAGCAACGGGTTAGCAGGGCGCGATTATCAGGTTTCAGGGGTAAATTGCAAAAAACCGGTAATCGGCTACATTTCATCGACCAGCGCATCACCGATGCGCAGCACGGACTGCAACAGGCCATCGACCTGGTCGCGCCCCGAGCGCGCGCCGAGGAAACAGGGGCGCAGGGCGAATTGCCCGTTGACGCGCGTGGAGCTCGGCATGAATTCGTTTTCGCGGATCAGGCGCCGCAGCAACCGGTGGTTGAGCGTATCCAGGTCGCTGACGCGTTGCGACACAAAGCGAAAACAGCAAACCGACAGGGTCGGTTCGAGTAATAATTCAAGTCGATCGTGGGCGCGGCACAGGTCGGCGAGTTCGCGCGCCATGTCATTGTGGCGCACGATGCGTTCGCGCATACCGCTCACCCCGATCTCGCGAATCAGCGCCCACACGCCGACACCGCGCGCCGGCGCACTCAGTTCGGTGCCATAGTTGAAGTAGGGAACGCCGAAATCGTCCATCGTGTGCTCGACGCCGGCGTTCCCCAGCGCTTGCGGGTCGAGTGTACCCTCCAGGTAGTCAGCTGCTTCCTGGGTGAAGGCGCGCTCCAGCAGGCTGCGATCGCGCACAAAGGTGGCCGCCACGCCAACCGCGGCACCCAGCCATTTGTGTGGATCGACGATGACCGAATCGGCGCTTTCCAGGCCCTGGTATAAATCCGCCAGGCGTTCATCGAGGATTCCCGGCAGGCCATAGGCGCCGTCGACGTGCAGCCACACATCGAACTCACGCGCAATTTCCGCAATTTCCCACAGTGGATCGATGGCGCCGGTATTCGTGGTACCCGCGTTGCCGACTATGGCCATCGGCAGGACCCCCGCGCCGGTGTCCTGCTCGAGCGCCGCGCGCAAGGCCCTCGGCTGCATCCGCCCCAGTTCATCGCAGGCGATCGCGCGGATCGCACGGCGGCCGATCCCGAGCACACCGCCGGCGCGTTGAATCGTGTGATGGCACTCAAGGCTGGCATACACCCCAACCTGCCGATCGATACCGTCGCGCGCGGGATCGCGGCCCACCTTTTCAAACGCCGCTTGCCGCGCCGCGCCCAGCCCGACCAGGTTGGCGACCGAACCACCGCTGCTGTAAATACCCTTCATTTCACCGAGCCCGAACATCTGCGCCAACCAGTCCAGCGACAGCTCTTCGAGCAGATTGAAGGCGGTTGGCATGTAGCGTTGCGGCGAGGCGATGCTGGCCGCGGTCGTGGCCAGCGTGGAAACGGTGGTACCGCCGGTGGTGATGAACGCCGTAAATCCCGGCTTGCCCACCGGCGAACCGTTCGGAATCACCTGTTCGAGCAACTCGCGGGTGACTTCATCAATGCCGACACCCTGTTGCGGCACGGGCTGCTGCAAGGCGTCACACCAGCTCTGTTTTCGGCTTAGTGCATCCGGGTGTTCAAAAGTCTGAAACTCGTCGAGCCCGCCGCCGATACGCGCGAGAAGTTCCTGTAAACGCCCGGTTTCGGCGCGGTCCTCAGACATGGATTTATCAAAGCCCTGGTGAAAAATCAGGGCGTAACCATAGCAGCAAATCCCCGTGTTCAGCCAGCGGATTTGCTGCGAAAACGCAGACGAAATTCGGCGCCCGGCTCGCGGTTCACGACATCGACCTCGGCCTGCATCGCGCTCGCCAGTTGATGCACCAGTGCAAGCCCGATGCCGGTGCCCACCGTCTCGCGCGTGAGTTCGTTCTCAGAGCGGTAAAACAACGTGAAAATTTTCTTCATCTGGTCGGCCTCGATTCCGGGGCCGTGGTCGCGCACCGCAAACTGAACGCGTCCGTCCTGTAACAGGCGGTAGCGAATATCGATCTGACGTATCTCGGCATTCGCAGAGAACTTGACCGCGTTGTCGACCAGGTTGATGAAAATCTGGATAAACCAGTCGAGGTCGATGTGGATCTCCACCGCCCCGGCTTCGGCCTCGCCTTCGATACTTAACGCAAATCCGCTCGGTTCAAGTTGCGACTCGAGCCGCGGCCGCAGTTCGGCGAGCGCCGCCGTCACGCTCACACCGCTAACACTGGCCGTTTGCTCGTTGCGCGACAAGCGCGCGAGTTGCAGCACGTTGTTGATCAGCCGCGTCAGGCGCTCCGCCTCGTGGAAGATAAAATCGTAGTAAGTCTTGCGCTTCGCCTCATCCACCCAGCCTTCGCGCAGCATTTCGCCATACATGCGAATCGACGTCAGCGGCGTTTTCAATTCATGGCTGACCGCGGAGACGAAATCCTGCTGCTGGCGCGCCAGCCCCAGTTGCCGTTGCCCGAGGCGCAGCAGCATCAGGCAACCACCGACGAGCACGATGGCGAGCACCAGCGCCGACCAGATGATCACCTGGCCGCCAGCGCCAATCGGCAGACGCGCCAGTGTAAAGATCAACTCGATATCGCCGAACGGCGCAATCAGGCGCCCCTGGTAAAGCAGTTCGCTGGTTTCCTGGGCGGCACTCGGCTGATACAGGCGGCTGTACTCGGCCGCGTACTTTCGCAAGATATCGCCGCGCCAGGCCACGATCAGTTCGCTCATCGACGACAGGCTGGATTCGCTGAAAGCTGGCCGGATCATGCCGTTGATGAATTCCGCCTGGTCGATCAATATGCCCTGCACGTAGCGTTCGTCCTGGTGCCAGACGCGCCGGAACAGCACGAAATGACCACTGTCGAGCAAGGCGAATTCCATCGGCTCGACTTCGCTGATGAAAGTCTCGATGCGCAACGGCTGCTGGCGAAACAGCGCCTGGCTGGCGGGTAATTCTTCTTCCGCGACGCTCTTCTCAAGGTCGGCCGCCGCTTCCTGCAGCGCCTGCGGTACATTCACTTTTTCCTTGCGCGAGCGCTTGGCTTCGGCTTTTTTGCGCGCAACGGGCTTCTCCAGCGCCTGCGCTTCGGCGACCTGGAAGTTGTCCTGCAGTTTCAGATCCTTGACCTGGTCTACTGCTACCCGGCTCTTGACGGGTGCGTTTTGTTTGCCCGAAGACAGGCTATCGAAGCCCGATTGCGCCAGCGAGTCGCCGTCACCAAAGCTGCTTTCGTCCACGATCGGTGCAGGCTCGGCAAGCCCCGATGCGGACAGCGACGAATCCAGGCTGAGCGGACTCGCCAAACCCGGGGCATCATCCTCGCGCGTCTTCGCGGCCAGTGATTCGTCTTCGAATGCTTCGGCGGCCATTTCGGCGGGCGCGCGCAGATCGGCGACATCGCTCTTGCCGACCAGCCGGTTTTCACCGAGGATGCCACGAATCCGACCCGCCTGTTGCTCGCGCTGCTGTAACTCTTCACTCGATATGCCGTAGACCTCGGCGTCGGCCTCGGGCACGATCGGCGTGCGCAGGCGCCCGGCGGCATCGACCTGGAAATACCCCAGCGTGCCGGGCAATTCGGCTTGCTGTGGGTACTCGGACAGGGGTGAACGTTGCAGGAACGCGGATTGCCCCTCGCCCGCGACATTGAGAAATTCGTAGTCGCTGATCGGACGGTTTTCCTCGCGCTCGATCAGGCGGCGAAAGCCGCCATCGATGCGCAGTGTCAATTCGCGTGCCAGTCGCTGGTGCTGGTAGAAAGCTTCCCATTTCAACTGCCCGTAAGCCTGGTAAACCAGCACCGAAGTAGGCAACGCCAGCGCGAGGAAAAACAGCACCAGCAACAGCGTGAGCCGGCGCTGCGTCATGTCGCCTGCAACATCAGGCGGTATCCGGCGCCGCGCACCGTGATGATCGCCTGCGGATTGGCCGGGTCGGTTTCAATCTTGCGCCGCAGCTTGGCGACGTGAATATCGACGGTGCGCGTTTCGATCTCCATGTGATTGGCGTAGCCCCAGACGCGCGCCAGCAATTCCTCGCGCGCGACCGGCCGATCCGACTGCTGATTCAGGTATTGCAGCAAATCCATTTCGCGCCGGGTGAAGACGACCTCATCGCCCGCACACAGGTTCTCGGTATCGATGACCAGGCCGTTGACCAGGTGGATTTCACGCGCCGCGGCCTCACCGATGCCGGAGCGGCGCAATACCGCCTGCACGCGCAGCACCAGTTGGGTGACGGAAAACGGCTTGGCGACGTAATCGTCGGCACCCAGCGTCAAACCCTGCACGATGTCTTCATCGCTCGATTTCGCGGTGAGCATGATCACCGGTTGCTGGCGGTCCTGCTGGCGAATGCGATTACAGATCTCGAAGCCGTCGATGCCCGGCAGCATCACATCGAGCAATACCAGGTCGAAGGTACCGCCCAGTGCCATCTTCAATCCGACCTCGCCGTGCTCGGCGGTTTCCACCTCGTAGCCGTGATACACGAACACGTCGACCAGGCCGCTGCGAATCGCGGCTTCGTCTTCGACGATCAGTAATCGGGCTTTACGGCTCATGGATGCGGGATCTCATTTAATGCATTGTTCAAACTGAATCAATCCTAGCATCCAGTTCCGCCCGCTTTGTAAATTATTTGTAAATCGGCGCCGCCAGGTTTTACCGAATCGCGCCTGTTTAGTTGCCCCGACCTGAACCAGAATTTACCCATCTTTCAGCAATACAGGAGCACCACAAGATGGCACTGGTTACCCGACTCTCACGGCTGTTTCAGGCCGATTTCCACGCGGTACTCGATCGCATCGAGGAACCCGACCTGCAACTCAGGCAGGCGGTACGCGAAATGCAATTCGCGCTCGACCACGATCGACAACGTCTCAAGTTGCTGCAACACGAAGCCGAGCAAATCGACCAACGCGGAGCGATGCAGAACGACAGGCTGCAGGCACTCGACGAAGAACTCGACATCTGCCTCGCGGCCAAACAGGACGACCTGGCGCGCGATCTGGTGCGGCGCAAACTCGCGACCGAAAAGCAGCTACAGGCAGCGCGCGAGCGCAGCAGCGTGCTCGAAGCGCAGTGCCAGTCACTGCTGCGCCAGATCGATGAACAAAACCAGCAGTTGCTCAGCATGAAGCAAAAGCTGGAACTGCTGGTCAACAGCGATGACACGGTAAGCGCACAAACCAGCCATGGTGAAGACGTCATCCGCAACGAGGAAATTGAAATCGCCTTGCTGCGCGAAAAGCAGCGGAGGGCAAAGTCATGAAAAAGCCAACCCTGCTGGACGGCGTCACCCTGGCGATGGTCATCAGCCTTGGCGCGGCCGCGATCAGCCTGGTACTGGGCGGCTTCATCGTCTATGGCCTGCTGTTTGAACTGCTGTTGTACGGCGCGACACTGACCTACCTGCTCTACCTGCTGAAGCGCAGCAACGCGCGCATCGGCCGCCTGCTGGTGATCAGCGCCTGGGCCGCGATCAGCTGCGGCAGCTGGTTCTTCGATGTGGCGATAATTCAGCAAGTGCTCATCCAGGCCGGCCTGGTCTGGCTGGTGCGCTCGCTCTATTTCCATGGCTCGTTATTTAGCGCCGCACTCGATTTCGGGCTGGTGTCGGCGGGCCTCGCCGCGAGCGCCTGGGCGATGATCAACACCGGTAGCCTGGCCGCCGCGCTGTGGAGCTTTTTCCTGGTGCAGGCGTTGTTTTGCTGGCTGCCACAACTGGCGCGCCAACCATCCGGCGCTGAAGCTCTGAACTCGGACTCCTCGCCTTTTCAATCCGCCCATCGCATCGCCGAGGACGCGGTGCGCAAACTCAGTCAAATCTGAACGGAGAAAACCCATGAAAACACGTACTTTAAATCACAAGATAATCCTGCTGGGCCTGCTCGCCGCCACCGCGGTCGGCATTGCCAGCTTTCCGATGATTCAGAAGGCACAGGCGATCCAGACGATTCACACCGCGACCGTCGCGCCGTCGCAAAGCCACCGTATCGAGGTGGTGTTCGTGCTCGACACCACCAGCAGCATGAGCGGCCTGATCGAGGCGGCCAAGGAGAAAATCTGGTCGATCGCGACCACCATGGGCTCGGCGCAGCAAAACCCCGACATCCGTATGGGGCTGGTCGCGTTTCGCGATCGCGGCGATGCCTACATCACGCGCAGCTACGACCTGTCACAGGATCTCGATTCGATGTACGCGAACCTGATGGACTTCAGGGCGCAAGGTGGCGGTGACGGCCCCGAGAGTGTCAACCAGGCGCTGTACGACGCCGTGCACGACATGTCCTGGAGCGACGACGGCAATACCTACAAGGTGATTTTCCTGGTCGGCGACGCACCGCCGCACATGGATTACCCGAACGATGTGAAATTCCCGGTCACGCTGGAAACGGCGCGCCACAAGGGCATTGTCGTCAACGCCATCCAGAGCGGTCAGCATCAACACACGCGCCCGGCCTGGCAGCAAATTGCGGCGCTCGGCAAGGGTGCCTACTTCCAGGTCGAAGACAGCGGTAACACGGTGGCGGTGGCCTCGCCCTTCGACGCCGAGCTGTCGGCGCTGGCCGCCAAACTCGAAGCCACACGGCTGTACTTCGGCGACGCCGAAACGAAGCAGGCACAAAAATCCAAACTCGATGCCAATGCGCGTCTGCGCGAGGAACTGTCGAGCGAGGCGCTGGCACGGCGCGACACCTTCAATAGCACCGCAAGCGGCAAGGCCAATTTGTCTGGGTGACAGCGAGCTGGTCGATGCGGTGACCTCGGGCCGCGTCGACCTCGATGAAATCGAACAAGAGGACTTGCCGGCAAGCCTGCAGGCCCTCGCACCAGCGGAGCAGAAGGCGGTGATCGAAGAGCAGGCCAAACGCCGCGACCAACTGCAACAGGAAATCAAGAAGCTGTCCGAATTTCGCAGCAGCTACATCAAGGAAAAAGTCGAGGCCGCCGGTGGCGCCGACGACTCACTCGATGAAAAGATTTACAGCGCCGTCAAGGAACAGGCAGCTAGCAGTGGCCTGTCCTACGAAAGCGACAGCGCGAGTTACTAAGTACTACCGACATCCCGGAAGGCGCGCCGAGCCTGTCCGGGATATTAAATAGGTGGCGTTATTGTAAGATTACTGCGAGCTCAGGAATGACGTTAACTGAGCAGAAATGACGGAAGCGAGTACCCCCTGCTCTTCTCAGGCACTGGCCCGCACAGGTTGCGGGCCTTTTTTCGCGTCGTTGTCGCGCAATAACAGGTAGAGTTCGTGCACCAGGCGCTCGTTGCTTTGAATTTCGAGCCACTTGTCCTTGCGCAACTTGCGCTTCACCAGTTCGCGCACCACGCGCAGCGTAAACGCGTCGCTCTCGAGGTTGGAATCGGGCTCACCGGCACCGATATTCTGGATCGTGCGCGCGAGGATGTAAGTTGTGGATTCGTCGGCGTCCTGGTACAAACCGGTACGGATGCGGTTGTCTTCAATCAGGGTCGCGGTCGCGAGTCGTTGGCTGCGCATCTGCAGCATCAGCGTGATCAGCAGGCCGAGCGTTAGCAGCGATAGCAGGGTTGCAAAAAGGCTCAGATTCATAGTCCACACCATATTATTATTAGGGAAACCGAGTTTAGCAGTTCAAAATCGACCCGCTGCCCAATGTGAACAGGGTCGCATTATTTTTGAAAACATTTTTGAAAACTATTACTAATGGGGCATTTTCCAGAGGCCTTTTCATCCTATATATTAGGCTTTCCAACTCACCGAATATTCGATCAGGGATGGCGCAAATGTCTGGTTTACCTGCTTTTTTCAAGATTTTACTGCTGGTCATAAGCCTCACGATCAGCTTGCCCGCTGCGGCCAGCGACGAAAAAACCCGCGGTGAACTGACCGGCGGCGTCCTGCATCCGCCGCCAGACTGGTTCAAGGAAAGCTTCCTGGAGATTGCCGACGACGTCGATGAGGCAAGCGAATCCGGCAAGCACGTGATGTTGTTCTTCGAATTGAACGGCTGCCCTTATTGCGACCGCATGTTGAAAGAATCGTTTGAAGCCGAGCCGCTCAGCAGTTACATCCAGGCAAATTTCGACGTCATCGCCATCAACATCCAGGGAGATCGGCAAATCGCCTTCAACGAGGAAGTGTCGGTGAGCGAAAAGCAACTGTCCGACATCCTCAAGGTGCACTCGACCCCGGCACTGTTATTTCTCAATCAGGACAATAAAACCATCGTGCGTGTCAATGGCTACCGCGCCCCGCAACGCTTTAAACCGGTGCTCGAGTTCGTCGCCACCGGCGCTTACCGCAACACGACGCTGGCCGATTACCTGCAGGCCAAACTGGAGCGCAATGTTTATCAACTGCGCCCCAATCCGCTGTTCCGCGAGGTCGCCGATTTATCCAGCGTCGAAGGCCCGCTGATGCTGGTGTTTGAAGACGGCAGCTGTTACGACTGCGACGAATTTCACGACGGCATCCTCGCCGACCCGCGGGTACAGGCCGAGATTGAGCCGTTTACCGTCGTCAGGCTGGATGCGGATTCGAACGAAACCATCGTCGGTGTCAATGGCAAACCGACCACACCCGCCAATCTCGTGCGTGAGTACGAAATGATTTATCGCCCCGGCGTATTACTGTTTGACGAGGGAAACCTGCTGCGCCGCCACGACAGCCTGACCTTTCCACACCATTTCAAGGAAAGCCTGCGTTTCGTCGCCGGCGGTTATTACCGTCAAACCGACTATCGCAGTTACTCGCGCCAACGCACCGAGGATTTGCTCGAAGCCGGCATCAGCATCGATCTGGGCCCGCCTAAAAAGCAGTAGCCGCACTGCAAACCAGTCTCAATCCAGGATGCCGTCTGCGACCAGGTCGATGTGTGCACTTGTGGTTGAATGACAATCCCCGGCTATACTTGTTGTAAATCACATCACCGACTACCTATGCTGGCTAACCTGCCAAAAAATTACCTGCTCGCGCTGCTGCTGACCCTGACTCCATTTACCGGTCAGGCGGAACTGTTCAAGTGGGTGGACGAAGACGGCAACCCGCACTACACCGACAAGCTGCCGGCGGGCAAATCGGGCGAGAAAGTCACATCCGGGGTTAGCACTAGCACCTATTCCACCAGGCCTACAAGTACCGCGAAGCCGATTTTGCGCTCGTATGAAAAAACGGTCAGAAAACTGCACCTGCCCGATACGCGCTACCTGTGGAAATCGGAAGCCGAGGTAACCCAAAGCCAAAAGATAGGTATTTATCACATTGGCAAGGGCTGCACTCCCCGTGGCGCAATGAAAGCACCCGAAGTGTTCATTCGCCACCCGCATATGTTCCCCGAGGAGGCGCTGCTGTCCGGTCGGATCAGCAAAGTCATAAAAGAGCTCGGCTATGAAGCCGAACGCACGAAAATAAATCGACTCCCTGGTCGGCTCACACAAACCGGCGGACTTAGCCTGCACAGCGAGATAATCGCGATGGATTTGAACGCCTGCGCCCCGGGTACCCGCAACGACGAGCGCCTCAAAACGGTGGAAGAAATATCGCCACACCGCTTCACCAGGAACCGCGTGCAGCTCGAGGTGCGATGGCTTTTACTCGACAATGGCGACCAGGACATCATTTATCAGTCGATCACCGCGGGTAACTACAATGGCTTGAAACAGTATTCTACAGCGTCAAGCTCGGTCGGCAGCGCGGTCGAAGATGCCACCTCAGAGCTATTTTCCAGCGCTTCGTTTATCGCCCATCTAACCGCTGATGCCGAAACCGAGGACGCGGGGTTGGCCGACAACCTGCTGTCATTTTTACAAACTGACGAGCCGCAGAGCATCGAATCAGCCCAGGGAGATCAATATCGGCTGCAGGCGCACGCAGCCCAGGCATTCTCCGAGCTGAATGTCCTCAAGATCGGTGTACTGCAACATTATGCAATGCAGGGCGAGTGGCCACACAGCCTGGCCAATATCGGCTACTCGGAATTGATGTTTGACGGCAGCGAGGCAATTGCGCATGTGAGCCTGCAATCCGACGGTAGCTTGATTGCGGAGCTAAAGGAGTTATTCGGTGTCGGCAAGCACATTACCCTGAGCCCGCAGATCACCGACGGCAATTTCAACATGAATCGCTGGCATTGCAGCAGCAACCTGGAGCCGCTTTACCTGCCACAAAATTGCGCAAGCCAATAACAACCGTCAGCGGAATCTTACCGGCATAGACGCTGCAGTGCTGGTGGCCGCTCAGGCCGCGGCGTTATCACTCTGCAACGCCTGTTGCTCACCGTTGGCAACGATGCCGAGCTTGTCGAACAGCGCCATATCGGTATTTTCTTGCGGATTGGGAGTGGTCAGCAGCATATCACCGTAAAAAATCGAGTTGGCGCCGCCGAGGAAACACAGCGCCTGCATTTCTTCGCTCATCGCGGTGCGGCCTGCCGACAGGCGCACCACCGAGGCCGGCATCATGATGCGCGCTACCGCGATGGTGCGCACAAACTCGATCGGGTCCAGCGCTTCGGTGCCGTACAGGGGCGTGTTTTCGACCTGCACCAGCAAGTTGATCGGCACGCTCTGCGGGTGCTCGGGCAGGTTCGCGAGTTGCTGCAACAGCGCGGCGCGGTCCTTGTCGGTTTCACCCATGCCGATGATGCCGCCACAGCACACGTTGATGTCTTCGGCACGCACGTTTTCCAGCGTGTCGAGCCGATCCTGGTAGGTGCGCGTGGTGATGATTTCCTTGTAGTACTCGGGCGAGGTGTCGAGATTGTGATTGTAATAATCGAGCCCGGCGGATTTCAGCTTGCGCGTCTGCGCACGCGTCAGCATGCCGAGCGTGACACAGGTTTCCATACCGAGATCCTTGACCAGGCTGACCATTTCGATGACCCGATCGAGATTTTTATCGGTGGGATTGCGCCAGGCGGCGCCCATGCAGAAACGGCTCGCGCCATTTTGCTTCGCGTTCAGCGCTGCGGCGCGCACTTCTTCCAGCGGCAGCAGGCGTTCGCGTTCCAGCCCGGTATCGTATTTTGCGCTTTGTGGGCAGTAGGAGCAGTCTTCGGGGCAGGCTCCGGTCTTGATGCTGAGCAAGGTACTGATCTGCACCGCGTTGGCATCGAAATTGGCGCGATGCGTACTTTGTGCCCGGAACAACAAGTCGTTGAAAGGCAGGTCAAAAAGCGCTTTAATCTCGTTCAGCGTCCAGTCGTGGCGGACGGCTTGTACAGCTTCGGTCATCGGAATCTGGCCGTAGTTAATGAAGAACGCCAAGTCTATTGCAAGACAGGGAATAGTCAATGTCAGGAAGACAACTGCTGCGCGGGGTTACCCGCTGCCTCGAACAACTGCTGGCGCCGGGTGTATGCCTCGGCTGCGGTTGCGATCCCGGTGACAGCAGCCTGCTGTGCCGCTATTGCTGCGAACATCTCGAGGCAGTCCCCAACGCCTGCGAATACTGCGGCCAGCCAAACCCGGTGAGCGGGCTTATCTGTCCCGCATGCCGGTTGAATCCACCACGCTGGCAAAAGCTGATCGCGCCCTTGCAGTATCGCGGTATCACCCGCGATTACCTGCTGCAACTCAAACATTCGCAGGCAACTCACCTGGCCAAAGCGCTGTGTAGACATACGCTGCAGCGCTTTCAGCAGCACTGGCCGCGGCCGCAAGTGTTGTTACCGGTGCCCTTGCATCGCACGCGCCTGCGCGAACGCGGCTACAACCAGGCGCGTGAAATCGCGCGCATCTGGTCGGCTGATCTCGATATCGCGGTCGATCACCGAGCGCTCACGCGGGTGCGCGCCACTGCGTTGCAATCGGGGTTAAGCGCGCATCAACGCGAAAAGAATGTTCGCCTGGCCTTCGACTATTCGCCCCGACGGCCGTATCAACACGTCGCCGTGGTCGACGACATCGTCACCACCGGGTCCACGGTCAGCGAAATCACCCGGCTGCTGCATCGCGAAGGCGTCGAATTCGTCGAAGTCTGGGCGTTGGCCCGCGCTTACCGCCGCTGATAATCGAAGTCGTCCGATACGTCGGACCGCCCGATGCGTCGGACCGGCGTAGGCAGGAACCTTTCGGTGACGCCACCTTCCCAAGATTCCTGCCTACGCAGGAATGACCCTTACTTGACGTCGTGCCGGGGGTTGACGGTAAATAAAGACTCTGTGATTAATCAGGGTTGTGTGAAAGTTGCAGGCTGAGTAGTAAGATACGCCCTCCAACCAGGAATACATCGATGGACAATTTACGCGGCGCAAGCCTGCATCTCTCGCAACTAACCGTTCATGACCGCTAACCGCAAGCAGCGGCCAGTGCCGGTACGCTCACTTCCCCGCCATATCGGATCTTATTTCGCCCGCTTGATCCTCGTATTGTTGCTCGTTATCGGCCTCACGCTGATAGCCGCATTTTCATTCGAACAGTTCACCTTGCGTCCGCTTGCCGAGCTGCTGGTCGAGAAAACCACCGGGCGGGTGTTATCGATCGAGGGCGAACTGGATCTGCGCGCCGGGCGCATCGTCAGTATTCGCGCCAGCCGCATCAGGCTCGCCAACGCCGACTGGGGTAGCAGCAAAGATATGCTGAGTATCGAAGCGGTGGAAATGTCGTTGGACCTGTTGCGCCTGTTCGACGATGTGCCAACTGCCGATCAGCTGGTGGTCAGCGGGGTAAGGTTACTGGTCGAGCAGGATGAACAGGGGCTCTCCAACTGGGCGCTGGGCTCGGGCGATGACCCGCCAACGCCCTCTCCTGAAGGCCACGGCGGAATTGCCATACCGATTATTCGCAGCCAGCTCACCGACATCGACATCACGGTGATCAGCCCTGCACTGTCGCAACCACTCATGATTCGCCTCGACTCGGTTGAGCACAGTGCGGAACACGACGAGTTACGCGCTGGAATCGCCGGCGCGGTCGACAATCGACCGTTGAACCTGCAGGTCCGTATCGGCCCCCTGGCCGAATTACTCGACGCTGGCGAAGTGGATTTCGCGCTCAACGCAGATTTCGAAACCATTGCGCTCGAAGCCAACGGACACCTGGACAGCCTGCTGAATACGCGCCAGGCAAGCCTGCAAGCCTCCCTGCAATCAGCTGAAATCGCGCAGGTTTTCGCCGCGTTTGGCCTGCCGGTAATCGTCAGCGGGGCGACCGACATCAAGGCCAGTTTGCGGCCGGCCGGCGACCAGCACACACTCGAACTAAGCGCTTCCGTTGCTTCCCTGAAGCTCGACCTGCAGGCACGCCTGCAGGCGCTGGACACCATCGACGGGGCGTCGATCACGCTGGCTGCCGAAGGTCCGGATCTCGCGGCCGCGGCGCGGCTGGCGGGACTCGGCGGCCTGCCCTCGCAGCCGTTCAAGGTCAATTCGAGCCTGGCGCTTGCGGGTCAGCAGCTAACCATTGGCGAAACCCGCTTCGTCACCGGCGACAGCCAGCTCACCGCCGAGGGCGTGATGAGCCAGTTCCCGCAGCTCGAAGGTACCAATCTTAACCTGCAACTGGTGGGCAAAAACTACCTGGAATTCGCCGAGCTGCTCGGTATTGCCGGGGCGGCGGAACTCAAACCTGAACCCTTCGAGCTGCGTACCAATCTCGAGTACAGCGCGCGTGATCGGCAGCAATTCACTGCGCAGCTGACGCTTGCCGATGTGCGCGGCGAGTTCAGCGGCAAGCTGACCGAGTATCCGGCGCTCATCGGCTCGCGGCTCGACTACCGGCTCGACGGTCGCAACGACGCGCTGATTCAGCGGCTGCTGGGTCGAGCGACGCTGATCGACGGGGCTTATTCACTGCAGGGTAACCTGGAGCGAACACCGACGGGTTTCAGCATCGAGCAAGCGGCGCTTTCGGTTGGCTCCAATCAGCTGGAAGTTAGCGGCACAATTGGCGCAGATCCTTTGCGTGCTGACACCGATCTGTCGATGCGCTTTCAAGGGCCCGACCTGATCAAAATTGCCGCCGTCGCGGGCTATACCGATTTCCTGCCGGCAGGCGCTGCCGAAATCAGCGCTGCCGCGAGTATCCGCGATCATACTCTGAACCTCGATAAGCTCACGGCGCAGGTTGGCCGCAACCGCCTCAAGGCATCCGGGCTGATCAATTTGCGCGCCGTTATGGAAGGTAGCCGGGCGGACGTCGCGTTGGCGGGCGAAGACATCGTCGAACTGCTGCCGCCCGAATATCTCGACTATGTCGATGCGCAACAGCCCTTTGAGCTCAACGCAACGCTGGCACTCGATGGCGGGCAACTTGCGATCAGCGCCTTGCAGGCGAAACTGGGCGAGGTGAGCCTGCAAGCATCGGGCAGCGTGTCGACGACCGAGCCGTTGACCGATACCTCGCTGAAACTGGACGCGCGTGGCCCGGATCTCGCCGCGATCGTTCCCGCACAGCTGGTGCCCTATGCCTTGCCAGCGGCCAGCTTTTCCGTTACCGGTGCCATTGCGTTCAGTGCAACCGGGTTGACGCTCGACGGCATCGATGCGCTGGTCGGCGCCGATAAACTGGGATTGTCCGGAACGATTCCACTCGATACCCCGAGCGAGGGTCTGGACCTCGTCATCGCTGCCAGCGGCCCTAGCCTCGGCGCAAGCGTTCCTGTGGAACTCAAGCTCGATTTCCCGGAGCTGGCCTACGCGTTCGACGGTCATATCCAGCTGGCCGAGGGAATCTTGAAACTCCAGCAACTCGATTTTTCGACACCCCGGGGGCGCCTCGCCGGGGAGCTCAGCCTGTCACTCGACAACCCGCGTCAATTCGGCCAGTTCGATCTCAAGGCGAAGGGCGACAATCTTGACGAGTTTGCGCTGGAAATTCCCGACTACATTCCGGCAAGCGTGCCTTTCGATCTCGATGCGCTCGGCCGTTGGGATAGCGAAAGAATCAGTATCGACAAAGGATTTTTGAAGCTCAAAAACAGCCGTATCGAAGTACAGGGTGAAGTCGATTTACCACCCAACATGGTGGCGACCCGAATAAAATTGTCAGCCCGCGGTGACAACGTGGCTGATCTCGGCCAGTTCAAGGATTTCATTTTACCGGAGGGCGCGTTCCACATCGATGCATCGTTTCAGGGGGATGCTAAAGGCCTGGAAATGCCAGAGCTTAGTGCTGGCATCGGTAGAAACGATGTGCGCGGTTCAATGCGCATCGAATTTGCCGAAAAACCGAACATAGAGATCAATCTGGTATCTGAGTATCTTGACCTGACGACGCTATTGCCGGCCGATGAAAGTCCGGCGGAAACCGTAACAGCAGCGCAACCTCAGGCCAGTGATGGCCGGCTTATTCCGCAGGTAACGATTCCGGTCGATCAGCTTAATCGCGTGAACCTGGTGGCACAGATCAAAATGGGCAAGTTGCAGTTGGTAAACAACAGGCTGCGCGATATCGAAATAGATCTGGAACTGCAGGAAGGCGAGCTGACGGTCAGCCAGCTGCAGGCCACCGCCCGGGAAGGAGGAATCAGCGCCCGCTTTAAGGCGACTGCCGATGGCAATCGAATCGTCACCAGTGGCACGCTGGAAGGCAAGAAAGTTGTGTTCGGCAGCAACTCAACGGGCGAAGAGGAGATTACTTTTCCCAAACAGGATATCCATCTCGAGTTTCAAACCTCGGGCGCAACCAGTCGCGAACTGGCAGCGAACCTTAACGGCTATGCCAGACTTAACGGCGGGGCCGGTCGCCTGAAAA
>CAWIHJ010000129.1:0-19904 GCA_963835795.1 uncultured Gammaproteobacteria bacterium
CTGTTGTGACTTGAATCGGGCGCATCCGGCGCTCTGCAGGCAGTTTATCACGATTTCTGCGGGATGCATTCCGCGGGGCTAGCCGAGTGACTTGTCCAGTTCCTTCAGCCGCGCTTCGATGATCTCGAGTTTTTCGCGGGTGCGTTCCAGCACGCGCGCCTGTAGGTCGAACTCTTCGCGGCTGACCATTTCATAGTTGGCCAGTTGTTGTTGCAACAGCGTTTTCAGGCGGGCGTCGAAATCTGCCTTGACCTGTTGCAGTCCGGGCGGCAGCAGCGCGTTGATCTTATCTGATAGCTGGTTGATGGTTTGATTGTCGATCATATTAATCCCTGTTTTGGTGCAGAATTGCTATAAACCTTGCACTCATATTAGTGCAAATCGACGCTTAATTGGACTCATATTAGCCGGAATTTGCCTGATTTCCCAGAGTCGCGACAATCGAGCCCGAATTTAATCGGGAGACATTCATGAAAATCATTACCGCGATTATCAAGCCATTCAAGCTTGATGACGTACGCCAGGCACTCGGCGACATTGGAGTGCAGGGCTTGACCGTTTCGGAGGTCAAGGGGTTTGGTCGGCAGAAAGGGCACACCGAGCTCTACCGCGGGGCCGAGTACGTGGTCGATTTTTTACCCAAGGTCAAAATCGAAATCGGTATCGATGACGATCTCGTCGACCAGGCGGTCGAAGCCATTACCACCAGCGCCAACACCGGCAAGATTGGCGACGGCAAGATATTCATCACCAACCTGGAACAGGTCGTGCGTATTCGTACGGGCGAATCCGGCCCAGCGGCGCTTTAGGAGAGTTCAATGGAAGACCAGATTTTTGAATTACAGTACGCACTCGATACCTTTTATTTCCTCGTCTGCGGTGCGCTGGTCATGTGGATGGCGGCAGGCTTCGCAATGCTCGAGGCCGGTCTGGTGCGCGCCAAGAACACCACGGAAATACTGACCAAGAACGTCGCCCTGTTCGCCGTCGCCTGCACCATGTACATGGTCTGCGGTTACTCGATCATGTACGGCGGTGCAGACTTTTCGATGTTTCTTGCGGGTATCGTCGGTGATGGCGTGAGCGGTGCGGAAGAACCCGCAACCTATGCGCCCTCGGCGGATTTTTACTTCCAGGTGGTGTTTGTCGCGACCGCCATGTCGATCGTCTCCGGCGCGGTTGCCGAGCGCATGAAGCTGTGGGCTTTCCTCGCGT
This sequence comes from uncultured Gammaproteobacteria bacterium, assembly GCA_963835795.1. Lineage (GTDB taxonomy): Bacteria > Pseudomonadota > Gammaproteobacteria. The sequence continues at coordinate 1,216 of CAWIHJ010000129.1, forward strand.
TTGCGGTGGTCATGACCGGCGTCATCTACCCGATGGAAGGTCGCTGGACCTGGGGTGGTGAGCCGGTATTCGGCATGTACACGCTGGGCGATCTCGGCTTTTCCGACTTTGCCGGTTCCGGCATCGTGCACATGGCCGGTGCTGCAGCCGCGCTCGCGGGCGTCTTGCTGCTCGGTGCGCGCAAGGGCAAGTACGGCAAGCAGGGTCAGATCAACGCGATCCCTGGTGCCAACCTGCCGCTGGCCACCCTCGGTACCTTCATCCTGTGGCTGGGCTGGTTCGGCTTCAACGGTGGATCGGTGCTGGCGACTTCGTCGGTGGAAAGCGCCAACGCCGTCGCCGTGGTGTTCATGAATACCAATGCGGCCGCGGCCGGCGGACTGATTGCCGCACTGATCGTCGCGCGCATGATGTTTGGCAAGGCTGATTTGACCATGGCATTGAACGGTGCGCTCGCCGGCCTGGTGGCGATCACCGCCGAGCCGTCAACACCGACACCGCTGCTGGCGACCCTGTTCGGTGGCATCGGTGGCGTGCTGGTGGTGTTCAGTATCGTCACGCTGGACAAGCTGAAGATAGACGATCCGGTCGGTGCGATTTCGGTGCACGGCGTGGTCGGTCTGTTGGGATTGTTGCTGGTGCCACTGACCAACGACAACTCGAGTTTCAGCGGTCAGATTGCCGGCGCGTTGACCATCTTCGTCTGGGTGTTTGGCGCCAGTTTCCTGGTCTGGTTTATTCTCAAGCAGGTGATGGGCATTCGCGTCAGCGAAGAAGAAGAATACGACGGCGTGGACCTGTCGGAATGCGGGATGGAAGCCTATCCCGAATTTACCAGCGCGACCAGTTAGTCTCCTCCATTGGGGCCGGGTAGATTCGCCCGGCCCTTTTTTAGTATGTTAATATGGCGTCAATTCCACGATTCGAAACTGACATGTTGTGCCATATCTACCGCAGTAACAACAAGCTCGACACTTATCTTTACCTGCTCGAAAAGGACGACTTCTCGGTTGTTCCCGCCTGACCTGTTACGCGTATTCGGCCTGCCCGAATTCAGTTTCAGTTTCGAATTGACGCAGGAGCGCGAACTCGCCAGGGAAGACAGCGCCGAGGTACTGGAAAACCTGGAAAATAACGGGTACCACCTGCAACTGCGAGACGACATCCTGATCGAGCAGATGCTCGCGCTGAAAGGGCTGAATTGAGCTAGTCTTCTGGCCCCAGCTTGCCGCGGGGCACCAGCATATCCAGTATCTGGCGCAACAGCGCAGCCGCCTCCAGGTCAATGCTGGCGGACAATGAAGCGCAATAGCCCTGGCAAAACGCCTGCCATTCCCGCTCGCTGAATATTTCACCCTGTTGACTCTGACGTCGAATGTTGAATAGCAGGCGCTCGACAACGCGTTTCGTCGTGGCTCGCCTGGGGTAGGGGTTACGGGTTTCGCGATCGATCAGGGTCAGTACCGGTTGCTCCCGGGGCAGCCCCGCATAAATGATGTCCTTGAGTCGTGTCGATCCAAAGAAACCGCGATCGTGCAGGCGCCCGAGCAAAGCGCCGAACTGCCCCAGCAGGTGGACGCGATCGACGCTGTCAGCCTCGCGATAAATCTGCGCCATATCCGTACCCCTGGCTTCTGCGGTGATAATAAATCCGCGCCGCGGGATACCGAAACTTAGCGCTTCCCCACAGGCGACCACCTCGGCAACGATAAATTTTCGTTCCGCCAGGTATTTGAATTGCAGCATTTCCTTGAACGGTTTGCTGTGCGCGAGTCGCCCGCGCGCGTAGCTTTCGAAAGCGGAGGTAATCTTTTCCTGTTTGCTGCGCTTCAGGTACAGGGTTTGCCCATCGAGTTGCAGGCGCCGGACGTCGCGTTCGTCATTGTCTTCGACCGGCTCACCGGCATCGGTCTGCATGATCGCGGCATAGCTGCCAAGCCGGTGCGACTGCAGCAGTTCGGCGAAGGCCGGTTTAATCTGCAGTCGTATCATGGCGCAATATTCAGGCTATAGCCGGTCGCGCAGGGCGTAGTAGCTCATGCCGAGCACCAGTCCGGGCCAGCGCAGCAGGTCACCGCCGGGAAACTCGCGCGTGGGAATGGTGCCGAATAAATCGAAGCTGTCAGCTTCTCCGCCAATCGCGTCGGCGATTAACTTGCCGGCGAGGGTTGCCATGGCGACACCCTGGCCCGAGTAGCCGTGCGCGAAGTACGTGTTGTGCTGGCCGAGCCGACCGAAGTGCGGCATGCGGTTCAGCGTGACCGCCAGCGTGCCGCCCCAGGCATAGTCGATGCGCGTATCGGCGAGTTGCGGATAGACCTGCAGCATCGGTTTGCGCACGAAACTGGCGATGTCGGCGGGAAAATTCTGCGATAGTTTTCGCCGCCGCCGAACAGCAGGCGCTTGTCCGCGGACAGGCGATAGTAGTTGACCACGAAGCGCGAATCGGCGATGGCGACGTCGCGCGGGTTGATCGATTTGAGTTGTTCGGTGGACAGCGGTTCGGTGGCGACGATGAAGTTGTTGATCGGCATGATCTTGCCGGAAACGCGTTTTTCGAGCTTGCCCAGGTAGCCGTTGCAGGCCAGTACGACGCTGTCGGCTTCGACCACGCCACGGTTGGTGACGATGCGGTTCGGGCTGCCTTCCTGGTATCCCTCGACGACCGTCGATTCGTACAGTCTGGCGCCCGCTGCGAGCGCCGCGGCGGCGAGCCCGAGCGCGTAGTTTAGCGGGTGCAGGTGAGCCGCGCCCATGTCGAGACTGCCGCCATAGTAGGTATCGCTGCCGACCAGCTCGGCCATGGCATCGCGGTCGAGGTATTCGATGTGATCATAGTCGTACTGGTCGCGCAGAAAATCGACGTAGGCACGGCTATCCGTCGCGTAAGCCGGCTTGTGATCGGGATGAGCGATGCCGGGCTTCAGATCGCATTCGATATCGTGTTTGGCGATCAGGATTTGGCCAGGGCCTTGGCGTCCTCGGCCAGTTCCCAGAGCTTGCGCGCGGCGTCGGCGCCGACCATTTTGGTGAGCGTCAGCTGATCCTTGCGCTGGCCGCTGCACAGCTGTCCGCCGTTGCGCCCCGACGCGCCCCAGCCGGGTTTGCGCGCCTCCAGCAACACCACGTCGTAGCCGCGCTCGGCGAGGTGCAACGCCGTCGACAGCCCGGTATAGCCGCCGCCGATAATGCACACGTCGGCACGAGCGCGACCGTCAAGCGGCGTGAGTTCCAGGCTTGCGGTTACAGCTCGCGTGGTAGTAGGAGTTCGGGTAGTCGTCGCTGTCGCTTTTGTCCTGAACCAGTTTGAAGGCCATGGGCGAGAGGTCAGGCGATCGCTTTCTGGGTCAGGTCGAGGCACTGCCAGGCGCGCTCGATAAACACGTCGATATCGGCCTGGCTGATCACCAGCGGCGGTGAAATAATCATCGCATCGCCGACCGCGCGCATGACCAGGTTGTTGTCGAAACAGAAGTCGCGGCAAATGATGCCGACCGCCTTGTCCTTGTCGAAACTTGATGTAGTTTTCCTTGTCCTCGACCAGTTCCAGCGCGCCGAACATGCCGACGCCGCGCACTTCGCCCACCAGCGGATGTTCGCCCAGTTCGCGCAGGCGCTTTTGCAGGTAGGGCGCGGTTTCATCGCGCACGGTTTCGACGATGTTTTCCTTCATCATCAGGCGGAGGTTGGCAATCGCCACCGCGGCGCACACCGGGTGTCCGGAATAGGTGTAGCCGTGGTTGAATTCTCCGCCCTTGTTCGATCAGCACATCCACGATGCGGTCCGCCACCATGACGCCGCCGATCGGCAGGTAGCCCGACGACAGGCCCTTGGCGATCGGCATCAGGTCGGGCTTCAGGTCGTAGTAGTTGGAGCCGAACCATTCGCCGGTGCGGCCAAAGCCGCAGATGACTTCGTCGGCGACCAGCAGAATGCCGTAGTGGTCGCAGATCTTTTTGACTTCCGGCCAGTAGCTTTCCGGCGGCACGATGACGCCGCCGGCACCCTGGATCGGCTCGGCGATGAACGCGGCGACCTTGTCGACGCCGAGTTCCTCGATCTTGTCGGCGATCGATTGCGCGGCCTGGCGACCGAATTCCTCGCGGTCGAGATCGGTGCCGAGTTCGCAGCGTTTGGCGAACCAGTTGGGTTGCTCGACGTGCACGATGTCGGGAATGATGCCGCCCTGGGCGTGCATTTCATCCATGCCGCCGAGGCTGGAGGCGGCGATGGTGCTGCCGTGGTAGGCGTTCTTGCGGCTGATCACGACTCGCTTTTCGGGTTTGCCGAGGATGTCCCAGTAACGCCAGACCAGGCGCAGCACGGTGTCGTTGGCTTCCGAACCCGAACTGGTGAAAAACGCATGGTGCATGTGCGCCGGGGTGACCTCGGCGAGCAGCGCCGACAATTCGGCCGCCGGCGGCGTCGACGTCTTGAAGAAAGCGTTGTAATAGGGCAGCTGGCTGATCTGGCGGGAGGCGGCATCGATCAGGCTTTGCTGGCCGTAACCCATGTTCACGCACCACAAGCCCTGCCATCATGTCGAGCAGCTCGTTGCCGTCCGAGTCGGTCAGGTATACCCCTTTGGCCGACTCGATGATGCGCGGCGGCTTTTGCTTCAGATCGTTGGGGTTGGTGAAACGGGTGCAGGTGATGGCCGTCCATACCCTGCCATTTTTCGGTGTTGCTTGAATGGGTTGCGGTTGCGCTGTTCATGATGTTTGCCTCATACCTTTAACAGTAAATGCTCCCGTTCCCAGGGGCTGATGACATTGAGAAAATTATCGAATTCGACTTCCTTGACGGCGACGTAAACCTCGACGAAAGAATCGCCGAGTACTTCGCGAATTTCCTTGCAATCGGCCAGGCGTTGCAACGAGTCGTACCAGTGGCGTGACAGCTGCATCGGTTCGTTGTAGGCGCTACCCTGCAGCGCCGGGGTGGGCTCGAGGCCCTGTTTCATGCCGAGGTAGCCACAGGCCAGCGAGGTCGCAATCGCGAGGTAGGGGTTGACGTCGGCCGAGGCGATGCGGTTTTCGATGCGCATCGATTTCGGATCGTTTTCCGGCACGCGAAAACCGGTCGTGCGGTTGTCGAAATCCCAGTGAAAATTGACTGGTGCCGACATTTCCTTGACGATGCGCCGATAGGAATTGACGTAGGGCGACATCAGCGCCATCGCTTCGGGCAGGTAGCGCTGCAGTCCGGCGATGTGGCTCAGCAACAGTTCGTTGGGCGTGCCTTCCGGGCGTCGAGAAAATATTTTCGCCGGTTTTGAATGTCCTCGACGCTCTGGTGAATGTGCATCGCGCTGCCGGGTTGTCCTTCCATCGGCTTGGCCATGAAGGTGGCGTAGAGGTCGTGGCGCAACGCGGCTTCGCGCACGGTGCGCTTGAACAGGAAAGCCTGGTCGGCGAGCTCCAGCGGGTCGCCGTGCAGCAGGTTGATCTCCATCTGCCCCATGCCTTCCTCGTGAATCAGCGTGTCGATCTCGAGACCCTGGCCCTCGCAGAAATCGTACATGTCGTCGAACATCGGATCGAAATCATTGACCGCGTCGATGTTGAACGACTGGCCCGCAACGCTCGGCACGGCCGGTGCGCCCGATCGGTGGGGTGAGCGGGTTCTTCGAGTCCAGGTTTGGCTGCAGCAGGTAAAATTCGAGTTCGGGCGCCACCACCGGTTTCCAGCCTTCGGCGGCGTAAAATTCGAGCACGCGGCGCAGCACCTGGCGCGGCGAAAACGCGATCGGTTTGTCGTCCAGGTCATAGCAGTCGTGGATGACCTGCGCGGAGGGTTCACGCGCCCAGGGCAGCATGCGAATGGTATAGGGATCGGGTTTCAATACCATGTCGATATCGAGCGGGTTGAGCTGTTCCCAGATGTGCGGGTAGTCACCCGTTATCGATTGCATGAATATCGATTGCGGCATGCGCAGCGTCGTTGTGCCGATAAATTTTGACGCCGGCATGATCTTGCCACGCGCGGCGCCGGCGAGGTCGGGAATGATGCATTCGACTTCGGTGATCTTGTGTTTCTTGATCCAGTCTTTCATGAGTTACAGCCAGTTGTACGCGGAAATCAAATGATGCCGGGATTCCGTTCAGGCGTCGACAGGCACGATGGTCTTAGACGTCAGAGCGCGTAATTGTGATCACAAAAATAATGGATGTCAATCCACTAAAAACCTATTTTTAAATGGGTATAGCACGTTATGTTCAATGCTGCTGTCCGATAAATCATTTGAAATCACTTAAAAGTGATCACATTTACTAAAATAATCGAAAGGGTTGGGCCGGCATGTATCCGCTCAGGATTCTTCGCTCATCTTCAGTTCGAGGGCCCGCTGTTTCTGCTGGCGGAACATGATCCACGCGGCCAGCAACACGCCGATGGCGACCACCAGGATGATAATGGTCGCCAGCGCGTTGATGTCGGGGCGAAGGCCGAGACGTACCCGGGAGTAGATCAGCATCGGCAGGGTGACCGCGCCGGGTCCGGAAACAAAGCTGGCGATGATCAGGTCGTCCAGCGACAGGGTGAAGGCGAGCAGCCAGCCCGCCAGCATGCCGGGCGCGAGCAGCGGCAGGGTAATGTCGGTGAGCACGCGAAACGGTTTTGCCCCGAGGTCCTGCGCGGCTTCCTCGAGATCCTGGGCCATACCGGCGAGACGCGACTGGATGATGACCGCGACGTAGGCCATGGAAAAGGTGATGTGCGCGATGGTGATGGTGGTGAAGCCGCGTTCGCCCGGCCAGCCGATGAATTCGTTGAGCGTGATGAACAGCAGTAGCAGCGACAGGCCGGTGATGACTTCAGGCATCACCAGCGGCGCGGATGATCATGCCGCTGAACAGCGTGCGCCCGCTGAAACTGCCGAAGCGCACCAGCGCGAGACCCGCCAGCGTGCCGAGCAGCGTCGCAAAGCAGGCGTTGACCGAGGCAATTTTCAGGCTGAGGCCTACCGCTTCCCAGACCTCCTCGCTTTCGAACAATACGCCGTACCATTTGGTAGAAAAGCCGCCCCACACCGGTACCAGCTTGGAATCATTGAAAGAGTAGATGACCAGCAGGATCATCGGGATGTACAGAAATGCGATGCCGAAGCAGGTGGTTGTGATCAGGAAGTAGGAGCGCTTGCCGTTCACGACGCTTCGTTCTCCTTGCCCTGGATGTGCTGGTACAGCATCATCGGCAGCACCAGCAGCAGCAGCAACGCAATGGCCACCGCGGACGCGACTGGCCAGTCGATATTGGCGTTGAACTCGTTGTAGAGGATGCGACCGATCATCAGCACGTTACCGCCGCCGAGCAGGTCGGGAATGACGTACTCACCGGTTGCCGGGATGAACACCAGCAATGATCCGGCGAGGACTCCCGGCAGTGTCATCGGCAGGGTAATGGTGAAAAAGGTGGCCATCGGGCGAGCGCCGAGATCCGCCGCGGCTTCGAGCAGCGTCCAGTCCAGTTTTTCCATGTTGGCGTAGAGCGGCAGGATCATAAAGGGCACGTAGGTGTAGACGATGCCGACGTAAACCGCGAATTCGGTATACAGCATCTGAATCGGCTCATCGATGATGCCGAGCGCTATCAGCAATCCATTGATCGTTCCCTGGTCGGCGAGCAGGCCCATCCAGGCGTATACCCGCAGCAGGAACGACGTCCAGAATGGCAGGATGATCAGCATCAACAGTATGTGCTTGGTGGTATGGCTGGAGCGCACGATCGCGTAGGCCATCGGGTAGCCGATCAGCAGGCACAGGATTGTCGAGATCGACGAGATCTTCAGTGAGTTCAGGTAGGTCAGGACGTACAGATCATCTTCCCAGAGATACGCGTAGTTATCGACGACAATGCGAATGTGCATGATGCCTTCGTCGACCCATTCGATCATCGGCGTGAACGGCGGGCTGGCGATAACCGTTCCGGCAAAGCTGATCTTGAGCACGATGAAAAAGGGTGCCAGGAAAAACAGCAACAACCAGAAGAAGGGTATAAACAGTATCAGCGCGCGCCAGTTGCGTTGCAGCAGGTGGCTGAGCCTGACCTGCAAGCTGCCGGACCGGGCTTGCGCTTCGCTGTTCATTTGGTCAGCACCACCGAACTGGAGGCATCCCAGGTGAGGTGGACTTCTTCGTCCCAGTCGATGGGCGGATTGCCATCCTTGGGCCGCACCTGGTTGGGCGAGGTGATTTCAACGATGCGGTTGTCGCCGATCTTGACGCGATAGGTGGAAATGCCGCCGAGGTAACCGATGTCGTCCACCATGCCCTTGATGGTATTGGCGCTTGTCGATTCGGGCGCCTGTTTCGAGATGCGGATTTTTTCCGGTCGCAGTGCCACCCAGACCTTGCTGCCCTCCTGGATGGACATGCCGTGATCGATATAGAACTGGCACGCAGGATCCTTGCTGTCGACGACCACGTGATCCTGGCCGTTCTCGGTGACGCGGCCTTCGAACATGTTGGCGTTACCGATAAAATGGGCGACCAGCCGCGAGCTTGGGAATTCGTAAATCTCCGTTGGCGTGCCGATTTGCATGAAGCGCCCGGCATCCATTACCGCGATGCGCGTTGACAGCGTCATCGCTTCTTCCTGGTCGTGGGTGACGACGACGAAGGTAACGCCCAGCTGGTCCTGGATGTTCATCAATTCGAACTGGGTTTGTTCGCGCAGGCGCTTGTCGAGCGCGCCCAGTGGTTCGTCGAGCAGTAGCACCTTGGGTTGCTTGACCAGCGAGCGCGCCAGCGCGACACGTTGGCGCTGGCCGCCCGATAGCTGGTGCGGCTTGCGTTTGCGAAACTGGGTCAGTTCGACCATGGCCAGCATTTCCTCGACTTTGCGCGTCGATTTCGGCCTTTGCCAGGCCGTCGCGCTTGAGGCCGTAGGCAACGTTGTTTTCGACGTTCATGTGCGGAAACAGTGCGTAGGACTGGAACATCATGTTGACCGGCCGTTCGTAAGGCGGCACATCGTTCATGTTGACGCCGTCGATGACGATACTGCCCGACGACGGGGTTTCGAATCCGGCGAGCATGCGTAACAGGGTGGATTTGCCGCAGCCCGATCCGCCCAGCAGGCAAAACAGCTCGCCCTTGTAAATGTCGAGATCGACGTTGTCCACGGCGGCGAAATCGCCAAACAGCTTGCTGACGCCTTGGACCTTGATGAAGGGTTCGGCCTCTGGATCGAGCCAGGGGCGATCGGCATATTTTATCGGCTGTGACATGCTCTGCTACCCCGCCTAAATAAAAAAGCCGGGATGATCGCTCATCCCGGCTTGCTGCTAGTTGCTGGCCTTGAAGTTGGTCCAGGTTCGGGTCAACACACGCTCCACCTTCGGGGGAAGCGGCTGGGTGGTATACATTTGTGCTATCTGACCGGGCGTCGGGTAAGCGGCGGTGTTCGTTCTTACCTCTTCATCGACCAGCGGTATGGCGTCCTTGTTCGCGGTGGCGTACCAGGTGTAGTTGCTGTCATTGGCCGCAACTTCCGGACGCATCATGTAGTTCATGAACAGGTGGGCATTTTCGATGTTCTTGGCGTCGCCAGGAATGACCCATCCGTCTACCCAGAACTGCGCTGCTTCCTTGGGCTGAAAGAAATCGAGGACGACGCCAGCACCGGCCTCTGCTGCCTGTGACATCGCCAGCAAACCATCCGGGCCCCAGGTGAAGGCGACGCAGAATTCTTTTTCCGGCATGCGCTGGTAGGCGTAGTTGTCAAAAGTCTTGATGTAGGGGCGGACCTTTTTCAGCATGTCTTCCACTTCCTGGTAATGCGCCCGATTGGTGGAATCCGGATCGTGGCCAAGGTAGGCCAGGGCCGTCGGCACAATATCGCCGGGCGAATCCAGGAACGCCACGCCGCATTTCGCCAGCTCTTTCATGTTCTCCGGTTTGAAGACCAGGTCGAGAGAACCGATCGGGGCGTTGGGAAGAACGGAAAGAACCAGTTCCTTGTTATAAGTGACTCCATGGGTTCCCCACATGAAGGGCACAAAGTAATTGTGGCCGGGATCCCACTTCTGGCCTACCTGCGCCATGACGTCCGGGCTCATGTGCTTGAAATTGGACAGCTTGGTCTTGTCGATCTTGCGCAGAATATTTCCCTGCAGCAGGCGCGCTACCGACGACGCGGAGTGCGAAACCACGTCGTAACCCGAGCTGCCGGCAAGCAGCTTGGAATCGATCGCTTCGACCGAGTCGTAGGGCGTAAAGGTGACTTCAACATTGTATTCCTTGGCGAAGTTGTCGATGGTGTCCTCGGCCATGTACTCGGCCCAGTTGCTGACGTTCAGCTTGCCGGCGGCAGAGGCCACGGTCGCGACCGTAATCAGCGACGCAGCGGTCAAGCCGATCAGGGTGGATTTAAAAGCAGTGTCTTTGTTCATTAATTTTTCCTCGAAAATTTTATTGGCTCTGTAATGCAGACCTATTATTGTGTTATCTATCTGTACCCTGGCTTAACGCTGCGAATCAATCAGGGTTCAGTGCTAAATTCAGATAGATAGCATAACGACGAATAGTAGTCCATATCAATAGATGGGCGCTAGTTTTAAACATTTACATTAGATTCTGAATTCCTGCCTCCTCCAGTGAACGTGGTGTTTGCCACAGGATGCAAGCTGTGGCTCAAAGAGCTGTGCGGCTTGCTCAATGTCTTGTCGCGTTGAGATTTGGGTAAATGGCATCGATCAGGTCGTACACTGCGCTGATTGCCTGGCCGCGTTTGAATCCGGGCGGCCCGATCAGGAAATTCTGCCACAGGCCGTCGATCATCCCTTCGATACTCAGTGCGGCGGTGACGGCGTCGAGGCGTGGCGTCGACTCGCCTTCCAGGGCTCGGCACAGGGCCGTTAGCTGGTCGGAAAATGCCTTGTCGTGGGCGCCGCACACGCGCATGTATTTTGGTCGCGAGCGCGATTCGCCCCAGAAGGCGTACCACACGCTGATCTTGCGCCGATTGCAGATTTTCGGGGTAAACGAAGATTCGATCAGCGCGCGCAATTGTGCGTAGGGATTCGTTGCGGCTGCGGCCAGTGCCGCGAGCCAGTTGGCGTGGTATTCATCACTCAGGTGGCGCAAGGTCTGGTCGAGCAGGGCTTCCTTGGATATGAAAGTGGAACAGGACGTTGCCCTGCGATATGCCGACCCGCTCGGCGATGCGCGACAGGGTGGTTTGCGAGAGCCCGAGTTTGTCGATGCAGTCCATGGTCGCTTCGATCAATTGTTGCTTGCGGAACTCGCTCTGATGCTTGCGATTTCGGCTGGAAAAATTCTTTGCAGTTACCTGTGTGGACACGTGAATCCCGTTTCCAAAGTTGGGTGCATACTACTTTTAACTGAGTGGTTAGTCAATTAAAAGTCCTATATCATTGAAAATATTGCATAAATTAATAAATTAATTATAATGACTGAATCTTTATGGCAGATTCGAGCCCTTATTCCACAGGAGATTCCGTATGAGCAGTTCAGTAGAACTCAAACAACAAGACAACCAGTTCATTCATCCCTGGGACGACATCGTCAAACTCGGTGGGAACAAGCGCACCTTGCTGAGCAAGGGCGAGGGTGTTTATGTCGAGGACAGCGAAGGCAATCGTTTGCTGGATGCGCCGGCGGGCATGTGGTGTGTGAATATTGGCCATGGCCGCAAGGAAATGGCGCAGGCCGTCTACGATCAGATCATGGCGCTGACTTACGTCTCGCCGTGGTCGATGACTACCGGCCCGGCGGCACGGTTTGCCGCGCAGCTCGCGGAGTTGTCGCCTGGTGATCTGAATCACGTGTTTTTCACTACCGGGGGTTCGACGGCGGTCGATTCGGCGCTGCGTTTCGTGCAGTTCTACAACAACATGCGCGGCAAGCGCGACAAGAAGCACATCATCGCGCAAAAGCGTGGGTACCACGGCAGCACCTATCTCAGTGGTAGCGTTTCCGGCAAGGAGCGGGACAAGAGCAATATGGATGTGGTCGAAGGCATGGTGCACCACATCGATGCGCCGCATCCATTGCACAAGCCTGCCGGGCAATCCGATGCCGAGTTTCTGGAAACCTGTGTGGCCAATCTGGAAAACATGATTGCCGAGGTCGGCGCCGATAAATGTGCCGTGTTCGTGGCCGAGCCGATTCTCGCCTCGGGTGGCGTGATCGTGCCGCCTGAGGGATATCACCAGCGTTGCCTCGAAGTTTGTCGCAAGCACGACATGCTCTACCTGTCGGACGAGGTGGTCACCGCCTTTGGTCGCCTGGGCTACTGCTTTGCCTCCGAAGATGTGTTTGGCATCCAGCCCGACATCATCACCACGGCAAAAGGTTTGACCTCGGGTTACGTCCCCATGGGCGCCTTCCTGGTATCCGATCGGTTGATTCAGGAAATCAAGGACCTGGGCGGCGATTCCGCGGTATTTTCCAATGGCTTTACCTATTCCGGTCACCCGGTTTCGGCCGCGGCCGGCATCAAGAACCTGGAAATCTGCAGCGTGAAAAGCTGTTCGAACAGGTGCAGGATACCGGGCCGTACTGCAGCAGCAGTTACAGACATTGCGCGACATTCCGATCGTTACCGATGTGCGTGGGCAGGGCTTGATGGGTTGCGTCGAATGCGAACTGCAGCAGGGCGGCGATGACCTGGATATGGATGTCGAACTCGGCAGTCGTATCGACAAGCACTGCCAGGCGATGGGCTTGATCGTGCGGCCGTTGATCAACATGTGCGTGATGTCGCCGCCGCTGACGATTACGCGCGAGCAGATCGACGAGATGGTAAGCATCTTGCGCAAGGGTATTCTGCTGGCGATGGAGGATATCAGTGCCGAGAAGCAAGCTGCGCCGGATGCGAGCCGGCATCCATCCCCGGCGGCCTGATCACAGGTCGACCTACATTTAAGAATTCCGAGTGTAATGACAATGAAATTTATCCCAGCAGACGAAATTTTCCGGGATCCCGCGGCGCGCCGTGGGCTGCCGGCATGGACCTACAACAACGATGAGTTGACCCGGCTGGAAATGGAGCAAATCTTTCTGCGCAACTGGATGTTTGTCGCGCACGTGTCGGATTTGCCGCGCCCGGGTGACTACCAGTGCTTCGAAATGGCGAATGAGCGCGCCGTCGTGGTACGCGATCAGGACGGCGAGCTGCGCGCTTTCCATAACGTTTGCCGGCATCGCGCGTCGCGCGTGGTGGCCGAGGAAAAAGGCCATTGCGGTAACGCGATGATCTGTCCGTTCCACGGCTGGTCTTACAACCTCGACGGATCGTTGAAAAATGTGCCGAAGGCGAATGCCTTTCCCGAAATCGACAAGGCGCAGTTCGGGCTCAAGCCGCTCGATTGCGAAGTCTGGCACGGCATGATTTTCCTGCGTTTTGGCGGCGACGGTCCGTCGGTGGCCGAGTTGTTTGCCGAGGCGGCGGAAGAGATCGGTCTGTATCGCATCGAAGACATGCAGCCATTGGAGAGCCCTACCAGTATCGCTTCGACCTCGACTGGAAAGCGGTGCTCGATATCGACAACGAGGGTTACCACGTGCCGATCGGCCACCCGGAATTGTTCGACCTGGTCGGCTCGAGCTACACCGATCAGCCGCTCGCGGGTGCGCTGACCCGGGCCTTTGGCAGCTTCAAGGACCGCAAGCACAAATTGCAACGCAATCGCGACTATGTCGCCAGCTTGCCGCAGGAAAGTTACCTGCCCGAATCGCATCAGCACCTGTGGATCTACTGGGGTATGTTTCCGGGATTCGTGTTGACGCTGTTCCCGGACCAGATCGAGATTTATCAAATCTACCCGGTCGGTAATCAGAAAGAGTGTCATGGCGGGCGTTACCTATGCGCTGCCGGACGACGCGCGCCGAGATGCAGCGCGCGCGCGAGCTCAATCGCGACATCAACATGGACGTGGGTGATGAAGACATTCACCTGATCGAATGGGCGGCTGCAGGGATGCGCTCCAGTGCCTTCGATGGGGTGATGCTGTCGGACCTGGAACTCGGTGTGGCCTCGTTCCAGAATCAGTTACGTGAGCTGTTGCCGGTGGTTTCCCTGGATGCAGGCGCCGCGAAGGCAGCATGGCTCAGGGCAAAACGAGCGTTTGCTGGCGAAGCGCAAGGTGACCGCGGTCGGTTAGACACTTCTCCGAGATTCTGCTTGCAGGAGTACCAGTATGGCGCGCGATCCACGTTACGACCCATTGTTCGAACCGATGCAGATCGGACCGGTCACCGCGCCGAACCGCTTCTACCAGGTGCCGCATTGCACCGGCATGGGGTACCACCGCCCGCAGATGCTGGCGGCGATGCGCGGGGTCAAGGCCGAGGGTGGCTGGGGCGTGGTGTGCACCGAATATTGCTCGATTCACGCCAGCTCCGACGAATCGCCCTACCCGAGCGCCAGCCTGCGCGACGACGACGATATTCGCAATCTGCGCCTGATGACCGATGCGGTGCACGCGCACGGTGCGCTGGCCGGGGTCGAGTTGTGGTACGGCGGACACTCATCGGCCAACCTGTACAGCCGCGAGGTCGCGATGGATGTCGCCAGCTGCCGAACCAGGCGACGCTCGGCAGCACGGTGCAAAGCCAGGCCATGAGCCTGGCCGATATCGATGCGTTTCGCGAAATGTACCGCGCCGCGGCGCGGCGCGCGCTGAGCGCCGGCTTCGATATCGTCTACGTCTACGGCAATCACTACTACCTGCTGCACAACTTTCTCAATCCGTGAATTCAACCAGCGCGACGACGCCTATGGCGGCGTGCCGAGAACCGCGTGCGCCTGTTGCGCGAGGTGATCGAAGACGTCGGCGAAGATCGTCGCCGGGCGCTGCGCGGTGGCGGTGCGCTATTCGATACCGCGCGATTTCGACGACGATCCACAGGGGCTGATCGAGTGTTTCGGTCACTCGCCGAGATGCCCGACCTGTGGGATATCACGGTCAACGATTACGACCTCGAAATGGGCAGTTCGCGCTTCGTCAAGGAGGCGCAGAACCAGGCCGCGGTCGCGAGGCTCAAGGCCTTGACCACCAAGCCGGTGGTCAGCGTCGGTCGCTTCACGTCGCCCGATACCATGTTGAAGCAGATCACCACGCGGCACCCAGGACATGATCGGCGCGGCGCGGCCCTCGATTGCCGATCCGTTCCTGCCGCGCAAGATCGACGACGGCCGGCTCGACGATATTCGCGAGTGCATCGGCTGCAATGTCTGTTATGCGCACGATTCGCTGGGCGTGCCGATTCGCTGCACGCAAAACCCGACCATGGGCGAGGAGTGGCGGCGTGGCTGGCACCCGGACCGCATCGAGCCGCGCCACGCGGACGAATCGGTGCTGATGGTCGGCGCCGGACCCGCGGGGCTGGAGGCGGCCTGTGCGCTCGGCCAACGCGGCTACCGGGTGATCGCTGGCCGAGGCGGAGCAAGAGCTGGGCGGGCGCATCAATCGCGAATCGCGCCTGCCCGGGCTTGCCGAATACGCGCGGGTGCGCGACTGGCGCCTCGGGCAGCTGCAGCGTATGAGCAATGTCGATATCTACCCCGATAATCGACTCGATGCCGACGCCATCGTCGAGCTCGATAGCCAGCACGTGATCATCGCCACCGGTGCCAGCTGGCGCAGCGACGGCGTCGGGCGCTGGCGTAACTCGCCGTTCGCCGGTTGCGAGCACGCACGATGTGCTTTCGGTCGAAGAGATACTGCGCGGTAGGCTGCTCGAGGGCCGGGTCGTGATTTACGACGACGATCACTATTATCTCGGCAGCGCTATTGCGCTGCAGGCGGCTGCCGGCGGTTGCCAGGTTACCCTGGTTACACCCGCCGAGTCTCTCGCCGGCTGGAGCCATTTCACCGAGGAACATAGGCCGACGATGCAGGCCCTGATCGACGCCGGTGTCGAATGCGTGACGCAGCGGGGTTTGGTTGGTTTTGAGACCGGTGCTGGTGCAGTCTGCAGTGCGTCTACAGCGGCAAGCTGATGCAAACTCGCGGCGCTGATCAGTTGATTCCGATCAGCGCGCGCATCGCCGACGACGCGGCTGTGGCAGGTACTCAACATCGCCGTGGCGAACTGGAGCAAAAGGGACTGGTCTCCCTGCAGCGCATCGGCGATTGTCGAGCACCCGGGAATGATTGCCGACGCGGTCTATGCCGGGCACAAGGCGGCGCGCGAGCTGGGCTGTGCGCGAGTCGAAGTCAAGCGCGACCGAGTAGTTGTTTAGGAGACACGATGGCTAGAGATCCAAAGTACGACATCCTATTTGAGCCGGTGCAAATCGGTCCGGTGACCGCACCCAATCGTTTTTACCAGGTGCCGCATTGCAACATGCTGGGTCACGGTCGGCCGCGCGCCGAGGCCGCCAACCGCGCGGTCAAGGCCGAGGGTGGCTGGGGCGTGATCTGCACCCAGGAAGTCGAAATTCACCCGAGTTCCGAAGTGTCGCCGCACTTTCGAGGGACGTATCTGGGACGACCGCGACATTCCGCAACACCGCCTGATGACCGATGCGGTGCACGAATACGGTGCGCTTGCCGGTATCGAGTTGGTTACCCCGGGTTGCACGCGCCCAACCTGTACAGCCGGGTCGCACCGATGGCGCCGATCTTCCATGGCCGTGCACGGCAGTTACCCGATCCAGGCGCGCGCGATGAACGAAGCGCGATATTGCCGATGTGCGCCGCTGGCACGTCGATGCCGCAAAGCGCTCGCGCCAGGCGGGCTACGATATCGTTTATGTTTATGCCGGCCACGACATGAGCGTGCTGCAGCATTTTTTCAAAACGCAGTACAACAAGCGCAGCGACGAGTATGGCGGCAGCCTGGAAAACAGGGTCAGACTCGCGAAGGAAATCCTCACCGATGTCAAGGAAGCCGTTGGCGATACCTGCGCCATCGCGTTTCGCTTTGCCACCGACGAGTTGCTGGGCGCCGATGGTCTGAACTGGGAAAGCGAGGGGCGCGATATCGTCGGCATGCTGGCCGAAATTCCGGATCTGTGGGATGTCAATATCAGCGGCTGGGACAACGATTCGTCAACTGCGCGCTTCGAACCTGACGAGGGCTACCAGGAGCCCTATACCGCCTTTGTCAAAACGCTGACCAGCAAGCCGGTGGTCGGTGTCGGCCGCTTTACCTCTGCCGATACCATGGTGTCGCAGATCAAACGCGGCGTGCTCGACCTGATCGGCGCGGCGCGTCCGTCGATCGCCGATCCCTTCCTGCCGCGCAAGATCGACGAGGGTCGGATCGAGGATATCCGCGAGTGTATCGGCTGCAACATCTGCGTGGCACAGGACATGATGGCGGCGCCCATTCGCTGCACGCAAAACCCGACCCAGGGTGAAGAGTGGAAGCAGGGCTGGCATCCGGAAAAAATCGAAGCGGCGCGTAGTGACGATGCGGTGCTGGTGATTGGCGCCGGTCCGGCCGGCCTCGAATGTGCCCTGCAACTGGCGAATCGCGGTTACGCGGTGACGCTTGCAGAAGCCTCAAAAACGCTGGGCGGGCGCATCAATCGTGAAAGCGAACTGCCTGGCATGTCGAGTTATGCACGCGTGCGCGATTACCGTGAATACCAGCTCGCGCAGAAAGCCAATGTCGAAATATACCGGGATAATCGGCTTGGCGCAGAGGATGTGCTGGCGCTGGAGATTCCGCACGTGATGATCGCTACCGGTTCGCACTGGCGCCGTGACGGCACCGGCCGCATGCACGCCTTTGCGATCCCCGGCATCGAGTCCGTCGCCACCCTGACTGCGGATGACGTGTTCGCCGGCGCCGAGATTAAGGGCAGGGTGCTGATCTACGACGACGATCACTATTACATGGGCAGTACACTGGCCGAACGGTTCCGTGAGCAGGGGCACGAGGTATGCCTGCTGACGCCGGAGTCGGTGGTCTCGATATGGACTCGAAAATACGCTGGAGCAAGATAAGATACAGGCGCGCTTGCTCGATCTCGATGTCGATATCCGCGTGTCGCAACGTGTGCTCGAGATCAGCCCCGGCCAGGCGACGATCGCCAACGTCTACAGCGACAGGAATCGCACGTCGATCGAATTCGATACGCTGGTGATGGTGACGTCTCGCGCGCCGGACGATGAGCTGTACCAGGACTTGCTGCTGCACCAGGATCGCTTGCAAACGCTGCGCGCGATCGGCGATTGCCTGGCGCCCGGCACCGTAGCCGCCGCCGTTTACGACGGTCACTCGGCGGCGCGCCACCTGCAATCGGAAAAGGACATCTACGCGCCGCTGTTCGTGCGCGACATGCCTGCGTTCGACTGACGGTATTGCTAGCTGGCGCTCAGGCGCCCTTGTTGGCGCCGAGCAGGTAAAGCATTTCCAGCGCCAGCGTGGCGCCGGCCAGCGACGTGATTTCGGCGTGATCATACGAGGGCGCGACCTCGACCAGGTCCATGCCGACCAGGTTGATGCCCTGCAGGCCACGAATGATCTTCAACGCGCGGTCGGTGGTCAGCCCGCCGATCACCGGGGTGCCGGTGCCGGGCGCGTAGCTGGGATCCAGGCAATCGATGTCGAATGTCAGGTAGCAGGGCGTATCGCCGACGCGTTGCTGGATGCGTTTGACGATGGCTTCCGCGCTCATGTCATTGGCCGCCGCCGCGCTGATCACTTCGAATTCATGGCGGCTCTCGGTGTAAGCAATACGGTACGGTTGAAGGCGTACAGGCACA